>NZ_JBXAJY010000001.1:0-1016021 GCF_058797755.1 Allobosea sp. GW823-FHT02B03 | reverse complement strand
ATGCACTACAAGTCATCCGCCGTGCAGCTCGACCAACAGCAGATCAACAAGCAGTTCGACTCAATCCAGATACCGGGTCTGGGCGGCAGCGGACCAGGTGGCGGGCTGCCGGGGCTCGACCTCAACGCGCCGCCGACGCTCAACCTGCAATAGGCTGGACAGGCAGAAACGAAGAAGCCCCGGATCGCAGCGATCCGGGGCTTTTGCTATGCGAAAAGTTGGCTGACGACAGGGTCGGCCGGGCGGCAGATGCCGCCGCTTACCAGCGCTGCCAGCTGCCGTCGTTGAGATTGTTGTCGCGCCGGACACGGCCGCTGATCACGGCGCGCATCTCGCCGACCGGCGTCGGACTGCGCGCCTCGCCATAGAGCATCGCGTCGGCGGACGAACCAAAGCCGTTGCGTGAGCTCTTGCCGAACTCGGCACGCACGCCACCGCCGATCCGGACGCAGGAGGTCGACCCCTCGATCCGGACGAAGCCCGGCCCATATTCGGGACAGGGACGGGTCGCCTGTTTCGACGGCAGCGGCGCCGCGGCGGGCTTGGCCTTGGCTGGGCCACGGCCGGGGATGGGTTCGCCGATGGACTGGGCCGCGGCGAGCGCAGGCAGGCCCAGGGTCGCGAGGAGGACGGCGACTGGCAGCTTCATGAGAGCCCCTATTGCGAAGGTGCGCAGTGTAGCGCGTCGAACAAGGCCTAGCTAGGGCAGCCCGCGACCACCTCTTGCGCCCCCTGCCAGGATCGGCGCCGTCTCGATCTCGCCGACACCGGGCACGGCGCTCAACCTGTCGACCAGCGCGGACAGCGCCGGAGCATCCTCGGTCTCGACGACCAGCATTGCGTCGACCGGGCCGGCTAGCGAATAGCAGGCGAGGATCTCAGGCCAGTTCCTGAAACGATCGAGCACGGTCGCGCAGGGCCTTGTGCGGATGCGCAGCGAGAGCATTGCGCGGGTCGTCGGCGTCTTTTGCCGGTCGGCAAGCCGCACCGTGTAGCCGAGGATGACGCCGTCGCGCTCCAGCCTCGCCATGCGCTCCTGGATTGCGGTGCGCGAAAGCCCGGCCTCGCGCGCCAAGGCCGTGAAGGAGGCGCGCGCATCGACCTCGAGCAGCGCCAGCAGCTTCCGGTCGATGGCATCGAGCTCACCGTCGTTTCGCACGCGACCTCCCCCAAGAAACCGCCGATCGCAGGTGCAACCGGCGTCTTGCCTATGGCATGGGCCCTGCCGCCCGTGAAGATTCAGGGCCTCTTCCAACAACGGAGAAGCGGGAATGAGGACGATCAAGCCGCGGGAGTTCACCGCCAGCCGCGCCTGGCAGGCGCTCGACATCGAGCGCATCGACGACGCCACCATCCGGCTGCACTGGACCGACCAGCCTTACAAGTGGCACGTCAATGACGGGCCTGAGGTCTTCGTCGTCCTCGACGGCGCGGTCGACATGCACACCCGCTCCGGCGGCGTCGAAAGCGTGGAACGACTCGCGCCCGGCGACATCTTCCATGCCCGGGATGGCGACGCCCATGTCGCCCACCCGGTCGGCCCGGCGCGTGTCCTGGTGATCGAACGCGCCGGCAGCGTCTAGGGCGGGCGCAATCCGGGAAGCAGAGCCGCTGCGCGCTCCCGCCGGCACGGCACCGGAACGAAAAACCCCGGCCTTGCGGCCGGGGCATCAAGTTGGCCAGCGAACCGGCAGTCGCCTCCGGCTTCAGAGCTGATTGGCGGCGCGGGCGCGGATCAGGAAGTTGTCATAGGTGTATTCGGCGATCTGGAACCAGAGATACTCGTCGCCGCGGAAGGCCGACATCGCTTCGTAGACCTTCTTGAAATCGGGGTTCTTGGCGCTCGCCTCGGCATAGACCTCCTTGGAGGCCTTGAGGCAGGCTTCGAGAATCTCCTGCGAGAAGGGCCGCAACTGCGCGCCGCCGCCGACCAACCGCTTCAGCGCCGCCGGATTGCGGGCATCGTATTTCGCCTGCATGTCGACATTGGCGAGCCCGGCGGCGGTGGTGAGGATCGACTTGTAGATCTTGGGCAGCGCCTCCCATTTCGCGGTGTTGATGAAGAAATGCAGCGCGGCGCCGCCCTCCCACCAGCCGGGATAATAGTAATAGGGCGCGACCTTGTTGAAGCCGAGCTTCTCGTCATCGGCCGGCCCGACCCATTCGGCTGCGTCGATCGTGCCCTTTTCCAGCGCGGGATAGATGTCGCCGCCACCGATCTGTTGCGGCACGACGCCGAGCTTGGAGACGACCTGCCCGGCGAAGCCGCCGATGCGCATCTTCAGGCCCTGCAGGTCGGCGACCGTCTTGATCTCCTTGCGGAACCAGCCGCCCATCTGACAGCCGGTATTGCCGCCCGGAATCGCGTAGATGTTGTGCTTCTTGTAGAACTCGTTGAGCAGCTCCATGCCGCCGCCATGGTAGAACCAGGCGTTTTGCTGGCGCGAATTCAGGCCGAAAGGCACCGCGGTGCCGAAGGCGAAGGTCGGATCCTTGCCGACATAGTAATAGGAAGCCGTGTGGCACATCTCGACCGTGCCGTTGGTGACGGCGTCGGCCGCCTGCAGCGCCGGCACGATCTCGCCCGCCGCGAAGACCTGGATCTGGAACTTGCCGTCAGTCGCCTCGGAGACGGCCTTGGAGAGAACCTCCGAGGCGCCGAAGATCGTGTCGAGCGATTTGGGGAAGGACGAGGTGACCCGCCATTTCACCTCCGGCATGGACTGCGCGACGGCCGGGGCGGCGATGGCGCTTGCTGCGGCGCCGGCTCCGGCGGCCGTTAGGAATTGACGACGCTTCATATGGCTGGCTCCTCCCAGAGCTGTTCCAGGCGCGCCGGGCTTCCGGTTCGCGCGAGGCCCTCAGCAAAGCGGCGGCAGTGAAAAAGCGCAAGAGAAAAGCATACCCCCCATGCAATTATCGCATGGCGTACGACTTTAGTACTGCCCACACCGAGGTTTTTCGCTTTGCGGTGCAGCTTCAACGAGGCTCAGACATGAAAAAGCCCGGCACATGGCCGGGCTTCCGCAGTCTTCTCGATCCGGAGCGCGCTCGCGAGGCGCGAGAATGCTCCGACTCACTATCAGATCGCATCTCGTCGCGCGGAGCTACGTCCACCGCGCTTGGAAATGCTGCAGCGATCGCACGCGGCGATCGCCTACGCGCTCAGCGCGCGCGCGAACGGACCTGGAAGATGTCGAAGGTCAGCTCGGCCACCTGCCACCAGAGATACTGGTCGTTGCGGAAGGCCTGCATCGCGTCGATCGCCTTCTTGAACTCCGGGTTCTTGGCCGAGATCTCGGCATAGAGCTCGTTCGAGGCCTTGAGGCAGGCCTCGAGGATCTCCTGCGAGAACGGACGCAGCTGCGCGCCGGCGCCGACGAGGCGCTTCAGGGCCGCCGGGTTCTGGACGTCGTACTTCGCCGTCATCGAGTTGGTGGCGTAGGCGCAGGCCGCGTTCAGCGCTGCCTGGTAGTTCTTCGGCAGCGAAGCCCACTTCTCGGTGTTGATGAAGGCGTGGACCGCCGGACCACCCTCCCAGAAGCCGGGATAGTAGTAATACGGGGCGACCTTGGCGAAGCCGAGCTTCTCGTCGTCATAGGGGCCGACCCACTCGGCGCCGTCGATCGTGCCCTTCTCGAGCGCCGGGTAGATGTCGCCGCCGGCGAGCTGCTGCGGCACGACGCCGAGCTTGGCCATGACCTGGCCGGCGATGCCGGCGATGCGCATCTTCAGGCCCTGGAGATCGGCCGCGGTCTTGATCTCCTTGCGGAACCAGCCGCCCATCTGAGCGCCGGTCGAGCCGCACTGGATCGCGTGGACGTTGTACTTCTTGAAGAACTCGTTGAAGAGCTCGCCGCCGCCGCCATGCGAGAGCCAGGCGTTCTGCATGCGGGTGTTGAGGCCGAACGGCACCGAGGACGGGATCGCGAAGGTCGGGTCCTTGCCGACATAGTAATAGGCGACGGTGTGGCACATCTCGACGGTGTTGTTCGTGACCGCGTCGAGCGCCTGCAGGCCGGGGACGATTTCGCCGGCGGCGAAGACCTGGATCTGGAACTTGCCGTCGGTCAGCTCCGAAACCATCTTCGACAGCGTCTCGCCGCCGCCATAGATGGTGTCGAGCGACTTGGGGAAGCTCGACGTCAGGCGCCACTTCACTTCCGGCGACGACTGCGCGATCGCGGGCATGGCGATGGCGGAGGCGGCCGCGCCGGCGGTGGCGGCCTGGATGAATTGACGACGCTTCATTGTGGGCATCTCCTCGGTAGGACCTTTTTTACAGCAGACGCCGGCGATGGCACCGCTGCGTGCGAATTTAGGCTGTCGGTCGTGGCGTGATGCAGTAACAAAAAAGAGCTGGAGCGCCGGGTTGATCCACGATCACCTTCATCAGCTTCGAATCTATACTTGCACGTAATGTGCGCAGCACCCCCCGTCGTCGCAGGACCGTCAACCAACCCTGGGTGCTCGACAATTGCGCCCTCGGCATGGCACGGCTGCATCAGAAGCGCATGGTCCATTCGGCGATTTCAGTCAACCTCGCCCTTTGGCGGATCGGCGCAAACGGCACGGAGTCACGGCAATGGACCAGGACAAGCTGGCGAAACTGAGGGCCCGCTATGCCGGCGGCAGCGGCGCCGACATCCATGACCCGCGCTTCGCCAAGGTGGCCGCCGACCAGTTCAAGGGCGACCGGCGCAAATGGCCCTTCGCCGACGTCGCGACCTTCATCAGCGCGCCCTACCGGCCCGACGCCCTGTCCCAGCCCGATCTCGGCGGGCTCGACGTCGCGATCATCGGCCTGCCGATGGATCTCGGCGTCACCAACCGCGCCGGTACCCGGCTCGGGCCGCGCGCCGTCCGCGCGGTCGAGCGCATGGGGCCGATGGACCATGTCACCGGCGTGGCGCCGTTCGGCGAGCTGAAGGTCGCCGATATCGGCGACGTGCCGTTCCGCTCGCGCTACTCGCTGGAAAGCTGCCATGAGGATATCGAGGCGACCTTCAAGACGATCGTGAAGGCCGGCGTCTCGACGCTCGCGGTCGGCGGCGACCATTCGATCACCTACCCGATCCTCAAGGCGGTCGGCGAGAAGCGCCCGGTCGGCATGGTGCATATCGACGCCCATTGCGACACCTCCGGCCCCTATGAGGGCTCGAAATTCCACCATGGCGGCCCCTTCCGGCAGGCCGTGCTCGACGGCGTGCTCGACCCGGAGCGGGTGATCCAGATCGGCATCCGCGGCGGCGCCGAGTATCTCTGGGAGTTCTCCTACGAGTCCGGCATGACCGTGATCCATGCCGACGAGGTCGACCGGATGGGGCTCGATGCGGTTATTGCCAAAGCACTGGACGTGATCGGCGACGGGCCCACTTACGTCTCCTTCGACGTCGATTCGCTCGATCCCGCCTTCGCCCCCGGCACCGGCACGCCCGAGGTCGGCGGGCTGACGCCGCGCGAGGCGCTCGCCATTCTGCGCGGCCTGCGCGGCAGGAACATCGTCGCCGCCGACGTGGTCGAGGTCGCACCGCAATACGATGCGACCAGCAATACGGCGCAATGCGCGGCGCAGGTGCTGTTCACCGAGCTCTGCCTGATCGCCGAGGCGCGCGCGGCCGGCAAGGGCCGGCCCTGACGCGGAAGACTTCTGGCCAGGGTGCGATACGGCGCGCCCTCGCCCGCTGCGCGCTGTCGCGGGCGCGCCGGGCGATTTTGCTGACCTGACCAGCGCCGCTCGGCACCGGCGCCTAAGCGCAAGCACGCCTCGTGCAGAGCCAACTGACGAGAAGGTGCTCGCTGAGTGCGTGCGAAAGCGATCGCCATGCTCAGCAAGCATGACGATCGCACGCCAACGTTCCAGTCATGCAAAACACTTGCATTGAAGGCAGCGCGACGGCACTATGTTGCGACGCAGCACGCACGACGTGCCACACCAACAACATCCCATTTCCGGACGAAACACATGACCCCCGCCAGCACGGGCGACGCCGCCATGCGTCCGCTCGCCGAACCGGCACGGCGCACCGGCCTGATCCTGTTTGCCCTCGCTCTGGGCGGCTTTGCCATCGGCACGGCCGAGTTCGCGGTCATGAGCCTGCTGCCCTATTTCTCGGCCGGGCTCGGCATCGACGAGCCGACAGCGGGACATGTGATCAGCATCTATGCGGCCGGCGTGGTCGTCGGCGCCCCGATCATCGCTGTCCTGGCGACGAAGCTCTCGCGCCGCACCCTCCTGATCGCGCTGATGGCGGCTTTCGCCATCGCCAACGGCCTTTCCGCGCTCGCCCCGTCCTATGGCTGGATGCTGCTGTTCCGCTTCCTTAGCGGCCTGCCGCATGGCGCCTATTTCGGCGTCGCCGCACTGGTCGCGGCCTCGCTGGTGCCGGCGAACCAGCGAGCGCAGTCGGTCGCACGTGTCATGCTGGGCCTGACAGTCGCGACCATTCTCGGCGTGCCGTTCGCGAATCTCCTCGGCCAGACGCTTGGCTGGCGCTGGGGCTTCGGCACTGTCGCCGTGCTGGCGCTCGCGACCGCCATCATGGTCGCCGCCTTCGCGCCCAAGGATGCGCCGCAGCCTGGCGCGAGCCCGCTGCGCGAGCTCGGTGCACTGCGCAGCCGGCAGGTTTGGCTGACACTGGCGATCGGCGCCGTCGGCTTCGGCGGCCTGTTCGCCGTCTACACCTATGTCGCCTCGACCTTGATGGAGGTGACCGGGGTTTCGCCAGCGACGGTGCCGGTCGTGCTGGCGATCTTCGGCCTCGGCCTGACGGCGGGCACGCTCGTCGCCGCCTGGGCAGCCGACCGGGCGCTGATGCCGGCGATCGGCGCGATCCTGCTCTGGAGCGCAGCCTCGCTGGCCTTGTTCCCGCTGGCGGCGGGAAACATCTGGGCCGTGTCGGTGGTGATCTTCATGATCGGCTGCGGCGGCGGGCTCGGCGCCGCCTTGCAGACTCGGCTGATGGACGTCGCCGGAGAGGCGCAGACGCTGGCAGCGGCGCTGAACCACAGCGCTTTCAACACCGCAAACGCGCTCGGCCCCTGGCTCGGCGGGATGGCGATCGCGGCCGGCCATGGCTGGACGTCGACGGGTTGGGTCGGCGCCAGCCTGGCCCTGTCCGGCTTCGCTATCTTCCTGGTGACGCTCTGGGATGCAAGGGCGAGCGAGCAGGCCATGCCCGCGCCGGCGGAGTAAGCCGAGGCCGCGTCAGCTCCTGAGCTGCGCCGCGACGAGGCGCATCGCTGCCGGAATCGCCGCGCGCCCTTCGTCCAGACTGTCGGTCAGGACGTAGTACCAGTTGAAGCCGACATAGAGCGCGAGCCGCGTCTCGACCTCGTCGGCAGCGATCTCGCCGCGCGCCACCGCCGCCGCGAACAGGGTCCGCACGTCGAGCAGGCGCTCCGGCAGGAATTTGTCCCGCAAGCCGTCAAGCGCCGCGGCATCGTTCTGGGCCTCCGCGATCAGCGCGCGAAAGGTCCGACCTGACGGCGTGTCGCGCCAGAAATCCCAGAGCGCCGCGGTATAGAGGGCTAGATCCTCGGCCAGGTTGCCGGTCTTCGTAGCCTTCACCCGCGCCTTCTCGGCGGCGTAGACCTCGATCAGCAGCTCGGCCTTGTTCTTCCACCAGCGGTAGATCGTCGGCTTGCCCGCCCCGGCGCGGCGCGAGACGGCGTCGATCGAGAAGCCGCCATAACCCTCTTCGGCCAGAACGGCACGAGCCGCTGCGAGGATCGCCGCCTGCGAGGCCGGGTTGCGCCGAGCCCCGATCGAAGCACGGCGGGCCGGCTGCTCGACTTTCGCAGTCGTCATGCTCTGCCCTCTCCCATTCCCAACCCTGTGGCGCCCCTGTCGGTTCGCCCCGGCAGGCCTCTCCAGTGCAAGCACAATCTTGCAGCAGGCTGGTTGATATCGAAACGGATCGTATCTATCAATCATAACGAAACGATACGTTTCGTTATGGAGAAAGCCATGACCAGACCAACACCCAACCCCGCTCTCACCCGTCTCCGTTTCCTGGGAACGCTGATGCTCGGCGCCTATCTACTGATCAACGCCCTGCTGCTGGCTCTGACGCCTGTGACTGGCGGCTGGCCGGTCTGGTCCGTCACCGCCCTCGCCGTGCCACCGATGGTGCTCGGCATGGTCTATCTGGTGATGCCCCTGGCGCGCCGCGTCGCCGCTTGCGGGAATGGGGTGCGCTCATGATCGCCGCCCGCCTCGCAATCCCGTTGGTCGGCGCGCTCGCGCTTCTTGCCAGCCAGTCAGTTGCCGCGGCCGGCGGCGCGCGTGCCCTGACGCCCCCGAAGACAGGAACTCCCGTGACAATGACAACGCTTGCCGCCCAGCCCGTCGCGACGACAGTCGGCGCCTTCATGCCGGCCGGCTATGCCGAGGCGGCCCGGCGCCGGGTCGCGGTCGACGACGAACCGGCCGAGCTGGTCCGCCATCAGCGAACCGATGGCCGCAACGCCGCCCTCGGCGGCGAGCATTTCAGCACGGTGATCGCCGCAGACGGCCGCCTGAAGGGTTTTGCCCGCATGGACCTCGACCTGGTCGGCGGCCGACTGCCTTCGCGCGATGAGACGCGGGCCATCGCCATGGACTTCCTGAAGCTGGCAGCGCCGGATCTGCTGCCGGTGCTCGAGGTCAGCTGGATCGAGCCGCATGACGAACCACTCCGCGTCTCGCGCGGCGGGAAGACCGAGAACCTCACGCTCACCGGGATGAAGGTGAAGATGCGCAACAGGGCCGATGGGCGCTGGATGTGGGTCATCGTCGGAGCCGACCGAAAGGTCATGGTATTCGAGCGAGATATCGTCTGGGTCACGTTCCCCGGCCACCGCAAGACGGAAAAATGGCTGCACGACACCTGGCTCGCCGAAAACGGCGCTGGCCTGCTCTGAGCGACATCGACAGGCGAGGGATCGCCCACTGCAGCCGGGACGTCGCCAAGGCGACAGGTCCCGGCTGCAAGCGCGGGTGCTGCTTGACGGCCGACGCGGCGGCGGCGTTCACTGCCTGCTGGAGACCGTCGCCAAGGCCCTCGATTGCGCGCGGAAACCACTCCGGCCCGGCGCTCCGGGAAGCGAAGTCGCGGGATGCGGGCCATGCCTCGTCTGAGCAGGTCAGTCGCAGCGCTGCTGGCGGCCATCTGGATGCTCTGCGCCCCGGTGCCGGATATGGCACTTGCGAGTGAACCGCGCTTCAGGGTCACCCTGCACTGGTCCGGCAAGGAGGTCTCGCCCCTGCAGCGGACCTTCCGGACCTACTTCGAAGTCAATTTCGCCCTGATCGGCGGCCGCGGCGTCGAGGAGCGCGTCACCAACGACGCCTCGCCATTGAACAAGAGGTGGAGCCCGAACCGGACGAAGACACTGGCCTTCGGCGACGAATATGCGGTGGGCCGTTTCCCTGCCGTCTGGCGGGTCATCGACGATCGCACGCTGATCCGGATCGTAGCCTATCCAACGCATTCCTGGATCGTTCGCGTCAGCACGGACGGAAGATCAACGTGCTCGGTCAGCTTCGAATGGCGCCTCAAGGAAGGCCTCGCGGAGTTCCGAGGCTGGTCGAACCAGCGCAAGGTGGAAACCCGCTGGGTCGATCCCGTCATTCGTTCCTCACAATGCGAAGTTCTGCGACAGACATGAGAGAAGCCGCCCACGAGCATTTTCGCCTCGTGATGGAATCGGTTGCGCCGACCGCCGGCGCGAGGGGACGTGTCCCAAACTTGCCCCCTTCCGGCACAACGCATCGGGGCCTCTGATGCGCGGAGAGGCGCGACCGAAGCGCCACAGCAACGGGTTTGCTCCGCCGAAGAGCCGTGAGCCGCTGACGAATTGCGCTTTCGTCGCAAAATCGGACGGGGGCTCGGAGCTAAAAAATTCTCAAATAACCAAGTCATGGCAACGCCTTGCGGTGCATTTTTCTTGCGCCGGATCGCTCAGAAAAGCTGCAAGGCGCCCCTTGCGGGCTAGGCCTGTGATCGCACAATCTGCGCGCACAAGCCGAAACGGGAACTCGAAACGCCCGGCTCGGCAAACCTCAAGGGGAGGCACCATGAAAGGTTTCGTTCGCTTCATCGCCGCCGCGGCACTAACTGCCATCGGCGCCACCGGTGCCCTGGCGCAGGCCAAGGAATGGAAAGAGGTCAGGATCGGCACGGAAGGCGCCTATCCGCCCTACAACAACCTCAATGCCAAGAAGGAGCTCGAGGGCTTCGAGATCGATTACGGCAACCTGCTCTGCGAGAAGATGAAGGTGAAGTGCACCTGGGTCGTGCAGGACTGGGACGGCATCATCCCGGCGCTGCAGGCCAACAAGTACGACATCATCATCGCCGGCATGAACGCTACCGAAGAGCGCAAGAAGCAGGTCGACTTCACCTCGCCCTACAGCAAGACCCCGATCTGGATGGTCGGCCCGAAGGCCACGACCTCGACCGACATCTCCCCCGCCGCCCTGAAGGGCAAGGCGATCGGCGCGCAGGGCTCGACGATCCACGCGAACTTCCTCGAGAAGTTCTACAAGGACTCGACCGCGCGGCTCTATCCGACCCAGGAAGAGGCCAATCTCGACCTGCTGAACGGCCGCCTCGACTACATCGTCGCCGACGCGCTGGCGCTGGCCGATTTCCTCAAGGGCCAGGGCAAGGATTGCTGCAAGCGCATCGCCGAGGTGAAGCGCGATGATGCGATCCACGGCGCCGGCGTCGCCGGCGCGGTTCGCAAGGCCGACACCGCTCTGAAGGCGATGTTCGACAAGGCGATCGCCGAGACGATCGCCGACGGCTCGCAGAAGAAGATCGAAGACAAGTGGTTCAAGTTCGACTGACCCTTGGCTGACGCCTGCCCGCCGGCCGCGCCAGGCCGGCGGGATCCAGTTCCTCGCGCGCCGGCTCTCCCATGCTCGACAAATTCGCGCTGCTCGGCTTCGGCCCCGGCGGCTGGGGATGGGCCCTGCTCCAGGGCGCCGCCATCACCATCTCGATCGCCCTCGCCACCCTGCCCTTCGGATTGGCGCTCGGCCTGATCGTCGCGCTCTGCAAGCGCTCCGAGAGCGTAATCCTGCGCGCCTTCGCGACGGTCTACACCACGGTGTTCCGCGGCGTGCCAGAGCTGCTGACGCTCTACATCATCTATTTCGGCATCCAGATCCTGGTGCAGAAGATCTGGTCGGGCTTCTCGATCCCGCCCTTCGTCGCCGGCATGGTGGCGCTCGGCATGGTGCTCGCCGCCTTTTCCAGCGAGGTCTGGGTCGGCGCGCTGAACTCGATCCAGAAGGGCCAGCGCGAGGCCGCCGCCGCGCTCGGCCTCTCCAAGCCGCAGGCCTTCCGGCTCGTCGTCTTCCCGCAGCTCATCCGCGTCGCCCTGCCCGGGCTCGGCAATAACTGGATGGTGCTGCTGAAGGAGACCTCGCTGGTCTCGGTGATCACGCTGCCCGACATCATGTTCATCACGACGCGGGCCAATGTCGTGACCAAGGAGCCCTTCCTGTTCTTCGGCGCGGCGATGCTGATCTATTTCGGCTTCTCGCTGATTTCCGCCTGGGGCATCGGCAGGATGGAACGGCGCACCAACCGCGGCTACGCCGCCTTCGGCGGGACGACGCGATGAGCTGGTGCGAATATCCCGGCTATCTCGTCGGCTCCGAGGTCTTCCAGAACTATGGCTGCCGCATGTTCAGCGGCCTCTGGATCACCCTGCAGCTCGTGGTGATCTCCGTCGCCGTCGGCTTCGCACTGGCCATCGGGCTGGCGGTCGCCCGGCTGTACGGCCCGCGCTGGGCGCAGGTCGCGATCAACGGCTACACCACCTTCTTCCGCGGCACGCCGCTGCTCTGCCAGCTCTTCCTGGTCTATTACGGCTTCGGCCAGTTTCGCCTGTTCTGGCAGGATGTCGGGCTCTGGTGGTTCTTCCGCGAGCCGTTCTACTGCGCGGTCTTCACCTTCACGATCAACACCGCCGCCTACCAGGCCGAGATCCTGCGCGGCGCGATCCAGTCGATCCCGCGCGGCCAGTTCGAGGGCGCGCTGGCGCTCGGCCTGCACCGCTGGTCGAGCCTGCGCCACGTCATCCTGCCACAGGCGATGATCCTGGCGCTGCGCCCGCTCGGCAACGAGCTGATCGTGATGATCAAGGCGAGCGCGATCGCCTCGCTGGTGACGCTGTTCGACCTGATGGGCGCGACGCGGCTTGCCTTCGCGCGCTCCTTCGATCTGTCGATCTACCTCTATGCAGCCTTGATCTATCTCGCGCTGACCGAGCTGATCCGCCGGGTCTGGGACCGGCTGGAGCTCAGGCTGACCAAGCATCTGGCGATGCGGTGAGGGCTGACGCTCACGCCGGCAGGGTCAGGATCAGTGGGCCGTTCGTGGTCGCGACTACGGTGTGCTCGAACTGAACGGTCGGGGCGCGCGGCTCGGAATAGAGGGTCCAGCGGTCGTCACCCTCATGCTCGGCCCAGTCCGCACCCAGCGACAGGAACGGCTCGACCGTAAAGACCAGCCCCTTCTGCATGACGCGGCGCTCGGAACGCTCGGGCCAGGTGGCGATTTCCTTCGGCTCCTCATGGAGCGAGCGGCCGATGCCGTGGCTGGCGAGATTGCGGACCAGCGAATAGCCGTTCTTCTGCGCGAAGCGGCCGACGGCCTGGCCGAT
This sequence comes from Allobosea sp. GW823-FHT02B03, assembly GCF_058797755.1. Taxonomy (NCBI): domain Bacteria; kingdom Pseudomonadati; phylum Pseudomonadota; class Alphaproteobacteria; order Hyphomicrobiales; family Alloboseaceae; genus Allobosea; species Allobosea sp. GW823-FHT02B03. Next base: position 1,003,361 of record NZ_JBXAJY010000001.1, on the reverse strand, counting down.
GCCGGCGAGCGGTTTGCCGGCGCCGACCTGGCCAAGCCCTGCCCAGAGCGCCCGCTTGCCGTCGCGGCACAGCCGCTCGATCCTGCGGTCGACCGGCGGCACCGTAAAGGAAGCGCCGGTATCGGAAAAATAGCCGCCCTTCTCGGCGGAGACGTCGATGTTGACGAGGTCGCCGGCGGCGATCCGGCGCTCGCCGGGGATCCCGTGCGCGACCTCCTCGTTGACGCTGATGCAGGTGGCGCCCGGGAAGCCGTAGACAGTCTCCGGCGCCGAGCGCGCGCCCTCGCGCTCGAGGATGCCGCGGCCGATCGCATCGAGCTCGGCCGTCGTCATGCCCGGCTCGAGCGCCTTGCCCATGGCCGCAAGCGCTTCGGCGACGATGCGGCCGATCTCGCGCAACGCCTGAAGCTCGTCGTCATTGTTGATCGTCATGGCCGGTTTCCTGCCGGATTTCCGGAGGCCGGGCAAGACATTGGCGCCGCCGCTCCGGATGTCGTGAGCGCAGGCGTGCATTTAGGGCCAGGCCGGCGTGGCGCCATGCACCTTCCCTCCTCCGCCCCCGCGCGCTACACGCGATTCGGAACCTTACGAACCGGAATGGAGCAGTCCCATGGCCAAAGTCGCTTTCCTCGGTCTCGGCGTGATGGGCTACCCCATGGCCGGCCATCTCAAGGCCAAGGGCCACGAGGTCACGGTCTATAACCGTTCCCCCGCCAAGGCGCAGGCCTGGGTCGCGCAGCATGGCGGTGCCTCGGCGCCGACCCCGGCGGACGCCGCCAAGGGCCAGGAGATCGTCTTCTGCTGCGTCGGCAACGACGACGATCTGCGCTCGGTAACGACCGGTGAAGACGGCGCCTTTGCTGCCATGGGCAAGGGCACGGTCTTCGTCGACCACACCACCGCCTCGGCCAATGTGGCGCGGGAGCTTGATGCCGCAGCGAGCGCCGCCGGCTTCGGCTTCATCGATGCGCCGGTCTCGGGCGGACAGGCTGGCGCCGAGAACGGCGTGCTGACCGTGATGTGCGGCGGCGACGAGGCGACCTATGCCCGGGTCGAGCCGGTGATCGCGAGCTTCGCCCGCATGTGCAAGCTGATGGGCCCGGCCGGTTCCGGCCAGCTCACCAAGATGGTCAACCAGATCTGCATCGCCGGCCTCGTCCAGGGCCTGTCGGAAGGCGTCCACTTCGCCAAGCGCGCCGGACTCGATGTCGAGGCGATGCTCGAGGTGATCTCGAAGGGCGCCGCCGGCTCCTGGCAGATGGAGAACCGCGGCAAGACGATGAACGCCGGCAAGTTCGATTTCGGCTTCGCGGTCGACTGGATGCGCAAGGATCTCGGCATCGTGCTCGACGAGGCCCGCCGCAACGAGGCGACGCTGCCGGTCACCGCGCTGGTCGATCAGTTCTATGGCGACGTCCAGAAGCTCGGTGGCGGTCGCTGGGACACCTCGAGCCTGCTGAAGCGCCTGGAGAAGTAAGGGCGCCCCGGCGCTTCCCGCATCGTCATTCCGGACAAGTCGCGAAGCGGCGCAGCTCCGGAATCCATCATAGAGTTCTTCGCCTTATGATGGATTCCGGCGCTCCGCTTCGCTGCGGCCGGAATGACGGTTCATCGTGACATCAGGCTACCCCGCCAACCGCGCCACCTCGGCGCGCAGGACCGGCAGCAGCTCGGCCTCGAACCAGGGGTTCTTCCTGAGCCAGCCATTATTGCGCCAGGAAGGATGCGGCAGCGGCAGGATGCGCGGCCGGCGCTCACCAGCGAAGATGCTGCGCCAATCGGCCACGGTCGCGGTCAGGTCGGCCGCAGCCTTCGGGCCGAGATGCCAGGCCTGCGCATAGCGGCCGATCACCAGGATCAGCTCGATATCGGGCAGATGGGCGAGCACGCGATCCTGCCAGGTCGGCGCGCATTCGCGGCGCGGCGGCAGGTCGCCGCCCTTGCCGTCCGCGCCCGGAAAGCAGAAGCCCATCGGCACGATCGCGACCCGCGCGGCATCGTAGAAGCGCTCCTTGTCGAGCCCGAGCCAGTCGCGCAACCGGTCGCCCGAGCGATCGGTAAAGGGCCTTCCGCTGGCATGGACACGGGTCCCCGGCGCCTGGCTGGCGATCAGCAGCCTTGCGCTCGCCGCCGCCTGGATGACCGGCCGCGGCTCATGCGGCAATCGCGGCGGGTAGAGCGGCGCATCGCGACAGAGCCGGCAGGCGCGCAGTTCGGCGAGGACGACGTCGAGAGACTGGGCCGGATCATAGGGAGAATCGGGCACGTTCTTCCGATCATGCGGTTTGAATCGCGATACGATTGCCTTCGCTGTCGGCGATTTCGGCGACGAAGGCCCCCGCCCCGATCGGCGTCTTCGGAAACAACAGCTCGCTCCCCTGCTCGCCGGCCCTGGCCAGAACATCGTCGATGTCGCCGACGCTCAGATAGATGACCGCACCATTGATGGTCGGCACATAGATCTCCCCTTCGGCGAGCGCGCCGCTCGCGCCATCCTTGCCTTGCTCGAACGGGAAGTAGGCCATTCTGTTGCCGTGGATCGTGACGATCTCTCCGAACGCCACCCCGAAGACAGCCGAATAGAAGCGCATCGCCCTCTCAAGATCGGCGGCTGGTATTTCAACATGGGCGATCAAGTTCATGCGTGCACCATAGGATCAGATGTCGGACCACCGTCTGAGGCTCGAGCTGCTCACCGCCCGGCGAGTTGCTCCCGGCCAGGGCGCTGCGAGATCAGCCCGTCACAGTTCCAGGCCGGGGCCTTCTCGGTATGGCGCTGCGGATCGCCCGGCTCGATGGTGGCGACGCCGTTGATGCGGCCTTCGCGCTGGGTCCGCAGCACATAGAGTTCGCCGCTGCGCTCGACGGTGAAGCAATAGGTCCGGCGCGTCTCGTGCGGGCCGTAATAATAGCAGACCGCCTCTTGCGTGGTGGTCCAGCAGGCGTCGCGGTTGAGGACGTGCCGGTTATGGCCGGTGGCCCGGCCGTCCTTGTGGTGGAATTCGCTGAACGGGCGGCCATTATTGTAGCGGCCGCTGACCGTGTTGCCCTCGAAGAGCTGGCGGATCGCCTCACCGGACAGGCGTTCTGCGGCGGAAGCGGGCATGGCCAACGAGGCCAGCGCGACCAGCGCAGCGGCGCGGCTGCGCGCCATTCGGGTCACCGCGCAGCCATCAGGCGGCGCGACATCGGCACGTCCGGCGCGCGCGAGATCAAACCGTCGCAATACCAAGGCTGGCCGCCATCATTGTGCTTGCGCGGGTTGGCGAGCTCGACGGTCGCGATGGCGTTGATCCGGCCATTATCGAGGTTGCGCAGCACATAGAGCCGCTCGTTCATCTCGACGGTGAAGCAGTGGATCGTGCGATCGCTCGGCGGGCCATAGTAGTAGCAGACCGCATCATCCTTGATGATCCAGCAGGCGTCGCGGTTCTCGTGCCAGCCATTATGGCCCAGCGCCCGGCCATCGGGATCGTGGTACTCCGTGAAGAAGCCTCCGCCCGTGTAGCGGCCGCTGACCGTGTTGCCGGTGAAGGCCTGCTTGATCTGCTCTCCCGTCAGCCTTTCGGTCGCCAGTGCCGGCAGGGCGAGCAGCAGCGCGAGCAGGATGGCGATCCCGCGCACCCCTCAGGCCTTCCAGCTCGGGCGGGCGGAGAGTTCGCCGTGCCAGCGCCGGACATTGGCGAAATCCTCAGGCAGCGGGATGCGCGACGGCTTCATGAAATCGATCGCGATGCCGGCCGTGATGTCGGCGACGCTCAGCTCATCGCCGCAGACGAAGCGGTTTCCAGCGAGCTGCAGATCCAGCAGCATCAGATGGTCGTCGATCATTTCCCGGTTCGCCTCGGCCCATTCCGGCACCTGATCCTCGAGCTCGGCCATCGAGGGATGGCTGTGGCGGAAGACGGCGGCGACGCTCGAGAACAGGCCGAGCTCGATCCTCCGGTTCCACATCTCGATCAGCGCCACATCCTTCGGGCCGTCGCCGAACAACGCGGGCGTCGGGTGCATCCCTTCGACATAGCGGCAGATCGCCATGGTCTCGGCCAGCGCCGTGCCATCTTCCAGCACCAGAATCGGCAGGCGTTGCGATGGGTTGATGCGGGTGAACTCCGGCGTCCGATGCTCCTTCTTGGCGATGTCGACCGGCACCAGCTCCGGCAGCGGCACCCCCTTCTCGGCAAAGAAAATCCGAACCCGTCGGGGATTGGGCGCCCGCCCACCGTCATAGAGCCTCATCGCCACCTTCACCCCCGCTCTCGTCTCAGCCGCATTCCTGACTGCCGCATTCATGGCGGCAAATCGGCCCTGTCAAGACAAAGCCCGACAAGAGGGCGCGAGCATGGCCTCGGCAATCGGAGCCGACAGGACGCGGCGGCGCGGAACCGCAGGCTGCAGATCCGGTTGAAAGGACGAAAGGAGCGCCCGCATGGAACGGAGCTGGAGTTTCGTCGTCTGGATCGTGATCCTCGCGATCCCCGTCGGCCTGGTGCTGGCGAGCTTCTGGTCGCGCTCCAGGCGGGCGGGCGCGGCGCGGATCGAAGGCCCCAGCCTCGACGACCCGCGCGAGCCGCGATAGCCGTCCCTAGAGAGCTGGCGCGAGCAGCAGGAGCGCGATCGGCACAGTCAGGGCCGCCAGCACCGTCTGCAAGGCGCAGATGCCGGCCATGAGCGGGGCGTCGCCCCCGAGCTGGCGCGCCATGACATAGGACGACGAGGCCGTCGGCAGCGCGTGAAAGAGGATGGCAATGAATGCCGCCTGGCCGCCGAGCCCGACGGCCTTGAGCATGAGGAACGTCACGAGCGGCATCAGCACGAACTTGGCGAAGGAGGCGGCGAGCGCGGGGCGCAAGCCCCGCCCGAGCGCGCCCCAATCCAGCGCCGCTCCCACGCAAAGCAGGCCGAGCGGCAGCGACGCCTGGCCGAGCGCCTTCATGAAGCCGTCGATACCGGGCGGCAGACCGAGGCCGCTGGCCTGCAGCAGGATGCCTATCAGGCAGGACATCAGCAGCGGGTTGAGCGCGAGGCCGCGCAATACGCCGCGCAGGGTCGGCTGGGCGACGCCCCAGCGTGCGAAGACCAGCACGCAGAGCAGATTGACGGTCGGCACGATCGCGGCATTGGCGACGGCGGCCATCGACAAGGCCGGCGCGCCGAGCAGGCTTACCGCGGCGCTGAGCCCGACATAGTTATTGAAGCGGATGCCGCCCTGGAAGACCGAGGTGAAGGCAGCGTCGCTATAGCCGAGCCAGCGCTTGGCCAGCACCAGCAGCCCGGAGACCACGATGATCGGCACCATCAGCGTCATGGCGAGGCTGGCGACCGGAACGCCGCGCAGATCCGCCATTGCGAGCGCGTGGATGAACAACGCCGGCAGCAGCACGTAGTAGCAGAGGCGCTCGGCCTGCGGCCAGAAGCTGTCCGGCAGGAATCGCCGGCGATGCATGAGATGGCCGAGCGCGATCAAGAGGGCGATCGGCGCGAGCGCGAGAAGAATGGCGCCGATCATCGGCCTGCTCCGGCTGGCCTCCAGGGAGGGAAGGATTTCCTTTAGAGCGGAGGCGGCTGCGACGAAATTCCCCGCGACAGCCCGCCGTCATGCACCTGTCGCATGCCCTCACACGCCTCCAGCGCCGGCTGCCCGCCCGAACCTCGAGCCAACCGCCGGCATCAGCCGGTTTTTCGTTCTTCACCCCAGCCTAGCGCGGGTGGCTTTGCCGCCATTCCGAGGGCCGCTGGAAGTTCAGCGCCCAGAGACCGCGTCCCGCGGCCTTCGCCTCCTCCTCCTCGGCCCGATAGTCGCCATAAGCCAATGCCTGGCCATTGCGGACCATGGCGGCGTTGATATCCGCCTCGCCCTGGCGACAGCGCGCGAGACCCCGGCCATAGCGATCCGGCCGCGAGATCGTGCAGCTGACATTGCCGAGCGCCAGCATGCCTGCGAGCGCGCGACGGGCCTGGCGGCCGCAGGCGACATCGCGTCCGCCCTTGTCGCGGCAGGTCTGACGGTATTCGGGCGCGTCGATCCCCTCCAGCCGCAGCTCCTCGCCAGCGAGCCTGATCGAATCGCCATCGATCGCCTCGGCAGCGCCGGCGAGGTTCCTGGCGGGGCCCAGCCGATATTGCAGGACCGCGCCCGCGACCGCCAAAAGCCCAATGAAACCAAGCGCCACGACGAGATCGACCGCGCGGCCGACACGCCGCCAGCCAAACGGGCCGTAACCATTCGTCCTGAATCCGAAGCGAGCCATCAGCACAAGCTTAACGATTTCCTGCTCATCATGGCGAGCCGGAGCGCAAGGTGCGCGACCGGGCAGGAGCCGCTTTTCTCGGGTATGCCGGAACTCACCGCCGAACAGGTCCAACGTGGTCGCGGACCCGACCCGTCGGCGCTGGCGCGCCGAAAGCTGATCAGCCGCGAGGTGCGATCGGCCCGCGAGCGGCTGACCTCGACGACCGGCCTCGACCGTGCCTTCGACTACGAGCTCGTCCGGCTGTTCGCCCAGTACCGGCTGAACGGGACGGCGGGCACGCTCGTGCTCGCATTGCTCGTCGGCGCAGCGGCCGGCGCCTGGGTGCCGCTCTACAAGGTTTCGGGCTGGTTCGCCTTCGTGGCAATCTCGTGCGTCCTGATGTTCGTGCTGTGCCGGCGCTTCCTGGCCGAGCCATCGGCGGAGGCGCGGATCAGTTTCTGGCGCAAGACGATGCCGCTCGCGGAGATGCTGCACGGCATCTCCTGGGCGCTTCTGCCGATCCTGTTCATCGGGGTCGAGGCACCGGGCGCGCGCTTCTTCCTGACGACGACGCTGCTGATCGTCAGCGCGATCACCGTGATGCTCTGCGCGACCATGCCGATGGCGGTCTATGCCGGGCTGGTGCCCATCACCGGCGCGCTGGTGCTGTTCTTCTCCGGCCGTTCCGACATCGACAGCGTGACCATGCTGATGATGGCGGCTTGCGCCCAGCTCTTCTTCATCTTCCTCTCCAACCGGCTCTACTCGACCTCGGTCGCGACCATCGAGTTCAGGGCGGAGAAGGACGCGCTGATCGCCGAGCTCGGCACGGCGAAAGCCAACTCAGACGAGGCGCGGCGCAAAGCCGAGGAGGCCAACCTCGCCAAATCCCGCTTCCTGGCGACGATGAGCCATGAGCTGCGAACCCCGCTCAACGCGATCCTCGGTTTCTCGGAGGTGATGAAGAACGAGGTCTTCGGCGAGCACGCCAACGGCGCGTACAAGGAATATTCCGGCGACATCCATGGCTCAGGCCAGCATCTGCTCAACCTGATCAACGAGATCCTCGACCTGTCGCGGATCGAGGCCGGCAAATACGAGCTCAACGAGGAAGCGCTCAGCCTCGCTGGGATCGTCGACGACTGCGTTCACATGCTGAATCTGCGCGCCAAGGCCAAGAGCCAGAGCATCCGCGAGGCGGTGGAACCCGAACTGCCGAAAATCTGGGCGGATGAACGCGCCATCCGTCAGGTCGTACTCAACATCCTCTCCAATGCCATCAAGTTCACACCGCAGGGTGGCGACATCTCGGTGAAGGTCGGCTGGACCGCGACCGGCGGGCAATATGTGACGGTGACCGATACCGGCCCGGGGATTCCCGAGGACGAGATACCGGTGGTTCTGCAGAGCTTCGGACGCGGCTCGCTGGCGATCAAGACGGCCGAACAGGGCTCGGGGCTCGGCCTGCCGATCGTCAAGGGGCTGATCGACCTGCACAATGGCGGCTTCACCCTGAAATCGAAGCCGCGCGCAGGCACGGAAGTAACGATCACGCTGCCGGCAGAACGCGTGATGGATACGCTGCCCGCGCTGCCGGAGCCAGGCGAGCGCTCGGCCGCATAGCGTCCGGGCGGAGCGGACGCCTCAGGCCACCCTGGGCAGGAGCTCGGCACCGCGGCCGCCCTGCTCGACCTCTTCCCACCAGTCGCCGAGCGCATCGATCAACGGCACGAGGCGAAGCCCTGCCGGCGTCAGCTGGTAGTCGACCCGGCGCGGATAGCCTTCATGGTCGATGCGCTGGACGATGCCGGCCGCCTCCAGCTTGCGCAGCTCCAGCGCCAGCATGCGATGCGAAACCGTCGGATTGTCGCGCCGGAGCTCGCCGAAGCGCTTGGTGCCGTCCTTCAGATAGTAGAGCAGCAAGGTCGGCCAGCGGCCGCTCAGCACCCGCATGACGCTTTCGATCGCGCAGTCCGAGACAACGTCCTTCATGCTCCGTTCCCGGTTAGATCGCTGCGCGTCCGTTCGCACGCGGACAGGGCGATCTGACTCTTCGTTGTCGCATCCGAGTTGTCCGAAAAGTGCATCCCACTTTTTCGGTCCGATGCTGTGGTTACAGAAAAGTGCGTAATTTACATGGGGCGACGGCTGACTAGGTTCCAGCCCGCTGCGCAGCGTTTCCCGTCCTTCATTGAAAACGCAAGATGGAACCGATACTCGTTTATGGCTACCCGGCCGGCACCTCGATGGGCCTGGTCGCGGCTCTGGAATGGCTTGGCCAGCCCTACAAACTCTGCCGCGTCGACATGCTCGGCGAGATGCGCGAGCCGCCCTACAAGCGGATCAACCAGCGCGTCGAAACCCCGGTGCTGATCACCGATAAGGGCCGCCCGCTCACCGAGACGATGGCGATCGCCGCCTATCTCGAGGCGCGCGACAACGAGCGACGCATCAGCTTCGATCCGCTCTCGCCCGAGGCCGACCGGATGCACCAGCTGATGGGCTTCCTCAACACCGGCTTCACCGGCGCCTTCACGCCGCTCTGGGTCGCGCTGGAACTGCCCGAGCCCGACCCGGACTTCGAAGCCGCGCTTCGTCGCTTCGGGCGCGAGCGGGTGATCGAGCGCCATGACAGGCTGGAAGAGATGCTGGACGACAGCCCTTGGCTCGTCGGCGGCAAGCGCAGCCTAGCGGACGGGCTGCTCGCCGGCGTGGCGCGCTGGCTCGAATATCACGAGGTGGCAGAGCTCTCGCGCTGGCCGAAGCTGCAGGCTCTGCGCCAGCGGGTCGAGACCGATCCGGCGGTGGTCTTTGCCGCCGCGCTGGAAAACGGCGAAACGCCTTCCGGCAGCGGCGCCTTCAAGGGCCATGTGCCGCTGGCCGAGGTGATCGCGCGCTACGGCGCCTGAGAGGTGAAAGACGTGCCGAGCCGGACGCCCGGCACGCTCTTTTCGCGTTACTCGCTCTTCTGCGAGACCTGCGCCTGCGCGAAGGTCGCCATGCCGGAATGGACGCCGGCGGCGGCCTTGACGAGGCCGGCAGCGAGCGCAGCGCCCGTCCCCTCGCCCAGGCGCATGTCGAGCGCCAGCAGCGGCTGCTTGCCGATCCGGACCAGCGCCTGCGCATGGGCGCCCTCGGCCGAGAGATGCCCGGCGAGGCAATGGTCAAGCGCGGAGGGATCGAGCGCGTGCAGGATCGCGGCGGCGGCGGTGACGACATAGCCGTCGAGGATCACCGGGATGCGCTGCAGGCGAGCGGCGAGGATGGCGCCGCAGATCGCCGCGATCTCGCGCCCACCGAAGCGGCGCAGCACTTCCAGGGGATCGCCGAGATGGGCGGCGTGCAGCTTCAGCCCGGCCTCGACGGCCGCAACCTTGCGCTGCAGCCCGTCATCGTCGACGCCGGTGCCGCGGCCGCACCAATCGGCAGCGCTGCCGCCATAGAGCGCCGCGAAGATCGCAGCGGCCGAGGTCGTGTTGCCGATGCCCATCTCGCCGAGGGCCAGAAGGTCGGCGCCGCCGGCGAGGGCTTCCATGCCGAAGGCCATGGTGGCCACGCAGGCGCGCTCGTCGAGCGCGTCCCCTTGCGTGAAATCGCCGGTCGGCAGGTCGAGCGCGAGATCGAAGACCTTGAAGCCGAGATCATAAGCGGCGCAGATCTGGTTGATCGCGGCGCCACCGGCAGCGAAGTTCTCCAGCATCTGGCGCGTCACCGACTGCGGATAGGCCGAGACGCCCTGGGCGACGACGCCATGGTTGCCAGCGAAGACGCAGACGAGCGGCCGATCCACGCGCGGCGGCGCCTTGCCCTGCCAGGCGGCGAGCCATTCGGCGATCTCCTCGAGCCGGCCGAGACTGCCGGCCGGCTTGGTCAGATCCTTGTCGCGGGCGCGCACGGTGTTGGCGGCGGCCATGTCGGGGCCGGGCATGCCGGCGATGAGCTGGCGGATATCGTCGAAAGGCAGGCCGGAGGAAGACATCGCGTCTCGTCTTTTCGCAAACTTTTGGAATCCGGCGGCTGAGCCATCGCCGCCCGCTTGCCGCTGCTGCTATAGGCTGAGGCGAGCGAAGACAATCTGGGATAACGACGCGGAATGGCCGAAGCCGAAAGCGAGAATGCGCCTGCCGCGCCACCGGCCTGGCCGGGCTGGCTCGCCGCGACGGCCGCCTGCATCCGTTTCTACTCGCGCCTCCCGGTGCCGGAGATGCCGGGCGAGAAGGCGCATACGACGCCCGATTTCCGGCTGCTGCCGCGCGCTTTGCCCTTCGCTGCCCTGCTGATCGCGCTGCCCGCCGCGCTCATCGTCCTCGTGACCGGCCTCGCCGGGCTCGACGACCTCGTCGTCGCATCCCTCGGCGTCGCCGTGCTGGTCTTCACCACCGGCGCGTTCCATGAGGACGGGCTGGCCGACAGCGCCGACGGGTTGTTCGGTGGCTGGACGCCCGAGCGCAGGCTCGAGATCATGAAGGACAGCCGGATCGGCAGCTATGGCACGCTGGCGATCGGGCTCGGACTGCTGCTGCGCGTCGCCGCGCTGGCTGCGATCCTCGATGGCGCCGGGGCCCTCGCCGCCGCAGCCGCCATTCTCGGGGCAGCCGCCTGGTCGCGCATCGAGGGCATTCGCGTGGTCGCAACGCTGCCGCCGGCGCGAACAGACGGTGCCTCCGCCGCGGTCGGCACGCCGCAGCGCGCTGTGCTGCCCTTCGCCTACGGTCTCTCGGCCGGCATCGGATTGCTGCTTGGGCTCGCCGGCGCCCTGCCGCTCTGGGGGCTCTTACTCGGCATCGGTCTCTCGGCCCTGGCGAGCGGCTGGCTGATGCGCACCGCCAAGCGGCTGATCGGCGGACAGACCGGCGACATCGCCGGAGCCTGCCAGCAGCTATCCGAGATCGCGATCTATCTCGGCATCGCGCTCGTTCTCGGCTGGAGCGGGCAATGAGCGCCGCATCGAGCCCCTGTGTCCGCATCTGCGTGATCGACCCGGCGAGCAAGCTCTGCGAGGGCTGCGGGCGCACGCTCCAGGAGATCGCGCAATGGTCGCGCCTCAGCGAGACCGAGCGGCTTTCGATCATGGCGACGCTGGAAGAGCGGCTCAGCTCTCTGCGAGACGACGCAGCTCCTCGCCGCTCAACCTAAAGAAGACCTTCTCCGGCTGCGGCGATGCGCCGAGGCTTTCATAGAAGCGCAGCAGGCGGACATCGTCGCGTGCCGCCGTCCAGTCGACGCGGCCAAAGCCTCGCGCCAAGGCGAGGCGCGCCAGCTCGGCCATCAGGCGCCGCCCTGCCCCGAGACCCCGCGCGGTCTCCGCAACGTAGAGCTCCTTCAGGAAGAAGCCGGCCCGCAGGCCGGGACCGGGATAGATCGCAGCGAAGGCGGCGAAACCGACGAGAGCCTCGCCGTCTTCCGCGACCAGGAGCTCGGCTCCGGCCGGGCGGCCGGCAAGCCCCGCCCGGATCTCGACATCCGACGGACAGGGCACGCGATAATGCGCCTGCATCTCGGCCATCAGCCGGGCGAGTGCCGGATGATCGGCTTCGGTGCCTGCACGGATGGAAAGCACGGCTCTCCCTCCGATCAGAAGACCAGCGACCAGAAGAAGCGGGCGCAGACCAGGAGGAGGAAGATGCCGAAGGCGACTTCGAGCTTGCGCTTCGACAGACGATGCGCCTGGCGTGCGCCGATAGGGGCCGTCCAGATCGAGGTCGGGATGAAGAGCAGGAAGCCAATCAGCGAGACGTATCCGAGCGAGAGCGGCGGCAGCAGGTCCATCTTCGGCCAGCCGGCATAGATGTAGCCGAGCGCACCGGGGATCGAGATCAGCACGCCGAGGCCGGACGAGGTCGCGACCGCCTGATGGATCGGGCGGCCGTAGAAGGTCATGAACAGGCTGGAGAGCTGGCCGCCGCCGATACCCATCAGCGCCGAAAGCACGCCGATGACCAAGCCGTAGACCCGCATCAGGAAGGGCCCGGGCATATCGTCGCCGAGCTTCCAGCGGTCGGAGGCGAAGAGCAGGCGCATGGCGCTGGCGAAGGCGACCACGACGAAGACCGCCTTGAACACGTCCGGCGAAGCATAGCGCGCAACCAGGCTGCCGAGACCGACGCCGAGCACCACGGGCAGCGCCCAGATCCTGATGACAGAGGTATCGACCAGACCCTTGGCCCGGTGCGCGTTGAAGGAGCGGATCGAGGTCGGGATGATGACGGCGAGCGAGGTTCCGACGACGAGGGGCATCCGCACCTCCTCAGGCACGCCGATGACCCGGAAGACCTCGTAGAGCACCGGCACGATGACCGCCCCACCACCGACGCCGAAAAGGCCGGCGAGCAGGCCGGTGACAGCCCCCGCGGCGATCAGCGAGACGGCGAGAAAAATCAGGTCGTTGATGGGAATACCGGCAATCATAATGTTTCCGAATATGGGAAGGTGGGGCTGCTCTTAGGGATTCGCCGGGAAAGGGCAAGGTTGGTGCGGCAGGGCCGCCATGCGCGCAGACACAGCCATGGGCCGGCGGAGCAAGAACTGCGCCGTCGGCTCGCCGGCTCGACGGCATCCGGGCCGAGCGAGACGCGGCGAAGAGAGGTCGCGCTCCTCGGCAAGTGCGTAACTGTTACGAACTTGCCGGCTGCCGCCGCGTGCTTTCAGTCTCTTGATCCCGAGCGCGAGCGTCAGAAGCTATGGCGAGACAGGGCCTCCGCTCACGGTTCCGATCAATGCGCGAGGTTTCTCCATGCCCCCGAAGCAGGACGTCTCCGGCACGAACCCATCTCTCGACAGGCGCAGCATCCTTCTGGGCGGAACCGCCCTGGCTGCGGCGGCATCCTATCTCTCGGCGGACGTCAAGCCGGCCCAGGCGCAGCAGCCGACAGCCCCGGCCGCCGGGCGCAAGCCGAACATCCTCGTGATCTTCGGCGACGATATCGGCGTTCCCCAGATCAGCGCCTATACAATGGGGATGATGGGCTACCGCACGCCCAATATCGATCGCATCGCCAAGGAAGGCGCGATCTTCACCGACGCCTATGGCCAGCAGAGCTGCACCGCCGGCCGCGCCTCCTTCATCCTCGGGCAGGAACCTTTCCGTACCGGCCTGCTCACCATCGGCATGCCGGGCGATCCGCATGGCATCCAGGATTGGATGCCGACGATCGCCGATGCCCTGAAGACCGCCGGCTACGCCACCGGCCAGTTCGGCAAGAACCATCTCGGCGACCGGGACGAGCATCTCCCGACGCGGCACGGCTTCGACGAGTTCTTCGGCAATCTATACCATCTCAATGCCGAGGAGGAGCCGGAAGGCTACTTCTATCCGAAGGACCCGAATTTCCGCAGGCAGTTCGGCCCGCGCGGCGTGCTCAAGACCTCGGCGGACGGCAAGATCGAGGATACCGGCCCGCTCAACACCAAGCGCATGCCGACGATCGACGAGGAATTCCTGGCCGGCGCCAAGGATTTCATCGACCGTCAGGCCAAGGCGAACAAGCCGTTCTTCTGCTGGTTCAACTCGACGCGTATGCACGTCTTCACCCATCTGAAGGCGGAATCGTTGGGTAAAACCGGCAAGGGCATCCATGCCGACGGCATGGTCGAGCATGACGGCCATGTCGGGCAGTTGCTCAAGCAGCTCGACGATCTCGGCATTACCGACAACACCATCGTGCTCTACACCACGGACAACGGCGCGGAGATCGCGCTCTGGCCAGACGGCGCCATGACACCGTTCCGGGGCGAGAAGGGCACGACCTGGGAAGGCGGTTTCCGCATCCCGATGATGGTGCGCTGGCCGGGCGTGGTGAAGCCCGCGACGGAGGTCAACGAGCCGATCGCACTGATCGACTGGTTCCCGACCTTCTGCGCTGCCGCCGGGCTTGGAGATGTCAAGGAGAAGATGAAGACCGGATTCCAAGCGGGGTCGAAGAGCTTCAAGGTTCATCTCGACGGCTACAATTTCATGCCCTTCCTCAAGGGCGAGACGAAGGAGCCTCCGCGGGACACCGTCTTCTACTTCGATCAGGGTGGCAATTTGAACGCCATCCGATGGAACGATTGGAAGGTCAGCTTCGCCGTCGCCAGCGAGGGAAACATCGCAACAGCGACGCGCGAGGTCCCATCCTGGGCCAACATCACCAACCTACGGATGGATCCCTATGAGCGCGGCACCAAGGAAGGCGGCGAAGCCATGAAGTTCTTCGCCCAGCAGATGTGGCTGCTCGTGCCGATCCAGGCCAAGGTGAAGGAGTTCTTCTCGGACTTCGCCGAGTATCCTTTCCAGACCGGCAGTTCGCTGAACGCGTCCGGCATCAATTACGGCCTGCTTCAGCAGCAGGCTGCAATGAAGCGGCTGGGCGAGCTGGAACGGTTGAGGCCACGCTAGAGCAGGCTTAAACCCGCCGGCACCGTCATTCCGGACAGGCCGCAAGAGGCGCAGCTCCGGAGTGACGATCCGGCGGATCGAAAGCCGCTAGTCGGCGACACCCTCGCGGCCGGCGATCGTCATGCAGGTCGCCGTCATCATCGCGCAGAGCTTGCGCGCCCCGCCCGAGACCGCGAAGACCTCGGCGGTGGCGAGCGTCAGCGTGCGACCGGCCTTCACCACCTTGCCGAGCGCCCGCAGTTCCTCGCCGGTGGCGGGCGCCAGCAGGTTGATCTTGAACTCGGCCGTGAGGATGCCGGCTCCGGCCGGCATCGCGGTCAAGGCGGCATAGCCGGCGGCGCTGTCGGCGATGGTCGAGACCGCGCCGGCATGGACGAAGCCGTGCTGCTGGCAAAGATGGCCTGAAACCGGCAAGGCGATCTCGACGTCGCCCGGCGCGACGCGGACCAGCCGGGCGCCGAGCGTCGTCATGAAAGCCTGCTTGGCGAAGCTCGTTTCGATCCTGGCGACCAGCGCGGGATCGACGGTGGCGGGTTCACCCGTCATCGGCAAGGCCTCGTTCATTCGGCGGCAATCGCGGAGGGTGCCTCGCGCTCGACGCGGGCGATGGCGGCGCGCAGATCGGCCAGGCCGGCACCGGCGGCGACGCAATGCTCGGCGAGATGGCGCCGGAACAGGCGCGAGCCACGCCGGCCGGGAAAGAGCCCGACGAGATGGCGGGTGAAGGCGTGCAGGCGCCCGCCCCGCTCGAGATGTGCGGCGATGAAGGGCTCCAGCACCTCCAGCATCTCGAAGGCGTCGGCGACCGGCGCCGCCTCGCCGAACAGCAGCGGGTCGACGGAAAGCAGCACTTCCGGGTTCTGATAGGCCTCGCGGCCGAGCATGACGCCGTCGACATGGTCGAGATGCGGCAGCCATTCGGAGGGGGCGCGGATGCCGCCATTGAGCGAGACCGGCAGGTCGGGATTGGCCGCCTTGAGACGATAGGCCCGCTCATAGTCGAGCGGCGGGATCTCGCGGTTCTCCTTGGGCGAAAGTCCCTGCAGCCAGGCCTTGCGGGCGTGCACGATTAGCGCATCGACGCCCGCGGCCCGGACCGTCGCAGTCAGGGCGTCGAGCGCGACTTCCGGATCCTGATCGTCGACGCCGATGCGGCACTTCACGGTTACCGGGATCGAGACGGCCGCCTTCATCGCTGCGACGCAGTCGCCGACCAAGTCGGGCTCGCGCATCAGGCAGGCGCCGAAGGCCCCGCCCTGGACGCGATCGGAGGGGCAGCCGCAATTCAGGTTGATCTCGTCATAGCCGAAATCGGCGCCGATCTTTGCCGCCTCGGCCAGCAGGATGGGATCATTGCCGCCGAGCTGCAGCGCGACCGGATGCTCGACCGCGTCGAAGCCGATCAGCCGCTGCCGGTCGCCGCGGATCACGGCCTGCGCCGTCACCATCTCCGTGTACAGAAGGGCGCGACGCGACATCAGGCGATGGACCACCCGGCAATACCGGTCGGTCCAGTCCATCATCGGCGCCACGGAAAACCTAATGTACTGATATTGCGTCATATTTTACCTTGAAACCGGCATATGCGCACAGAGCGCGCAAGGTTCCCTGCCAGCCATCCCTAAGCCGGCCTCTAAGCTTCAGCGGCTCTACTAACCCAAAATCCGGCTTTTGATGAGCCCGGACAGCAAACAACCCGGCCAGGGCCGGGTTGCATGATTGGCATCGCCGCCAAGGGCGAGCCGCGAGAGCCGCCGCCTCAGGCGAGTTCGGCGGCGCCGATCCGGTTGAGCAGTTCAAGCCGATGCGCCGGGTCGGCAGCGCCCGGAGCGAGCGCCTGCTCGATCAGCCCGGTGAGCTGCTGCAACGCCCCCTCCGCGACGTCGAGCGGCAGCGGGCGGCGGTCATAGGCTTCGGCGAAGCGGCCGGCGAGATCGGCGAGCAGGCGCAGCAGCGCGGCATGCTCGGGCTCGGCGGCGCGCAATTCGAGGGCACGGCCCTGGAATTCGAGATAGGTATTCATGCTGCCCTTCTGCTGGAGCAGCCAGTTCAACAGCTCGTTCATCATCCTCTCCGGGTAGGCGGCCGTCCGACCTTGCGGCGGCCGATCGTTCAGGCCCGCGCCTTTCCGGCGGGCTTCGGGCGTGACGGGGCCGTCATCGCCTCGATCTTCAGGAGCTCGTCGAGCTCGGCCCGGCTGAGCAGGCCTTCCTCGAGCACGATCTCGGCAACCTTGCGCTTCTCGGCGAGGGCGCGGCGCGCCACCCGCGACGACGCCTCGTAGCCAAGGCGCGGTCCGAGCGCCGTGACGAGACCGATCGAGTCCTCGACCAGCGCCAGGCAGCGCTCGCGATCGGCCTCGATGCCGGTGACACAGCGCGTCGTCAGCGTCGTCACCGCCGCGGTGAGATGGCGTAGCGAGGAGAGCAGGCAATAGCCGATGGTCGGCTCGAAGGCGTTGAGTTGGAGCTGGCCGCCCTCGGCGCAGAGCGTCACGGTGAGATCGTGGCCGATGACGAGATAGGCGACCTGGTTGACCACTTCCGGGATCACCGGGTTGACCTTGCCCGGCATGATCGAGGAACCGGCCTGGACCGCCGGCAGCCGGATCTCGCTGAAGCCGGCGCGCGGGCCGCTGGAGAGCAGGCGCAGATCGTTGCAGATCTTCGAGAGCTTGACGGCGACGCGCTTGAGCACGCCGGAGAACAGCACGAAGGCGCCCATATCCGAGGTTGCCTCGATCAGGTTCGTCGCCGGCACCATGGGCTGGCGGGCGGCGCGGGCCAGCTCCTCGATGGCGAGGGAGGCATAGCGGGCATCGGCGGTGATGCCGGTGCCGATCGCGGTCGCGCCGAGATTGACCTCGCGGAACAGGGCCGCCGCCTCGCGCAGCCGCGAGACATCCTCCTTGATCGTGGCGAAGAAGGCGTCGAACTCCTGGCCGAGCGTCATCGGCACGGCGTCCTGGAGCTGGGTGCGGCCGATCTTCAGCACATCAGCGAATTCGACCGCCTTGGCCTTGAAGGCGAAGGCGAGCTCGTCGAGCGCCGCGATCATCGGCTCGGTGGCGAAGATCACGGCGAGGCGCAGCGCCGTCGGATAGGCGTCATTGGTCGACTGCGCCATGTTGACGTCGTCATTGGGATGGAGCGCGGCGTAGTCGCCCTTCTGCCGGCCCATCAATTCGAGCGCGACGTTGGCGATGACCTCGTTGGCGTTCATGTTGGTCGAGGTGCCGGCCCCGCCCTGCACGGCATCGACGACGAACTGGTCGTGGAAGCGGCCTTCGACCGCGATCAGGTCGCAGGCCCGCTCGATCGCCTCGGCCTTCGCGGCAGGAAGATTGCCGAGGCGGCGATTGGCGCGCGCCGCCGCCTGCTTGACCAGGGCCAATGCCCGCACGAATTCCGGGAAATGCCCGACCGGCACGCCGGTGATCGGGAAATTGCCGACGGCACGCAGCGTATGCACGCCCCAATAGGCGTCGGCCGGCACATCGGCATCGCCGAGCAGGTCATGCTCGCGCCGCGTCCTGACTTCGGCCAGCGCGATGGTCTGCGTCGTCGCGAGCTGGACGCTGTCGGCCTGCGGCGGTGCGGTGATCGGCGTTGCTGCTGCGAGATCGGCCTTGGTGGAATCCTCGCGGGATTTGGGCTTCATCGCAGGCTCCTTCCGGATCAGACGCGCGGCGAAAGGCTGACGCGGCCGCCATGGCGCGTCGACCAGGCGACGGGGTCGGCGAGGAAGCGCTCGATCTCGGCGCGATCCTCGGCGGCGAGTTCCTGGCCGGCATCGGCACGCAGGACATCGGCCCAGGTGGCGAGCGGATGCAGGGAAAGCCCCGCCTCCTGCAGGCGCTCGCCGGCGCCCGGAAAGACATCGTGGTAGAAGATCGTCAGGACGTGCTCGACGCTGGCACCTGCCGAGCGCAGGCCGCGGGCGAAACCGAGCTTGCTGCCGCCATCGGTGGTCAGATCGTCGACAAGGAGCACGCGCAGCCCGTCGACCGGCCCGCCCTCGACCTGGGCGTTACGGCCGACGCCGAGCGGGCGCTTACGAACATAGCGCAGCTTCAGCCCGGTGCGGTCGGCGAACCAGGAAGCGAAGGGGATGCCGGCGGTCTCGGCGCCGGCGACGGCATCGAAGCTGCCGGCGGGAAAGGCCGCCTCGGCATAGCGGACGGCGAGATCGGTGACGGCGCGGCGCAATTGCGGGTCGCCGAGCAGCAGGCGAACGTCGACATAGACCGGGCTCGCCCAGCCGGCCGCGAGCACATAGGGCTGCTGGCGGCTGACATGGATGGCGCCCGCCCGGAACAGCAGCCGGGCGACCGCCTCGCCGATCTCGCCGGCGCTCACGGGCGGACCTCGCCGATCGACCAGGGCAGGTTCTCGGCGCCGCGGAAGATCACGACCTCGCTGTCCTCGACCTCGACGGCGGCAAGCGCCCGGCTCGGCTTGCGCTCCAGGGTGATCGTGCCCTCGTTCAGCGGCAGGCCGTAGAAGCGCGCGCCATTCTCCGAGGCGAAGGCTTCGAAACGGTCGAGCGCGCCGGCCTCGTCGAAGACCTGGACATAGGTCTGCAGCGCGGTCGCGCCGCCGAAGACGCCGGCCGAGCAGCACTCGGCCTGCTTGGCGCCGCGCAGATGCGGGGCGGTGTCGGTGCCGATGAAGAAACAGGAATCACCAGACGTGACGGCCTCGCAGAGGGCGAGACGATGGCTCTCGCGCTTGGCGACCGGCAGGCAGTAGAGATGCGGGCGCAGACCGCCCTGGAAGAGCGAGGTGCGGTTGATGATCAGGTGATGCGGGGTGATCGTGCCGGCGGCGCGCCCGGCATGGGCGCGGACGATCGCGACAGTCTCGGCAGTGGTGACATGCTCGATCACGACCTTGAGCCCCGGATGGCGCTTCAGCAGGGGCAGCATCTCCTGCTCCATGAAGACAGCTTCACGGTCGAAGATGTCGACGGCCGGGTCGGTCGCCTCGCCATGGACGAGGACCGGCATGCCGATCTTCTCCATGCGCTCCAGCACCGGCGCGAGCTTGGGAATATTCGTGACGCCGTGATGGGCGTTGGTGGTGGCGCCGGCGGGATAGAGCTTGGCCGCGGCCCAGACGCCCTCGCGATAACCGCGTTCGATCTCGTCCGGCACGGTCGTGTCGGTGAGGTAGCAGGTCATCAGCGGGGTGAAGTCGCAGCCTTCCGGCCGGGCGGCGAGGATGCGCTCGCGATAGGCGGCAGCCGCGGCGATGGCCGTTACCGGCGGCACGAGGTTCGGCATGATGATGCCGCGGGCGAACTGGGCGGCGGTGAAGGGCAACACGGCCTTGAGCATCGCACCGTCGCGCAGATGGACGTGCCAGTCGTCGGGCCGGCGGATGGTGAGCGAGAGCGGCGCCTCGGCTTCCGCAGCCGGCGCAGCATCGAAGAGTTGCGAAACGCTCATTGTACCGCCTCCCGGATGGCCGCCCGCATCACCGCGATACCGGCTAGGAAATCATCGATCGCCATCGCTTCCCTGGGATTATGCGATCCGTGCTCGTTACGCACGAAGATCATGGCGCTCGGGATGCCGGCATTGGCGAAGACCGCCGCATCATGGCCGGCGCCGCTCGGAATCTCCTCGTCGGGAAGGCCGAGCCCGCGCGCCGCCGCCTTCAGCCGCGCGATCCAGCCCGAATCCATCACCGCCGGGGCCGATTCGAGGCGGCGGTCGAAGCTGAATTCGACCCCCCTCTCCTCGCCGACCAGCCGGCATTCCGAGAGGAATAGGTCGTAGAAGGCCTCCAACGTCTCGCGGTTCTGGCTGCGCACCTCGAAGGAGAAGCTGACCTTGCCGGGGATGCGGGCGATGGCATGCTCCTGCGGGTCGGTGCCGAGTACGCCGGCCGTCACCACCACGTCGCGGCCGCGCTCCAGCAGGGTGCGCCAATGCCGGTCGAGATGGGTGATCAGCTCGGCCGTGGCGAAGACCGCATCGCGCCGCAGCCAGCGCGGCACCGCGCCGGAATGGCCGGCTTCGCCGATGCATTCGACATTGCGATGGCGGACATTACCACGAATGCCAGTGACGATGCCGACCGGCAGATCGCGGGCGACCAGCACCGGCCCCTGCTCGATATGGAGTTCGATCCAGGCCGCGACCGTCGCGGGGTTGAGCAAGGGCTCGCCCTTCTCGACGCGGGCCATGTCGACGCCGATATCGGCCATGCACTGCGCCAGGGTCCGGCCGGTCGCATGGTCGCGCACCGCAAGGTCGGCAGCGGTGAGTTTCCCGAACAGTGCGCTCGAGCCCATATAGGCCTTACCGAAGCGGGCGCTCTCCTCGCCGCGCAGCGCATAGACCTTGATGGTCCGGCGCGGCACGAAGCCTTCTTCCTTGAAGCGGGCGATGATGGCGAGGCCGGCGATGACGCCGGCGGCACCATCGAAATTGCCGCCCTGCGGCACAGAATCGAGATGCGAGCCGCAGGCCAGGAAGGGCAGCTCCGGCTCGGCGCCTTCGAGCGTTATCACCAGATTGGCGCCGGCGTCGCGCTCGGTCGCGAGACCGAGCTCCCGCACCTTCGCCTCGACGATGTCGAGCGCCAGGGATTCGCGCTCGCTATAGGCTTCGCGGGTGATGCCGACGCCGTCGCCAGTCGCCTCGCACAAACAGTCGAACAGGGCTTCCGACAAGGCGCGGTCGCCCTCGTCGCCGCTGAAGACGTTGCGCAGATCGGCAGGGTGCGCGGTCACGATACGGGATCCAGCCAGGCGAGTTCGGACTCGTCGGCCTCCTCGATGACGACGCCGCGGATCAGGTCGGTGACGCGCGGAATCTCGCGATGCAGGCAGAAGCTCCTGAGTCCGTCGATGATCGTGGTCATCGCCGCCGGCTGCAGGAAGGTCGCGGTGCCGACCTGCACGGCGCTGGCGCCGGCGAGCATGTATTCGACGGCGTCCTCGGCGGTGGAGATGCCGCCGCAGCCGATCACCGGGATCTTCACCGCCTTGGCGCATTGGAAGACCTGGCGCAGCACGATCGGCTTGATCGCCGGGCCGGAGAGGCCGCCCATGATGTTGCCGAGGCAGGGCTTGAAGGTCTTGAGGTCGATCGCCATCGACAGGATCGTGTTGGCGACCACGACCGCATCGGCGCCGGCGGCTTCGGCGGCGCGCGCCACTTCCGGCACATCGCCGGTATTGGGCGTCAGCTTGACCCAGAGCGGCAGGTCGGTCGCCTCGCGCAATTGCCGCGTCACCTTCTCGGTGGATTCGGCGCGCATGGCGAAGGCCTTGCCGTCCTCCTCGATGTTCGGACAGGAGATGTTGGCCTCGATCGCGGCGATGCCGGGGATCGAGAGCTCGGCAGCGAGGCTGGCAAAGCCCTCGGCGGTCGGCGCCGAGATGCTCACCACCAGTGGCGTGTCATAGGCCGCGTAATGCGGCATCGTCTCCTCGACGAAATAGCGCACGCCCTTGGAGGGGATGCCGATCGCGTTGATCAGGCTGCCCGGCCGCTCGACGACGCGCGGCAGCGGGTTGCCGGCGCGCAGTTCGCGGGTGATCGTCTTGGTGACGAAGGCACCGAGCCGGTTGAAATCCATCACCTTCTCCAGCCCCTCGGCGAAGGTGCCGGAGGCCGGCATGACCGGATTGCGCAGCTTCAGCCCGCCAATGCTGACGGAGAGGTCGACATCCGGCGCCGCATGGGCGGCTGCGTTCATCACCGGGTTCATGGCAGCGCTTCCATCAGGTCGAAGACCGGCCCGTCCCAGCAGACGCGCCGGTGGACGATCTCGCCATTGACGTTGAAGTCGCGCACGCAGCAGTAGCAGAGGCCGATTCCGCAGGCCATCTGCTGCTCCATCGCGACCTGGCCGGGCAGGCCGAATTCCTGCGCCAGCCGTTGCTGGACGCGCATCAGCCGGCTGGAGCCGCAGGTGAAAAAGGCATCGCAGGCGCCGTCGGCGATCAGCCGGCGCAGGATGCGCTCGACATTGGCCGGGCCGCTGGTCGATTCGGAATCAGTGACGGCGACGACGTCGGCGCCGTGGCTGTGGAAGAGGTCAACCGAGACGAGCAGGTCCGGCCGGCGGGCGCTGAACACCGCGGTGACGCGGGTGCCGTTGGCCTTGGCCGCCTTCGCCAGCGGGGCGAGCGTCGCAAGCCCGGCGCCGCGGCCGACGGCGACGATGCTGCGCCAGGAGGGATCGAGCGTGAAACCGGTGCCGAGCGGCCCCATGATGTCGAGCCGGTCGCCGACCCGCAGCGTATCGAGGCCGCGGGTACCGGCGCCCGTCACCTTGTAGAGAAACTCGACCTGGCGCTTCTCCGGATCCGCCCCGTAGAGGCTCATCGGCCTGCGCAGGAAGGGCTGCTCGCCGACCGGCTGGGGGCAGAGCAATTGGAAGAACTGGCCGGGCTCGGCCGCCGCAGCTTCGGCGCTGCAGCGGACGACGAGGTGCCGGTATTCGCCGTTGACCGCCTCATGCGAGACGACCTCGGCGAGTTCCGCGACCACGCTGGCCTTCCAGGAGGCGCAGGAACCCACGGCTCCCGCGCCGCCTGTCGTGGCGGCGAGCGAGCCTTGATGAAGCGGTTGCATCGACATGGCTCGCTCCTTTCAGCGGCTCAGGAGAGCTCGGCGCCGCGGCGCTCGGGGATCAGCAGCCACATGGCGATCATGTCGAGCACATAAAGCGTCGCCAGAAGGCCGATCGCGACCTCGAAGCTGTAGGCGGCGGCGATCGCGCCCACCACGACGGGGCCGAAGCCACCAACACCGCGACCGATGTTGAACAGCACGTTCTGGGCGGTGGCGCGGGCCGTGGTCGGGAAGAGCTCACTGATCAGCGCGCCATAGCCGCCGAGCATGCCGTTGACGAAGAAGCCCATCACCGCGCCGCCGATCAGGAGGTGGATCGGGTCGGTCAACCGCGAATAGACCACGACCATCACGGCTGCGCCGAGCATGTAGCCGAAGAAGGCGGGGCGCCTGCCGATCCGGTCGGCGATATGGCCGAAGGCGAAGATGCCGAGCGCCATGCCGGCGATGGTGACCGAGGTCCAGACGGCCGACTGGGTCAGGGCGAAGCCGAAGCGGGTCGCCAGATAGTTCGGCAACCAGATCATCACGCCGTAATAGCCGAAGTTCTGGACCGAGCAGAGGATGACCATGCCGAGGCTGAGCTTGGTCGTGTCCCAGTCCTTGACGAGAGCGCGCAGCGCGGACTCCTTCGGCTTGTCCTTGGTGCGGGCGACGAAGACGTCCGGCTCATGCAGCGAATGGCGGATGAAATAGGCAGCGATCGCCGGCAGCACGCCGATGGCGAACATGCCGCGCCAGCCGATCGTGGGAAGCAGCAGCGGCGTCGCGATCGCGGCGGCGAGCACGCCAACCTGCCAGCCGAGACCGACATAAGAGGAGGCGCGGGCGCGCTTCGAGGCCGGCCAGGCTTCGGCGACGAGCGCCATACCGATGCCGAACTCGCCGCCGAGGCCGAGGCCGGCGATGGTGCGGTAGATCAGGAGGTCCCAATAGCCCTGCGCGAGGGCGCACATGCCGGTGAAGACCGCGAAGAGGACGATGGTCCAGGTCAGCACGCGCACGCGGCCGAGCCGGTCCGAGAGCATGCCGAAGCCGATGCCGCCGATCACGGCGCCGACCAGCGTCGCGGTGACGAGCGAAGCGCCCTGCGCCTGGGTCAGATTGAGATCGGCCGAGATCGCCCGCAGCATGAAGCCGAGGATCAGCAAGTCGAAGCCGTCCATGGCGTAGCCGATGGCCGAGCCCCAGAGAGCCTTCCTGGCCTTGCTGTCGACCTCTGTCGGTGCGGAATGGGCGATTGAGCCGGCGGTTGCGGCCTGGTTGTCACTCACGGCGGAGTCCCCTGTCTGGCTTCTGATGACGTGCACAGGAACGCAAATGCATCAGGGCACGCCCCGTGCGTGCCTCTGCCTGCCGTCCCTTTGGAGTTTGGGCGTGCACCCATCTTCTCCGGACGCTTCTGCGTCACTTGACGACCGACCGCTAGGGCCTGCCGCGAGAAGCTCACCGCTGCGCGAGACATAGCCCCTCCGCGCCGCACGCCGGCATGATTGTCACGGCATTATCTCATTTGCAATCCTAAATCTCAATTTTGCGACACTTTCGGAAAGCGGCGGGCTTTCCACAAGCATCGGCGGGTCGTGGCGCGATTCAGGGATTGACCTCGACCGTCATCGCGCTGAGAAGGGGCCGTTTGCGAACCCGACATTGCCCCGCCCGAACGCCGCAGCCGGCGAACGATGGCGCTCAGCCCCTGGAGAAGAAGACCATGCCCAATCTCTACATGCCGGTCGACAGGGACACGATCGCCCTCGAGGCGGCCAAGATGCTGCTCGAGATCAAGGCCGTCCACTTCTACAAGGACAAGCCCTTCATCTTCACCTCGGGCTGGGCGAGCCCGGTCTATATCGACTGCCGCAAGATCATCTCCTTCCCGCGGCTGCGTTCCTCTCTGATCGACTTCGCCGCGACGACGATCGTGCGCGACATCGGCTACGAATCGATCGACATCGTCGCCGGTGGCGAGACGGCCGGCATCCCCTTCGCTGCCTGGATCTCGGACCGGCTGGCGCTGCCGATGCAGTATGTGCGCAAGAAGCCCAAGGGCTTCGGCCGCAATGCGCAGATCGAAGGCGAGGTGGTCGAGGGCGCCCGCACGCTGCTGGTCGAGGACCTCGCCACCGATGGCGGCAGCAAGGTCAACTTCTGCAAGGCGCTGCGCGACGCCGGCGCCAAGGTCGATCACTGCTTCGTGCTGTTCTACTACGACATCTTCCCGCAGGGCCGCGAGATGATGAAGGAAATCGGCGTCGGCCTGCACTATCTCACCACCTGGTGGGACGTGCTCAAGGTCGCCAAGGCGAGCGGCCATTTCGAGCCGAAGGTGCTGGACGAGGTCGAGAGCTTCCTCAACGAGCCGGCCAAGTGGTCGGCCGCGCATGGCGGTATCTCGGACTTCAACCAGGCCAAGCAGGGCTGAGCCACCACGCCATGCGCCTCATTCTCGATCGGGCGCATGGCCGCCTCAACGACGACCGCGGCAACGGCTTCGACCCGGCGACGCGGCAATGGCAGCCGGACACGGCGTCCGCAGAGGGCGAGCCGGTCACGCCGATCGAGGCGCTGCATTGGCTCCAGCATGCGAGCGGCCGGCCACTGCGCACGCCAGTCGCGGTGATCGGCACGCGGACACCCACGCAGGAACAAGAGCAGGCGGCCGAACAGACCGGCCTCCTGCTCGCCCGGCACGGGCTGACGGTGCTGTGCGGCGGCCGCGCCGGCGTGAT
This sequence comes from Allobosea sp. GW823-FHT02B03, assembly GCF_058797755.1. Lineage (NCBI taxonomy): Bacteria > Pseudomonadati > Pseudomonadota > Alphaproteobacteria > Hyphomicrobiales > Alloboseaceae > Allobosea > Allobosea sp. GW823-FHT02B03. The sequence continues at coordinate 977,429 of NZ_JBXAJY010000001.1, read as the reverse complement.
GGAAGCCGTTTGCCGCGGCGTCGCCAACGGCGGCGGCCTCTCGATCGGCCTCCTCCCCGACACAGAGCCGGAAGCCGCCAATCCCTATGTCACCGTACCGCTCGCGACCGGGATCGGCGTCGCCCGCAACGCCCTGATCGCGCGCGCCGCGCACAGTCTGATCGCGATCGGCGGCGGCTATGGCACGTTGTCGGAGATCGCCTTTGCGCTGCAGTTCGGGCGGCCGGTCTTCCTTCTGGAAGGCGCCCCGGCGGTGGACGGCGCGGCACGCTGCGCGAACCCTGACGAAGCCCTCGAACAGGTCGCCGGCGCGGTGCTGCGCCTGCCGGAATCAGCCGCGGGCTGAAGCCGATTTCGGCGCGCGTTCGGCCGTCGCGCCGGAGCGTGCCAGCGCCGCGCGCAGCAGCGCCCCGGCCTCGCTGCCCTTGCGGGCCCGGCGCCAGAGATCATCGGCCAGCGCCTCGTAGAGCCGCACCGGCTGCTCGTCCGCCGTGAGCATGGCGATGCCGGAACGGAGGTTCGGCAATTCTCCGCCGAGCCGGAACGGGCTCAGGCCCAGCAGCGTCTTCTCGGCGGTCCGGAAGAGCTGGAAGGTCATGTTCGGCAGGGTTTCCTCGATCAGGCCGATCTGGATGCCCATCGGCTCGCTTTCGATCAGCGCCAGCAGATGCTCGACCTCGGCCCGCGCCGCGAGACGCCGCCGGGCGAGCTCGTCCTCGGGAAGGTTGAAGCGGCCGACGATGCCGAGCTTCAGCCAGCGCTCGATCTCCAGCACATTGACGAAGTTGACGACGCTGAGCCGACGGCGCTCGCGGGCCTTGCGGCGCTCGTCGAGGATGGCGATGACCGCGTCGATCTCGCCCTCGGCCTTGTCGCGATCTTCGACATGCGGCGGCAGGGCCTCGACCAGCGTCCGCCGGAGATAGGAGGCGTAGTCGCCAGAGGTCAGCAGATAGGAGAGCGGCGGGAAATGGGCGACGACCTGGTCGGCCTCTTCCTCGATCTGCCGCATGCGCTCGAAATAGGCGACGGGGCTGGCATAGTATTCGACCCCCGCCCCGAGCAACGAGGCGACCGTGGTCTCGAGCACGCCCGCCAGCCGCTCGAGCGTCTCGATCTTGACGACGCCGCCGCCCTCGATGCGGTAGACCGCGGCGCGCGAAATGCCGAGCCGCTCGGCGACCTCCTCGGCCATCAGGCCGCGCCCGAGCCGGTAGGCCTTCAGCCGGTGGCCGATCTCGTCGAAGCGGATAGCCATCGGGTCGGCCCTGTCGTCGCCTAGAATCTCAGATTTTAGACAAGCTAGCCCAGTTCGCAGCGGTTGCGAAGCCGCGCGACTGACGCAGCAGGCCGCTTCGCCGGCCGCATCTCGTCTTTGCCTCAGCCCTTCCGGCGCAGGAGATAGGTATCCATGATCCAGCCATGGGCAGCGCGGGCCTCGGCGCGGCGCTCGACGATCTCCCCGGCGACCTCCGAAAGCGGGCCGGAAGCGAGGATCTCCTCCTCCGCGCCAAGATAGGCGCCCCAGTAAATGTCGAGCTCCTCCGGCGGGATCTTCGCAAAGGCCTGCTCGCCATCGAGCATGACGACGACGCTGCCCTGATCGCCCGGCATGCCGCTCTCGGCCAGTTTGCGGCCGGTGGTGATCAGCACCGGCTCGCCGATGCGGTTCAGCACCAGCCGGTGCGCCGCTGCCAGGGCCTGGACGCTGCTGATTCCGGGAATGACGTCGTAGTCGAGGGCGAAGCCGCGGGCACGCACCGCCTCGATGATCCGCAGCGTGCTGTCATAGAGCGCCGGATCGCCCCAGACGAGCAGGCCGCCGACCTCGCCCTCGCCAAGTTCCTCGGCAAGGAGACGCTCATAGGATTCGGCCAGCGCCGCATGCCAGTCATCGACGCTGCCGCGATAGTCGGAGCCGGCAGGAGCACGCTGCGGCACGCGCAGCGGCACCATGCGATAGGCAGGCTTCTCGATATAGCGCCGGCAGATCTCCTCGCGCAGTTCGCGCAAGGCGGCCTTCTCCTCCCCCTTGTCGGGCACGAAGAAGACATCGACCTCGTTCAGCGCCCTGACCGCCTGGAGCGTCAGATGCTCCGGGTTGCCGGCGCCGATGCCGATGATCCTGATCCTGCGCATGGGGTCCCTCATGCCTGCGACTCGATCCGGCCATAGCACGGTCTTCCGGTCCGCACAGAAGGCGCCGTCATTCCGGACAAGCCGCGCGAGCGGCGCAGCTCCGGAATCCATCGAAGCGCGCGTGCGCTCTGGGATGGATTCCGGCGCTCCGCTGCGCTGCGGCCGGAATGACGGGAGAGGCTTTGCCTACCCCAGGAGATTGCGGATCGTGCGCATGAAGACGCGGGCGCCGGGGGCGATCAGCGCATCGGGGAAATCATAGTCCGGATTGTGCAGGGGCGGCGTATCCTCGCCGGAGCCGAGCAGGAACATCGCCGATTTCGAGGAGCGGCCGAACAGGCCGAAATCCTCCGAGCCGCGCTGCGGCGGCGTCTCGCCATGGGCGATGCCCTCATCGTCGAGCGCCCGGCGCAGATGCGCCACCGCCTCGGGATGGTTCTCGCAGTGATGGAAGATGTCGAAATAATCCATGGTGACCGATAGCCCGCCGGCTTCGGCCGCCTCGCGCGCCAGCGCTTCCGCTTCGCTGCAGAGCGCGCCCATCAGCGAATCGTTCAGGGTCCGCAGCGTCGCCCAGATCTCGGCCCGGCCGGGCGTGATGCCGAAGGCCTGCTCGCCCATGCTGGCATGGGTGACCGTGACGAGGCGGTAATTCGCATCGAGAGCCCCGCCCGGACCGAGCGCCGTCAGCTCCGGCAACAGACGGGCGAGCGCCTTCATCGGCGAGATCGCGTGTTCCGGCGTCGCCGCGTGCGAGGTGCGGCCGCTCAGCACGATCTTGAGGCCGCGCGAGGCGCAGTTCGCGGCGCCCTCGGACAGGCGGATGGCGCCGAGCGGCATGCCCGGCTTGTTGTGCAGTGAGAAGGAGAAGTCCGGCGCGATCTCCTCGAACTTCGGGTCCGCGATGACGGCGGCGGCGCCCGCACCGGTCTCCTCGGCCGGCTGGAACATCAGGATCGCCCTGCCCCGCTGCGGCCTCTGGCGCCCGAGCCCGCGTGAGAGCGCGGCAAGGATGGTCATGTGGCCGTCATGGCCGCAGAGATGGCCCTTGCCCGGCACCTGCGAGGCGTGCGTGACGCCGGACAAATCCTCGATCGGGAGCGCGTCGAGCTCGGCCCGGACCAGCACGGTCGGCCCCGGCTCGCTGCCCTCATAGATCGCGGCGACGCCATGGCCGCCGATCCCGGTGACGACCCGGTCGGGGGCGCTCGGGGCGAGGAAGCCGACGATGGCCTGCGCCGTCTCGCGCTCCTCGCCGGAGAGCTCGGGCGCGCGGTGCAGCGCATGCCGGAGCTCGATCAGCTCGACCATGTCGGAATTGGTGAGAAACATGCTGGCGCTTCCTCGGATGATTTTGTCCGAGCTTCACCACTGCGCGCCGCATCGCAAGTGCCGGCAGCCGGATTTGTCGGGCGGCGGCCATGCGCTGCGGTCAAGTCATGCCGCCAGCAATCCCAGCGCCCGTTCAATGCGCGAGCAGCCGCCGCGCGCCCTCGCCCGGCGGTAGATCCGCTGCAGCTTGCCGCTGGCATAGGAGCTGACCACGATCGCGTGGACATAGCTCTTGCGAACCACCGCCGGTGTATTGACCAGCCGCTCCGAGATGGCGCGCATGATGTCGGCGAGCTGCCGCTTGCGGCCGCGCTCGCTGGTGTCGATGTCGGTCGCGAGCAGGAGCTCGGCGGCGGCGGCATTGGCGGCGAGCATGCGCAGATCCTTGCTCGACACCGGCAGGCCGGCGGCCTCGCGCAGATAGGCGTTGATCTCGGCGGCGCTGATCAATGCGACCGTGCCGTTCTCGTCGCGATACTGGAAGAGCCGCCGGCCCGGCAGCGTGGCAAGGCGCGTCAGGGCGCGGGCGAGCGGCGCGTCTTCGCGAGCGCAGGCGATGTCCTTGCCGCCCTTGCCGCGGAAGGAGAGCGCGACATGACTGCCGGTGACGGCGATATGGCGCTTGAGCAGAGTCGAGGCGCCATGGCTGCCATTGCTGCGGGCATAGACCTCGTTGCCGACGCGGATATGGCAGCGATCGATGATCGCGGCGGCGCAGGCCAGCGCCTTGGCGCGCGAAAGTTCCCTTCCCTTCAAGTCAGCGGCGATCCGCTCCCGCAGCCGGGGCAAGGCCTCGACCAGTTGCGCCAGCCGCTTCAGCTTGCGGCGCTCGCGTACCTTTTCCCAATCGGGATGATAGCGATGCTGGATGCGCCCGGCCTCGTCGCGTCCGACGGCCTGGAGATGGCCGCGCGGATCGCTGGCGATCTGGACGTCGCGATAGGCCGGCGGGATCGCCAGTGCGCGAATGCGGGCGAGCGTCGCCTCGTCGGTGACCTTGCCGCCTTCGGCATCGCGATAGCCAAAATTGCGGCCTACGCGGATGCGGGTGATCGAGAGATCCTCGGGCGTGGTCCGGCGAAGCCGGCCCGAAGCACTGGCCTCGCCTGTCTTGCGCCTTGCGGCCATGGCACCCTCCGCAGCTCGAACGGCTGCGGAGGAATGCGGCAGGCGGCAGGATGTTCCGGATCCCCGGTCAATCCTGCGAAGTCGTCCCGGACCAGCGGCGAAGCCGCGCCGATCCGGGACCCATGCCTGGACCGTTCCGGCATGGATCCCGGGCCTTCGCTTCGCTACGCCCGGGACGACACATGTCCCTGGCGCAAGCCCATCACCGCTTGGCCCGCGCCACGATCTGCGTCGGATTGACGAAGCGCAGCGCGATGACGAGCCAGATCAGCGTCGTCGCCATGTAGATCACCGCCATGGCGTCGATCGACTGTACGGCGCGCACGCCGGCGGCGAAAACCGCGTAATAGAGCGCCACCACCAGCGTCTGGCTGGTCGGCCCCGCCGTGAGGAAGGTCAGCTCGAACATCGCGATCGTCCGGACCAGAACGAGCAGGAGCGCGGCGAGGATGCCGGGCATCAGCAGCGGCAGCAGGACGTGGATGAAGAGCTTGAAGGTGTTGGCGCCGAAGACCCGCGCCGCCGCCTCGATCTTGGTGTCGATCTGCTCGATGAACGGGATCATCACCAGGATGACGAAAGGCACCGTCGGCACGAGATTGGCGAGCACGACGCCCGACATCGAGCCTGCGAGCCCGGTCCGGTAGAGCACCGTCGCCAGCGGGATGCCGAAGGTGATCGGCGGCACCAGCAGCGGCAGCAGGAAGAGCAGCATGACGAGCTTCTTGCCGGGGAAGTCGCGCCGCGCCAGCGCATAGGCGGCGGGCACGCCGATCAGCCCCGAGAGGAAGACGACGAGGAAGACGATCTGGAAGGTGACCGTCAGCACGTCGCCGAGCTGGAACTCGGCCCAGGCGGCGCCGTACCAGCGGGTCGTCCAGCCATCGGGCAGCCAGGAACGCAGCCAGCGCGTCGAGAACGAGCTGGTGATCACCGTCGCGATCATCGCGAACAGGTTGACGATGAAGAAGCCGATCAGCGTCCAGTTGGCCGCGGCCCAGAGCTTGGTCGAGAGACGTGTATCCTTGACCATCGGATCAGCCCTTCCCGCCGCCAGCCGGGCCGCGATAGAGCATCCCGCGCAGGCCCAGCACCGCGACGACGATGGCGAGCTGGACCACGCCCATGATCATCGCGACGGCCGAGGCCATCGAATAGTCGTACTCCTCGAAGGCCGCCTGATAGGCCGCGATCGAGATCACGCGTGTCGGCCCGGCCGGCGCTCCGAGCAGGACCGCCGAGGGAAAGACCGAGAACGCCTGCACGAACGAAAGACAGAAGGTGATGGCGAGCCCAGGCAGCAGCAGCGGGAAGAGGATGTGCTTGAAGCGCTGCCAGGGCCCGGCACCGAGGGTCGCGCCCGCCTGCTCCAGCGCCGGGTCGACGCCAGTCAGATAAGACAGGGTCAGGAGGAAGGTGAAGGGAAAGCCGGTGATCACCAGCGAGAGCATCACGCCCCAGTAATTGTGCAGCAGCTTCACCGGCGATGAAATCAGGCCGATCGTCATCAGCGTGCGGTTGAACCAGCCCTGCGGGCCGAGATAGTTCAGGAGCCCCTGGGCGACCAGCACGGTGCCGAGCGTGATCGGGATCACCAGGATGGTGGTGAGAAGCCGCTGGTTCTTCATCAGCCGGACGCGGAAGGCGATCGGGATCGCCAGCAGCAGCGTCACGATCGTCACCGGCAGAGCGAGCCAGAGCGTGGTCGCGATCGTCCCGTAAAGGAAGGAATCGGAGAAGAAGCGCTGGTAGTTCGCCAAGGCGCCGCCGGCCTTGGGCGTGAAGGAGAGGAACAGCCCGTAAAGGAACGGGTAGATGAACAGCGCCAGCAGGAAAATCACCGCCGGCAGGACCAGCAGGGTCAGGCCGTCGAGGCCGCGCGCGGCGAGGCGCTGCGAAAGCGGGATATCGGTGGATGCCGGGCTCATGCGGCGCCCCCGAAGACCAGCACCCGCTCCTTATCGGCGGCCAGGCGGATATCGGTGCCCGGCGCGATGCGGCGATCAGCCAGGAAGGTCAGCGGCGTATCGTCGGCCATGCGGGCGAAGCCGACGAATTCGCGGCCATGGAACTCGGTCGAGACGACCTTCGCCTCGAGCCCTGCCCCGCCCTCCGGCACAGGATGCAGGTCCTCGGGGCGGATCGAGAGATGGGCGACCTCACCAGGCGCCGCCTTGGTGCGGACGCGGCCGGTAACGCCGACATTCCCGACGGTCACGGTCGCAAGATCGTTCGCCACGCTCGCGACCTTGCCGGAGACCTTGTTGCGGAAGCCCATGAACTCGGCGACGTCGAGATGGTCGGGCCGCGAGAACAGGTCCTCTGGCCCGCCGACCTGGCGGATCTCGCCGTCGCGCATCACCACGATGCGGTCGGCGAGCGAGAGCGCCTCCTCCTGGTCGTGCGTGACATAGATCGTGGTGGCGCCGAGAGCGTTATGGATGCGCCGGATCTCGGCCCGCATCTCGAGACGCAGCTTGGCGTCGAGATTGGAGAGCGGCTCGTCCATCAGCACGAGCGGCGGCTGCACGGCGATGGCGCGGGCGATGGCGACGCGCTGCTGCTGGCCGCCGGAAAGCTGGCCGGGGAGCTTGTCCTCCTGGCCCTGGAGCCGAACCAGCGCCACAGCCTCGGCGACGCGGCTCTCGCTCTCGGCCTTTGGCATGCCGCGCATCTTCAGGCCGAAGCCGATGTTCTTGCGCACGCTCATATGCGGGAAGAGCGCGTAGCTCTGGAAGACCATGCCGAAGCCGCGCTCTTCAGGACGCAGCGGGTCGATGCGCTTCTCGTCGAGCCAGATGCCGCCGCCGGTCGCAGGCAGGAGGCCGGCGATCAGGTTCAGCGTCGTCGACTTGCCGCAGCCCGAGGGGCCGAGCAGCGCGATGAACTCGCCCTGCCTGATGGTCAGCGAGACGTCCTTGACGGCGTTGTGGCTGCCGAAATCGCGGCAGAGCCGGTCGAGCCTGAGTTCGCGGAAGTTCGCAGCATGTATCGTCATGAGGACCATCTGGTTCGGACGGACGGCGGGCGTCCGGAGACAGGCGACAGCAAGGCGACAGGCCGGTCAAGGACCGGCCTGTCGGGCAGCGGATGGGCCGGCTTACTTGCGCTTGGCGCCGCCGACCTGCTCGTCCCACATGCGGAAGGCGACGACCATCTTGTCGGGGTCGAGCGGGGTTTCCATCGGATTCTCGGCGATCAGCTTCTCGTATTCCGGGCGGCCATATTCCTGGATCGCCTTCTGGCTCGATTCCGGCGCCATCGAGAGCGGCACGTCCTTCACCGCCGGGCCCGGATAGAAATAGCCCTCGTCATAGGTGTAGGCCTGCTGCTGCGGCGTCAGCATGTGGCGGATCAGGTCGAGCAGCACGGCGAGCTTCTCGTCGGAGACGCCCTTGGGGATCATCATGTACTGGGCGTCGGTGACCCAGTGGAAGCCCTTCAGCGTCTGGATCTTGGCTTCCTTCGGCACGACGCCGAGGACGCGCGGATTGATGTCCCAGCCGGTGGTCGAGACGATGATGTCGCGCGTGCCGTCGCCGAGCTCCTTCATCGTCGCGCCGGTGCCGCCCGGATAGTACTCGATGTTCTCGCCCAGCGCCTTGAGATAGGCCCAGGTCTTGTCCCAGCCCTTGGCCGGATCCTTGGGATCGCTGTCGCCGAGGATGTAGGGCAGGCCCATGATGAAGGTGCGGCCCGGGCCGGAATTGGCCGGGCGGGCATAGAGGAAGCGGTTCTTGTTCTGCTTCGTCCAGTCGAGCAGCTCCTGCGCGGTGGTCGGCGGAGTCTTGACCTTGTCGGGCATGTATTCGAGCAGCGGGCCTGACGGGTAATAGACCATCGCCATGCCCTGCCCGGAGCCGAGATTGTGCATCGCGAGCGCGGGCTTGAGGTAGATGTCATCGGGCTTGGGCAACTCGGCTGCGAAGCGCGGCAGCAATTCGACCCAGAGCTTCTGGTCGATGCCGGCCGAGAGCACGTCGAGACCACCGATGACGAAATCGATGTCGACGCGGCCGGCCGCCTGCTGGGCCTTCAGCTTGGCCGGCAGCTCGGGAGCCGGCGCCTTGGTGAAGGTCATCCGCGAAACGAGCTTGGGGTTCGCCTTGGAATAGTTCTCCAGCGGCGCCTGCACCAGAGCGAGCGCGCCACCGACGTCGATGATGCTGATCGCGAGCGGCGACGACGGCAGCTTGAGCGCCTGGGCGAAAGCGGCCGGCGCCTGCGCCAGCCCGGCGACGCCGGCAACGCCGCCAAGGAACGTGCGCCTGTTGATGCTGTCCTGGACCATTTTTCCCTCCTCGCGGCGGCTTTGCCGCTTCTTTGCTTGCACCGAAACCGGCACCGGCCATCTTGTGCCGGCCCCTGCTCGACTCTTATCGCACGCAAGGCATTCGGAGTTGACGCCTCCCTGCCTCGACCGGTATCCTAGTATACTAGTGAACAAGAGCTTGGCAATGGGCATCGCAGCGGCACGGCAGACCACTGACCAGATCTATCGCGCCTTGCGGAGCGACATCCTGAACGCAGTGCTGCGCCCTGGGGAAGCGATTTCCGAGGCACGCATGGCGCTGCAGTTCGGCGTCAGCCGCACGCCCGTGCGCGAATCCTTCAAGCGTCTGGTCGAGGAAGGCTTTCTGCAAGTCGTGCCGCAGGTCGGCACCTTCGTCGCGCCGATCGACCTCGCCGCCGTCTATGACAGCCAGTTCGTGCGCGAGACGCTGGAGTGCCGCACCGTCGCCCTCGCCGCCCAGCGCATCGACGCGGAAGGCAAGGCGAGCCTCGCAAAACTGATCCGCCAGCAGGAGCAAGCGCTGGCGGCGGGAGACCGCGCCGGCTTCTTCCGCAGCGACGAGGCCTTCCATGCCGAGCTGTCGCGGCTCTCCGGCCATCCTTCCGTCTGGGGACTGATCGAGGGCGTCAAGGCCCAACTCGACAGAGTGCGCTGCCTGTCTCTCGAGACCGGCGGATGGTCCGACATGATCCTCTCCGAGCATCGTGAGATCGCCGCCGCGGTCAGTGCCGGCGATGAAGCCGCTGCCGAGAAGACGATGCGGGCGCATCTGCGCACCGTGTTCGACGCGATCGAGACCATCGCCCGCAACCAGGTCGACGCCTTCGCCGCCACCGGCGGCCTGAACAAGCCCGCCTGAGCGTCGGCAAAGCCAAGCCTGCAACAAGACGAAGCCTGCAAGAGGACACCCGACAATGGAACAGACCTGGCGCTGGTTCGGCCCGGACGATGTGGTGACGCTGGCCCAGGCGCGGCAGGCAGGAGCGCGCGGCATCGTCAACGCCCTGCACCAGATCCCCTACGGCGTGGTCTGGAGCGTCGAGGAGATCGAGAAGCGCAAGGCGATCATCGAGGCCGACAAGAGCCTCGGCCTGCGCTGGGCGGTCGTCGAGAGCCTGCCGATCCATGAAAGCGTCAAGATCGGCGAAGGCGATCTCGAGCCGGTCTTCGTCAACTACCGCCAGTCGATGCGCAACCTCGCCGCCTGCGGCATCGAAGTGATCTGCTACAACTTCATGCCGGTGCTGGACTGGACCCGGACCGAGCTCGCCGAGCCCCTGCCCGGCGGCGGAACGGCGTTGCGCTTCAACCTGCACGAATATGTCGTCGTCGACCATTTCATGCTGCAGCGTCCGGGCGCCGACCAGGGCCATCCGGCCGAGGTGATGGACAAGGCCAAGGCCTGGTTCGAGCGCTCCTCGGAAGCCGACCGGACCCGCCTGCTCGCCAACATCATGGCCGGGCTGCCCGGCGCCTATGATCGCTATGACGTGCCGGGACTGAAGCGCATGCTGGAGCGCTATCGCGGCATGAGCCATGAGCGCCTGCGCGCCAATCTCAAGCGCTTCCTCGAGGCGGTGATCCCGACGGCGGAAGAGGTCGGCATCCGGATGTGCATCCATCCGGACGACCCGCCGCGCCCGCTCTTCGGCCTGCCGCGGATCTGCTCGGACGAGGAGGACATCGCCTTCATCCTCGGCGCGGTGGACTCGCCCTCGAACGGGCTCACCCTATGCTCCGGCTCGCTCGGCGCCAATCCGAAGAACGACGTGCCGGCGATCGCCAGGCGCTTCGCCGACAAGATCTGGTTCGCGCATCTGCGTAATGTCGCCAAGGACCCGGACGGCTCCTTCATGGAGGCTGAGCATCTCGGCGGCGACACCGACATGGTGGCGCTGGTCGACGCGCTGATGAGCGAGCAGACTCGCCGGAAGGCCGCAGGCTGGAAGCACTGGCGCATCCCGATGCGGCCCGACCATGGCCACGAGTTGCTCGACGACGCCGGCAAGGGCTCGTTTCCGGGCTATCCGGCGGTCGGGCGGCTGCGCGGCCTTGCCGAATTGCGCGGCGTGATGACGGCGCTTTCGAGCGTGAAGGGCTACGCCGCCTGATAACCCGCGGCTGCCGGCGCGGGTCAGCGCCGGCAACCTCCTCGCCGGTTACTGTCCCACAACCTGGGGAAGCGCCTGCACGCGGGTGACCGGCGGCGGGTTCCATTTGCCGGTGAGCGCTTCCGACTTCGGCCCGTAGAGCCGCATCGTCAGGTTGAAGCCGTCCTTCGGGGCCGGAAGCCAGTTGGCCTCCTTGTCCTTGCCGGGGCTCTCGTTCTGGAAATAGAGGTCCAGCGAGCCGTCGGCATTGTATTTGAACGGCATCCAGCTGCTCACCGCGAAGCGGTTCAAGACGTTGCCGACCTGGAAGCCTTGCGGGTCGTAGAGCGTGATCGACCAGAAGGCATTGACCGGCGGGGCAGCGCCCTTCTCGAAGTGCAGCATGTATTTGTTGGCGCCGTCGAGCGGCCTGCCGGACTCGTCCGCGAGGTTGAGCGGGTAGATCGCGTCCTCGGGCAGGTTCGCGCCGAGGCCCTGCTGCGCGACAATGGCGCGCTTGAGGTAGAAGTTGCCGTAGACGCCCATCGTGTCGGTATTCATCGACCAGTTATTGGTGACGCGGGCGAGCGTCGGGAGCTTCCAGAGCATCAGCCGCTGCCCGGCTTCCGGCGCGCCTTCGAGGCCCTTCTTCACCGCGGCCGGGAGCGCCGCGAAATCGAAGCTCTGGCCCGGCACGATGCCGATGCGCTTCATTTGCGCGACGATCGGCTGGTCGGTGAGATGCGGCGGGTGCAGCTTCAGCAGCTCGGCGGCGTAGGCGAAGTACTTGTCCGCCGGCATGCTGTCGGCCTGGGTCTTCGGAGGGGTCTTCATGTCGACGCTCGGATCGATCCTCGCCTCGACCGGTTTCGGCGCCTTGCCCCAATCCGACAGCGCCGTGACCTTGTAGCCGGCCTGGATCTTGTGGACCGCCTCATAGTCCGAGGGGCCGTCCGTCTTCGTCCGCCCGATGACCCAAGTATATGGCGTCGGCGCGCTGATCCGCGACATGTCGGCCGGCACCGTTCCGGTCCAGCCGGGCGGCGTGACGAGGAAATTGCCGGCCTGCGTCCCGGTGGTGCGCCATCCCGGCGACGCGAACACATCCGACCACATGTCCAGCATCGGCAGGAGATAGAAGCGCCCGCCGGTGTCCGGCGCGGAGACGACCTGCGGCTCCTTGGTGAGATCGAGCCAGGCGACGGAATAGAGCGTGTCGAAGTTGACCCGCACCACCAGCTTCATGTCCGCCGACGGAAACGACGGAATATTGACGAACATGTTCATCGGGCCTTTGCCGAACTCCTTCCCGGCCTCGATGTTGGTGGATTGTCTCCGCGTGATGTCCATCGTGACCAGCGGATAGAAGTAGATATAGGCGTCGACGCCGATGGCCTGAGCCTCCGCCTCGGTCAACGCGGTCGGCGCGCCCTGGGCGGACGCCATCTCAGCCGGCGCAGGACACAAAAGGAGACCCAGAACAACCGCAACAACACTTCTGTTCATGCCGCAACTCCCCAATTGCCGTTTCGCTACGCTCGACATACTCGCGAGAATGGCAACAAGTTTAATTTTCGGCACCAATTCTCGCGCAGCACAGCGACCCTAACATGGACAGACACTTCGACAATTGCGATTATCCTGAACGAGCAAAGGACGACATCTACGTCATGACCTTGCGCCATACCGGCCATGGACGCTCTGGACCCGGCCACAACAGGCGATGCGCAGGTTTCTCGCAAGCAAGCCAGCTCAGCGGCGATCGCCGGCCTCCTTCCGCAGGTCGCAGACCTCACGCGATCTTGTAGAGTGGTCCCGCCGGCAAGCACGGTGGCCGACACTGCCCGGCTGATTGCAAGAGCAGCGTCGCCTGAGCCGCGCGGTCAGGCCAGAAGACGCTGATCAGCCAGATGGACCAGCCGCCCGCCGGCGATGGTCGCGACAATGCGGGGCTGCGGTTCGGGCGCGATCAGCACGAGATCGGCCCGCTTGCCGGGCGCGATGACACCGCGGTCTGTGAGGCCGAGCGCCTCGGCCGGCCCCTGCGAGACCAGCTTCCAGGCAGCTTCGAAGCTCGCCGCGCCACGCTCGGCGAGGATGAAGGGCGCGAGCGGCAGCGCGGGATAATAGTAGTCGGAGGCGAGGATGGTGCAGAATCCCTGGCGCACCATCTCCTCGGCGGCCGGGCAGCCGGTATGCGAGCCGCCGCGCACGACATTGGGCGCGCCGAAGACGATCGGCTCGCCATGGGCGGCGGCTTCGCGCGTCGTCTCCTCGTCGATCGGGAATTCGGCCACGTCGACGCCGAGCCCGCGGTACCAGCGGCGCATCTCCGGGGTCATGTCGTCATGCGAGAAGGTCGGCACCCCGGCGCCACGGGCAGCCGCTGCCAGCCGCTCGATCGAGCCGGACACCTCGTCGCGGCGACTATGGACGTTCTCGACCAGCAGCATGAAATCCTCATGCGAGAGGCCGGTGCGCTCGACCATCTTGCCGACCTTGTCCGGCCGGCTGCGTGATTTCAGCGTGCCCTCCATATGGTCGTTGAAGGCGAGAACCCCGACCCGGCCGGCGGCCAGCCAGGCGAGGATCTCCGGCTCGGCATCGAGGTTGTAGGTCTCGTGGCGTAAATGGAAGCGCGTATCGGCGCCTAGCTCGGGTCCCAGGCGCTCGATCGCCTCGACCAGGCGCCGCGCATTCTCGGCCCCGCGCAGGCCCGGTTCCCAGGACCAGGTGACGCCATGGAAGGCGGTGGTGATGCCGCTGGCGAGCAGGGCCCGGTCGGCGTCGCGCAAGGCGAGCTCGATGTCGAAGGAAACGCCCGGGCGCGGCATGATGTGACGCTCGAAGGCATCGCCATGACAGTCGACGAGGCCGGGCAGGACGAGCAGGCCGGTGGCATCGAGGCGCAGGACATTGTCCGGCAGCGGCGCATCGGCAACGGCGATCATGCCGTCGCGCACGGCGAGATCGGCCGTTTCGAAGGCTCCGGCCAGTACCCGGCCGCCTGAGATCTGTAGCGCCACCGCATCCGCTCCTTGTCACCGGCGCCCGGATCACTCGCGCCGCTTCGGGCGAAGGCGCATGCGACCGGCAGATGACAGCGGCATGACGGCACGGGCGTCATCCAGCCGTCGCGCCACCGTCACCCCAGCGTCGCATGGGCTGTTTAGCGCCGCCTTCGAACCCCGAGGGAGGACGCCCATGCTGAAGAAGCTGGCTTATGCATTCATCGCGGCCGCTGCCGCCTTCGTGTCTCCGGCCGCGCAGGCGCAGGAGACGATCCGTTTCGCCGTGACCGATGTCGACGGGCTGGAATCGCTGCAGCGCGAGTTCGGGCCGTTCAAGGCCGCCTTCGAGAAGCTCTCCGGGCTGAAGATGCAGTTCTTCGCGGTCTCCGGCCGCACCGCGGCGGTCGAGGCCATGGCGGCCGACCAGATCGATTTCGTGCTGACCGGCCCGGCCGAATACGTGGTCTTCAAGGCGCGCACCGGCGCGGTGCCCGTCGTCGGCTGGCAGCGTCCCGACTATTTCTCGCAGGTCGCCGTGCTCGCGAACGGCCCAATCAAGACGGTCGCCGATCTCAAGGGCAAGACCATCTCCTTCGGCGAGATCGGCTCGACCTCGCAGCATCTCGGCCCGGCCCAGGCGCTCGCCGATTTCGGCCTGAAGTACAATGTCGACTACAAGCCGATCTTCGTGAAGCGCAATGTCGCCGCCGAAGCGATGAAGCGCGGCGACATCGCCGCCATCGGCCTGAACCTCGGCCACCTCAACAGCATCCGCAAATCCGACCCGAAGACCGGCTTCGCGGTCGTCGCCCGCGGCCGCGACCTGCCGAACGACGTGATGATCGCCAGCCCGAAGGTTAAGCCGGAGGTGCTCGCCAAGGTCCGCAAGACCTTCCTCGACAATGGCCAGGAGCTGATGAAGGCCGTCGTCTCCGAGACCGACGACAACAAGAAGTTCGTCGGCGGCGTCTTCCTGCCGGAGATCAAGGACAGCGACTACGACTATGTCCGCTCGATCTACCAGACCATCGGCATCACCGAGTTCAACAAGTTCATCGAGTGATGCCGCAGAGCGCGCAGACATTGCCGACGGCGGACGCAGCAGCGCCCGTCGTCGCCATCTCCGGCCTCGCCAAGAGTTTTGGCACGCGCCGGATCATCGGCGGGCTCGACCTCGCCATCCCGCAGGGTGAGGCCCTGGCGCTGATCGGCGCCAACGGCACCGGCAAGTCGACCCTGCTGCGCATGATCGTGCGGCTCGCCGAGGCGGATGCCGGCACGATCTCGGTGCTGGGCGAGACGGTCGGCAGCCTGCGCGGCGCGGCGCTGAAGCGCTTCCGGGCCCGGGTCGGCGTCGTCTTCCAGAAGCACAACCTGGTTTCGCGGCTGAGCGCGCTGAGCAATGTCGTGCATGGCGTGCAGTCGCGCCGCTCCGGCCCGCGTACCTGGACGCAGGCCCTGGCCCCGGCCGAGATCCGCGACGAGGCGATGGCCTGCCTCGCCGCCGTAGGCCTCGCCGACAAGGCGATGCAGCGCGCGGATTCGCTTTCCGGCGGCCAGTCGCAGCGCGTCGCGATCGCCCGCATGCTGATGCAGCGGCCGCAGATCGTGCTCGCCGACGAGCCCGATGCCAGCCTCGATCCGCGCGCCGGGCGCGAGGTGATGGAGTTGCTGTTCCGGCTGACCCGGGACAAGGGGCTCACCCTCGTCTTCGTCTCGCACCACATGGCGCACGCGCTGCGCTTCGCCGATCGCATCGTAGGCCTCGGCAATGGCGGGATCGCGCTGGACCGGCGCGCCCTGCACTGCAACGAGGCGGAGCTCGCCGCCTTCTTCGAGGAGCCGGCCGAAGCGGAGCCGGCGGCGCAACCTGTTCCGGTGTTCGCATGAGCCTGCAATCCACTCCGCACGGCCTCCATGCCGGCGACCGCTTCGCGCGGCCGAGCGCCGCCGCCTTCATGGGCTGGTTCCTGGCGCTGGCACTGCTGGTCTGGTCGTTCAGCGGCTCCGAGCTCTCGGCCGAGAAGCTCGTGCGCGGCCTGCCCTATATGGGCAACATCCTCTCGCGGATGTTCCCGCCCGACCTCGCCCGGCTCGACAGCATCCTCGCCTCGCTGGCGACGACCTTTCAGATGGCGGTCTCGGGCTGCGTGCTCGGATTGATCCTGAGCTTTCCGCTCGCCGTGCTCGCGGCGGAAGGCCTGTCGCCGCACCCCATCATCCGTGTACTGACGCGCGGGCTGATCGCCCTGTTCCGCACCGTGCCGGACCTGATCTGGGCGCTGTTCTTCGTGATCGCGGTGGGCCTCGGCCCAGCTGCCGGCGTGCTGGCGCTGATGGTCGACACGATCGGCTATGCCGGGCGCTTCTTCGCCGAGGCGATGGAAGAGACCGACAAGGGCCCGCGCGAGGCGCTCTCGACCATCGGCGCGAACCGGACCGGACTGATCTTCTCGGCGGTGGTGCCGAACGCGATGCCGTCCTTCATCGCGACCTCGCTGTTCTGCGTCGAGAAGGCGACGCGTGCCTCGGTCGTGCTCGGGCTGGTCGGCGCCGGCGGCATCGGCGTCGAGCTCAAGGTCGCCTTCGACCTGTTCGACTACGACACGGCGCTGACCATCATCCTCGCGATCTTCGCGCTGGTCGTCGCGGTCGAGCAGATCGGTGGCTATCTCCGGCGCCGGATCATCTGAGGGACTGGCTGCCGGCCTTCAGCCGGCCAGAATGGCGACGCCGGCAAGGACCAGCCCGCCGCCCGCGACACGCGCCAGGACAGGAGCATGCTGCGCGAGTCGGACTGCGAGGACGAGGCCGGCGCCGTGCAGCGCGGCCGTGGCGATGATGAAGCCGACGGCATAGGCGAAGCCGCTGGCGTTCTCAGGCAGCTCCGCCCCATGTGCGAAGCCGTGGAAGATCGCGAAGATGCCGCAGGCGAGCGCGCCCGCCGCCAGCGGCGGCGAGGCCTTGAGCGCGATGGCGAGCCCGAGGATGACGATCGAGACCGCGATGCCGATTTCGGCGCCGGGCAGTTCGCCGCCGGCCATGGCCCAGGCGCCGGCCAGCGCCATCGTCGCCACGAAGGCGACGGGATAGGCGATGCGCGCTTTGCCGCCGACGAGCCCGGCCCAGAGGCCGACCGCGACCATGGCCAGGACGTGATCGAGCCCGGTCAGCGGGTGCAGCAGCCCCTGCGCCAGCCCCTCGACGGAGCCGACGCCGGTATGAGCCAGCGCCGGGGCCGCAACACCCGTCAGCAGAAGCGTCAATGCCACGGCCATGCCTCTCGCCATCGTCCTGCGTGCCATCGTCTCAAATCCCTCAGCCTCGCGCCGTGGCCTTGAGCCCTCCGGCGGTCTCGATGAAATCGACCACCTGCTCGACGCCGTCCCCCGCCCGCGTATTGGTGAAGGCGAAAGGCCGCTTGCCGCGCATGGTCCGCGAATCGCGATCCATCACTGCAAGATCCGCGCCGACATGCGGGGCGAGGTCGGTCTTGTTGATGACGAGAAGGTCGGAGCGGGTGATGCCCGGTCCGCCCTTGCGCGGGATCTTCTCGCCGGCGGCGACGTCGATGACATAGATCGTCAGGTCGGCGAGCTCGGGCGAGAAGGTGGCGGCGAGGTTGTCGCCGCCGGATTCGATGAGGATCAGGTCGAGCGCAGGGAATTTTCCGCGCATCTCGGCGACCGCGGCGAGGTTGATCGAGCAGTCCTCGCGGATCGCGGTATGCGGGCAGCCGCCGGTCTCGACGCCCATGATCCGCTCCTCGGGCAGCGCCCCGGAGACGGTGAGGATGCGCGCATCCTCCTTGGTGTAGATATCGTTGGTGATGGCGGCGATCTCGTAGCGGTCGCGCATGCGCTTGCAGAGAGCCTCCATCAGCGCCGTCTTGCCGGAGCCGACCGGGCCGCCGATGCCGACCCGCAAAGGGCCATGGGGGGAAGCGCTCATGAGCGGAACAGCCTCGAATACTGGGTTTCGTGACGCAGGGATGCGAGGTCCGAGCGGAAGGCGCAGTTGCCGAGCGCGTCCAGCGCGGCGGCCTCCGCCCTCGCCGCGGCGCTACGCAAGAGCGGAGCCAGTCCGGCTGTGACGCGCTGCCCGTCGGTCTGGCCGACAATCCCGAGCCGGACGGCGGCCGAGACCAGGTTGGCGACGAAGGCGAGCGAGAAGGCCTCGAGCGAAGGCAGCAGCGGCAGGCCATGGCCGCTGGCCGCAACGGCGACCGCGACTGGATAGGCGACATCGCCCGGCCAGGCGGCCTTCAGCGCATCGACCGAGGCACAGGGCCAGGAGGCGGCAATAGCGGCGATGAAGGCATTGCCCTGGGTCACCGTCTCCAGCCGCCGCTCGGTCGAATTGGCGAGTGCGAGCGCGAGCTCGGCCACCTCGCCCAGCCCCTTGCCATCGCCATCGCCGCTGGCGCGCCAGGCGGCGGCGAAGAGGATGAGGTCATTGCGCAGCGAGCCATGCTCGACCAGGGCGCCGAGCCAGTCCTCAAGCCCCTGCGCCTCCGTGAGGTCCCCGACCTCGAACGCCCATTCCAGGCCATGCGAATAGGCGAAGCCGCCGACCGGGAAGGACGGCGACAGCCAGATCATCAGGGGCAGCTGAACCCCGGTCATGGCTCAGTGGTCGTGCTTGTGGCCCTTATGGCCGTGCTCGGCACCATGGTGATGGCCATGGTCATGCTTGTGGCCGTGGTCGTCATGATGGTGGTCGTGGCCGCAACCGCAGGAGGCGTCGTGGGCGTGCTCGTGCTTGTGCTCGTGCTCGCGATGGCTGTGGGCATGGGCATGGGCCTCGCCATGGCCGGCATGGGAATGGCCGTGATCATGATCGTGATGGTGATGATCGTGATGATGGTCGTGGCCGCAACCGCAGTCGGAGCCATGGGCATGCTCATGCCCGTGCGAATGGCCGTGCTCGTGGTCGTGGTGCTCGTGCCCATGATGGTGATGGCCATGGTCATGGCCACAATTGGCATGGTCGTGATCGTAGGCGCCGCGCTCGGGCTGGAACGGCCGCTCGACATCGCTCATCGCGCAGCCCTGGCCGCGGACCATCTCGGCCAGAACATGATCGTGCTCGATATAGATGGCGTCGGCGGTGATCTCCGCCGGGGTGTGGCGGTTGCCGATATGCCAGGCGACGCGCATCAGACGCAGCGGGTTCTCGGCCTTGATCTCGATCAGCTTTTGGGCGGCAGCCTTGATCAGGACGAGCGAGCCGTCCTCCAGCTTGACGGCGTCGCCGTCGTTCAGCGCCGTCGGCTTGTCGAGATCGAGCAGGATGTCGCTTCCGCCATCGCCCTTCAGCGCGACGCGGCGGCGGTTGCGGTCTTCATGGTCGAGGGTCAGGGTCTCGACGACCCGGTCCTGCTTGACCGCGGCCTTGCGGACGACGGAAGTGGCGCGCTGCATGTGACTAAACCCGTGGCGTGTTGGATCAGAGGCGATCGACCGATCGCGGTTCCACCACTTCGATCACCGGAGCGACGTTGACGCAAGCCCCGGGCCGGCCCGGCCGTGGTGCAGCGGGCACGCCATGGCCCTTCCCCGGACGACCTGCGCTCGAGATTCCGAGGGAACGCGCAACAAAGCGCTGTTATCCCAATAGCTTATATTGAAACGAGCAGCCGCAACCAGTTAGCCGCATAAAGACCATGGCAACCGCCGTCGCGATCCTGTTAGATCGACCGGTCACCACGCCTGCCTGGTCTTTCGATCGGCAAGGATAACAATCAGAGGGGAAGCCGACATGACCAGGATTTCATCGCCCATCTTGCGGGGGCTCGCGGGCGTGCTCGCCGGCATCGGGCTGAGCGCTGCCATGGCGGGGGCCGCAGCGGCACAGACCACGCTGGAGCGCATCAAGCAGCGCGGCAACCTGATCTGCGGCGCGAGCCACGGTGTCGCCGGCTTCTCGCTGCCGGACGCGCAGGGGCAATGGCGCGGCTTCGACGTCGACATCTGCCGGGCGCTGGCGGCGGCGATCTTCAACGACCAGGAGAAGGCCAAGTACATCTCGCTGGCCTCGAAGGACCGGCTGACGGCCCTGCAGAGCGGCGAGATCGACGTGCTCTCGCGCACCACGACCTGGACGCTCGGCCGCGACGCCGGCTTCGGGCTCAACTTCACCTCGATCAATTACTTCGACGGTCAGGGCTTCCTGGTGCGCAAGAGCACCGGCGTGAAGGAGGTCAAAGCGCTGAACGGCGCTTCGGTCTGCGTCGCCCAGGGCACCACGACCGAGCTCAACCTCGCCGACTATTTCCGCACCCACAACATGAAGTACGAGGTCATCGCCTTCGCCGGGCTGGACGAGACGATCCAGGCCTATGAGGCCGGCCGCTGCGACGCCTACACCACCGATCTCTCGCAGCTCGCCGCCAACCGGATGAAGCTCAAGGTCCCGGCCGACCACGACCTCCTGCCCGAGATGATCTCGAAGGAGCCGCTCGGCCCCTGGGTGCGCCAGGGCGACGATGCCTGGTTCGATATCGTCCGCTGGACTGTCTACGCGCTGATGAACGCCGAGGAATATGGCGTGACCCAGGCCAATGTCGACGAGATGGTCAAGTCGACCAATCCCGAGATCCGCCGCCTGCTCGGCGCCGAGGGCAAGTTCGGCGAGAGCCTCGGACTGACCAACGACTGGGTGGTCCGCATCGTCAAGGCGGTCGGCAATTACGGCGAGAGCTTCGACCGGCATCTCGGCGCCAAGTCACCTCTCAACCTGCCGCGCGGCATGAACAAGCTCTGGACCCAGGGCGGCCTGCAATACGCGCCGCCGGTGCGGTAGGCACCGCGAACGGCAGGGTGTCAGGCCGTCGCGCCGATCGCCGAAAGCGAGCGGTCCAGCGGCTTGGCCCAGCCATCGCGCCCCCGGCTCCTCGCGTCCTCGATGGCGTCGTCGAGATCGAAGGGGGCATTGAGACGCAGCGCCTCCACCAAGGCAGCGGCCTGCGCCAGGTCCTTGCGGGCCTTGGCGGGCTCGTGAGCGCCTCGCTTCTGCGCAAGTATCAGCTTGTGCACGGCAAAGCGTGCCGGCCGAGGCAGGACCACAGCAACGCCCGCGCCGTGCAGCGCAACGGCCGGGACCGGATCCTCGATCAGCCAGTCGAGGTGCTGGAGCGGCGTCGCCCCGGCGGCGAGTCCCTTCAACGGCATCGGATCGCGGTCACTGCGGCGGCGCTGCGGAGTCAGCAGGTCGACGACGAAGTCCTGCCCGTCGCGGAAGCGCGAGGGTGGGGCCTTCGGGTCGAGCCCCGGCAGCGCCATGAAGCTCGCCTCCGCCCGCTGAAGGATCGCCAGCATGCTGTCGCCCGCGATCTCGGCATCGAGCGCGAGATCGGCGGTGGCGAGATCGAGATCCTGCGTCATGACCGTCGCCGACGGCAGGACCATGCCGAGCAAGGGCGGGTAGCACTGATAGGCCGCAGTGCCCACCAGCACTGCCCCGCGTCGGAACAGTCCGGCGTGCGCAACCGCATCGGCGACGCGCCCGAGCGCATTGGTCGGGCCGGGAATGAGGCGCCGAAGCGCAGAGACGAGGCGCCGCCTCTCCTGTCGCCGCGCCATCTCGGCCCGGGCTGTGTCGGCGCGGGCCAGTACTTCGGGATCGTCGGCACGGCCGAGGTGCTCGACCGTGCGGCTGGCTCCGACCCAGCGCTGGAGCCGCAGATAGCGGATGCCTGCGACGGTCGTCGCCACCACCGTCGCCTCGTCCTGCGAGGCCATAGCGACCTGCTGCTGCAGATCGGCATAGAGCGTCTGGATATTGAGCGGGATGCGCTGCATATCCAATTTAGTAGCACGAATTATGGTTCGTGCTACTAATCGCCTTCCTCAGGCCTCAGCGCGGCAGCGCCTTCACCTCGTCGTCGAACTTCTTCAGCAGGCGCGAACGCTCGGCCGGGCTGCCCCAGCGCGGGGTGTCGTAGTCGATCAGCTTGATCTCCTCGAACTTCGGCGCATCCGGCGAGAGCTTGGCGTTCTTGTTGGAGGGGATCGAGTTGATCTTGAGCTTGGCGTTGATGTCCTGCGCCTCCGGCGAGAGCGTGAAGTCGACGAATTTGCGCGCCGCTTCCGGGTTCTTGCCGCCCTTGATCACCGAGACCGAGCCGGTCTCGTAGCCGGTGCCCTCGCAGGGGGCGACGATGCCGATCGGCGCGCCCTGCAGCTTCTGCGTCAGCATGTCGTGCATGAAGGCGATGCCGACCGCGGTCTCGCCGAGCGCCGTCGCCTTGACCGGGGCGATGCCGGACTTGGTGTACTGGCTGATGTTCTTGTGCAGCGTCTTGAGGAACTCGAAGCCCTTCTCCTCGCCGAGGCGCTGGACAGTCGTCGCGAGGAAGACATAGGCGGTGCCCGAGGAGCTGGGATCGGCGACCTGGACCTCGTCCTTGAACTTCGGATCGGTGAGGTCGGCCCAGCATTTCGGCTCGGGCAGCTTCTTGCTCTTCAGGGTCTCCAGATTGTAGCCGATGCCGAGCGCGCCGAGATAGATGCCGGAGGTGCGGAACTTCGACTGCTCGGCATGGCGCTGCGCCCAGTCATGCAGTTCGGCGAGCTTCGGCGACTTGTATTCGTCGAGCAGCCCTTCCTCGGCCGCCTGCAGATGCGGCTCGCCCGGCCCGCCCCACCAGACGTCACCACGCGGATTGGAGGCCTCGGCCTTGACCTGGGCATAGACCTCGCCGGTCGACTTGCGGACCATCTGGACCTTGATGCCGGTCGCCTTCTCGAAGATCGAGGCCCCCTCGCGGCATTGTTCCTCGAGGATCGAGCAATAGACGGTGACCTGGCCCTGCGCGGCGGCGGGGCCGGCATAGGCGGCGACGGCCAGCGTGGCCGTGGCCAGGGCGTGACGAAGACTTGGCAAGGTTTCCTCCAGGGCAATTTTCTTAGCCGGCGAGATGAAGGCCAAGAGCCCAGCCCTGTCAACCGCGCCGGCTCGCGCCCCGGTCAGCGCCGCCGCGTGCGATCGGGAAGCTTGTCGATCGCCGCGTCTGCACCCTGCTTCCTGCCGAGCACGCCTTCGCGCAGAACCTTGGTGGCGGCATCCTGCTTCAGCGCCGGCGACGTCTTCAGAGGCGCTGTCGCCTTCGTCGCCTCCAGGCCGATTTCCTTGGGCTTGCTCCCGTCATTGCGGGCACTGGCGGCGAAGGTGGCGAGCGCCTCGGGCTGCTGGCCCTTCGGACCCGCGGGTTTGGATTTGGCCATGGCAACCTCCCATTGTTGCGACGGGAGGCAAACGTGCAGGCCGGCGATGAGGTTCCGCGCGGAGGCGCAAGCTCAGAACAGGAAGTAGCGCTGGGCCAGCGGCAGCTCCTTGGCGGGCTCGCAGACCAGCAATTCGCCATCCGCCACCACGGCATAGGTCTCCGGGTCGATCCGGATATCGGGCGTGGCATCGTTATGGATCATGCTCTTCTTGGAGATGCCGCCGCGGGTGTTCTCGACGGCGACCATCTCCTTGTCCGTGCCGAGCCGGCCCCTGAGCCCGTTCGCCATCGCCGCCTGCGAGACGAAGACCAGCGAGGTCGTGCTGACGGCCTTGCCGAAGGCGCCGAACATCGGCCGGTAATGCACCGGCTGCGGCGTCGGGATCGAGGCGTTGGGGTCACCCATCGGCGCAGCGGCGATCATGCCCCCCTTCAGCACGAGGTCGGGCTTGGCGCCGAAGAAGGCCGGCGACCAGACCACCAGGTCGGCGAGCTTGCCGATCTCGACCGAGCCGATATGGCGCGAGATACCGTGCGAAATCGCCGGGTTGATCGTGTATTTCGCGACATAGCGCTTGGCGCGGAAATTGTCGGCTCCGGTGCCGGCATCCTCCGGCAGCGGCCCGCGCTGGACCTTCATCTTGTGGGCGGTCTGCCAGGTGCGGGTCACGACCTCGCCGATGCGGCCCATGGCCTGCGAATCCGAGGACATCATCGAGAGCGCGCCGAGATCGTGCAGGATGTCCTCGGCGGCGATCGTCTCCTTGCGGATGCGGCTCTCGGCGAAGGCGAGGTCCTCGGGGATCGAGGGCGACAGGTGATGGCAGACCATCAGCATGTCGAGATGCTCGTCGAGCGTGTTGACGGTGAAGGGCCGCGTCGGATTGGTCGACGAAGGCAGGACATTGGGCAGCCCCGCGACCTTCATGATGTCCGGCGCATGGCCGCCGCCCGCGCCCTCCGTGTGGAAGGCGTGGATGGTGCGTCCCTTGAAGGCCTTGATCGTGTCCTCGACGAAGCCCGACTCGTTCAGCGTGTCGGAGTGGATCATCACCTGGACGTCGTATTCGTCGGCGACCGAAAGGCAGTTGTCGATCGCGCCCGGGGTCGTGCCCCAGTCCTCATGCAGCTTGAGGGCGCAGGCGCCGGCCTCGACCATCTCGATCAGGGCGCCCGGCACGGCGGCATTGCCCTTGCCGGCGAAGGCGAGGTTCATCGGGAAGGCGTCGGCGGCGCGGATCATCTGGCCGAGATGCCAGGGGCCGGGCGTGCAGGTCGTCGCCAGCGTGCCATGGGCCGGTCCGGTGCCGCCCCCCAGCATCGTGGTCAGCCCGCTCATCAGCGCATCCTCGATCTGCTGCGGGCAGATATAGTGGATATGGCTGTCGAAGCCGCCGGCGGTAACGATCTTGCCCTCGCCGGCGATCACCTCGGTGCCGGGCCCGACGATAATCGTCTCCTCCGGGGCAAAATTGCCGAAACCGTCCTGGATGTCGGGATTGCCGGCCTTGCCGATGGCGCAGATGCGGCCGGCCCGGATGCCGATATCGGCCTTCACAATCCCCCAGTGGTCGAGGATCAGCGCATTGGTGATGACGGTATCGACAGCCCCGTCGGCATTGCGCACCTGGCTCTGGCCCATGCCGTCGCGGATGACCTTGCCGCCACCGAACTTCACCTCCTCGCCATAGGTGGTGAAGTCCTTTTCGACCCTGATCACGAGCTCGGTATCGCCGAGCCGGACCGTGTCGCCGGTGGTCGGGCCGAACATGGCGGCATAGGCATTGCGCGGAAAGGCGAAGGGCATGGTCGGTTCCCGATCTGGTCCTGCGATGTCTCTGGCAATTCTCAGGCCGAAGCCGTCCCCGGCCCGGGCGGCTCGCCATTCCCGGTCTCGCCGGTCTTTGGTTCACTGTTCCTGGGCTTGCGGGGGCCCTTGCGCTTGCCTGCCGCGGCCTTGGCGAGCTTGCGGGCCTGGTCGCGCTGCGTCTCCTGCATCATCTCGAGCTGGACCTGCTGGATCTCGGCCAGGCGCTGCCATTGCCGGGTGATCAGATGGTCGATCTTCTCGTGCAGGTGCCGGATCTCGAGTTCGGCCTTGAGATTGACCTGATAGTCGTTGGAGGAGCGGGCGCGGTCCTTCTGCTCCTGACGCTTCTGGCTCATCATGATGATCGGGGCCTGGATCGCGGCGAGGCAGGACAGGACGAGATTGAGCAGGATGAAGGGATAGGCGTCGAAGGCGCCCGGCCCCTCTGCGATATTGATCAGCATCCAGACCACCAGAACGACGGCGAAGCTGATCAGGAAGGCCCAGGAGCCGCCGAAACTGGCGAGCCCGTCCGAGAGCCGCTCGCCGAAGCTGCGCTTCTCGTTGAACTCGTCGTCGGTGTCGCTTGCGATCGTATCCTGGCGCGCGATGCTCTCGACGACCTCGCGGTCGAGATCGGAGTATTCGCCGTGCTCCTCGCGCAGGATCTCCTCAACATAGCGGGTGCGATAGCGCGCGAGTTCGGCCTTGCTGATCAGGCTGTGCTCGGTCAGTTGCGGAAAGTCGGCGAGGATGCGCTCGGTCAGCGAGGGGCGCAGCGTCTCCAGGGAGACCAGGTTCTTGCGCGGCGTCTCGGCGCCGGAGATCGCGCAGATGCCGTATTTCTTTTTGCCGTTCGCAGGAAGATGGGAGGGCTGCACGCCTGCTGCTTCGGTCATCGGCCGGCTCCGCCATTCGCTTTGCGCAGCTACAGCTTACCCATCACCTCCTGGCGGAAGCCATAGACCTCGCGCTTGCCGGCGAGCGCGACCAGCCTGACCTCGCGGGTCTGGCCGGGTTCGAAGCGCACCGCCGTGCCGGCGGGAATGTCGAGCCGAAAGCCCCGCGCCCGCTCACGCTCGAAGGCGAGCGCCGGATTGGCCTCGAAGAAGTGATAATGCGAGCCGACCTGGATCGGCCGGTCGCCGGTGTTCGCGACGCTCAGCGTCAGGCTCTCGCGGCCCTCGTTGAGGATGAGATCCCCCGGCAGGGTGGTGACCTCGCCCGGCTTCAGGCGGCCGGCGGAACCGCGGATCGGCTCGTGCACGGTGACGAGCTTGGTGCCGTCGGGAAAGGTCGCCTCGACCTGGACGTCGTGCAGCATCTCGGCAATGCCGTCCATGACCTGATCGGCGCTGAGGACATGCGCGCCGGCCTCCATCAGCTCGGCGACGGATCTGCCGTCGCGCGCGCCCTCGACGACGAAGTCGGTGATCAGCGCGACGGCTTCGGGATGGTTCAGCTTGACGCCGCGCTCGAGCCTGCGCCTCGCCACGATGGCAGCCATGGCGATGAGCAGCTTGTCCTTCTCGCGCGGCGTCAGATTCATGCGTTGGCCTTCTCTGCCTCTTCCTCGTCTTCGTCGTCCTCGGAGTCCTCGTCCTCGGACTCCTCGGCGTCGTCTTCCAGCTCGTCCTCGTCCACCTCGTCGAGCGAGGCGTATTCATAGGCGAAGACGATCTCGCCGCTCTCCGGATCGAAGCTGCTAGAGGTCGATTCCTCGAAAGCCTCGATCAGCATCTCGGCATCCTCGGGACCGTCGACGTCGAAGCGGCGGGATAGAACCTCGTCTTCCGCCTTCAGCGCGAGCTCGATCGCCCAGCCGCGGGAGCCGGTATCATAGACGCATTTCAGACCCTGGATCGGCAGCATGCTGCAACTCCTCAGATTGACCAGGTGCGCGGCAGCGCACGCCGGGTCAGATGCCCGAGCAGCATGACGAGGGCGCGACGCAGGGCCTGAGCATCGCCGCCGAGGAGACGGATCAGGAGGAAGCCTTCATGCGCGCCGGCCGCCGCCTCGACCTCTGAGAAGACGGTTTCCTCGGCCAGGAATGCCCTGATCTCGTCCAGCCGTCCGGGTTCCGTCGCGAGCACCGTCGAGACGGCGCGCGCGCCCTGCCCGACCGCCTTGCGGCGCAAGGTCTCCTCGATCGCGCCTTCGAGACGCAGATTCTCGGCAAAGACCAGCCGGCCCTCCCGCCTGATACGCCAGCGGTCCCGCACCGAGCCATGCAGGAGCGTCTCGCCCATGGCGGCACGGCCGAAATAGAGCGTTTCGCAGGCAATGAAGCGCGAATCCGCGGCGAGATCGACGCTCAGGCTGCGTGCCAGTTGCGCGCCCGAAAACAGGATGGTCTCCTGCGGCAGCCAGGCGAGCTCGGCCCCCGGCGCGACGGCGATCTCTGTATCGACATGGGTATCGGAGCCCTGGCTGCGATAGATCTTCTCGGCCGCCTGGGTGGTGACGACGGCCTGCGCCCCGGGGTCGAGCGCGATCTGCGTCCGGGCGCGGTCGCCGCCGGCCATGCCGCCGGCGGTGTTGATCAGCACGGCCTCACAACAGCCGTCATGGCTGGTCGGGAAACGGGCGCGATAGCCGCCGCTCTCGGCGACCTCGAGCCGCATGGTGCGCGCGCCGACCGCGCCAAAGCGCAGGCGGACGCCGCCGCTGGCCCGGACATAGGCCGGCAGCAGCGGATCGACGGGCAAGGGCAGCGCGGGAGCATACATGGCAGGCCGGCTCTGGCGGACGGCCGCAGTCTTTCGTGCCCGGAATTCGCCGGCAAGGGCCAGCCCGCCGGGCTCTGCCCAAATTACGGGCAGCGCCGCCCAGCCTGCAGGCAATCAGGGATGCGCGGCCAGGAAGCGCTCGACCTCCTCGCGGTTCGGCGTGCCGGAGCGGCCACCGAAGCGGCTGCACTTGATCGCCGCGACCGCCGAGGCGAAGCGCACCGCCGCCCGCTCGCTCTGCCCTTCGGCGAGCGCAAGCGCGAAGGCGCCATGCCAGACATCGCCCGCGCCGAGCGTGTCGACCGCCTCGATCGGGAAGGCCGGCAGATGGGCGATGACGCCATTTTCCATGAACAACACGCCGCGATGGCCGAGCGTGACGGCGAGCCAGTTAGAGGCGCCCTGCGCCAGCCCGGCGAGCGCCTCGCGCGGGTCGCCCTCGCCGCAGACCTCGGTCAGCGCCTTCTCGCTATAGGCGACATGGCTGGCGGTGGTGACCATTTCGGGATGGGTCGGCTGGCGGTCGCCGTCGATCACACCGGGCACACCCGCCGCCCGCGCCAGCTTCAGCGCCGCGAGAGACCCCTCGCCCCAGCGCGTATCGACCAGCACCGCGTCCGCACCCGCTGGCAGCGCGGCTGGCAGCCAGTCCGGCTCGATCGGCGTCGCGGGATCGGTATAGGACACCACCATGCGCTCGCCCTGGGCATCGATCAGGATCGAGGAAACCGGCGAGCGCAACCCGGCGAAGCGGTGCGAATAGGAGGTATCGACGCCCTCGGCGTGCAGGTCTGCCAGGATCGCGTCGCCGGTCAGGTCGTCGCCGAGCCGGGTCGCAAGCCAGGCCTTGCCGCCCGAACGCGAAACCGCGACAGAGCCGCTGCCGGCGCAGCCGCCGCCGGTGACGACGAGATCGCGGGCGCGATCCTTCTCGCCGGGGCTCGGGACATGCGAGACGCTGTAGACATAGTCCAGCGTCGCGATACCAAGACAGAAGACGCCGGCCATGAAGCTCAGACTCCGAACCTGAATTCACTGAGCTGGCGATAGACCTCGCCCGGCCGCAGCACCGTTGACGGGAAATGCGGCAGGTTCGGCGAATCCGGCACATGCTGCGGCTCAAGCGCTATCCCGGCATTGGGGCCGTAGGCAACACCGTCCAGCCCCGGCACCGGGGTGGCGAGCTTGGCGCCGTCATAGACCTGCAGCGCCGGCTCGGTGGTCCAGACCTCCATGGTGAGCCCTGAACGGCGGGAGCGCAGCGTTGCGGCATGGGCGAGTTCGAGCCCGCCGGCCGCCTGTTCGCGCCGGTCGCGGCGCAGGATGAAGTTGTGGTCGTACCAGAAGCGGCTGCCGTCCGGGTTGGCAAAACGGACCGCCCGGGTCTTCCGGAAATCGAAAGGCGTGCCGGCGACATCGGCCAGCGAGCCATCGGGGATCAGGTCGGCATCAACGGGCGTCGTCAGATTGGCGCGGACCTCAAGCTCATGGTCGAGGATGTCCGGCCCGTCATCGAGCCGGAAATAGGAATGATGGGCGAGATTGACGATGGTCGGCGCATCGGTGGTGGCCGAAAGTTCGAGGCGCAAGGTCGCGCCATCGACCAGCGCATAGCGGCACCAGACCCGCAGCGTGCCGGGATAGCCTGCATCGCCATCGGCCGAGACCAGCGCCAGCGTCACGCTCGCCTCGTCGTGCTGGATCATCGTCCAGGGCCGCTTGCCGAAGCCCTGGCCGCCGCCGTGCAGCGAATGCTTGCCGCCCTGGTTCAGCGGCGTGCGATGGGAGACGCCGTCGAGCATGAAGCGGCCATGGCCGATGCGATTGGCGAAACGCCCGGCGATCGCGCCCATATGCGGCGAATGCGCGGGATAGTCCGCGAAGTTGGGGAAGCCGAGCACGACGCGCTGACGGCTTCCATCCGGCAGCGGCACGACGAGATCGCGCAGCACGGCGCCCCATTCCATCACCCTGGCCTCGGCGCCGCCGGGCGAATGCAGAACCGCCTCGTGGATCGGCGTTCCGTCGTCGAGATGGCCGAAGAAGGTCTTGGTCAAGATCGGAAAGCTCCGCTGGGACTATCAGGCTCCGAAGCGGACGCCGTAGATATCCGTGTGGACGAAATCGTTGCCCTTGTAGGCGAGCGGCAGACCGGAGACTTGCGCGGCCGCATAGGCGAAGCAATCGCCCATGTTGAGGCGAGCGGGATGGCCCGAGAGGTGATGATAGCGGGCGGCGCAGGCATGGGCTGCGCCTCCCACTTCCGGGCCGATCGACATAACCGTCACCCCGGCACCATCGATGAAGGCACAGACGACCTCGTAAGCTCGGTCGATGGTCAAGCGCTTGACCACGGCAAGCCGCGTCGACGCCTCGAACATGGCTATGGCAGAGGTTGCATGCCCGTCCCCGTCCGCCAGCGACGCTCTGAACGCGACCGCTTCAGGCTCTTCCAGCAGATTGGCGAGAATCACGGACGCATCGAGGAACATCACGCGTCGCCGTATTCGCGATCGAAGAACTCCTTATGCGTCAAGCCGTCGTCGACGTTGGGGTGCCCAGCCAGCATCTCCTGAGCCTTGCGCGTCGCTTCCTCGACCCGCACGCGACGCTCTTCACGCCGCCGGAGCTCATTCTCGACGGCAAGCCCGATAGCCCCTTGTAAGCTGGTGCCGGACAGCCTCGCCAGTTCCCGCACCTGCCGATCAATCTTCTCGTCGCGCACCAGTATGCCCATACGAGCCTCCCTGATATCATTGGATGATATCAGGGAGCATATCAGCCCACAATCAGGCGTGCTCGCTCACCAGACTCCGGTGTTCGGCATGCTCAGCCACGGCTCGGCCGGCGGCTTGGGCTCGCCCTTCTGCAGCAGTTCGATCGAGATGTTGTCGGGCGAGCGGATGAAGGCCATGTTGCCGTCCCGCGGCGGCCGGTTGATGGTGATGCCGGCCTTCATCAGCTTGTCGCAGGTCGCATAGATGTCGTCGACCTCATAGGCGAGGTGCCCGAAATTGCGCCCGCCGGTGTAGACCTCCGGATCCCAGTTATAGGTCAGCTCCAGGGTCGGGCGGCCGCGGCTGCCCTGCTCCTTGACCGTCGCCGCATCCTCCGGCGCAGCCAGGAAGACCAGCGTGAAACGCCCCTTCTCGCTCTCCATGCGGCGGGTTTCGACGAGGCCGAACTTGGTCACGTAGAAATCGAGTGCGGCATCGAGGTCGGTGACGCGCACCATGGTGTGGAGATATCTCACGGTTCTTCTCCCAGGGTTGATCTGGCCGATAGATCGGGCCAAACCCGCCATTCGCCAAGAGGGCTCGCGCGGACTTACCATGACCGACACGCAGGATCGCATGCCGACGGCGGCCGCCTCGGCCGAGGTGTCGCGGATCAAGCAGCGGGCGGCGGCGCTCTCGGTCGCCGCCAGCGTGCTGCTGACGCTGGCGAAATTCGCGGCGGCGCTGGTCTCGGGCTCGCTCGCGCTTCTGACAGACGCGCTGCAGGGGCTGATCGATATCGGCTCGACGCTGTTCACCTGGTTCGCGGTGCGCGCCGCCGACAAGCCGGCCGATGACGAGCACCATTACGGCCATGGCAAGGTCGAGGCGCTGGCAGCGCTGCTCGAGACCGCGATCCTGTTCGGGCTCTCGGGCGCGATCCTCTGGGAGGCGATCAACCGCCTGCGCGCCGGCACCGAGCCGCCGGTCGAGGTCACGGCGCTCGTCGTCGGCGTGCTCCTGTTCTCGCTGATGGTCGACGCGACGCGCTGGCGAGCCCTGACCACCGTTGCGCGCGACACCCGCAGCGAAGCGCTCGCCGCCGAGGCGACGCATTTCGCCACCGATTTCGTCGGCACGGCGCTGGTGCTCGCCGGCCTCGTACTGTCCCGGATGGGCGTGCCGATGGCCGACAGCGCGACGGCGCTCGGCCTTGCTCTCTACATGATCCTCACCGCCTTCCGGCTCGGGCGGCGCACCATCGACACGCTGATCGACGCCGCGCCCAAGGGGCTCTCGGAGCGGCTGCGGCAGGCTGCCGGAGAGGTGCCGGGCATCGTCGCCGTCGAATGGCTGAAGCTGCGCCCGGCCGGCGGGCAGGTCCAGGGCGAGATCGGCATCCTGGTCTCGCGCACGCTGCCGCTCGACCGCGTCACCGCGATCAAGACCGAGCTGCTGGCGGCGCTTGCAGCCGCCGAGCCGAATGCCGAAATCACCGTCACGGCCAATCCGGTACAGGTCGACGACGAAACGGCGCTGGAGCGCGTCCTGCTGATCGCGCTGAAGATGAAGGTGCCGGTGCACCATGTCAGCGTCCATACGATCGGGGGGCGCCTCTCCGTCTCGCTGGACATGGAAGTCGATGCCGGCCTGCCGCTGTCCGAGGCGCATGACATCGCGACCCGGCTGGAAAGCGCGATCCGGGCCGAGTTCGGCGGCGAGACCGAGGTCGAGACCCATATCGAGCCGATGGAGACCAGCCAGCCGAGCGGGCACAACGCCGCCTGGGAGACCGTCGAGGCGATCGGCAAGGCGATCGCGCAGGAGGCGGCGCGCGCCGCCGAGTCCGGCGGGCCGATCCGCGACATCCACTCGGTGCGGGTGCGCGAGACCCGCAACGGCCTCGTCGTCAACTATCACTGCCGAGCCGAGGGCGGACTCGACGTTGCCGCCGTGCACCACGCCGTCGACGCGATCGAACGGGCGGTCAGGCAGGCACGCCCGGATGTCTGCCGGCTGGTCAGCCATGCCGAGCCGGTCGCCAGTACGGGACACCACTAAGCTGGGCGCGGGCCGGTTTTCGGATCGGCTGCCCAGCCTGTAAGACAAGCAACCAGCCTTCCAATGATCGGACGAGCCATGCGCGCCGAAGATACCCCGATGATCCGCCTCGAGGATTACCGCCCGTCCGACTGGTTGATCGATACCGTCGACCTCGACATCGTGCTCGATGCCGGCCGCACGCGGGTGCGCTCCCTGCTTCAGCTCAGGCCGAACCCGCAGGGCCGCACCGGCGCGCCGCTGGTGCTCGATGGCGACGAGCTGACGCTCGGCTCGATCGCGCTGGACGACGTGCCGCTAGACCCCGCTCTCTACACTGCGACGCCGCGGTCGCTGACGCTGCCTTCCCCGCCCGAGCGGGCTTTCTCGCTCAGGATCGAGACCGAGCTCAACCCTGCCGCCAACACCAAGCTGATGGGGCTCTACCGCTCCAGCGGCGTCTACTGCACGCAGTGCGAGGCCGACGGCTTCCGCCGGATCACCTATTTCCTCGACCGGCCGGACGTGATGAGCGTCTACACGGTCAGGCTCGAGGCGCAGAAGGCCGAGGCGCCGGTGCTGCTGGCGAACGGCAATCTGGTTGCCGCGGCCGAGCTTCCCGGCGGCGAGCGCCATTTCGCCGTCTGGCATGACCCGCACCCCAAGCCCGCCTATCTCTTCGCGATCGTCGGCGGCCGGCTCGACCATGTCCGCCAGCCCTATGTCACCGCCGACGGCCGCAAGGTCGAGCTTGCGGTCTATGTCGAACCGGGCAAGGCCGGGCGCGCCGGCTGGGCGCTCGACTCGCTGGTGCGCTGCATGCGCTGGGACGAGCGCGTCTTCGGCCGCAACTACGATCTCGACGTGTTCAACGTCGTCGCCGTCTCCGACTTCAACATGGGCGCGATGGAGAACAAGGGCCTCAACATCTTCAACGACAAATACGTGCTGGCCGACCCGCAGACGGCGAGCGACGGGGACTACATCTCGATCGAGGCGATCATCGCCCACGAGTATTTCCACAACTGGACCGGCAACCGCATCACCTGCCGCGACTGGTTCCAGCTCTGCCTGAAAGAGGGTCTCACGGTCTTCCGCGACCAGGAATTCTCCTCCGACGAGCGCTCGCGGCCGGTGAAGCGCATCGCCGATGTGCGCACCCTGCGCTCTACCCAGTTCTCCGAGGATGCGGGCCCCCTCGCCCATCCGGTCAGGCCGCGCGCCTATAAGGAGATCAACAACTTCTACACGCCGACGGTCTACGAGAAGGGCGCGGAAGTGATCCGCATGCTCAAGGTGCTGATCGGCGACGACGCCTTCGCACGCGGCATGGACCTCTATTTCGAGCGCTGCGACGGCACGGCGGCGACGATCGAAGAGTTCCTCGACTGCTTCGTCGAGACCTCGGGCCAGGACCTCGACCATTTCGCCAGATGGTACGAGCAGGCCGGAACGCCGACCGTGGTGGCGAGCGGCCGCTATGACGCCGAAGCGAAGAGCTTCACGCTCGACCTCGCCCAGTCGACGCCGCCGACCCCCGGCCAGACGGAGAAGGCGCCTGTCGTCATCCCCGTGGCGCTCGGCCTCGTCGGCAAGGATGGCGACCTGCCGCTCAACAGCCTCTCGCCGGCGCTGAAGGCCGGCGGCGTCGTCGTGCTCGACGAGCCCTCGCTGAGCGTGACCTTCACCGGGCTCAGCGAAGCGCCGGCCCCCTCGCTGCTGCGCGGCTTCTCCGCGCCGGTGCGGCTCGAACTCGACCTCGGCGACGCCGAGCTGCTGCGCCTGTTCAGCGCCGACAGCGATTCCTTCAATCGCTGGCAGGCGTTCCAGACCGTGGCGACGCGGGCGCTGGTGCGCGCCGGCGCGGGCGGCGACCTCTCTGAACTCGACGACAAGGCTGGCGAGCTGGCGCAAGCGCTGAAGGCTTTTCTCGCCGGCCCCGCCACTGCCGACCCCGCCTTTGCCGCACAGGTGCTGCGCCTGCCGGGACCGGCCGACATCGCGCGCGAGATCGGCCGCAACGTCGATCCCGACGCCGTCTTCGCCGCGCACCGCAAACTCTCGCGCGGCATCGGCATCGCGCTCGCGCAGCCGCTCGCTGAGCTGCATTCCAGCTTGCGCGAGGCCGGCCCCTATTCGCCGGCCGCCGGCCCGGCCGGCCGGCGGGCACTGCGCAACGAAGCACTCGGCCTGCTGGCCCTCGCCACCCCAGGGGAGGCCAGCAAGTTGGCACAGGCGCAGTTCGCCGAGGCGGACAACCTGACCGACAGGCTCGCTGCGCTCGCCGCCATGACGCTGATCCCGGGTGAGGCGCGCGAGGCGCTGATCGCCCGCTTCTCTGAACTCTATGCCGGCGAGCCGCTCGTCCTCGACAAATGGCTGATGGCGCAGGCGCTGATCCCCGAGGCGGGCACGCTAGACCGGGTCAAGGCGCTGATGGCGAGCCCGACCTTCTCGCTTGGCAACCCCAACCGCGTGCGGGCGCTGATCGGCGGCCTCGCAGCCAATCTGACCCAGTTCAACCGCGCCGACGGCGCCGGCTACGGCTTCATTGCCGGAATCGTGATCGAGCTCGACCGGTCCAATCCGCAGGTCGCATCGCGGCTGCTGAGCTCGTTCAAGACCTGGCGCATGCTCGAGGACGGCCGCCGCGAGAAGGCGCGCAGTGCACTCGCCATGGTCGCGGCGACGCCCGGATTGTCGCGCGACGTCGCCGATATCGCGGCTCGCTCGCTGGCCTGACGCGACTTCCGGCAGGCGGCTGCGAGGCCGCTTGCCACAAAGGTTAACGGATCATTACGCGCACAGGATTCATCGACAATTTTAAGCAACCATAGCGCGTAAAGTGAGTGTACTACTCAACTCAAAGCTAGACAAAAGGCCGCCTCCGGATTCAACTGAAACTGATTCGGGGATGCGGCACGTCTCCCGATCTTACTGACGGTACATCGCTTCCGAAGGGGGACGGGCATGACGCGTGCAAACGCGGCTTGCGCACACGTGCGCGCGGGCTCAATTCTTGGTGTTGCAAGAACGTTGACGCACCCGCTTTACCAGCGCTTCGAAAAGCTGGAACCTGCTTTCCGCAAGGTCATTCCAGCCCTCGTCGCCTGCTTCGTCGTGATCATGGCGCTCGGCGCCTATGTCCAGACCAGCGCCCTGCGCGACGATACCCTCGCCGACACAGCAAACGACCTCGATATTCTTGCCACGCTGCTGGCGCGAGAGCTCGATCTTGCCTCGCGCAACGAAAAGGATCTGCGCGCGGTTCTCGCGGCGCTGAGCACCAAGCACATCGCCGGTCGCGGCCGTATCGTCCATGTCAGCGACGCGTCCGGCGTACTGGTCGCCAGCGAGCCGATGCTCGGCGGCGCCAGCCGCAGCCTGATCGAGCTGCTCGGCCCCGCCCAGGCGCTGACCGTGTTCGCCGAACGTGCGGGCGTGATGAAGATCATGCTGCCCGGCGGCCTCGAAGCCTTCGCGACCGTGCGCAACCTCGCCGCCCCCTTCGGCCAGGTCGCCGTGCTCCAGCCGGTGGAGCGCGCCCTCTCGCTCTGGGACGAGCGCAGCCGCTCGATCCTGGTGCTGTTCGCCTCGGCGGGCATCGTCCTCGCCGGCATCACGCTCGCCTTCATCCTGCAGTCGAAGCGCGCCCGCGCCGCCGACGACGACTGCGATTGCGTGCGCGAGCGCATCGACACCGCGCTCAGCCGCGGCCATTGCGGCCTGTGGGACTGGGATCTGGCGAAGGGGCGCATCTACTGGTCGGATTCCATGTACGCCATGCTCGGCTACAACCGGAAGGGCGAGTTCATGTCCTTCGGCGAGGTCAACGCCTTCATCCACCCAGAGGATGCCGACCTCTATGCGCTGGCCGACGCGATCAGCCGCGACGAGGCCACCCATCTCGACCAGGAATTCCGCGTACGGGACGCCAGCGGCCAATGGATCTGGCTGAAGGCCCGCGCCGAGCTGGTGATCGACCGCCGCACTGGCGCCCGCCATCTCGTCGGCATCGTGGTCGACATCTCCGAGCAGCATCGCATGGCCGCCCGAACCGCGACCGCCGACGCGCGCCTGCGCGACGCCGTCGAGGCGATCTCGGAAGCCTTCGTGCTCTGGGACGCCGACCGCAAGCTCGTGCTCTGCAACGCCAAGTACCAGCAGCTCCACCAGTTGCCGCCGGAACTGGTCCGCACCGGGGCGAGCTATGACGCGATCATGAACTGCAGCGCTCAGCCGAGCGTCGACCGTGAGCCGGTTCGCAGCTCTCGCGCCGAGCCCGGTAGCCATTCCTACGAAGCCAAGCTCTCCGACGGCCGCTGGCTCCAGATCAATGGCCGCCGCACCAAGGATGGCGGCTCGGTCTCGGTCGGCACCGACATCACCACGCTGAAGCAGCAGGAGGAGCGCCTGACCCGTTCCGAGCACCAGCTGCTGACCTCGGTGACCGACCTCAAGGCCTCGCGCCAGAAGCTGGAAGCCCAGGCTCAGCAACTCGCCGAACTCGCCGAGCTCTATCTCGAACAGAAGGCTTCGGCGGAGAGCGCCAACCGGGCCAAATCCGAATTCCTCGCCAATATGAGCCATGAGTTGCGCACGCCGCTCAACGCGATCATCGGCTTCTCCGAGATCATGGAAGCACGCCTGTTCGGCGACCTCGGCTCCGAGCGCTATGACGAGTATGTCCGCGACATCCGCTCCAGCGGCGGCTACCTGCTCGCCGTGATCAACGACATCCTGAACATGGCCAAGATCGAGGCCGGCAAGGTCACGCTGGAGAAGGCCGAAGTGGCGCTCGACCCGGTCATCGCCGAGGCTGCGCGCACCCATCAGGAAGCGATCGCCCGCAAGCAGCTCTCCTTCTCCTGCGAGGTCGCGAACGACCTGCGCCTCGAAGCTGACTCGCATGCGCTGTTCCAGATTCTCTCCAACCTGCTCGACAATGCCGTGAAATTCACGCCCGAGGGCGGCAACATCGCAGTCCGCGTGCGGCCGGCGCCGGGCGCGCTCAACATCTATGTCGAGGATTCCGGGATCGGCATCCCGCCTGAGAAGATCGGCCGGATCGGCCGCCCCTTCGAGCAGGTCGAGGGCGAGCTGGCACGCAGCTACAAGGGCTCGGGACTGGGCCTGGCCATCGCCCGCTCGCTGGCCGAACTGCATGGCGGCGGCCTGCGCATCCGCTCGGTCATGGGCTCCGGCACCATCGTGATGGTGCACCTGCCGCTGAAGCACGAAATCCGCCCGGAACTGGACCTCGTCGCGGCCTGACGCGACGGGCCGGCACACCGCCGACTCTGCTCTCCTAGCCCTTGGCCGCGCCAAGCACCTGGCGGAACAGCGTCCGTACCCGCCCGCGCGTTTCGTCCAGCTCCGCCTTCAGCACCTTGGCATCCGGCAGGCCGACGGCCGTCGCGATGCGGCGCAGCACCCGCTCCGGCACGGCCTTGGGATCGAAGCGCTCCTCCACCGTGAAGCGCTGCCAGAGCTGGACGTCGCCGAACAGCCGCGCGGCGCCAGCGAGCCGGAGCGCATCCTCCTCGCCGATCAGGCCGGTGCCCTTCGCCGCCTGGAACACCCCCGCCGTGGTCTGAGCCAGCAGCTCAGGGTGCTTATGGGCATGGGCGAGGACGAGGAACTGGGCGAGGAAGTCGAGATCGGTCAGGCCGCCGGCGGCGAGCTTCAGATCCCAGGGGTCGGCCTCGCCCTTCTCCTTGGCGATCAGCGTACGCATCTCGGCGACCGCCGCGGCGACCTTGGCCGGATCGCGCCGGCGCAGCAGGATATCGCGGATCGCGCTTTCGGCCCGCCCCGCCAGCGCCGGATCGCCAGCCACGACACGGGCGCGGGTCAGCGCCATCTCCTCCCAGATCTCGGCCTCGCCCTGATGATAGGCGATGAAGCCCTCGAACTGGGTCGCCGCCGGGCTCTTGTTGCCGGAGGGGCGCAGGCGCAGATCGACCTGGTAGAGCGTGCCGCGGCGCGTCGGCACGGTCAGGGCCGCGACCAGACGCTGGCTGAAGCGGACATGCCAGGTGACGGGGTCGAGCGGCCGGGCGCCATCGCTCGGCTCGGCATGCTCCGGCCGATCATAGAGCAGCATCAGGTCGAGGTCGGAGGACGGCGTCAGCTCCCCTGCCCCGAGCCGGCCGAGCCCGACCACGACGGCCTCCGCTCCGGGGATTACGCCATGCTCGGCGACGAAGGCGGCACGCGTGTCCTCGAAGGCGGTCCGCAGGCAGGCTTCGGCAACCGCCGCATAGCCATGTCCGGCCTGCTCGGCTGTGATCACCCCGGAGAGCAGGCGGGCACCGACCAGGAAGTTCTCCTGGCGCGCGGCGTCGCGCATCCGGTCGAGCCCTTCCTCGACGCTGGGCGGCGTGCCGACCACCGCCCGCACCCGCTCGGCCACCGTTTCGCGGCGATGGCTCGGCGCGCCGAAGGCCGGATCGATCACGGCGTCGAGCACATGCGGGTAAAGCGCCGCGACCTTGGCGAGGCGCGGCGCGCTGCCGAGGATCTCGGCGAAGATGCCGAGCAGCGCCTCGCGCGAGCGTAGCAAGGTCAGAAGCTCGACCGCCGCCGGCATGCGCACGAAGGCGTTGTCGAGATGGGCGAGCGCGCCATCGGGATCGGTGGTCCGGCCGAGCGCGACCAGCAAGGCGGGGGTGAGCTCGGTCAGGACCTCGCGGGCGCGGGCGCTGGTGACCGCGGGCCGGCGGCCGAAATGCCAGCCGCGGACCGTCTCGGCCGCGAGGGAGGGCTGGCGGAAGCCGAGCTTGCGCAGGGTTTCGAGCGTCTCGGGATCGTCCTCGGTGCCGGTGAAGGATAGCGCCCCGGCCTCGCTGGCGAGGCTCGGCGCATCCTCGAACAAGAGCGCGTAATGGCTCTCGACGCGCCTTGCATGCGCGGTCAGCGCCTTGTCGAAGGCCGCGGTCGAAGGATAGCCGCAGAAGCGGGCGAAGGCTTCGAGGTCCTTGGCATCGGCCGGCAGGGTCTGGGTCTGCTCGTCATTGCGCATCTGCAGCCGGTGCTCGATGGTCCGCAGCCAGCAATAGGAATCCGTCAGCTCGTCGCGCGCCTGCGGACTGATCCAGTTCTCCTTGGTAAGCTCGCCCAGCATATCGAGGGTACGCGGCCCCCGCAGCGCCGGCCTGCGGCCGCCGAAGACCAGCTGCTGCGTCTGGACGAAGAACTCGATCTCGCGGATGCCGCCGCGCCCGAGCTTGACGTTATGGCCAGGCAGGCTGAGCGTCTCGAAGCCCTTCACCGACTGGATCTGCCGCTTCATCGCATGGATGTCGGCGATGGCCGCAAAGTCGAAATATTTGCGCCAGATGAAGGGGGCGAGATCGGCGATGAAGCGGCCGCCGAGCTCGATGTCGCCGGCGACCGGGCGCGCCTTGATCATCGCCGCGCGTTCCCAGTTCTGGCCGACCGTTTCGTAATAGGAATAGGCCGTCGGGAGGGCGACCGCGACATGGGTCGAGCCGGGGTCGGGCCTCAGGCGCAGGTCGACGCGGAAGACATAGCCGTCCGGCGTGCGCTCCTGGATGATGCGGGCGATCTGCTGGGTGAGCTTGACGAAGAAGCTTGAGGGCTCGGCGACGCCGGCCGACTCCGCCATCTCCGGATCGAAGAAGACGACGATGTCGATGTCGGAGGAATAGTTAAGCTCGCCGGCGCCGTGCTTGCCGAGGGCGAGCACGACGAGGCCCGAACCAGTGCCGGGTTCGCTTGCATCCGGCAGGGTGATCCGGCCGAGGTCGGCCGCCTGGCGCAAGGCGTGCTCACTCGCCAGCCGCACAGCCATATCCGCTGTCGCGCTCAAGGCCTGCGTGACTTCCTCGACCGTCCAGGCGCCGCCGATATCGGCGAGCGCGACGAGCAGCGCCATCGCCTGCCGGAAACGGCGCAGCTCGCGCATCAGATCGACGGTCGCGGTCTCCGGTCCGGAAGCCGTAGCGATCTCGCGCAGAAGGCCGTCGCGACGCTCGGCCGGATCGCCGGTCAGTGATGCGAGCAGCCCGGCAGGGTCGCGTCGCATGATCTGGGTGAGGAAGGGCGAATGGGCGAGGATGCCGGCGACCAGCTCCCGCGAGGCGGGATGCGCCGCAAGATGCTGCGAGAGCGCCGTCCCCGCCTCGGCGTCATAGAGCCGCTCCAGCAATTCGCTCGCGACCAGCGCCTCGGCGCTGGCCCGCGCCGGCAGGACCGGCGCCGCCTTCAAGCGCTCGCATAGCGGCTCGCCCATGGGCCCTCTCCCCGGCAACGGCCCGATTCAGGCCGACTGGAACCCTGCCGGCTTTGGCTGGGAAGTCGAGCCCGCAGGCTCTTCCACGGCCGGGCTTTCCACAGCGGGCGGCGCCAACGGCAGCGACATCACCACGCGCAGCCCCGGCGCGTTGTCGGCGAGTTGCACCACGCCGCCATGCAAGCGCGCCACTGCTGAGGCCAACGCGAGGCCGAGGCCGAAGCCCGGCTTGGTACGGCTCTTGTCGAGCCTGACGAAGCGCTCCAGCACCCGGGCGCGATCCGCTTCTGGAATGCCCGCACCATGATCGGCGACGCCGAGCTCGACCATCTCGCCGACGCGCCGCGCGGTGACCTCGACATTCGTCGGAGCGTCGCCTTCCGGCCTGCCATATTTGAGGGCGTTGTCGATCAGGTTCGCGAGCGCCTGACCGATCAGCTCGCGATTGCCGGTCAACGAGAGGCCCGGCTCGACCGCGACCGAGAGCGACAGTCCGGCCTCCTCGGCCAGCGGCTCGTAGAGTTCGCCAAGCCCGTCGACGATCTCGGCAAGATCGAGCGGCGCCATGCTGTCGCTGATCTGCCGGGTCTCGAGACGGGCGATCATCAGGAGTGCGTTGAAGACCCGGATCAACCCGTCGGCCTCGTCGATCGAGCCATCGAGCGCAGCGCGCAGCTGTTCCGGCGTCTCTGCGGTGCGCAGCGCCTCCTCGGCCCGGTTCCGCAGGCGCGTCAGCGGCGTCTTCAAGTCATGGGCGATATTGTCGGAGACCTGCTGCATGCCGCTCATCAGCTCGCCGATCCGGTCGAGCATGGCGTTGAGGTTGAGCGCCAGCCGGTCGAGTTCGTCGCCAGTGCCGGAGATGGAGAGCCGCCCCTTGAGATCGCCGGCCATGATCGAGCGGGCGCTGTCGGTCATGCCGTCAATGCGCTTGAGCACGCGCCTTGCCACGAACCAGCCGCCGAAGCAGCCGAGCACGACGACCAGCACCAGCGACCAGGCCGCCGCGCGCTTGATGATGACGCGCAGTCGCTCGCGCTCCTCGACATCGCGCCCAACGAGCAGACGGAATCCGGCCGGCAGCATGAAGACGCGCACCAGCGCGTGGTTGACCTGGTCGAGTGCTTCCGAGGAGCGGGCATACTGAATCTCGCGCTCGCCCGGCCGGTCGAGCGTACCCGGCTGCAGCGCCTCGATATTGCCGGCAATCCGCTCGCCGGTCGGCGTCACCACGAGATAGAGCGAGGCACCCGGCCCGCGCGAGCGCCGCTCGATGACCTGGACCAGCCGCCTGATGCCGCCGAGGCGCTGCTGCTCGGCCAGCCCCTGGATCTCCGCATCGATGGTCGAGCGGATCTGGTCGTCGAGCAGGGTCTTGGCGTTCCAGGCGACATAGCCGAGCACGAAGGCGGCAAAGAGCGCGAAAACGACGAGATACACCGCCGTCAGCTTGAAGGCGGTGGTGCGGAACAGATTCGGCAGAAAGCGCTGGCCGCCAGCCGGCGCCGAATCAGCGAGCTGTGTCACGGACCATGTATCCCGCGCCGCGGATGGTGTGGATCATCGCATGCTCGAAGCCCTTGTCGATCTTGGCGCGCAGCCGGGAGACATGGACGTCGATGACATTGGTCTGGGGATCGAAGTGATAATCCCAGACGTTCTCCAGCAGCATGGTGCGGGTCACGACCTGCCCGGCATGCTTCATGAGATATTCGAGCAGGCGGAACTCGCGCGGCTGCAGCACGATCTCCTCGCCGGCGCGGGTGACGCGATGGGCGAGACGGTCGAGCACGAGATCGCCGACGCGGTAGGTCGTCGGCTCCGAGGCCGGCGCGCCGCGGCGGCGGGCCAGCACCTCGACGCGGGCGAGCAACTCGGAGAAGGCATAAGGCTTGGGCAGGTAGTCGTCGCCGCCGGCGCGCAGGCCCTTGACCCGGTCGTCGACCTGGGCGAGCGCCGAGAGGATCAGAGCCGGCGTCGCATCGTCCTGCTCGCGCAGCGAGCGGATCAGCGAAAGCCCGTCCATGCGCGGTAGCATGCGGTCGACGACCAGCACGTCGTAGCCGCCGCCCTGGGCGAGGGCATAGCCCTCCAGCCCATCGGCGGCATGGTCGGGAACATGGCCGGCTTCACGGAAAGCCTTGACCAGATAGGCCGCCGCTTCGGCGTCGTCTTCGACGATCAGGAGTCGCATGGCGGCAGGTTACCTCAGCAAACGGAAAAGCGGCAGGCCGGATGTGACGATCCGACCTGCCGCCGAAGCGGTGGGATTTCCCGGCATGGGGGCGACGTGACAGCCGGGGAAAACCATCCGCCCGGAGCGTGTTCCAGCTTTAGAAGTTACGCTGACGCGCTGGAACACGCCCGACTTGGTTAGGCCCGGATCAGGCCGCCGGCTGGCGGCCGATCTCGAAGGAGAACTCACGCTCCTTGCCGTCACGCCAGACGGTCAGCTTGGTCTTGCTGCCCGGCGCGAAGGTGGCGATCTTGCGGGAGAGATCGCGGGCGTCGGCGACCTTCTCGCCATTGACGGCCAGGATCGTGTCGCCGCGCTTCAGGCCGGCCTTGGCGGCCGGGCCATCGACCTGCGCCGAAGCGACGAGGGCGCCCTTGGCATCCTTCAGGCCGATCGCATCGGCAACCTCGGCGGTAACCGGCTGGATCTGCACGCCGATGAAGCCGCGCGCCACCGTGCCGTCCTTCTTCAGCGATTCGACGACGCTGTTGACGGTCGCCGCCGGGATGGCGAAGGCGATGCCGACATTGCCGCCGGACGGCGAGAAGATCGCGGTGTTGACGCCGACGACCTCACCCTTGAGGTTGAAGGTCGGGCCGCCGGAATTGCCGCGGTTCACAGCCGCATCGATCTG
Organism: Allobosea sp. GW823-FHT02B03; assembly: GCF_058797755.1. Classification (NCBI taxonomy): domain Bacteria; kingdom Pseudomonadati; phylum Pseudomonadota; class Alphaproteobacteria; order Hyphomicrobiales; family Alloboseaceae; genus Allobosea; species Allobosea sp. GW823-FHT02B03. Next base: position 933,780 of record NZ_JBXAJY010000001.1, on the reverse strand, counting down.
CAGGAAGTCGTCATAGGGACCCGAGCCGATGTCGCGGCCCTGGGCCGAGACGATGCCGGCCGTGACCGTGCCGCCGAGACCGAACGGATTGCCGACCGCCATCACCCACTCGCCGATGCGCGGCTTGGCGCCGGCCAACTGGACGAAGGGATAGTTGCCGGACTCGTTGACCTTGAGCAGGGCGAGATCGGTGCGCGGATCAGTGCCGACGACCTTGGCGGTCAGGGTCTTGCCCTCGTCGGTGACGAGCTCGACCTGGGACGCCTTCTCGACGACGTGGTTGTTGGTGACGACATAGCCGTCCTGGCTGACGAAGAAGCCCGAGCCCTGAGACATCGCGCGACGCTCAGGCGCCGGCCGGCTAGAGCGCGGGTTCTGCTGCTCGTCGAACTGGCGGAAGAAGCGCTCCAGCGGATGGCCGGGCGGCAGGGCGTTCGGGCCGTTCTCACCATCCTCGCCGGTGCTGGCGAGACGCGAGTTGACGCGGACCGACACGACGGCCGGCTTCACCTTCTCGGCGACATCGGCGAAGGACGGCAGCTGCATCTGCACGCCGGAGAGCTGGATCGGCTGGGCGTTGGCGCTGCCATGGCTGGTCAGCAGGTTGTCGGCAAAGCCAGCCATCAGGCCGATGCTCAGGGTCGCGGCGCCGGCGATCAACGCGCCGCGCTTCAGGATCGAGCGGGCGGGAGCCGGCTGGCGGAAGATGTTCTGGGTGTTGTTCTCGTTGGAATTCATGGTGCAAACCTCGGGGGCGGATCGCAGGGTCCTTCCTGCTTCGTCCCGAACACCATGATGGCCGGCGCCTTACCCCGATTTCGCCCGAGCATGACGATTTCGTAAGGTTGCGGGCTGCGCGCCGGCAGGCCTAGTCGCGCGTCAGTTCGTCGAGGCGGCGCTGTTCGTCGGCAGTCAGCGCCGGGGTCGCAGCGGCGGGCGCGGCATTCATCCGGCGGCGGCGCCAGAGGAAGAGCAGGCCGGCGGCCAGGATCGTGAAAGGTGCCGCCCAGAGCGCGATCGTGCGTGCATCCATCGGCGGGCGCAGCAGCACGAAGTCGCCATAACGTGCAACAACGAAATCGACGACCGCGCGGTCGCTGTCGCCGGCAACGAGGCGCTCGCGCACGAGGATGCGCAGATCCTTGGCGAGCGGCGCATCGGAATCGTCGATCGACTGGTTCTGGCAGACGAGGCAGCGCAGGCCCGAGGAGATCTCTCGCGCGCGCTGCTCCAGAGCGGCATTCGGCAGGATCTCGCTGGGCTGGACGGCCAGGGCGGGCCCGGCGAAGGCCAGCCCGAGGCAGATCAGGAGAGGAGCCAGGCGCATCTGCCTCACTCCGCAGGCTGCGGCAGGGCGGAGGTCGGCGCGGCCCGGCGCGGCGCGGCCACGCGGAAGCGCCGATCGGTAAGCGAGAGCGCGCCGCCGAAGGCCATGATCAGCGTGCCGATCCAGATCAGCAGGACCAGCGGCTTGTCATAGGCCCTGACGGCGATGCTGCCGTCGGCCTCCCGTTCGCCGAGGCTGACATAGGCTTGGCTGAACCCGTCGCTGCGGATGCCCGCCTCGGTCGTCGGCATGGCGCGCGCCGTATACATCCGCTTCATCGACTCGACCGGCTTCATCTCGCGCTCGCCGGTACGGATTTTGAAGCGTGCGACCTCCTCGGTGAAGTTCGGCCCGGTGCGCGGCGCGATCGATTCCAGCGTGAAGGTGTAGCGGCCACTGGTGAGGCTCTGGCCCGGCTTCAGAATGCCGATGCCCTCGGTGCTCCAGGCGGTCGCGGCGATACCGATCACGGTGACGCCGACGCCGGCATGAGCGAAGGCCGTTCCCCAGATCGAACGCGGCAGTCCGCGGGCGCGCGACCAGATCGCGGCAGCGCCGCTGGCGCGAGAGACGACGCGTTCGCCAAGGTCCCAGAACGCGCTCACGACCAAGAAGACGCCGAGCCCGATGCCGAGCGGAGCGAGCACAGGGCCACCGCGCGTCACGGCAAGCAGCGCGATCGTCACCAATACGGCGAAGCCGAAGGCGAACTGGGCACGCTGCGCGGCGCCGAGCAGGTCGCCACGCTTCCAGGCCAGCGACTGGCCGATCGGAAGCAGCAGCAGCAAGGGCACGACCACCGGCAGGAAGGTGGCGTTGAAAAAGGGCGGGCCGACCGAGATCTTGTCGCCGGTGATCATTTCCAGCGCCAGCGGATAGAGCGTTCCGACGAAGACCGTGGCGCAGGCGGTGGCGAGGAAGAGATTGTTGACGACGAGCGCGCTCTCCCGCGAGACCGGCGCGAACAGGCCGCCCTGTCGCAGCAGCGGCGCGCGCCAGGCGAACAGCGCCAGCGAGCCGCCGACGAAGATGATCAGAATAGCAAGGATGAACAGGCCGCGCTGCGGATCAGTGGCGAAGGAGTGCACCGAGGTCAGCACGCCGGAACGGACGATGAAGGTGCCGAGCAGCGAGAGCGAAAAGGTCAGGATCGCCAGCAGGATCGTCCAGACCTTGAGCGCGTCGCGCTTCTCCATCACCACGGTCGAGTGGATCAGCGCCGTGCCGGCGATCCAGGGCATCAGCGAGGCGTTCTCGACCGGATCCCAGAACCACCAGCCGCCCCAGCCGAGCTCGTAATAGGCCCAGTAGGAGCCCATGGAGATGCCGAGCGTCAGGAAGGTCCAGGCCAGGAGCGTCCAGGGACGGACCGCGCGCGCCCAGACCGCGTCGATGCGCCCGTCGATCAGCGCCGCGACGGCGAAGGCATAGGAGATCGAGAAGCCGACATAGCCGACATAGAGCAGCGGCGGATGGATCGCGAGACCGAGATCCTGGAGCAGCGGGTTGAGGTCCTGCCCCTCTGCCGGCGCCGGAACGAGACGGCGGAACGGGTTGGAGGTCAGCAGCGTGAAGGCGAGGAAGGCGACCGTGATCGAGCCTTGCGCGGCCAGCGCGCCCGCCCGCAGCCGCGCCGGAAGCGAACGCCGCGACAGCGCGACCATCGCGCCGAACAGCACGAGGATGAGGACCCAGAGCAGCATCGAGCCCTCATGGTTCCCCCAGGTCGAGGTCAGCTTGTAGATCAGCGGCTGGGTCGAATGCGAGTTCGAGGCGACGTTCTCGACCGAGAAATCCGAGACGAAATAGGAGAAGACCAGGCTGCCGAAGGCGACCGAGACGAGCAGAAAGCAGGCGATGGCGGCGGCGGGGCCGACCGAGGCCAGGACGGGGTCCTGACGGGCGACGCCCCAGAGCGGCACCACCGTCTGGATGACGGCGACGCCCAGTGCCAGCGCCAGCGCGAAGTGACCAATCTCGACGATCATCGTCCCGCCCTACTTCGCCGGTGCCGCTGGCGTGGCGGCGTCCGCCCCCGCCTTCGCGTCACCCGGCTGCCAATGACCCTGCTTCTTCAAAGCGTCCGCGACCTCGCGGGGCATATAGTTCTCGTCGTGCTTGGCGAGCACGGAATCGGCGCGGAAGCGACCGGGCGCTTCCAGCACGCCTTCGGTGACGACGCCCTGCCCCTCGCGGAAAAGATCAGGCAGCAGGCCGGTATAGTTGACCGTCACCGTGGTCTTGGCGTCGGTGATGGTGAAGCTGACCTTCTGTCCGGGCGAACGGACGACCGAGCCCTCCCCGACCAGTCCGCCGAGACGCAGGCGCGTGCCCGGAGTCAGCCCCTTCTCGACGATTTCGGTCGGGCCGTAGAAGAAGACGATGCTGTCGCGCAGCGCGTAGGCGACGAGGCCCGCAGAGAGCGCGAGCACCGCGCCGGCGGAGGCGATCATCGTCATCCTGCGCTGCTTGCGCGTCATGCCCTTGCGTGCCGGAGCGGGAGAAAAGCCGGTCTGCGCCGTCATCGGGCCGCCTCCTGCAAACCGAGTTCGCCTGCGAGCGCGCCGAGCGCGGCCAGGGCGTCGGCGTCCGTCGCCAGCCGCTCGCGCGCGGTCGCCAGCGATTTGAGTGCCGCCGGCTTCTCGCCGAGGACAGACTGCGAGCGGATCAGGCGGGACCATTCCGCCAGGGTGCCGCCGCCTTCGCCGAGCCGGGCGGCAAGGCTGTCGACCATACCGCGGACCGCGGCGGCCTGGTCCTGCGCCGGCAGGTTGGCGATCGCAGCCGCCGCGGCCGGGTCGGAAGGGCCTTGCAGGGAGTCGAGGCGAGCCTTAACAGCCCCCGCCCAGGGCGCGTCCGCCGGAGCTTCCGCGAGCAGCGCCTTGAGCGAGGCGACGGCGCCCGGAATGTTGCCGTCCTGCTCCTGGCCGATCGCCAGGAAGAAACGGGCGCGGGCATTGGCGGGGTCGAGCTTGACCGCCTCGGCGAGGCTCTCGCGCGCACCGGAGGTGACCACGCCGCCGGCAGCGAGGATCAAGGCCTCGCCCTGGCCGGCATGGCGCTCGGCGGTCGGCCCGTCATGGCGGATCGCGGAAGCAAAAGCCTTGGCGGCGTCCTCGAAGCGGCCCTGCCGGAGATAAACGGGCGCGAGCACCGACCAGCCCTTGCCGTCGGTCGGGTTGGCGGCGAGATGGCTCTCGATGCGCGCCAGCGCGATCGCGAAATCCTGTCCGGCGGGGCTGGCCTTCAGGCGCGCCGCCAGGGGCTGGTCCGGAACGCTCGGCGAGCCATAGGCACCGTAGACAAGGAGCGCCAGCAACGGCACGCAGGAGAGCGCGATCGCCGAAGCGGCACGGCGCCGGCGCAGGGACGGCTCGCTGTCTCCTGCCGGAGCGGTCTCGACGGCCGCCGCGCGCAGCAGCCGGCGTGCGGCCTCGGCCTTAGCGGCCTCCGCCTCGGCACTGCCGATCAAGCGGCGTCCAAGATCGCGATCGATCTCGGCGACCTGGGAGCGGTAAAGCGATTTCGCTCCCGCCGTATCGGCGAAGATCGGCGGCTGGCGCCGGCCGAGCGGCCACAGAACCGACAGGACCGCCGCCCCCGTCATGACCGCAAAGATGATCCAGATCAGCATCAGGCGTACATAACCAATTGCGGGCCCCGCTTCATGCCCGAAGATGGCGACAAAGGGTCACGCGGACAATGCGCAGCATCAAACAGCCGGCAGAACGAGCCGGGCCCGCAGGCCGCCGAGCGGCGAGTGCTCCAGCGTAAGCCCGCCGCCATAAAGCTTGGCGAGATCGACGACGATGGAAAGCCCGAGCCCGGACCCCGGTGTGGTCTCGTCGAGGCGGCGGCCGCGCTTGATCACATCCGCCATCGCCTCCTCGGGCAGGCCCGGGCCGTCATCGTCGATCAGCAGGGCAAGCCGGCCCTCTGGCAGATCCCGGCCGGTGTCCAGGCTGACCCGAACCTCGCTGCGCGCCCATTTGAAGGCATTGTCGAGCAGATTGCCGAGCATTTCCTCGAGGTCCTGCTTCTCGCCACGGAAACGCGCGGCGGCAGAAACATCGTGGCTGCCGGTTATCGCCCGGCCCTGCGCTATCTTCTGGAAAGTGCGGATCAGCGCATCGAGCGAAGGTGCGATCTCGGTCACGCCGCCAAGCGCGCCGGAGAGCGCCGCCGCCCGGGCGCGGTCGAGGTAGTACTGGACCTGGTCGCGCATGATCGCGGTCTGGTGGCGAACGGTCTGGGATAGCGGCCCCTGCCCGGCCTCCGCCTCGTTCTGCATGACGCTGAGCGGCGTCTTCAGGGCGTGGGCGAGATTGCCGACCTGGGTGCGCGCCCGCTCCAGGATCTCGCGGTTGGCGTCGATCAACTGGTTGAGTTCGCCTGCCAGCGGGTCGAGGTCGGGCGGATAGCGCCCGCCGATCCGCGCACTCTCGCCGGTGCGCACCTTGCCGACGGCCGTGCCGAGCCGGACCAGCGGTCGCAATCCGAAGCGGACCTGGATGATCGTCGAGGCGACGAGCGCCAGGCCGAGCGCCAGGAAGGTCAGGGTCAGTGCGAAGCGGAAATCGCGGATGTCGCCATCGATCTCGTCGGCGGGCGCCGCGACACCGACCGTGAAGCGGCCATCCTCGCCAACATCGATCTCGCGCTCGATGATGCGCAGCTCGCGATCGTCCGGGCCGGAGATGTAGCTTTCGCGCAGCCCGCGGGCATTCGGCCGGATCGGCTGGTCGAGCAGCTTCGGCAATTGGCCGCCGACCAGCGAGCGCGAGGTTCGGACGTTCGGGCGCTCGCCGTCGAGCCGGATGATCTGCCAGTACCAGCCGGAGAGCGGCAGGTCGAAGCGCGGTTCGCCGAGATCGCCGATCGCCTGGCGCTCCGCCTCGGGCGGAGCGGCGAGATCGGCGACGAGTTCCTTGATGTAGACGCTGAGGCGCTCGTCGAAGCCGCGCTCGGCCGAGCGCCGATAGAAGGTGGTCAGGCCGAAGCCCGCCAGAATCAGGACCAGCGCGCAGCAGACGGCAGCCGAGATGAAGAGCCGCGCCCCGAGCGAGAAACGCTGTTGCGAGGCGGGCATGGTTCGCGTCAGGCCTTGGCTGCGGCAGCGATGTAGCCCAGGCCGCGCACGGTTTCGATGATCTCGACGCCGAGCTTCTTGCGCAAGCGGCCGACGAAGACCTCGATCGTGTTGGAATCGCGGTCGAAATCCTGGTCGTAGAGATGCTCGACCAGTTCGGTGCGCGAGACCACGCGGCCCTGATGGTGCATCAGATAGGCGAGCAGCCGATATTCGTGCGAGGTCAATTTCACGGGATTGCCGTCGACGACGACGCGGCTGGCGCGCGTGTCGAGGCGGACGGGGCCGCAGATCAGCTCGGAGGTGGCATGGCCGGCGGCCCGGCGCAGCAAGGCACGCACCCGGGCAAGGAGTTCCTCGATGTGGAACGGCTTGACGACATAGTCGTCGGCGCCGGCGTCGAAACCGGCCACCTTGTCGCTCCAGCGGTCGCGCGCGGTCAGGATCAGCACCGGCATGGTCTTCTCGGCCCGGCGCCAGCCCTGCAGCACGGCGACACCATCGACCTTGGGCAGGCCGAGATCGAGAATCACGGCGTCATAGGGCTCGGTCTCGCCGAGATAGAGCCCTTCCTCGCCGTCGAAGGCCTTGTCGACCGCGTAGCCGGCATTCTCGAGTGCGTTGACGATCTGGCGGTTGAGGTCCTTGTCGTCCTCGACGACGAGCAGTCGCACGGCGGGATCACTCCATTGCAAATGTCAGGGGGAAATAGCGGAACTAGCGGATGTCCGCCACCTTGCCCGAATGCCCGTCGAGGGTCACGCGAGCGACGCGCCCGTCGCGCTTCAAGGTGGTGACGACATAGACATAGTCGTCGCCGAGCCGGCAGAGACGGATCCGGACGACCTCCCCGGGGGCGGCCTCGCGCGCATGCCGCGACGCGGCCGCCGGCTGCATCACCTTGCCGTCGGAGACCGCATCGCGCGTCTCGCTCGCCGAAAGACAGGCGATCGGCTGCGACGTGTCGGCCGGGATCACCGGTGAGGCCACAAGCGTCAGCATGGCGAAGGTTGCGGTGGTCGGATCGAGCAGCGTCATCAGCATGCGCTAGTCCTGCCCGCGTGAATGCGCCATGAACACCCCCTTGCGGCAGTTGTCCGCAGCGCTTGCGGCCGGGCAAGCCTAGCTCAGCGAATCGTGACGTGTCCACGCCAGGGCGGCCCGGCGCCGGCGACGAGGCTGATCTGATCGAGCCCGATATCGAGGCTCGGCTGCGCGGCGCCAAAATCCTCGATCTCGCTTGCTGAGGGGTAGAGCAGATCCGGCACCGCACGCTCGATGACCCGCTTGGCCAGGCCCGCCCGGTAGATGGTCACCCGATAGCGTTCGATCTCCTCGCCGAGCGGGACTTCGGCTGCCTCCCATGAATCGCCGTCAACCCTGGTGCGCCTGATCCAGCGCAGCAGCACGCCGTCCGGCACACGGCGTCCCCGAGGATGCACGGGGGCAAGCGGGCGCAGCGCGGCAGTCCCCACAGTCGCGACGAGCTCGCGCATCGCAGGTCCCGCGACATCGGCATTGGCGGGGCCGATGCGATAGCGCCATCGGCGCCCGAGTTCGTCGAGCGTCGCGCTCAGCACTTCTGCCGCGCCGTCGAGGACGACGAGGCGTGCTCCGGCTGGCAGAACTCGTGCCGCAGCTTGCTCGGAACCGCCCAGGCCACGAACCATCTGCGACAGCCGGAAAACCCGCGACCCGATCAGCTCGGCGCGGGCGGCCGTGACGATCTCGACATGGCCGGCAGCGTCGACCAAGGCGAGCGCATTGGCCCCGGCGAGCGCCTCTTCGACGGAGACGGAGCTGAGCGAGCCGCCGCGCAACCTGACATCGACGCTGGCATGCCGATCCGTCCGCCAGAGCGGCCCGGGCTGCAACGGCGTCAGCGTCTCGCCCATGATCGAGGGCGCAGCGACGAAGCCGTGCAAGGTGAAGGGCATGCCTTCCGCTGCGCGCCAGATCGCGAGCCCGCCCGGCCAAGGCTCGGCGAACGCAGCGAGGTGCTGCAGCACCGTTGGCGAGCCGCGCGCGATCGGCAGGTCGAGCACCAGCGCGTCGGGGCGCCCGGCCACCCGCGGCGCGACCTTGACCGGCCGCGAGCCCGGCTGGCCAGGTGCCGCGCCGCGATAAATCGCCGGCTCGACCGCCCGGGCGCTTGCCTTGCGGGTGATGCCATCGCTGATGCGCGTCAGCCGGAACAGGCGTGGGCGTCCGGCGACCTCCAACGAGACGACATCGCCGGGTTCGAGGTCTACCCGGCGCGGCGAAAGCTCGAGTTCCAGCGTCTCGCGGGCCGCCCAGATCTCCTGCAGGCGCTGCTCGGCCAGGCGCTGGCCCTCGGCCCGTCGGGTGACGATGGCGGTCTCGATCGCGCTTTCGCGCCTTGCGGCGCCGGCCAACCGGCGCGAACGCGCGGCAGCCCGACGATAGTCGTCGTCGCCGTCGATATGGGCGAGGCGCAGCTCGCGCGGCAGCTCGCTTTCCTCGGCCCGACGCAGCGAGAATGGCTGGCCGTCGCGGTCGAGAACGAGGTCGTCGGACGAAAGCTCGCGGGCGACAGCAGCGGCACGGCCGCGAAAGGACAGCCTGCCTGCGGACATCGCGACGTCGAATCCGAAGGCCTGCGCGAGCTGCTCGAGGGCCGCTCGCGCCGAGAGCGGACGGTCGAGGACATAGCCGTCGAGAAAGCCGTCGACCGCGATCTCGTCGGGCGCCGGCAGGCCGTAATCGGCGAGGATCGCCCGCACCAGCCGGTCGAGCGTCGCCCCTTCGAGCCGGCCGTTGATCCAGTGGCCGGTGTCGTAATTGGGACCGTCGGCCCAGACCGATTGCAGATCCGGGAAGGCCGGGAACGGCCGTGCATCCCAGGTCCAGACATAGACGTTCGCGGGATCGACCATGCGCCGTCCGGCGGGCTCGAATATCGGGTTGGCCCTGGGGTCGAAGCCCGGCAGCGCCGGATCGAAGCCGGAGAGGATCGCCTCGAGGCCGCGCGCCTGCACGAGGTCGTCACGGGCACGGGTCGAGAAATGCGGATAGCCGCCGTCGACCGATTTCGGATCGGGAAAGACGTTCGGCGAGTTGCCGCCCTTGTCGACCGCCGGCAGGCCGATCTCGGTCAGCCAGATCGGCTTCGAACCGGGAAGCCAGGGAGTGGCGCCGACTTCGGAGCCATTCAAGCGCTCGACGTGAAAATTGGACCACCAGCCCGGCAGGTCCTTCGGCCGGAAGATCCAGGGCTTGCCGAAGGCACCGTCGCTGATCGGCAGGCGGTTCTGTGACTGCCGGTCGGCCGGCGAGGCATAATACCAGTCGTAAGCCTCGCCAGAGATCAGGCGGGCGCGCAGATGATCGACATCGGCAGGCCCGCGCGCCAATGAGATGTCGGCATGACCCGGCGTATCGCGCCAATCGGTCAGCGGCGCATAGTAGTCGATGCCGATCGCGTCGATATCCGGCGAAGCCCAGAGCGGATCGAGCGGAAAGCGCACCTCCTGCCCACCATCGCGGACATGGGCGCCGTATTCCGTCCAGTCCGCAGCATAGGTCAGCTTGGTCGGCGCGGGCAGCAGCGCGCGCACCTCGGCGGCCAGTGCGACGAGGCCGTCGACCATCGGATAGAGGCCCGGTGCGCTGCGCACGCGAGTCAGCCCAACCAGTTCGGAGCCGATGATGAACCCCGAGACCCCGCCCGCAGCCTTGGCCAACATAGCTGCGTGCAGCACGGCGCGGCGAAAGCCCCAGTCCTCGGGCACCGCGCAGAGAACTCGATCGCCGAAGAGCGAAAAATCGCTCGCTCGGGCCGAGCCGAGGAAGCTCGCGATCTGCGCGGCCGCGGCCGGGCTCGCATCGGGAGTGTCCGGCCGGCCGGGCGCCGGCGAGCAGCTCATCCGGCCGCGCCAGGGATAGGGTGGCTGCGAGGCATTGCCGCTATGGGGATCCGGCAGAGCGTTGTCGGCCGGGATATCCATCATCACGAAGGGGTAGAGCACGACCTCGAGCCCGTAGACGTCGCGCAGCTTGCGGATCAGCGCGATCACGCTGTCGTCGGAGGGGGTGCCGCCATAGGCCGGCTTTCCGTCCGACTGACTGACCAGGCGCGCCTGGAAACGGACGAGCCCGGCAACGGACCATTCCGCGCCCGTGATCGTCTTCTGCGCGATCTCGACGCGCGGCGCGACCGTGCAGGAGCCGGCGCGCAGATCGTCGCCGAACCAGCTCACGACCAGCGATATCCGCCGCAACTGCGGGCAGAGCGCCAGCAGGTGGGTGATCGCCCCGTCGACATCGGAGGCGCTGTGCCATTGGTGGCGGTTCTCGGCGATCGTGACGCCGGCCTCCGGCTCCTGGTTCACCAGGGTCGGCTGGTAGATGAACTCGCTCGCACCGGGGATCAGCGTCACGGCGCGGATCATGTTGCCGAGGCCCGGCACTGCGCGCACCACCTCGAAGGAGAACTGCGGCACGCGGTTGCCGTAATCGGCCAGGGGAAAGCGCTCGAACACGACATAGGCCGTGCCGCGATAGCCGGGAGCCTCGCCAGCCTCCTTGGCCGCGATCAACGGATCGGGCTGCTGATCGGGAAAGCCGCGATGGACGCGCAGCGTCACGGCATTGAAATCGATCTCGCGGCCATCGGCCCAGATCCGGCGCACGAAGGCGATCGGCCCCTCGCACAGGCCGATGGCGAGATTGGCATAGTAGGAATAGGTCGTTTCGTAGGTCTTCTGGGCCTTCTGCCCACCCTTGCCGCCGCGTTTGCTGCGGGTGACTGTGGTGGTCACCTCCTCCTCGAAGCGCGTCGCCCAGATCAGCTGTCCGCCGATCCGTGCACGGCCATAGACGCGCGGGATCGGGGCTCCCTCGGTCGAGGCCAAGCCTTCGATCTCGGTCAGGCGCGGCCCTTCGACGATACGGGTTCCTCCGCCGCCGCCGAGCAGGGATTGATCGAGCCCGGCGCCGGCAGCGGCGCCGAGCGCTCGGCCGATCACCGCACCGACGGGACCACCGAGCATGCCGCCCAGCACCGAGCCGGCGACCTGGAGAACAAGCGTGGCCATCAGCGAACCAGCTCCGGAAACGAGAAGGCATGGCTGCAATGGCGGCGCCACCAGCCCGTGAAGGCGACCTCGCCGACCGCCGCACCGTCATGAGCGTGAACGATCGACCCGGGCTCGCTCAGGATCGCGCAATGCGCCGCCGGCAGATGGTCGCGCCAGCGGAAGAGCAGCACATCGCCCGGCTGAGCTTCGGCCGGCGCGCCGGCCCTGAGATGGCGCATCGCGGCGAGCGCCAGGGTCTCGCCGGCTGCATGCTGCGCCCAGTGCTGGTCATAGGGCGGCACGGCCTCCGGCTCGCTCCCGTAAAGCTCGCGCCAGACGCCGCGCACGAGGCCGAGGCAGTCGCAGCCGACACCGCGCAGCGAGGCCTGATGGTGGTAGGGCGTCCCCAGCCAGGAACGCGCCGCTGCGACGACACGGATACGCGTGGCCACGCCCGGCTCCGTGGCAGCGCTCATCGGAACAGGCTCCCGCCGTCGAACGGCCCGGCGCCGGGATCGGAGGGGCGGACGCCGCCGACGATAAAGTCGTTCCCCGGCAGATGCGGGAAGCCGCGAAAGTTGATTCCATTGCCGAATTTCGACCGGCAGGTGGCGAAGCTCTTGTCGCAGCCGGCAGTCACGGTGAAGGCATCGCCGGAAAGGATCGGGGCCGGCGACGCCTGCCAGAGTTGGAAGCTCGCGGCGCCGTCGGCGGCGCGATGCGCCTTGACCTCGCTGGCGAAGCCGACATTGGCGCCTGCCGTGAAGACCAGCCGCCCCCCGCTGAAGTAACCGTCGCTGTAGCCCGCCAGGCCAGCTGTGGTGATCGCAAGGCGCCCATCCGTCGCCTCCACGACGCCCTCCGCGATAGCGACGGAGACACCACAGCGGGCATCGCCGAGATCGGCGGCGCAGGAAGCGATGTAGAGCCCGCCCTTCTCCTCGTCGAAGGCCTTGCCCAGCCCCCGGACCTCGGCGCTGAAAGTGCTGTCGCTGCGCTTGATCTCGCCGACGAAGCCGGTCTCCAGCAGAGCCCGCTGGCCAGGGTCGGCCCAGTTCACCAGCCAGAGCGAGACCCGCGCATCGTCGTAGAGCCCGCGCGACAGCTCAGCCTCGCTGAGCCCGCTGGCGGCGAAGGCGCCGAGCACCTCGCCGCCGCCGGTCGCAAAGCCGAGCTCGGCGGTCGCCTCTGCCGCCTCCAGCCCGGAGCGGGCCTGGAAGAGGATGCCGTCGAAGGCGAGATCGCGATCGTGATCGGTGAAGCCGAGCACGGCGCCGTCGCGCCGGGTCAGGCTCCAGCACCGGCAAAGCGTCGTCGCCTCGCCGGCAACATGCGCGGCGAGCGCGGAAGGGAGATTGCGCATGGAAAGGCCTCAGTCGGCGATTTCGACGATCGGAATCTTCGGGATGTCACCGGCCTCGAAGGCCGAGAGGTCGACCTCGATCATGTCGAGGTCGAAGCGCACCGGCACGTCGAAGGCAAAGCCCGCGCTGACGAGCGCGCCCGCGGCCGGGGCATGGCCGACAGCGAAGGTCAGCAAGCCCGTCGAATGATCGCAGCTGACGATGCTGGGTTGCGCCTGCACAACGCCGTTCACCGCGACGAGCACCGAGCCAGGCACCGATTTAGTGATCCGCCTGACGTACGGCGCATGCAGGCCGCCATAGAGCTTGCCGAGCTGGAAGACGCGGGTCATCCCGTCGCCGATGCCGATCTGCTGGTCGCCCGCGGCCGGCTGCGCCGAGGGCGCGCAGCTCTTCCAGTCGAGCCGGTCGCGCCAGCGGAAACCATAGAGCCGCCCGCGCCGCTCCTCGAAGAAGGCGACGATGCTCGCCAGCGCATCGAGCGTGCGGATCCCGAACCCGGCATCGTAGCGCCGGCGCGAATGCGCCCAGCGGCTGTTGCGGATCTCGCGACCGGAAGCCAGCGTCACCACCTGGGTCAGCCGCTCGGGGCCGCCGCGGGCCCCGCGCGCGATCTCGATCGGAAAGCGCACTTCGTGGAAGCCGCTCATGCCAGCCCTCCTTTCAGCTTGGAATTGGTGCGCCGGGACCAGGCCGGCGCTGGCCTCAGAGCGCGCGGTTGCCGCGCGCCACGGCCCGCGCGATCGCGGCCGAGACCTGCGCCTCCGAGCGGCGGAAGCTCTCGGCATCGGGCGTCGAGACCTGAACGGTGATGTTGACCGGCCGGCGGCCTTCCCCGCCGCCGGCGCGGACGCCGAGCTTGCCGTCGGGGCCGCGCGAGAGCGGCAGGATCGCCTCCGCGCCGCGCTCGCCCATCAACCCGAGGCCGCGCCCCATGGCGAAGTAGGACGGAGCCGCGACGACGCCGCCATCGGCGAAGACCGAGACGGAAGGCGCCGCCGCGCCGCCGACCCCACCGGAGAAAAGGCCGCCCAGGCTCTTCAGCCCGGAGCCGAGCAGGCCCGAGAGTCCGCTTTGCAGCGGCTTGAGCGCCGATTTCAGCAGAGAGTCGCTGAGCGTCCTACCGACACTGCGCAGCACATCCTCAAAGCGCCGCCCCTCGACAACGCCCTTTACGAAGGCGCCGCTGATCGATTTGCCGAAGGCCTCGGAGGCCTTGGTCAGACCTTGCGTCAGGCTGGTCATGGCCTTGAGCCCGGACGTATCGAAGGACGAGGTTTCTTCATCCGACATGGCTTCGCCTTTTCTGAGCGGCGGGTCAGGCCTCAGCCGCCTCGCCGGAATCGTCGGGATGGTCGCGCATCAGGGCATCGAGAATGCCGCGCGCCGGCGCTTCACCGGCCGGGGCGGCGCGAAAGGCTTCGCTGGCGGCGATGATCTCGCGCGGGCTGGCGGTCCAGAACACGTCCGGCGGCCAACGCAGATGGCCGAGCCCGAAAACCATGACCTCGCGCCACGGGAAGGGAGCCGCCGCCGGCGCGCCTATGGCACCGGCGGCGACGGAGGGCGCGCCGGCTCACCTTCGCCCGCCGGCGCGAACGTCGCGTCGAGCAGGCCGATCGCAGCAGCTATGGCACCGTTCAGCCCGCCGTCGAAGGCGAGCGCCGCCACCGCGTCCTCGGAGAGAGCGCCGCCGCCTCCGCGCAGGCCAGCCCCGAGGATGCGGATGACGTCGCGGGACGACAGCTTGCCAGTGGCGAAGCGCTCGCCCAGGGCCGGAAGACTGTCGACCGAGAATGCGCTCTCCAGCTCGGCGAGCGCACCCAGCGTCAGCCGCATGGGCAGCGCCCTGCCCTCGACCATCAGGGCGACCTCGCCCCGGTAGCGATTGACCATGCCGAGCCTCCTCAGGCGAGCGTGAAGACGAGCTGACCAGCCGATTCCAGCGACAGCTCGAAAGTGACCTCGGCGGCATGGTCGCCGCGATATTCCAGCGTCGAGATCTGGAACGGCCCGGTGATCACGCCGAAATCCGGCACGATCACCTGCCAGTCGCGGATCGTGCCGTCGAAGAAGATCTGCCGGACCAGCGCATCCGAGGCCTCGTCCTTGAAGATGCCGGCGCCGCTGATGCTTGCCCGGCGCATGCCGGCCCCCGCCAGCAATTCACGCCAGCGCCCGGCCGACTCGGCATGAGTGACGTCGACCGCCTCGGCATTGAAGGCGATCTGCCGGGCGCGCAGCCCGGCGACGGTGACGAAGCTACCGCCTGCATCAGCCGCCTTGAGCAGCAGGTCCTTGCCTTTCTGGGCCGGCATCGGCTGTTCCTTTCCAGTGTTCTCAAAGGGTTTCGGTGACGGCGCGGAAGCGCAGCGTCACAGTCGGAAGCTGGCTCCTGGCATCGCGGGCGAGCCGCGACGACAGCCAGGTCAGGTTGATCAGGCGGTGCCCGTCGAGCCCGAGCGGCGCGCTGTTCAGACTGGCGACGACAGCGGCGGCCGCCTCCAGAGCCTGACGTGCGGACGCGCTTTCGCCGGCCCAGACGACCAGGCCGAAGCGCTGCTCGCAGCCGGAATCGCTGCCGGTCGACCAGTCGTCGGCCTCGACCTCGCCATGGACGAGATAGACGCCCTTCGCGGCGCGCGGCGGCTCCTCATGGAGGCGGCCGGCACCGATCAGGGCGGTCAGGCCTGCATCGGCGGCCAGATGCGCCTGAACGGCCCGGCGCAGGGTAAGAACCGCTCCGCTCATGGACGAACCTCCTCGGCCAGGCAGACAAGGCGCCGCCGTCCGCCATCAGGGTCGGCGACGGTGCGGATCTCGAAGACCTGAGTGGCATCCCGCAGGCGCTGGCCGGCATCGACTCCCACCCGCCAGCGCAGGCTGATGCGATGGCTGAGCGCCTGTTCCGGGCGTCCAGCGCGCCAGCGCTCCTCGCCGGACAGCCATTCGACCTGGGCCCAGACCGCTGCGATGAGGGCATAGCCTCGTGTCTCGCCGCCTATCCCGTCGGGCGTGCCGACCGGGTGCTCGAGCAGCAGGCGGCGGCGCATCATGCCGACCGGGCTTCGCATCGACCTTTCGCTCATCGCCGACTCCGTCACAGCTTCAGGCGGCGATAGGGCGCGAGCAGCGCCGCAATCTCGGCCGGCAGATGCGTAGCGTCGCGGCTGACAACGTCGCCGCGATGCTCGAACCAGCGGCAGGCCAGCCGCAGCACCGCCTGGCGCAGAGGCGCGGGCACCAGATCGCGCGTCGTCCCGAAGCCGGCGACGACGTCGATCTCGATCGCCGCCCGGTCACGGCCCGGCACCGGCACGGTCCCGGAGACAGTGATGACAGGCGGGTCCGTGCCCTCGACCAGGGCAAGCGAGGCCTGGGGCACGACTTGCGCGCCGCCCGCAGCGTCATAGACCCGCGCTGCGATGATGCGACCGACCGGCGAAAGCGGCAGGCGCAGCTCCCCGCCGGTCGGCCAGCGGTCGAGGACGAGGCGCCAGCTCTGGTCGATCAACATCCGGCCGGAGGCTGCCTCGACCATCAGGCGGGCGGCTGTGATCAGCGTCCCGAGCAGCTCGTCCTCGTCGGACGCCAGGAGCCGCAGGAAATCCTTGGCCTCCGCCAGCGAGACCGGCTCGATCGCCGGCGGCGCGATGGCGAGCGGCGTCATGGTGACCGAGATCATGCCCTCTCCCTTTCCGGGGTTTGAACGGAGCGGCCGATGCGCTATCCAGCGCCCTCCCAACAGGAGGGCGCCATGCGCGGCGGCACAGCGAAATGGTTTGCCGGACTGGCGGCTGCGGCGTCGGCGCTGCTCACGCTGCCGGCGTCAGCGGTCGTCGGCGGACGCGATGGCGGGCCGGAAGCGGGCTCCACCCTGATGGTCCTCAACGCGCGCGGCGGCGTCTGCACCGGTATCGTGCTCTCGCGGCGCGCCATCCTGACCGCCGCGCATTGCGCCGATGGGCGCACCGATCTGCGCATCCATTGGCGAGAGGGCGGCGAGCCCGTCCTGATCGAACCGGCGGCGATCACGCTGCATCCGGAATTCAACGCGAAGGCCGTCGCGGCCAGGCAGCGCTCGATCGACCTCGCCCTGGTGCGCCTCGCAGCCCCGCTCCCGGCCCGCTTCTCAGCGGCCTCGCTGGTCGACGGACCGCTGCCCCGCGCTGGGACCGCGATCACACTCGCCGGCTACGGCGTCTCGCGCGAGGGCGAGGCGAAGACCACCGGCATCTATCGCTCCGCCGCGCTCGCGACCGTCGAGCCCTATGGCCCGGGCCGGATCCTGATCTGGGCCGCCGACCCCGCCGGCGGCGGCAAGCGGCCGGCAGCCGGCGCCTGCCAGGGCGACTCCGGCGGCCCGATCCTCGATAGCGAGGGCGGCATCGTCGCCGTCACCAGCTGGTCGACCGGTCCCACGGGCAAGCAATGCGGCCTGCTCAGCCAGGGCGTTCTGGTCGCTCCGCAGCGCGGCTGGATCGACCGGACCCTGTCGGGTTGGGGCGAAAGCGTCGACTGGACAGCGAAACGCTAGGACGCAATGCAATTGACCGGAGCAGGATTTCGCTTACCCCCGGCTCCGCTGGAGGCCGGCGCGACGAACGGGCACTGGACGGCGCCGCAGCAAACCATAAAGTAACGTCATGGCCGCAACGACATCGACCGCAAACCTTTTCGGCCGCCCGCTGACGGCGGCCCTCGTGCTGCTCACGGCAGCGCTGCAGGCCGCCCCGGCCGAAGCGGTGGTGGGCGGCGTGAAGTCGCGCTCGGCCGATGGCGTGCGAGCCTCGACCCTGCGGATAGAGACCAGCCGCGGCGAGCTCTGCTCCGGCGCCGTGATCTCGACCGAGCTGATCCTAACCGCGGCACATTGCCTGATGACCGGCGGCTCGGTTCGCGTCATCAGCCTGGACCGCCGTTTCCGCAGCCGCACGCACGCGGTCGCCGCCGTGCTGCCGCACCCGACCTTCGTGCCCGGGACGACGCCGCGCACCCAGCCGGGTGCCGACCTCGCCTTGATTCGCGTCGCCACCCCGCTTCCGGCCGATATCGAGCCGCTGACGCTCGGCGGCGGCCTCTGGCAGGGCGAAACGGTGACCATGGCCGGCTTCGGCCTGGCCTCGGAGAACAACAAGCGCACCGCCCGAACCCTGCGCGAGGCGACGCTGGTCAACGCCGGCAACTACACCACCGCCAATACCGTCAAGGTCGCGGTCGACACCGAGAACCGCGGCGAGATCCCCGGCGCCGGCGCCTGCCGCGGCGATTCCGGTGGCCCGGTGTTGCGCGGCCCGCCGGGCTCGCGCGATCTCGTCGGCATCGTCTCCTGGTCGAGCGGGCCGCTCAGCTCGCGCGTCCGGCTGATCTGCGGCGGATTCACCGCGATCACCCCGATCAGCGAACACCGCGCCTGGATCAGCGAAGCCAGCGCCCGCCTGCTCAACTTCGGCGACGGGTCGCAGCAGGCTCGCGGCGACGCGAGCCCGAGCGCCAGCTACAGCTGGTGGTTCGGCCGCTGAACCAAGGTTCCGCAGCCTCGCACCTCAGGCGGAGAACTTCAGCCCCTTGATCGCGGCGAAGTCCTGGACGCCGCCGCCGACCCGCTTGGTCGTGTAGAACAGCACGTGCGGCTTGGCGGAATAGGGATCGCGCAGAATGCGCACCCCGGCCCGGTCGACGACGAGATAGCCACGCCGGAAATCACCGAAGGCGATCGAGACTGAATCCGTCGCGATGTTCGGCATGTCCTCGGCCTCAACGACCGCGAAGCCGAGCAGGGTGGCCTGCGCGCCTGCCGCGGCCGGCGGCTGCCAGAGATACTGGCCGGTCGAGTCCTTGAACTTGCGCACCGCGGCCTGCGTCTTGCGGCTCATCAGGAAGCTGGCGTTCTGGCGGTAGCCGGCCTTCAGCGCATAGACGAGATCGACCAGGATGTCCGCCGGGTTCGAGGCGGCGAAGGCGCCGGCGACGCCGGTTTTCAGCGTCCCGATATTACCCCAGCTCCAGCTGGCATCGGCGACCGTCGGATAGGCGAGGAATCCCTTGGGCTTGTCGACGCCATCGCCATTGACGAAGGCCGCGCCCTCCTGCTCGGCGAAGGCGCTCTCGACCTCCTCGGCGATCCACTGGTCGATATCGACGATCGCGTCGTCGAGCAGGGTCTGCGTCGCCGCCGGCATGGCGTAGAGTTCCATCGCCGGGAAGGAGAGCTCGGCCAGAGCAGGCGTGCCGGTCTGCGGCCGGTTGGCGCTCTCGGCGACCCAGCCCGAGGCTGGACCGGTGGTCGAGAACGCCTTCTTGTAAGTGCCAGAGGAAATGGTGCGCACCGTTGCCAGCGAACGGATCGGCGAGACCGCGGACAGGCGGCGCAGGATCTCGCTCTCGACGGTCGAGGGCGCGAGATAGCCGCCGTCGGGTCCCGACCCGGCGGACAACGCCTTGCCCTCGAGCTGCTTCAGCCCGGCCGCCTCGCCATGGCGGACATAGGAGGCGAAGGCCGCCTTGTGCTCGGCCACGGCCGGGTCGCGTTCCTCGCCCGCACCGAGCGCCGGGCGCCTGGCATCGAGCGCGAGCCGGTCGAGCCGGCGGCGCGTCTCGTCGAGCGCGCCGTCGAGCCGCACCAGCTTTTCGCTGGTCAGGACGTCGCCGCCCATGCGGGTTTCGAGTTCGGCCAGGCGCTCATCATTGGCGGCGCGGTAGGCCTCCAGCGTGTAGCGCAAATCGTCATAGGCGAGCGCGATGTCGCCCGTCGCCTTGGTCTCGGGAGCCTGGTTCGACACGGTCATGGGTTCTCCTCGCATGGTTGGCCCTCGGAAATGAGCGGGTGGTTGCGGGTTCAGGACAGGAAAGCGGGTGAAAGCGGGCGCGCCGTCTTCACCACCGCGACACGGGCCTGCGGCAGCATCGGGAAGGTGACGAGCGAGATTTCCCAGAGATCGACCTTCTCCAGCCGGCGCAGGCCGGTGCGCGGATCGGTGCGGGCCCGCTCGGAACGGAAGCCGATCGAGAGCCCGTCGATCGCGCCGTCGCGCATCAGGGCGTGAATCTCGCGTGCCCTGGCGACAGCGAGCGAAAGCCGGCCACGGACGTGGAGGCCGCGCGAATCCTCGCGCAGCTCGATCCAGCGCCCGATCGGCTCCGTCGGATCGTGCTGCCAGAGTAGCTTGACGCCGCCGGGCCCGCGGCGCGCCAGGCTCTCGCGGAATGCGCCGGGCTCGACCACGTCCTTGCCGAGATCGGCGATGCGGAACAGGCTGGCATAGCCCTCGAAGGCGCCGTCGGGCTCGATCCGCGTCAGCGGCCGCGCCAGAAACTTCGCCTCCCTGGCAATGGGAGCCCCTCGTTGAGCGAACGTCATCGCGTGCCCTCCTTGCCGGAGCGAGCGCCGCCGTCGAGGCGCCCCAGCGTCTCGAAGAAGCGCCCGAAAACCTCGCGCGGCGGACCGTCGCCACGTGGCGCACGCGTCCCCGCCGCCGGCCGGCTGATGGCAGGCGCTGCCCGGGACGGCGATTTCGCGCCGGTCTTGCTCATGTCTCGTCTCCCTCGTAGCGGGCATTGAAGCGGGCGAACTCGCGGACGAAATCGTCGAAGCGCCGGTTTGCGGCGACGAGCTCGCGCAGGACGAAAAGCGCGAGCGCGGATGCGCAGAAGGCCCAGAGCAGCAGAGCGAGATGGCCGAGGTCGCCGCGCGCGACGATGCCGCCGGCCGCCTGTTCGATGAGGTTCATGACGCCTCCTCCCGGCGGCCATAGCCGACCGCCTCGCGCTTCTCGTCGGTGCTGAGGAATTCGGCGGCCGAAACCCGCCGCCAGAGCGACTCCCGCTCCTCCGCGAGCGCCTCGATCGCGTCGAGATCGGGCTCGAGCGAAAGGTCGTCGCCGAAGGCCGGGCCGAGCCATTGCGCCAGCGACTGCGCCGTACGCCTGACCAGCGGGATCAGGGTCTGGCGCCAGAAGGCCCGGTTGGCCTCGGCGAAGTTCGCATGCGTGTTGTCGCCGGGCAGTCCGAGCAGCAACGGCGGCACGCCGAAGGCGAGTGCAATCTCGCGCGCCGCGACGCCCTTGGCGGCGACGAAATCGAGCTCCGCAGGCGACAAGGACAGCGGCTTCCAGTCGAGCCCGCCTTCCAGCAGCAGAGGCCGGCCGGCATTGCGCGCGCCCTGGAAGCCCTCTTCGAGTTCGCTCTTCAGCCGCTCGAACTGCGCCTCGGTCAGCGTGCCACCTTCCGGCCCGTCATAGACCAGTGCGCCCGAGGGCCGCGCCGCATTGTCGAGCAGCGCCTTGTGCCAGCTGCCGGCGGCATTGTGGACGTCGAGCGAACAGGCTGCCGCCTCGATCGGCGACAGCCCGTAATGGTCGTCGACCGGGTGGAACTGCGTAAGGTGCAGGATCGGCGGCACGCTGCCCTCGTCCTGGCGGAAGCGGATGGTCCGCGCTCCGACGCTGTAGTCATAGGCCTCGGCCCAGCCATCGCGACCGGGGACCACCCGCATCCGGTCGGGCCTGAGCGCATGGAGTTCGCGCGGCTCGCGGCCGATGCTGACGGCCTCGACATAGGCATTGCCGGCGACGGCGAGATGGCCATAGAGCGTCTCGCGGAAGGCGATGCCGCCCTGGCGCGGATTGGGCCGCTCGATCAGCGCCAGCGCTGGGTGTTCGGTCTGCTCGCGCCCGCCGACCTTGGCGACCAGCGGAGTCTGGGCCGCCGCCTCGGCGATCAGCCTGACGCAGCGATGCACCACCGGGTTGCGCTGATAGCCCTCCCGCGAGAGCGCGCCATAGTCGCGCGGCGTCCAGACCGGCCGCCCGGCCTCGTGTAGGGCGATCAACGGCCCGATGCGCGAGCGCTTCTGTTCCGGCGCGGCGAAGCCGCGCAGGCTGCGAAGGAAATTGAGCATGGATTTCTCGCTGTTGTTGCGACGGTCGGGCGTTAAAGCCCCCTCACCCGCGGCCGACCCTTCGGCCCG
Source organism: Allobosea sp. GW823-FHT02B03 (assembly GCF_058797755.1). NCBI lineage: Bacteria > Pseudomonadati > Pseudomonadota > Alphaproteobacteria > Hyphomicrobiales > Alloboseaceae > Allobosea > Allobosea sp. GW823-FHT02B03. Next base: position 911,993 of record NZ_JBXAJY010000001.1, on the reverse strand, counting down.
AGCATCAGATGGGTCAGCGCCCAGACCAGCGCGTCGAGCCGGTCGGGCGAGCGGCCGGAGCTCAGCCCGGTCGGGCCGAAGTCGCACATCTCGTCTTCCAGCGCCGGGAACGCCCCGGCATGACGCACGCGCCGCTGCGCATAGAGCGCCGCCACTGGCTCGGCCCGCAGGAACTTTCCGCGCGAGGCCCTGACCGGCGTCACCGGCACGCCAGGATCGACCTCGCGGATGACGCTCTCCGCCATCTCGCCGCCCTGGTTGACCTCGACGACCAGCGCATCGGCCTCCAGCCGACGATAGAGCGCGACGGCAGCTGCTGCCCATTCATGCGGCCTGGCACCGGCAAGCGTCGCGTCGGCCAGCACATGGCCGATGCCGTCGCGATCGACCCCGGCGGCGACGAGCCCGCAGCTATCGGCGCGCTTCGAGGAGGAGGCCGGCGGGTCGACCGCGACGACGATCCGCGCCAGAGCCGGTGCCTCGCGCTCGCGAACCTCTTCGATCAGCGCCCGGCTCCAGAGCGCGTCGGCGCTTTCCTCGACGATCTCGCCCTCCAGCTCCTGCCGGCCGAGGCGGGTGCCGCCATAGGCCTTCTGCACGTTGTCGAGGAAGCTCTGTGCCAGGTTGAAGCGGTTGGCGCTGGTCGCTGCCCGGCTGACGGCGACTCTGGGATCATCGAGCAGGCGCCTGATCAGCGGCAGCGGGCGCGGCGTCGTCGTCACGACCTGCCGTGGCCGGTCGCCCAGTCGCAAGCCGAGCTGCAGCATGTCCCAGGTCTCCTGAAGGTTCGGCCATTTCGCCAGCTCGTCGGACCAGGCGGCGCCGAATTGCGGCCCGCGCAGGCCTTCCGGGTCTTCGGCGGTGAAGACCTGCGCGATCGCGCCATTGCCCCATTCGAGCCGCCGGCGCGACGGCGACCAGACCGGCTTCTCCCAGCGATGATGGATCGCCAGCAGGCCGGAGACGCCCTCGATCATCACGTCGCGGACCTGTGCTTGCGTCTCGCCGACCAGGGCGATGCGGCCGACAGGCTCGGTAGCGAATGGCCAACGCCCCAACGCCGCCCCGCGCACCCATTCGGCGCCAGTCCGGGTCTTACCGGCACCGCGGCCACCGAGGACCAGCCAGCTGAACCAATCATCCCACGGCGCGGGAAACTGATCCGCGCGTGCCCAAGTGGCCCAAGTCGTCAGGATGATCTGCTGTTCTTCAGGTGAGGCCGTCTCCATGAGGCGGCGCACCAGCCGCGCCCGCTTCCTCGGTGGCAAGCGCCGCAAGACGGCGTCCAAGCTCGCTGCGAAGCTCTTCGACCCGGCGCAATCCTTCGGCGGGGCTGGGGTCATCCTCGGACTTTCCTCCCTCCCCCGCAGCGGCAGAATCCAGCGCCACCAACTCGCGCACCGTGCGAGCCAACGTCGCGAGCGTCTTGGCGTCGGTCTCGCTTGCAGCCGTACCGGCCGGCAGCTCGGCCAGATGCGCCTCATGCGCTTCGAGCTGTGTCTGCGCCGCCTTCCAGAGCTTGCCGATCACGGCCTTGCGGCCGCGCGGCGCAGGCTTGCGTTTTGCCGCCGGCCGAGCGGGGGCGCTCTCATCATTCTCGTCGGTCATCGGAAACCTCGGCTCGGCCCGGACATGCAAAAGCCGCCGGCTGGGGAGCGCGGCGGCTTCGTTCGTCTCAGGCACAGTTCGTGAGCGTTCCTGATCTCTACCCGATCAGCGTCACGATGTCAAGGACTAAATTCCTATTCCTATGTCACCCGAGATAGCGGCTCAGGTCTCTTCCTTCTCGACCCATTTGATCTGGGCCAGCGGCTTGTAGGCCGCCATCTTGTCGAGCAAGGCCGCAGGCTCGCTCTCGGTCATCGCCATGTCGCGATGGGCCTGGCGCAGGAAGCCGGCGCTCGCCGTGTTGTCGAGAAAGGCCGCGAGCGGGTCGTAGAAGCCGGCGATGTTGAAGAAGCCGAGCGGCTTGCCGTGGATGCCGAGCTGGCCCCAGGTCCAGATCTCGAAGATCTCCTCGAAAGTGCCGATGCCACCGGACATGGCGACGAAACCGTCCGAAAGTTCGGCCATGCGGGCCTTGCGGATATGCATGGTCTCGACGACCTCGAGCCGGGTCAGCCCGTTATGGCCGACCTCCTTTTCGCGCAGCGCACGCGGGATCACGCCATGGACCTCGCCGCCGGCGGCCAGCGCCGCATCGGCGACGATGCCCATCAGGCCGACCGCGCCGCCGCCATAGACGAGGGTGAGGCCGCGCCGGGCGATCTCGGCGCCCATGGCGCGCGCTCCCTCGGCATGGACGGGATCGTTGCCGGGGCTCGATCCACAGAAGACGCAGACTGATTTCATGAGGCCAGGGCCTGCAGGATGCGGGCCCAGGAACGCTGGCCCTTGTGGAAGGAAGAGAGGTCGTATTTCTCGTTCGGCGAATGGACGCGGTCGTCGTCGAGCCCGAAGCCGACGAAGAGCGTGTCGAGCCCGAGCGTGCGCTTGAAATCGCCGCCGACCGGGATCGAGCCGCCGCTGCCGATCGAGACGACGCGGCCGCCCCATTCCTCGGCAAGCGCCTTGCGCGCCTTCTGCAGCACGGGCGAATCGACCGGCACGGCCAGCGCCGGCGAGCCGGAATGGCTGATGAACTCGGCCGTCACATCCTCCGGCAGGCGCTCGCGCACGAACTGGTGGAAGGCGGCCTCGATCTTGGCCGGATCCTGGTCGCCGACGAGGCGGAAGGAGACCTTGGCCGAGGCCTTGGCCGGAATGACGGTCTTCGAGCCCTCGCCGGTATAGCCGCCCCAGATGCCGTTGACGTCGCAGGTCGGGCGCGACTGGATCTGTTCGATCAGCAGGCGGCCCTTCTCGCCGATCGAGCGCTTCAGCCCGACCTGGCCGAGGAACTCCTTCTCGGTCAGGCCAAGATCGGCCCATTCGGCCTTCTGCGCATTGGTCGGCTCGTGCACGCCGTCATAGAAGCCGGGGATGGTGATCCGTCCGGTCTCGTCATGGATTTCGGCGACGATCTTGGTCAGCACATGGATCGGGTTCGCGGCCGCGCCACCGAACAGGCCGGAATGCAGGTCGCGATCGGCCGCGGTCAGGCGCACCTCCTGATAGACCATGCCGCGCAGGGTCGAGGTGATCAGCGGCGTGTCGCGGTCCCACATGCCGGTGTCGCAGACCAGTGCGAAATCGGCCTTGAGCTCGGCTGCATTGGCCTTGATGAAGCCCGGCAGGTTGACCGAGCCCGACTCCTCCTCGCCCTCGACCAGGATGGTGAGGCCGATCGGCAGGTCGCCGGTCTCGGCGAGCGTCGCGCGGATCGCCTCGATGAAGGTCATCACCTGCCCCTTGTCGTCGCAGGCGCCGCGCGCGAGGATCGCCTTCCGCCCCGGTTCGATCTCCTTCACGGCCGGCTTGAACGGGTCGTTGTCCCAAAGCTCGAGCGGATCGACCGGCTGGACGTCGTAATGACCATAAAACAGCGCATGCGGCGCGCCGGGCTTCGGGCGATGCGCGAGCACGACCGGGTGACCGCCCGTCTCGCGCAGCTCGGCCTTGAAGCCGAGGCCTTCCAGATCGCGGCGGAGCCATTCGGCCGCCTGGCGCGTCTGCGGATTGAAGGCCGGATCGGTCCCGATCGAGGGGATTTCGAGCCAGGAGGAGAGCCGGGCCAGCGAAGCGTCGAGGTCGGCGTCGAGACGGGAGAGAATGGCGGGCAGCTTGGACATGGCGCTCACTGGGGCTGATTCCGGTGGCGCCATCATGACCAGCCCAGCGCCATGCGCCAGTGCCGCCAAGGCATGACAGGAAACACCGCCCCGCCCGGAGGGCGGAGCGCCGTGGCGCGAAACCGGCTCAGCGCTTGCCGCCGCCCATCATCGAGCCGAGCACACCGCGCAGGATGGCGTTGCCGACCTGCCGGCCGATCGTCGTCGCGGCCGAGCGCGCCGCGGAGGTGATCACCTTTTCGGCCATGCTCGGCGGCAGGCGCCCGCCACGGCTGCCGGGGCCGGTCTTCGGGCGCTCCGTCTGGCCTCCGAACCAGTCGCCGATCGTGTCGAGGATGCCACCGCCCGAGGTCGACGCCTCGACGGCCGAGCCGTCGGCGTTCATCCCCTTGCGCTTCATCAGCTCCTCATAGGCCGACTCGCGATCGACCATCGTGTCGTATTTGCCGGCGAATCCGGAGTCGCGCATGCACTGGGCGCGCTGCTGCGGGGTGATCGGCCCGACCTGCGCCATGGGCGGGGCGATCAGCGTCCGCTCGACCATGGTCGGCGTGCCCTTGCCTTCCAGCGTCGAGGTCAGCGCCTCGCCGACGGCGAGCTGGGTGATCGCCTCTTCCGTCTTGAACTTGGGGTTCTGACGGAAGGTCTCGGCCGCCGCGCGCACCGCCTTCTGGTCGCGCGGGGTGAAGGCGCGCAGCGCATGCTGGACGCGGTTGCCGAGCTGGGCGAGCACAGTGTCGGGAATGTCGAGCGGGTTCTGGGTGACGAAATAGACGCCGACACCCTTGGAGCGGATCAGGCGCACCACCTGCTCGACCGCGGTCAGAAGCGCCTTCGGCGCGCCGTTGAACAAGAGATGCGCCTCGTCGAAGAAGAAGACGAGCTTCGGCTTGTCGAGATCGCCGACCTCCGGCAGCTGCTCGAACAGTTCGGAGAGCAGCCAGAGCAGGAAGGTCGCGTAGAGCCGGGGATTGGCCATCAGCTTGTCGGCCGCGAGCATGTTGATGACGCCGCGCCCGTCGCGGTCGGTCTTCATCAGATCGCTGATCTCGAGCCCCGGCTCGCCGAAGAATTTCTCGCCCTTCTGGTTCTCGAGCACCAGAAGCTGGCGCTGGATCGCCCCAACCGACTGGGTCGAGACATTGCCGTATTTCGTCGTCAGCTCCGAGGCGTTCTCGGCGATGAAGGCGAGGACGGCGCGCAGATCCTTGAGGTCGAGGAGCAGGAGCTTCTGCTCGTCGGCGATGCGGAAGGCGATGTTGAGCACGCCCTCCTGGGTGTCGTTGAGGTCGAGCAGGCGGGAGAGCAGAAGCGGCCCCATCTCGGAGATGGTGGCGCGCACCGGATGGCCTTGCTCGCCGAAGACGTCCCAGAACACGGTGGTGAACTGGTCGGGCTGGTATTTCAGCCCGAGCTCCTCGGCCCGCTTGACGAAGGGCGGCTTCGAATCGCCGGGCGCCGCGACGCCGGAAAGGTCGCCCTTGATATCGGCGGCGAAGACCGGGACGCCATGATTGGCGAAGCCTTCGGCCAGGACCTGCAGCGTCACCGTCTTGCCGGTGCCCGTCGCGCCAGTGACAAGTCCATGCCGGTTGGCGAGCTTGAGCAGCAGCACCTCCGGCTTCACGCTCTTGCCGATCAGGATCGTGCCGTCATCCGCCATGGTCGCGCCTGCTCCGTTGCCTTAAGGTCGTGCAACGGATGTAGCGAAACGAGAAGTTGGGCGGAAGCATGAAGATCGCTTCCGCTTGGGATAGTTTATGTGTAAACTATCTTTGGAGCGCCATAGGCTCGCTACGAGAGGAACGCACGATGGAAGAACTGATCTCCCGCATCATGGCCGCATCCGGCCTGGACGAGTCGCTGGCGAAGAAGGCCATCGGCATCATCCTCGCCTTCCTGCAGAAGGAAGGTCCCGCGGCCGAGATCGGTCAGCTCTTCGCGGCCCTGCCGGGTGCCCAGGACCTCGCCGAGGCCGAAGGCGGCGCCAAGGGCGGTCTGATGGGCGCGATCGGCGGCCTGATGGGCGGTGGCGGCGGCGTCATGGCCCTCGGCGGCCAGCTGATGGGCGCTGGCCTCTCCATGGGCCAGATCCAGAGCGTCTCGAAGGAGATGTTCGCGGTCGGCCGCGAGAAGGCGGGCGAGGACGCGATGGGCGCGATCGTCGGCGCGATCCCCGGGCTCGGCCAGTTCGTCTGAGCCGCATTCGAGCTCTTGCATCTCCTGCAGCGCCGCCCCCTCGGGCGGCGTTTTGCTGTTCCGGCCCGGCGCGCCAAGAAAGGCCGGGACACGGCCCGGCACTTGCCTTCACGGCGTCGCTTGGCGATGAGAGCTTCACGGTCGCACCATCGACCGTCAGGAGTTCGCGCCGATGACCTCGACCTCGCCCGCCGACCTGCCCTTCATGGGGGCTTTCGCGACGCCCACCAGCGAGCAATGGCGCGGCGCCGTCGAGAAAGTGCTGAAAGGCGCCGATTTCGAGAAGAAACTGGTCGGGCGAACCGCCGACGGCATCCGCATCGAACCGCTTTATCCGGCAGCGACCGGCAGCGCGGCCCGGCCGCTCCGCCCGCAGCAGGGGCGCTGGCGCGTGGCGGCGCGGGTCGATCACCCGGAACCGGCCGAGGCCAACCGGTTGGCCCTGGCGGAGCTGGAAGGTGGCGCCGACTGCCTCAGCCTCTCCTTTGCAGGCGCCGCCGCGGCTCGCGGCTTCGGGCTCGCGGCGAAGACCGTCGCGGATCTCGACGCCGCGCTTTCCGGCGTGATGTTCGACCTCGTCCGGCTGCGGCTCGATCCGGCTCCGGGTGGCCGTCGCAATGCGCTGCTCCTGGCCGATCTCGTCGAGAGTCGCGGTCTTGCCGGCGATGCGGTCGAGATCGATTTCGGCATGGACCCGGTCGGCGCACTCGCCAGCTCCGGCACGCTTTCGGTTTTGCTGCCGGAGCTTGGGCAGCGCCTCGCCGAGACGATCGCGGCGCTGAAGGCGCGCGGCTTCCGCGGCCCCTTCCTCACCGCCGATGGCCGCCCCTGGCACGAGGCGGGCGCGAGCGAGGCGCAGGAACTCGGCGCCGTGCTCGCCACCGCCGTGACCTATCTGCGCCTGCTCGAGGCGCAGGGCATGCCGCTCACCGAAGCGCGCGGCGCGATCTCCTTCACGCTCGTCGCTGACACCGACGAATTCCTGACCGTCGCCAAGCTGCGCGCCGCGCGCCTGCTCTGGGACCGCGTCCAGCAAGCCTGCGGCCTCGATCCCAAGCCTGTTTTCATCCACGCCGAGACGGCGTGGCGCTCGCTGACCAGGCGCGATCCGCACGTCAACCTGCTGCGCGGCACGGTCGCCGGCTTTTCCGCGGGGGTTGGCGGCGCCGATTCGATCGGCATCCAGCCCTTCACCGCGGCGCTCGGCCTGCCCGATGGCTTCGCGAGGCGGGTGGCGCGCAACACCCAATTGATCCTGCTCGAAGAAGCCAATCTCTGGCGCGTCGCCGATCCGGCGGCCGGCGCCGGCGGGTTCGAAGCGCTGACGCTGGCGCTCTGCGAGCAGGGTTGGCGCAAGTTCCAGGATCTGGAGGCCGAAAGCGGCGACGGTGTCTCAGGGATCGTCGGCGCCCTCATCAACGGCCATGTCCAGGCCGGGCTGGCACGCGAGCGGGCAAACCGGGCCAAGGCGACAGCAACCCGCCGCGAACCGATCACGGGAACGAGCGAGTTCCCGAACCTTGCCGAAGGAGCGGTCGAGGTGCTGGCGCCCCCGCCGGATATCCGCCAGGCCGCGCCGGACGGCGATGCTGCGGTCCGGGTCGAGCCTCTGCCGAGCCTGCGCCTCGCCGAGCCCTATGAGGCGCTGCGGGCGCTGGCCGATATCGAAGCCGCCGCGGGCGCGCGACCGACCGTGTTCCTGGCGACGCTGGGCGGCATCGCCGCCTTCACCGCCCGTGCCGGGTTCGCCCGCAACCTGTTCGAGGCCGGCGGCATCGCCGCCCCTTCCGGCGACGGCTTCGCCAAAGCTGGCAAGACCGATATCGAGGCGCTCGTCGCAGCCTTCGAGGCCTCCGGAGCGAAGCTCGCCTGCCTCTGCGGCTCGGATGAGATTTACGCCGCCGAGGCGGCTGCCGTCGCGGCGCGCCTCAAGAGCGCTGGAGCGGCCGTCTGGCTGGCTGGACGCCCCGGTGAGCTGGAGCCGCCGCTGCGCGAAGCCGGCGTCGAGAACTTCGTCTTCGCCGGCACTGACGCGGTCGCGACCCTGCAGGATGCGCTCGCGATCACCACATCCACCGCAGACGCGGACAAGGAATGACCATGCCGATCGCGCTCACCATCGCTGGCTCGGATTCGAGCGGCGGGGCCGGAATCCAGGCCGATCTCAAGACCTTTGCGGCGCATCAGGTCTATGGCGCCAGCGTCATCGTCGCGCTCACCGCGCAGAATACGCAGGCCGTGCGGGCGATCCACCCGGTTCCGGCCGATTTCGTCGCGGCCCAGATCGATGCCGTCTTCGAGGATCTCGACGTCGCCGCGGTCAAAATCGGCATGCTCGCGACCGCGGAACTGATCGAGGCCGTCGCTGACGGGCTGGAGCGCCATGGCGCCCGCAACATCGTGCTCGATCCGGTGATGATCGCGGCTTCCGGCGGGCGTCTGCTGCAGGAGGATGCGATCGAGGCGCTGAAGCGTCGTCTCCTGCCGCTCGCCACCCTGGTAACCCCGAACCTGCCGGAGGCAGCCGCCTTGCTCGGCACCGCCATGGCCGAGACCGAGGAAGCTGCCGCTGAACAGGGCAGCGCGATCGCCTCGCTCGGCGCCGCCAATGTCCTGATCAAGGGTGGCCATGCCTCGGGGCAAGACAGCGTCGATGTCCTGGTTTCGAAGGGCGGTCAGCGCCAGCGCTTTGTCGCGCCGCGCATCGAGACCCTGAACACCCATGGCACCGGCTGCACGCTCTCCTCGGCGATCGCGTCCGGCCTCGCCCATGGCATCGAGCTGACGGAAGCCGTGACGCTGGCGAAGCGCTACATCTCGGCGGCGATCGCTGCCTCCGACGAGGTCCGGGTTGGCCATGGCCACGGACCGGTGCATCATTTCCACCATTGGTGGGACAGGACCGACGGGAGGGATTGATGAGCTTGATCCCGGATTTTTCGACGCTTGGCTTTGCTGATACGGCATCCAGGACCACCGCTGTGCCGGTCTCCGGCGACCTCTGGCAGACGCCGGAGGGGATTGCGGTGAAGCCGGTCTATACGGAAGCCGACCGCGCGGGGCTTGCCTTCGTCGACAGCCTGCCGGGCCTGCCGCCCTATCTGCGCGGGCCCTATCCGACGATGTATGTCAACCAGCCCTGGACGATCCGGCAATATGCCGGCTTCTCGACCGCCGAGGATTCGAACGCCTTCTACCGGAGGAACCTCGCCGCCGGGCAGAAGGGGCTCTCGGTCGCCTTCGATCTTGCCACCCATCGCGGCTATGACAGCGACCATCCGCGCGTCGGCGGCGATGTCGGCATGGCCGGCGTCGCGATCGATTCGATCTACGATATGCGCACGCTGTTCTCCGGCATCCCGCTCGGCGAGATGAGCGTGTCGATGACGATGAACGGCGCGGTGCTGCCGGTTCTGGCGCTCTACATCGTCGCGGCCGAAGAACAGGGCGTGCCGGCGGCCAAGCTCTCGGGGACCATCCAGAACGACATCCTCAAGGAGTTCATGGTCCGCAACACCTATATCTATCCGCCCGGCCCCTCGATGCGGATCATCGGCGACATCTTCGCCTACACCTCGGCCAACATGCCGAAGTTCAACTCGATCTCGATCTCCGGCTACCACATGCAGGAGGCCGGGGCGACGCAGGACCTCGAGCTCGGCTACACCCTCGCCGACGGCGTCGAGTATATCCGCGCCGGCCAGCGCGCCGGCCTCGGGGTCGACGTCTTCGCGCCGCGCCTCTCCTTCTTCTGGGCGATCGGGATGAACTTCTTCATGGAGGTCGCCAAGCTCAGGGCCGCAAGGCTGATCTGGGCGAAGCTCGTCAAGGACTTTGGCGCGCAGAACGAGAAGTCGCTCCCCTTGCGCACCCATTGCCAGACCTCGGGCTGGTCGCTGACGGCGCAGGACGTGTTCAACAACGTGCCGCGCACCATGATCGAGGCGATGGCGGCGACGCAGGGGCACACCCAGTCGCTGCACACCAACGCCCTCGACGAGGCGCTGGCGCTGCCAACCGACTTCTCCGCCCGCATCGCCCGCAACACCCAGATCCTGCTGCAGCAGGAGAGCGGCACGACCCGGATCATCGACCCCTGGGGCGGCTCCTATTATGTCGAGCGATTGACCGCCGAGCTTGCGGCAAAAGCCTGGGCCCACATCCAGGAAGTCGAGGCGCTCGGCGGCATGGCCAAGGCGATCGAGGCCGGCATCCCGAAGCTGCGGATCGAGGAGGCCGCCGCCAAGACGCAGGCGCGGATCGATGGCGGCCAGCAGGCGATCATCGGGGTCAACTGCTTCAAGCCCGACAACGAGGCGGCGATCGAGGTGCTCAAGGTTGACAATGCCGCGGTCCGGGCCCAGCAGCTCGACAAGCTGCGGCGGCTCAGGGCCGAGCGCAACGAGGCGCAGGTGCAGGCGGCGCTGGCGGCGCTGACCGAGGGTGCTGCGGGCGAGGCCAACCTCCTCGACCTCGCCGTCAAGGCGGCGCGGGCCAAGGCGACGGTCGGTGAGATCTCGATGGCGCTGGAGAAGGTCTTCGGGCGCCACAGGGCGGAGATCAAGGCGATCTCGGGGGTCTACAAGCGGGAGGTCGGCACGATGAACCCTGCGATCGCACGGGTGCAGGCGATGACCGAGGCCTTCGAGGAGGCGGATGGGCGCCGGCCGCGCATCCTCGTCGCCAAGATGGGCCAGGACGGGCATGATCGCGGCCAGAAGGTGATCGCCTCGGCCTTCGCCGATCTCGGCTTCGACGTCGATATCGGCCCGCTCTTCGCCACCCCGGACGAGGCGGCGCGCCAGGGCGTCGAGAACGACGTCCACATCATCGGCGTCTCCTCGCTCGCCGCCGGCCACCTGACCCTGGTGCCGGAGCTGAAGGCGGCGCTCGCCAAGGCCGGGCGCCCCGACATCATGATCGTGGTCGGCGGGGTGATCCCGCCGCAGGACTTCGAGACCCTGCGTGAGGCCGGCGCCAGCGCGATCTTCCCGCCCGGAACCGTCATCGCCGACGCCGCCGAAAAGCTCCTCGAAGAACTCAACCAGAAACTCGGATACGCCCAGAAATCAGCCGCAGAGTGAGGGGGAGAGCCAGCGCGGGTTCCACGCCGCGCCGGCTTTCGTCGCTAGCGCCAATCGCGTCCCTGATAGGGTCGGCCATAAAAGGCATCGTCGCGTCGCTCGTCGTTCCAGCGCTTCCAGCGGCGATAGCCCCAATAGCCGTGAAAGGCGGGCGGCGACGGGCGCCAGCCCGGCTCGCGCCGCTCATATTGCCGCTCGTACCGGTCATAGGCCTGGGCCACGCCGCCTCCGACGAGGCTCGACAGGGCGAGCGTCGCGCCGGCCAGCGCCAGCGAGGCGAAACCGGCGACGACGAATTTGCGGGGCATGTCGAAAAGTCCTGTGCCATGGCGGGAGACCTCTCCCGCTCTGGCCATGACCTTCGCAGCCTCGCCCTGAACCGGCCTTGAGGCCGGCGTTCACCCGCCGTTTAACCCTTCTCTCCGGCGAGCGCCTCGCGCTTGAGCAGCAGCGAGGCAGCGATCACCGCCACCGCGACCGCGCCGATCATGATCGTGCAGGCGGCATTGATCTCGGGCGAGACGCCGAGGCGGATCGCCGAATAGAGCCGCATCGGCAGCGTCGTCGCGCCCGGGCCACTGGTGAAGCTCGCGATCACGAGATCGTCGAGCGAGAGCGTGAAGGCGAGCATCCAGGCGGCGAGGACCGCCGGCCAGATCAAGGGCAGCGTTACGGTGAAGAAGGTCGTCACCGGCGTCGCCCCGAGATCGCGCGCCGCCTCCTCCAGCGACCGGTCGAAGCCGGCGAGCCGCGCCTGCACCACGATGCAGGCGAAGCCGAGGCTGAAGGTCGCGTGGGCGACGACTACGGTCCAGTAGCCGCGCTCGACATCGCCGGCGACGAAGAGCAGCAGCAGCGACAGGCCGGTGATCACCTCCGGCATGACAAGCGGCGCCAGCACCATGCCCGAGAACAGGGTGCGGCCGGCAAAGCTGCGATAGCGCGTCAGTGCCAGCGCCGCGAGCGTGCCGAGCCCGGCCGCCAGGGTCGCCGAGACCAGCGCGACGCGGATCGTCAGCCAGGCGGCATCGAGCAGCGGCTGGTTGTTGAACAGCGCGGCATACCAATGCGTCGAGAAGCCGCCCCAGACCGTGACCAGCCGCGAGGCGTTGAACGAATAGGCGATCAGCGCGACGATCGGCAGGTACAGGAAGGCGAAGCCGAGGACGAGCGCGGCGAGGTGGAAGCTGCCGAAGCGCCTCATCGCGCCGCCCTCCCCGCGCGCTGCAGCAGCACGAGCGGCAGCACCAGCACGATCAGCAGCACGATCGCCACCGCCGAGGCCAGCGGCCAGTCGCGGTTGGAGAAAAACTCGCTCCAGAGCACCTTGCCGACCATCAGCGTATCGGGCCCGCCGAGCAGATCGGGGATGACGAACTCGCCTATCGCCGGGATGAAGACCAGCGCCGAGCCGGCGAGGATGCCCGGCAGCGAGAGCGGCAGGGTAACCGTGCGGAAAATGGTGAGTGGCGTCGCGCCGAGATCGGCGGCCGCCTCGACCAGCGTGCCGTCGAGCTTCTGCAAGGTGGTGTAGAGCGGCAGCACCATGAAGGGCAGGTAGGAATAGACCATGCCGATCAGCACCGCGGTGTCGGTGTTGAGCAGGCGCAGCGGCGCAGCTGTCAGCCCGAGCCAGCCCAGCGCCATGTCGAGCAGCCCCTCCGGCCGCAATATGCCGATCCAGGCGTAGACGCGGATCAGGAAGGAGGTCCAGAACGGCAGGATGACGAGCAGCAGCAGGATGCCCTGCCAGCGCTTCGGCGCCATCGCCATCGCATAGGCCAGGGGATAGCCGAGCGCGAGGGCGATCAGCGTGGTCAGGCCGGCGATGCGCAGCGAGGAGAGATAGCTCTGCCAATAGAGCGCGTCCTCGCCGAGCAGGCGGAAATTCTCGAAATCGAGGCCGGCGAAGAATTCGCCAAGTGCGTCGAAGCCAAGAAAATGCGGCGCATAGGGCGGCTGATCGGTCGCAGCGTCCGAGAGCGCGATCCGCAGCACGATGAGGAAGGGCGCCAGGAAGAAGGCGAGCAACCAGAGATAGGGAATCGCGGCGACGAGCAGCCCGCGCCCGCCGGCCGCTCGGGGAACCGGGCCGCTCACGATGCCAGCACCATTCCGGCTTCGACATCCCAGGACAGCCAGACCCTGTCTTCCCAGGCGAAGGGGCGCTCGATGCGCCGGGTGCGGTTGGTCAGCGAGACCTTGAGCAATTTGCCCTCGTCGCCGCCGACCATCACCTGGATCATGGTCATGTCGCCGAGATAGCCGATATCCCAGATCTCGCCGGCGACCTTGTTCACCGCCTGCGGCGGCTCCTCATGGCTGAGCGCGATCTTCTCGGGCCGCAGGCCAACGGCGAGCGCATCGCCCGGCTTGCAGGAGGGCGCATCCTCGTCGAGCTCGATCGTGCCGGCATGCTCGTTCGCGAGCGTGACGAGATCCCCTTCAACCGCAGTCACCCTGCCCTCGATCAGGTTGATGTCGCCGACGAACTCGGCGACGAAACGATTGGCCGGCGCCTCGTAGATCAAATCGGGCGGCGCAATCTGGAGCAGCCGGCCATGATCCATCACGGCCATGCGGTCGGCCATGGTCATGGCTTCGTCCTGGTCGTGCGTCACCACCATGAAGGTCAGGCCGAGATCGGCCTGGAGGTCCATCAGCTCGTATTGCGTCGCCTCGCGCAGCTTCTTGTCGAGCGCGCCCAAGGGCTCGTCGAGCAGAAGCAGCTTGGGCTGCTTGACGAGGGCACGAGCCAACGCGACGCGCTGGCGCTGGCCGCCCGACAGCTGGTCCGGCCGCCTGCCCTCGAAACCGTTCAGCCGGACGCGCTTCAGCATCGCGTCCACCCGCTCGCGCAGCTGCGCCTTCGGCAGCCCTTCGCGCTTCAGCCCGTAGGCGATGTTGTCGCCGACCGAGAGATGCGGGAACAGCGCATAGGACTGAAACATCATGTTCACCGGCCGCTGATGGGGCGGCACGGTGGTGATGTCGACGCCGTCGAGCAGAATCTCGCCCTCGTCCGGCTGCTCGAAGCCGGCGAGCATGCGCATCAGCGTGGTCTTGCCGCAGCCCGACGGCCCGAGCAGCGCGAAGAATTCGCGTGCATGGATCGAAAGCGAAAGCGCATCGACCGCGGTCACCTTGCCGAAGCGCTTGGTGACATTGCGGAACTCGACCAGCGGCTTCGCCGCCGGGTCGTTCCAGGGCTGGAAGTCGCGACGGACGCTGCCTGGCGAGGCGCGCCGCGTCGCGGCGCCGGATGGCGCGTTCACCGCCCGCTCTTGACGCGGGTCCAGAGGCGGTTGACCACCCGCTGCGTCTTCTGGTCGTAAGGGGTGATCGTGTAGAGGCGCGCCATCACGGCATCCGGCGGGTAGATGCCGGGATTATCGCGCACCGCCGCCGAGAGCAGCGGCTTCGAGGCGATGTTGCCGTTGGCGTACTGGATGAAGTCCGAGTTCTTCGCCGCCATTTCCGGCCGGTTGACGAAGTCGATGAACTTCAGCGCCGCCTCCTGATTGGCCGCGTCCTTCGGGATGACGAAGGAATCGAACCACATCAGCGCGCCTTCCTTCGGGATCGCATAGGCGATCTCGACCTTGTTCTTGGCTTCCTCGGCGCGCTTCTTGGCCTGCAGGATGTCGCCGGAATAGCCGACGGCCAGGCAGATATCGCCATTGGCGAGCGCGTTGATGTACTCGGAGGAGTGGAACTTCTGGATATGCGGGCGCATCTTGCGCAGCAATTCGCCGGCCTTGTTGAGGTCGGCCTCCTTCTTGGAGTCGGGATCGAGCCCGAGATAGCGCAGCGCCGCCGGGAACATCTCCTCGACCGCGTCGAGCACGTGCACGCCGCAATTGGAGAGCTTCTTCAGCTTCTCGGCGTCGAACAGGATGCTCCAGGAATCGATCACCGCATCGGGGCCGAGCCGTTCCTTGATCTTGGCGACGTTGTAGCCGATCCCGGTCGTGCCCCACATGTAGTTCACGGCGAACTTGTTGCCGGGGTCGTATTTCGAGAGCCGCTGCTGGATTTCCGGCCAGGCATTCTTAAGATTCGGCACTTTGGCGGTGTCGACCGGCGTGTAGAGGCCCAGCGGAATGTGCCGCGGCAGGAAGGAGGCCGTGACGACGACGAGATCATAGCCGGTCTTGCCGGCCAGAAGCTTGGTCTCGACCGTCTCCATCTGGTCGAAGGTGTCGTAGACGACCGTGATGCCGGTCTCTTTCTTGAAGGCGTCGAGCACCTCCGGATTGACGTAGTCGGACCAGTTGTAGATGCGCAGTTCCTTGTCCTGCGCCTGGGCCGGGGTTCCCGCGAGAAGGGCGAGCCCGAGGGCCGCACCGGTCGCGAAGCGTTTTAGAACCGACGTCAATTCACTCAATCTGCCCCTCCTCACGGACATGCTGTGGTAGCGCCGGCAAGCTATCAGCTTGTCTGAAACGCTCAACCTCGATTTCGTGATCTTGGCGCGGAGACCACAGCTTGCGAGGCGCAGGCTCGGCCCTATTTTCTACCGGCGCATGACACGACGTTTTCTCCTCCTCTTTTCCGTGCTTTTCCTGCTGCCGCTCGCCAGCCATGCGGCCTGGTGGTCCTGGCAGCCCCTGGCCGCCGAGTGGCGCCGGGCCGACTGGTCGAGCGCCGCCCTCCTGCCGGCCGCCGCGATCGAGCCCGAGGCGACGGTGCACGTCTTCGCGGCGCGGGTCGGCCGCTGGCGCGGCGTCTTCGCGCATCACTCCTGGGTGGTGGTGAAGGAGGCCGGCGCGCAGGCCTATACCCGCTTCGACGTGGTTGGCTGGGGAAATCCCGTGCGCGTCAACCATCGCGAGGCCGATGGGCGCTGGTTCGGCAATGCCCCTGAGCTCGTCGCCGAGGTGAAGGGCGAGGCCGCGGCAGCGCTGATCCCGCGCATCCGTGAAGCCGTGAAGAGCTACAGCTACAGCGAATACGGCACCTACGCCGCCTGGCCGGGACCGAACTCGAACAGCTTCGTCCAGCACGTGCTGGCGGAGGTTCCGGAGCTCGGCCACGCCCTGCCGCCGACCGCGATCGGCAAGGACTGGCGCGAAAGCGGCCTCTACGCCGGCCTGACGCCGAGCCGCACCGGGATACAGGCCTCGCTCTACGGGCTCGCCGGCATCTCGCTCGGCTGGGTCGAGGGCATCGAGATCAACCTGCTCGGCCTCGTCGCCGGCCTCGACCTGCGCCAGCCGGCGCTGAAGCTGCCGGGCTGGGGCCGGGTGGCATTCTAGAGGCCCCCCGAAGGTCTCGCGATCTGAATGCGGGTCGTCCCGGGCGACCGCAGGGAGGCCCGGGACCCATGCCGGAACTTTGCCGAGGAAGGTTCAGGCATGGGTCCCGGCTCCGCGCCGCTATGCGGCTTCGGCCGGAACGACACAGCCTTCAAACCCACGTAGCAAATTAGTTCCGCAGCACCAGGCAGGCGCCGCCCGCCTGCCGCAGGCGGTTGCAGGTCACGGTGGCCTCGCGCAGGCTCTGGGCCGGCAGCCTGACGCGGTAGTAGCGCGCCCTGCCCCGCCCCGGCACCGCCGAGCCCAGCACCATGGTCGGTTTGCCGGCGAGCAGAGAAGCGAAACGGGCGACGACGCGTTGATAGGAGGCGATGGCGCGGGCCTTCGAAGGATTGCCGGAGAGCTGCACGCCGAACGGGCCATAGGCGCCCTCGACGAGGACGGCTGGCGCCGTGGTCCGGATCGAGGCGACCGCCGTCAGGCAGTCTGTTTCCTGCGTGGTCGCCGGCGGAGGCGCTTCACCGGGGCCGAGGCGCCATTCCTCGACCGAACGGCCGGTGATGAAGCGGACATAGGCCTGCGTCTCGTAGGGCAGCGTGCCGCCACGGGCGACCCAGCGGGCGAGCCGGTTGGGGCCGCCATTATAGGCGGCAGCGGCGAGGCCGAGATTGCCGAACTGCGCCTTCAGCGCCGACAGGAAGGCGGCCGAATGCGGGATCGCCGCCTCCGGGTCGAAAGGGTCGGCAAGGCCGCGCTCGTTCGCAGTCCCCGGCATGAACTGGGCGATGCCCTGCGCGCCGGCCGGGCTCGTGACATGCGGCCGGAAGCTGCTTTCGCGCCAGATCAGCCGGGTGAAGAAGGCGACGGGCAGCTCGTGCTGCTTCGCCGCCCCCTCGATCAGGCGGCAGATGGTCTGCGCCACACTCTCCTGCTGGGGTTCGGCGAGCGCCGGGCCGCAGGACAGCGCCACGGCGAATGCCGCCGCGACCACAGCGCAACCGCTCACCCTTGTCAGAATCCGCCTGGCGATTCTCATGGCCCTCATCCTGAGGAGCCATTCCGTAAGGAATGGTGTCTCGAAGGATGCTCCAAGAGGCTGCGGAACCTTCTGGAGCATCCTTCGAGACGCAAGCGAAGCTTGCTCCTCAGGATGAGGGCTGTGTTTCCAGGCAGTTCGTCACGCAGCTTCCAGCGCCTGGGCGAGATCGGAGATCAGGTCCTCGATATTCTCGATGCCGACCGAGATCCGGATCAGCGCATCGGTGAGGCCGATCTCCTCGCGCATTTCGCGGGCGACGCCGGAATGCGTCATCGCAGCGGGATGCGAGACCAGCGTCTCGGTGCCGCCGAGGCTGACCGCGAGCTTCATGATCTGGAGATTGTCGAGAACCGCGAAGGCCTCCTTCTCGCCCCCTTTCACGTCGAAGGCGAAGGTCGAGCCGGGCTGGCTGCACTGCCGGTCGAACACGGCCTTGCGCGGATCGCCCTCCTTGAGATTGCCGAGATAGTGCACCTTGGCGATCTTGGGATGGTTCAGCAGGTACTCCGCGACCTTGCGGCCGTTCTCATTGGCCCGGTGCATGCGGATGTCGAGGGTCTCCAGCGAGCGCATCAGCATCCAGCAGGAGTTCGGGTCGAGCTGCGTGCCGAGCGAGCCGCGCCAGGCCTTGACCTGCCGCACCAGCGCTTCCGAGCCGCTGATCGAGCCGCCGACGAGATCGCTGTGGCCGCCGACATACTTGGTCAGCGAGAGCAGCGAGAGGTCGGCGCCATGCTTCAACGGCTTCTGGAAGATCGGTCCGAGCATGGTGTTGTCGACCACGACCGGCGGGCGATGACCCTGTGATTTCTCCAGCTCGTCAGCGATGGCCTTGCAAGCCGAGAGATCGACCAGACCGTTGGTCGGGTTGGCCGGCGTCTCGACCAGGATCATCGCCACCCGCCCCTTGGCCGCAGCGGCCTTGGCGACAGCACGCATCTGGGTCACATCGACGCCGTCGGTGAAGCCGAAAGGCGTGACGCCGAAGGCTCCCATCTGGTTCTTCAGCAGCGTCTCCGTGCCGCCATAGAGCGGGCGGCTGTGGATGATCGTGTCGCCCGGCCGCAGGAAGGCGAAGCAGGTGGTCGCGATCGCCGCCATGCCGCTGGCGAAGACCGCGCATTTCTCGGCCTCGTCCCAGATCGCCAGGCGATCCTCGAGGATCTCCATGTTGGGATGGTTGAACCGCGAATAGACCAGGCCCGATTTCTCGCCCGGCTTGAGCTGGCGGCGGCCGGCGGTCAGGTCGAAGAAGTCCTTGCCCTGCTGGGCGTTCTCGAAAACGAAGGTCGAGGTCAGGAAGACCGGCGGCTTGAGCGAGCCCTCGGACATGGCCGGCGAATAGCCGAAGCCCATCATCAGGGTCTCGGGGTGGAGCTTTCGATTGGCGATCCGGTCCTTGTGGTAGTCGTCCTGGCTCATGATCCGCCTCCGTTGCCGGTGCACCGCACCGCTTTCGTGGCGTCAGCCTATGACGATCCGGGCGCCATTGCATGAACGATCATCGGCATTCTAAGGATCAGTTGAGCACGATTCCGCTCATCATCCTTCCACATGGAGCAGATCATGCTCGACAGCACCGACCGCCGCATGCTCGCCCTGCTGCAGGAGGACGGCCGCATCACCAATCACGATCTGTCGCAGAGGGTCGGGCTGTCGCCGACGCCCTGCCTGCGCCGGCTGAAGCGGCTGGAAGAGAGCGGCGTGATCAAGGGCTATTCGGCAATCGTCGACCCCAAGGCCTATGGCCTGCCCTTCAGCGTCTTCGTCTCGGTCCGCCTCAGCCAGCAGACCCAGGAGCACATCGCCGAGTTCGAGAAGGCGGTCGAAAGCTGGCCGGAAGTCGCCGAATGCTACCTGATGACCGGCTCGCAGGACTATCTGCTGCGCGTGCTGACCGACGGCATCGAGGGCTATGAGCGCTTCCTGAAACTGAAGGTGACGCGGCTGAAATGCATCCAGTCGGTCGAGTCGAACTTCGCGCTGGCGACGATCAAGAAGCGGGTCGGCCTGCCGCCGCTCTGACGCTTACGAGCCGGCGCGGTCGATGGCGCGCCTGACCACCTGCGTGACCTCGCTGTCGGAGAGGAAGAGATCGTGGCGGAGCATGCTCCAGCCGCGGCCGGCCGTGTCGGCGACCCGCACGCCGAGGCGGTCGAGCCGCTCCCGATCGGCCGCGCCAGCGCGGGCGACACCGCCGGCGATGCGCGAGGAGACGGCGAGCGCCCTGTCGCCGGGGTCGATGATCACGGTCATGCGCCGGGCGATCGGTCCGAGCTTCGAGACGGTCTGCTCGAAGGCGTCGATGTCGATATCGGGCGAAGCGAAGACGACGGAGCCGATCCGTTCCGAGAAGCCCGGCAGGTCGCGCAGCTCGCGCAGGCCTTCCAGCGCCAGAAAGGTCCCCATCGAATGCGCGACGATATGGACGCGGCCGGCGATCGGGTTGTCGACCAGCGCCTTCAGCGCCTGGACGAAGCCGTCGCGCGACCAGAGCGCGCTCTCGCGGTCATAGGCGTAGGCGAGCAGGCCGCCGCCGGACGGCCAGGTGAAGAGCGCGGTGCGGCCATCGAAGGCGAGGCTGTGCGAGAGCTGGCCGGCGCTGCGGGCGGATGATTCGAAGGTTTCGTTGTAGCCGTGCACGTAGAGCAGCACGTCGCGGCCATTGGCGGCTTCCGCGAAGGCGCGCGCCGCATCGCCCGAATTGCGCCGCTGGACACCGAGCACCGCCCAGTCGCCGCTGACGACGGAGCTGACCTGCGCCGCGACGCCGCGACCCGGCGCCGACAACCGCGCCTCGGCGAAGACCAGCCCGCTGCCGCGTTCCGAGCCGAAATAGGGCGGCCGATCGCCGGTCGGCTTGCGCGTCGTGGCGACGAGCAGTTGCGGCTCCTTGCCGAAGGTCGATGCATCGGCCGGGCCGGTGAACGGCGAAACCATGGCTTCGCTCTGGACGCAGGAGGCAAGCGCAGGCCCGAGCAGGGCAAGGGCGGCGAAGGAACGACGAGACAGGGCAGGCCGCGAGGCGGACATGGACAATTCCGGAGCTGGGGAGCGCGGGGCCTTTTGAGCCGGCTGGCCTTAAAGCCAAATCAACGCGGCCAGAATGCGGCGCGGCGGGGGCCGGTCAGCGGCCGGCGATGGCGGAGGGCGCCGTGACCACGAGCTCGACGGTCGATCCGAAAGTCCCGACCACTCCGCCGGCAATGTCGCCCAGCCGGTCGCCGAAGCCCGGTCCGGCGACGGCGATTCCCTTGTCGGCCTGGAGGCGGCGGCCGATCAATTGCACGACCTTGGGCGAGGCCGCGAACTTGCCGTGGTTGAGCTGGTCGCTGGTCGAGATCTCCGAGAGATCGATGATATGGGCGCCACGTTTTTCGAGATCGGCGACGATCTCGGTGTCCTTGGCCGAGATCGCGCCCAGCCGGGTCTTGTCGCCGGCGAAGCGCCGCGAGAAGGCGAGCGCACGGTCGTCGGCGGAGACAAAGACGGTGACGTCGCGCTTGATCTCGTCGATCTGCGTCTTGAACACGTCGAGATCGATGTCGGGGGCCGCCAGCATGACATTGCGCAGCTTCCCGCCGAAATTGCCGTCGCCCCGGATCGCGGCCTGCCGGAGGGCTTCGAGAGTTACCAGCGTGCCCATGGAATGGGCGAGGATGTCGACCCGGCTCGCCCCGAGATCGCGCGAGATGCCCCGCAGGGCCGCCTCGAGGAAGTCGCGCGAATAGAAGGCACTCTCGCGATCATAGGGGTATTGCAGCAGCTCGCCGCGCGAGGGCCAGGTGAACAGCACCGCCACGCCCTTGAAGCCGGCATCGTGGACGATTTGGGCGAAGCGATAGGAGGCGTCGGCGAAATTGGTGTTGTAGCCATGGACGAAGACGAGCACGTCGCGGTCGACCGGCTTGCGCTTGGCGAGCTCGGCGCGAACCTGCGCAGTGATCGGGTCACGCTCCAGCGCAGTCACCTTGCTGACCGCGAAATGCAGCGAGGGATCGGCCTTCGCGCCGACGGCGGGAAGTTCGAGCTCACCGGGCTTGTGAGCCCGCGGCACCGTCATGTCGAGCCGCGCGAAGGACAGCGTCGCGGCCCGCTCGCCGGTGAAATAGCTCGGCTTTTCGGCCGGCGCCCGCGTGGTCGCGACGAAGATCGGGAAGCTGGCGACGGTGTCCCCCTGCGCCGTGTCGGCGAGGACCAGGGTACGCGGCGTGGTGCCGCAGGCGCCGAGCGCGAGCGGGGCTAGCAAGGCCAGCACGATCAACCGAAACCGGGACAACAGGCGGCACTCCAACAACCGACGACTCGTCCCATCGCCGTGCCCGCGGAGCAAGTGCCGCCAGGACACAGGCCTCCGACAATCGCGCCCTTCCGCCGCGGCCATGCTCTTGCTACCAGCAGGGGATGATCGACCTGGACGCGCTCGGCAATGCGATTCTGGCGGGCGAGCGCGCCGCGCTGGCGCGGGCCATCACGCTGGCGGAGAGCCGCCGCGCCGACCATCGCGAGTTGGCGCAGGCCCTGCTGCAAAGGCTCCTGCCGCATTCCGGCAAGGCCATCCGCGTCGGCATCACCGGCGTCCCCGGTGTCGGCAAGTCGACGACGATCGACGCGCTCGGCTCCTATCTGACCGGGCTCGGCCACAAGGTCGCTGTGCTGGCCGTCGACCCGTCCTCGACCCGCACCGGCGGCTCGATTCTCGGCGACAAGACGCGGATGGCGCGGCTCGCGGTCGATCCCAACGCCTATATCCGCCCGTCCCCCTCCTCCGGCACGTTAGGGGGCGTCGCCGCCAAGACGCGCGAGACCATGCTGCTCTGCGAAGCGGCGGGCTTCGACGTGGTGCTGGTCGAGACCGTCGGCGTCGGCCAGTCGGAGACGGCTGTCGCCGACCTCACCGATTTCTTCCTGGTGCTGATGCTGCCCAATGCCGGCGACGAATTGCAGGGCATCAAGAAGGGCATCATCGAGCTCGCCGACATGATCGCGGTCAACAAGGCGGACGGTGCGGGCGCAACCGCGGCGCGTGCCGCTGCCGCCCAGTACAAGGCGGCGCTGCACATCCTGGCACCGGCCTCGGCGCTCTGGTCGACGCCGGTCGTGACCATTTCCGGGCTGACCGGCGACGGGCTCGACGCGCTCTGGGCGAAGATCGAGGACCACCGTGCCCGCTTCGAGGCCAAGGGGCTGATCGTCGAGAAGCGCCGCCAGCAGGACGTCAAATGGATGTGGGCGATGGTTCAGGACCGGCTCCAGGCCAGGCTGCGGCACGATCCGGCGCTGAAGGCCCGCACGCCGAAGCTCGAAGCCGCCGTGGCGAGCGGAGAAACGACGCCGACACTCGCCGCGGATGAGATCGCCCGGGCGCTCGGCCTGTAAAGGCAGCATCCAGCACGGACCTGCTCGCCAGCCTCGGACAGCCGGACGCGAGACGGCAGCGCGGCTGGAACGGCATGCCGCTTGAAACCCTCCGCTCCGATGGAGGGTTTCATGACGGTTTCGCGCCGAAATCTGCTGCGAACGGCCCTGTTTGGCACAGTCGCGGGCGCGGCCGCTCCCGCTTTGGCGCAGTCGGCGCCGCGCGCCGCCTCCCCCACGCCGCTCGGCTCGCTCGGCCTGGAGGCGTCGCAATACGGACTGCGCCCGGGCTCGACCGACGATCAGTCCCGCGCCCTGCAGAACGCGCTCGTCGAAGCGGTCAAGCGCGATGCGCCGCTGCTCGTCGCGCCCGGCCGCTACCGCATCGCCAATGTCGTGCTGCCGGAGGGCGCGCGGCTGGTCGGCGCACCGGGCGCGACCCAGTTCATCGCGGCTCAGGCTGCCCCGCTGCTCGTCGCGCGCCGGATCAAGCGGGCGGCGCTCGCCGGCGTCGGCCTCGACGGCCTCGATATCCGCGTCGGCCAGCGCAACGGGTTGATGGCGGTGGACGAGGTGCTCGAATTCGCCCTCGCCGATTGCGAGTTCACCAATGCCGGCTCGGTCGGGCTGACGCTCAATCGCACCGCCGGGCGCATCGAACGCAACCGCTTCCGCAGCATGCGCGATTCCGCTCTGTTCTCGCTGGATTCGCGCGGACTTTCGATCGAGGCCAACACGGTCGAGGATTGCGGCAACAACGGCATCCAGATCTGGCGCAGCCAGGCGGGCGACGAGCAAAGCCTGGTGCGCGGCAACCGGGTCAACCGCATCCGCAACGATGCCGGTGGCGACGGCCCGAACGGCAACGGCATCAGCCTCTACCGGGCCGGCGGCGTGATCATCGAAGGCAATACGCTGCGCGATTGCGCGCTGACCTTCATCCGCAACAATTCCGGCTCCGGCGTGCAGATGCTCGGCAATCAGGGCCGGCGTTGCGGCGAGGTCGCGCTCTATTCGGAGTTCGCCTTCGAGGGCGCGATCATCGCGGGCAACCTGGTCGAGGACTGCGCCCAGGGCGCCAACATCACCAATCTCGACCATGGCGGCAGGCTAAGCGTCTTCGCCAACAACATCGTCCGCAACGCCCAGAAAGGCCTGGCGCCGAAGGGCAAGGAGCTGATCGGCGGCATGGGCGTACATGTCGAGGCCGAGGCCAGCGTCACCGGCAACGTCATCGAGAACGCCAGCGAGGTCGGCATCTCGCTCGGCTGGTCCTGGGGGATGCGCAACCTCGTCGCCACCGGCAACATGGTGCGCAAGACCGGGATCGGCATCTCGGTCTCGCTGGTGCCGAAGGAGCGAAACGCCCTGATCGCCAACAATGTGATCAGCGAGGCGAAGCTCGGTGCCGTCGTCGGCACCGAATACGGCAAGGCCGTCACCGGCGACCTGACCAAGGCCGAGGACCGGCGCGCCGCCGGCGTCAGGGTGGAGAGCAACGCGGTGGGCTGAGGCGTTTGGCTAGGCCTCTGCTCCGCACCAGCCGGGCAGGTGCTCGGCATCGCTCTTCCTGGCTTCGACCAGCGCCCGCTTCAGCGCCTTCCCGAAGGCGTCCTCCACCGTCGCGCGCTTGATTCGCCGGCGCAGGTGATCGGCCCAGAGAAATTCGGCGAAGGGCATCTCGGTCTTGGCGTAGCCGCCGGCGAGCCGCAGCGCCCCGGCGAGCGAGCGATAGGGATCGTCGACCAGATCGGAAATGCTGCGCGGAATATGGCCGTAGCCGCGTCGCAGCCCATCGGCGTCGAATGGGTGCATCCAGCCGCGATTGTCGAGGAAGGTCCAGAACGCCTGCTTGTCGAGCCGGCTCAGATCGGCGAGCTGCGTCGTCAGGACATGCCGCTCCCCTTCGAGGTGCAGGGCGAGCGCCAGATGATGGTGGTCGACCAGATAGGGCCGGTTCTTGGGGCCCAGGACGACTGGGACAGCGTGCCCGCCCAGGAACAGCGCGTTCCTGCCGGCGCTCTCCTCGCGCCAGCGTTTGCGCTTGGCCTCGACCTCGCGCATGCCGACGGTTAACTGGGTCGGGCGCAGATCCGCGATCGCCGTCGCGATCAGTTGCGGCTCGATCTCGAACTTCATCAGCTCCTCCCGCCGCTGTGCTGGTCGAGGGTCCGAAGCGCCTCCTCGACACTGTGGAACAGGTGGTCCTCCCCGATTTCGGCGATGACGCCGAAGCGGCGAAGTGCCTCGAGCGCGCGCACCGACTCGACGCGCGCAATGGCGACGGCGGTTCCGCCTTCCCGGCAGTCCCGTATCAGGGAGAGCAGCGCCTGCGCCGCCGTGTAGTCGACCGCCGCGATCCCGCCGGCCTCGAGCACGAACAGCGCCGGCCGCCGCTGCGCGATCAGCTCCATCATGCCGTGCCTGAAGCTCTCGGCATTGGCGAAGAGCAAGGGCGCCTGGAAGGCTGCGACCAGCACGCCAGCCTCGTTCTGCGTCGCATAGCCGTCCCCGGGCGGCCACCAGATCGTCGTCCCGGGCAGGCGCCCGAGCTCGAGCGGCCGGCTGCGCGTGGTCATCCAGACGCCGTGCAGCAGCGAGAGCGCGATGCCGATCGCGACGCCGGTCTCGATCGGCAGCCAGATGATCGCCACGGCTGTGAGCGCGATGAGTGCGAACTCCGCCGGCGACTGCCGCGCGATGGCGCGGATCTGCCGGAGGCGGAAGATGCGCTGGGCGATGAAGAGCAGCACCCCGGCCAGGGCCGCGACCGGCACCTGCGCCAGCAGCGAGCCGCCGGCAACCGCCAACGCCAGCACGATGGCGGCGGCCAGCAGCGCGGCGCGCTGCGAAGCGCCGCCGCTTTCGACGACCACGGCCGTCCGCGGCGGGCTGGCATTGACCGGAAAGGCACCGGCGAGGCCGGAGAGGAGATTGCCCGCGCCGAGGCCGACGAAATCGCGATCGATCCGCGGTTCGGCGCCTTCGCCGTCAGGGAAGGACCTGCTTACCGTCGCCGTCTGCATCATCACGACCAGCGCAAGCAAAAGAGCGAGCGGCACCAGGCCGCGCAAATCGGCCCAGTCGAAGCGCGGCCAGATCAGCGCCGGCCATCCCGAGGGCAAGACGCCGAGAACCGCGACGCCCCGTGCCGCCAGTCCGAACAGCGCGACGGCGGCGGTGGCGGCCGCCAATGCGATCAGCGCGCCGGGTAGGCGGGGCGCCAGGCGCTCGCACAGATTCATCGTCGCCAGGGTGAACAGGCCGATCGCGAGCGCAAAAGGGTTGGCATCGCCGATCCGGCTCCAGATCGCCTGGACCTGCCCGGCGATGTGGTGCCCACCGCCGGGAATGCCGAGCAGCCCGGGGAGCTGCGAGACCGCGATATGAACCGCGATGCCGGCAAGGAAGCCGGTCAGAACCGGCACCGAAAGCAGGTCGGCGATCCAGCCGAGCCTGAGACCGCCGGCGATCAGCAAGGCGATGCCGACGAGCAGCGCCAGGAGCGCGGCAGCACCCGGCGGAATGGCGCCGCTCGCGGCAAGCGCCGCCAGGCCGCTGACGAAGATGGGCGTGATCGTCGAATCGGCGCCGGCCGTCAGCACGCGGCTGGCGCCGAAGGCCGCGAAGCCCAGCGTCGCCGCGACGAAGGCGAAGAAGCCGAGCTGCGGCGCGAAGCCTCCGAGCTGCGCCGTCGCCATCTGCTCGGGAATGGTGATCGCCGCCAGCGTCAGGCCGGCGAGCAGGTCGCGGCCGAGCGGCCCCGCGCCGGTGGCGACAGTGGAACGATCGGCTTTGTCGAGATCTTGCGGCATGGGACGGACCCGGCGGGGCGACCGAGCCTGCGCGCGGCCCGCTGCGGCCGTCAAGCGCCTCAGGCGAGGTTTGCCGCCGCCCGGATCCTGCCCACCTCGATGTCGTTCCAGTTCTTCAGCACGCTTTCGCGGAAGCCGGCGAAGGCGGCCTTGCCGTCCTCGTCCAGCGGCAGCAGGCGCTCGATCAGCGCCGCCATCGCGACCTCAGCGGCCCGGCCGGCGCCATCGTCGCATTTCAGCGCGATGCCGTAGCCCAGTTCCGGCAGCGCGCCGCAATAGACGCCCTCGGCGCCGGTCTTGATGAAGGCGCGCGCCCCGAACCTTTCCATGAAGCGGGTGTCGAAGCGGCCGGTGCCGGCGACCATGAAGGGATTGGCTGCCACCGCTTCGCGGATGCGCCGCGCCGCGTCGGCGCGCTGCGGACCGAAGCCATGGCCGGTGCCGAAGCGGGCGAAGCCGAGCGCCATTGCCTTCAGAGGCACGGCATAGGTCGGGATCGAGCAGCCATCGGTGCCGGAAAGTTCGCTGGTGTGGGCGGTGCCGGTCGTCTCCTCCAGTGCCTCCCTCACCGCCCTCTGCACGGCATGGCCGGGCTTCACATAGCCGGTCGGGTCCTCGTCGAGGCCGCAGGAGAGGCAGACGAAGCCGGCGTGCTTGCCCGAGCAGTTGTTGTTGAGTGCGGTCGGCTCCCGGCCGGCTTTTGCGAGGGCGCGCGCCGCTGCCTCGCCCATCGGCCAATGCGCGCCGCATTCGAGGCAGCCGGCCTCGCGGCCCGCCTTGCGCAGCATGCCGAGCGCCGCATGCGCATGCGCCTCCTCGCCGGAATGCGAGGCGACGGCGAGTGCGATCTCGGCCGGCGTCAGCCCGTAGCGGTCCGCCGCGCCGCTTTCGAGCAGCGGCAGCGCCTGCAGCGCCTTGACCGCCGAGCGCGGGAAGACCGGCCGCTCGACATCCCCGAGCGCGAGCACCACGGCCCCGTCGGCATCCATGACGATCGCTGCACCGCGATGGCGCGATTCGACGACGCCGCCACGCGTCACTTCGGCGAGAACGGGGTTGTCCATGGGCGCCTCCGGCGGAACTGTGCCGGGTTTGTCGCGTTTGTCGCTCGACCTGTCAAAGACCATGACGCAGAGTGGCGAACGCCTGCCACGGCAGGGATCTCCCATCAGCCGGAACGCCATGTCCCAGGATTACGAGACGCAGTACAACAACCGCGCCCGCGTGCCCGAGCATCCCGCGCTGATCGCCGGCTGGGCGGCGGATGCCGCCGCCTATCGCAGCGAAGCCGTCTCGGAGCTCGGCGTCAGCTATGGCGAGAGCCCGCGGCAGTATTACGACCTGTTCAAGCCGGAGACGGTCAACAGCCGGGCGATCGTGCTGTTCATCCATGGCGGCTATTGGCAGGCGCTCGACCCCAGCTATTTCTCGCATATGGCACGAGGCCTGAACCGGCTCGGCGTGCCGGTCGCCGTCGCCGGCTACGATCTTTGCCCGCAGGTCGAGGTCGGCCATATCGTCTGGGAGATGCAGCAGGCTGCGGCGGCGATCTGGCGGCGCTTCAATCTGCCGGTGGTGGCGGCCGGACATTCGGCCGGCGGCCAGCTTTCCGCCTGCCTGCTCGCGACCGACTGGAAGAATGTCGACCCCGAACTGCCGGACCATCTGGTCCACGCGGCCTATGGCATTTCCGGGCTCTACAACCTGAAGCCGCTGACCGAGACCAGCATCAACAAGGCGCTCGGCCTGACGATGGCGGGAGCCGAGCTCGAAAGCCCGCTGTTCTGGCCGGCCCCTTCAGGACTGATCATGGACGCCGTGGTCGGCGGCGCGGAGAGCGAGGAATATCTCAAGCAGAGCCGGCGGATCACCGATGTCTGGGGCCTCGGCGGCGTCCGGACGCGCTATGAGGAGATCGAGGGCGCCAATCACTTCACCGTGCTGGCGCCGCTGCCCGATCCGGACAGTGCGATGACCCGGCGCATCGCCGCCCTCGCCGGCGCTTGATCTTCCGGCGCAAGCCTCTATCCAGAAGCGGTTCAAGGCACAGGGTTCCGGAGCGCGCGATGCAGACCTTCTTCGTCGAGATCAAGTGCAAGCTCGGCAAGACCTATGAGGTCGCGAGCGAACTCGCCGACCGCGAGATCGCCTCGGAGATCTACTCGACCGCCGGCAATTACGACATCCTCGCCAAGTTCCATGTCGCCGCCGATGTCGATATCGGCCATTTCGTCGCCGAGAAGGTGCAGTCGATCCCCGAGATCGCCGACACCCACACCATCATCACCTTCAAGGCGTTCTGAGCCCCCTGCCCGCTCCCCTCACCTGATCGGCGTGGTCAGCCCGTCCTCGGGCTGCCAAGCACGCAGAAGGTCGGCGAAGCGGCGCGCCGCCGGGACGACCGGGCCGGTCGCGGGGAAGAGCAGCGAAGTGCGATAGACGATCCGCGGCGCAAAACGCCGCGCCGCCAGCCCCTGCATGCCGCCGAGCGTCAGCGGGAAAGGGTTGAGCAGCGCGAGCCCGACGCGCTGGCGCACCAGCTCCGCCATGAAGGTCGCCGTCGCCCCTTCGGCGACCAGCCGGGGCGCGACGCCGGCATCGGCGAAGGCGCGGTCAGCCTCGAAGCGAACCGGAAAGCGCCGCGCCGCGGCGATCAGCGGCTCGTCGGCGAGGTCTCGCGGCGCGATCACTGCGTGGGCGGCGAGCGGATGGTCCTCCGGCATCACCACATGCGCCACGGCCTCGCGGAAAACCTCGTTGCGAACGCCGATATGCGGCACGGGCACGTCGACCAGCCCGATATCGGCGGCGCGGTCGGCAACCAGCGCGATCACGGATGTGCTGGTGCCGATCTCGACATTGGCGACGACATCCGGCTCCTGAATACGGAAGTGCGCCAAAACCGGCGGCAGCACGAACTGCGCCAGCGTCGTCGCAGCGGCGATGCGCAGAACGCTCGCCATCGCCGTCTGCCCGGGCCACCCCGCTAGGCGCTGCAGTGCATCGAAGACCGGTTGCGCCTCCGCCTCGAGGGCGAAGGCGTCGCCGGTGGGCACGAGCCGCCCACCCTCGCGCAGGAAGAGCGGCCGGCCGACATGTGCCTCGAGGGTTGCGAGCGCCCGCGACACGGCCGGCTGCGAGATGCCGAGCATCTGCGCCGCGGCCACGGTTTTCCGGGTCGCGATCATCGCCTGCAGGATCTCGAGTTCGCGCAGGCTGGGCGCCTGCCTTGCCCCCGCCTTGCCGGCCACCCGCTTTTCCATCGGAACCGCCCTCGATTCTGCGTTTATCCCCAAGCCGCATTCGAATATGCGCGGACATTATACAGTCTACCAATGGCTATAATTTACAAGCATAGAAAACGGCTCTAGGGTTCGCGCCAAGGCGAGGGAGGGGAAGGTCCGGGCAACCGGCGACTCGCCAGTCATGGTTCAGTTGTTCAAGATGGTGGCTCAGGCCGTCGGGAGGGCAGAATGGAAAAGATCAGCAAGATCGGGCTGAAGGGCCTGAAGGCCGCGCTTCTCGCGGCACCCGTGATGGTCGCCGCTGGTGCGGCCTCGGCTCAGGAACTGCGCGTCGGCATCTCGGCCGAGCTCAGCGCGATGGACCCGCACTATCACAACGTCTCGCCCAACAACATGCTGGCACGGCACGTTTACGAGCCGCTGGTCGGGCAGGACGAGAAGCAGACGCTGAAGCCGCTGCTGGCCGAGAGCTGGAAGGCGATCGACGACACCACCTGGGAATTCAAGCTCCGCAAGAACGTCAAGTTCCATGACGGCTCGCCGTTCACGGCGGACGACGTGATCGCGACCATGCAGCGCGCGCCGAACGTGCCGAAAAGCCCGTCGAGCTTCTCCGCCTATGTGCGCGGCAAAGAGTTCAGCAAGGTCGACGACTACACCGTTCGCGTGAAGACCGCGACGCCGGCGCCGCTGGTGCCGACCGACCTCTCGACCTTCGGCATCATCTCGGCGAAGTGCAAGGACACGACCACCGAGGACTTCAACCTTGGCAAATGCGCCGCCGGCGGCACAGGCGCCTACAAGCAGGCCGAATATGTCGCGGGCGACCGCGTCGTGCTGACGCCGAACGAGAACTACTGGGGCGGCAAGGAGCCCTGGTCGAAGGTGACCTTCAAGATGATCACCTCGGCCCCGACCCGCGTCGCGGCCCTGCTCGCGGGCGATGTCGACGTGATCGACAACGTGCCGACCTCCGACGTCGCGCGCCTCAAGGGCGACGCCAAGCTCAGCGTCGCCAGCACGGTCTCGAACCGGGTGATCTACTTCCACATGGATCACTTCCGCGAGGTCTCGCCCTTCATCAAGGGCAAGGACGGTTCGGAGATCAAGAACCCGCTGCAGAACCTCAAGGTCCGCCAGGCGCTGTCGATGGCGATCAACCGGCCGGCCATCGTCGACCGCATTATGGAGAAGGAGGCGATCCCCGCCGGCCAGCTCCTGCCCGACGGTTTCTTCGGCACCTCCAAGAAGCTGAAGCCCGTCGCCTATGATCTCAACGGCGCCAAGAAGCTGCTCGCCGAGGCCGGCTATCCGAACGGCTTCAAGATGAAGCTGCACGGGCCGACCAACCGCTACCTCAACGACACCAAGATCATCGAAGCGGTGGCGCAGATGTTCTCGCGCCTCGGCATCGAGACCGAGGTCGAGACGCTGCCTTCGGCGAACTTCTTCACCCGCGCCTCGCAGGGCGGCCAGGGCAACGTGCCGGAATTCTCCTTCATCCTCGTCGGCTGGGGCGCGGGCACGGGTGAATCCTCCGACTCGCTCAAGGCGCTCCTCGCCACCTTCGATCCGGCCAAGGGTATGGGCGCCACCAATCGCGGCCGCTACTCCAACAAGGCCTTCGACGCCAAGCTGGAAGAGGCGCTGCGCACGGTCGACGACGCCAAGCGCGACCTCGCCCTGGCCGAGGCGATGGAGATCGGCATGAACGATGTCGGCCTGATCCCGACCCACTACCAGCTCAACACCTGGGCTTCGCGCAAGGGCGTCAAGGTCCAGGCCCGGACCGACGAGTACACCCTCGCCACCGGCATTCGTAAGGAATAAGCCGGACACACCGACGCCCGTCCGGACCCGCTTGAAGCCCGGTCCGGACGGCGCGACACTTTTTTCTTGTTGGAATGCGAGGGCGCCATCCGGCCGGATCACCGGTCGGTTGGCGTTTCGCATCCCGCTCCGGAAGGTCCCGGACCATGCTGGCATTCGTCCTGCGCCGCCTGGCGCAAGCGCTATTCGTCATCGCGGCGATGCTCGTGATCGTCTTTTTCGGCGTCAACGTCGTCGGCGATCCCATCTACATGCTGATCTCGCCCGAGATGGACCAGCAGCAGATCGCCGAAACGGCGCGCGCGCTCGGTCTCGACCGGCCGATCTGGGAACAGTTCCTGATCTTCCTGAAGAACGCCGTGCAGGGCGATCTGGGCCGGTCCTTCGTGCATGGCGAGTCGGCGATCAAGCTGATCCTGCACCGCATGCCGGCGACGCTGGAGCTCGCTTTCGTCGCTCTCTTCATGGCCATCCTGATCGGCCTGCCGCTCGGCCTCTATGCCGGGCTGAAGCCGGAGAGCCGCATCTCCCGGCTGATCATGGCGATCTCGATCCTCGGCTTCTCTCTGCCGACCTTCTGGGTCGGGCTGATGCTGATCCTGACCTTCGCCGTCAGCCTCGGCTGGTTGCCCGCCACGGGGCGGGGGCCGACCGTCTCGATCCTCGGCATCGATACCTCGCTGCTCTCGCTCAAGGGCTGGCAGCATGTCGCCCTGCCCGCGCTCAACCTCGCTCTGCTCAAGATCTCGCTGGTGATCCGCCTCGCCCGGGCCGGTGCCCGCGAGGCGGCGCTGATGGACTATGTCAAGTTCGCGCGGGCCAAGGGCCTGTCGCAGAGCCGGATCATCGGCGTCCACATCTTGAAGAACATCATGATCCCGATCGTCACCGTGCTCGGGCTCGAATTCGGCTCGCTGGTCGCCTTCTCGGTGGTGACCGAGACGATCTTCGCCTGGCCGGGCATGGGCCGCCTGCTGCTCGAGGCGATCACCCGCCTCGATCGGCCGGTGATCGTCGCCTATGTCATGGTTGTCGTGGTGCTGTTCGTCACGATCAACCTCCTGGTCGACCTGATCTATTCCGCGCTCGATCCACGCGTGCGCCTGACGGAGGCCACCTCATGAGCGAGGCCACCCTGCCCACCGCCGCTGCCGCCCCGCCGGTCGAAGCGAAGGAGGAGACGCCGTTCCGGCGCTTCGCCCGCTCCTTCTTCGAGGACAGGCTCGCCACCTTCGGCCTCGGCCTGTTCGTCCTCATCGTTCTGCTCGCACTGGCTGCACCGCTGATCGCGCCGCAGAACCCTTACGACCTCGCCAGCGTCGACGTGATGGATTCGCGCCTGCCGCCCGGCGACGTCGCCGGCGAGGGCTTCACCATGTGGCTCGGCTCCGACGGCGTCGGGCGCGACCTGCTCTCCGGCATTCTCTACGGCCTGCGCATCTCGCTGATGGTCGGCGCGTTCTCGGGCATCCTTGCCGCCGGCGTCGGCATGGCGATCGGCCTGATCGCCGCCTATTCCGGCGGGCGCACCGAGAACATCATCATGCGCATCGTCGACCTGCAGCTCTCGCTGCCTTCGGTCCTGGTCGCGCTGATCCTGGTCGCGGGGCTCGGCAAGGGCGTCGACAAGATCATCATCGCGCTGGTGATGGTGCAATGGGCCTATTACGCCCGCACCGTGCGCGGCTCGGCCCTGGTCGAGCGGCGCAAGGAATATGTCGAGGCCGCCCAGTCGCTCGGCCTCTCCCATGCCCGCACCGTCTTCCGCCACATCCTGCCGAACTGCCTGGCACCGGTGATCGTCATCGTCACCGTGCAGACGGCGCATGCGATCTCGCTCGAAGCCACGCTCTCCTTCCTCGGCGTCGGCCTGCCCCAGACCGAACCCTCGCTCGGCGTGCTGATCGCCAACGGCTTCCAGTACATGCTCTCGGGCAAGTACTGGATCTCGGTCTTCCCCGGCATCGCGCTGCTTCTGACGATCGTCTCGATCAACCTGGTCGGCGACCGCCTGCGCGACGTGCTCAACCCGCGGCTGGAGAAGTGAGCATGGCGCCCGTTCTCGAAGTCGCCGGCCTGAAGACCCATTTCTTCACCCGTGCCGGCACGGTGAAATCGGTCGACGGCGTGTCCTTCCACGTCGATCGCGGCGAGGTGCTCGGCCTCGTCGGCGAGTCCGGCTCGGGCAAGTCGGTCACCGGCTTCTCGGTGATGGGGCTGATCGATCCGCCCGGAAAGATCGTCGAAGGCTCGATCAAGCTCAACGGCAAGGAGCTGGTCGGGCTCGACGAAGAGGGATTCCGCAAGGTCCGCGGCCGTGAGGTCGCGATGATCTTCCAGGACCCGATGATGACGCTGAACCCGGTCCTGCGCGTCGACACGCAGATGATCGAGGCCGTCACCGCCCATGACAAGGTCTCGCACAAGGCGGCGCGGGAGCGCGCGCGCGACGCCCTCGCCAAGGTCGGCATCCCCTCTCCCGAGGAGCGGCTCAACGCCTATCCGCACCAGTTTTCCGGCGGCATGCGCCAGCGCGTCGCCATCGCGATCGCCCTGCTGCATCGCCCGCCGCTGATCATCTGCGACGAGCCGACCACGGCGCTCGACGTCACCATCCAGAGCCAGATCCTGGCCGAGATGCAGTCGCTCTGCGCCGAGACCGGCACCGCGCTGGTCTGGATCACCCATGATCTCGGCGTCGTCGCCGGCCTCGCCGACCGGATCGCGGTGATGTATGCCGGGCGCATCGTCGAGACCGGCGCGGTCGACCCGGTCCTCGACACCCCCCTCCATCCCTACACCAGCGGCCTCCTCGGCTCGCTGCCGGCCGAGGGTGAGCCCGGCGCCCCCTTGCGCCAGATCCGCGGCTCGACGCCGTCGCTGGCCAAGCTGCCGCAGGGCTGCGCCTTCGCCCCACGCTGCGATTACGCCCAGGCGGACTGCCTCGCGCAGGCGCCTGCGGTCACCGCCTTTCCGGGCGAGCGCGGCGTGCGCTGCCATCACCCGCTGAACCTGGCCGGAGTCGCGGCATGAGTGCGCCGATCCTGACCCTCGACGGCGTCTCCAAGCGCTTCACCAAGCCGCTCGACGCCGCCTCGAAATTCGCCAACTGGATGGGCGCCGGCTACACCGAGCAGGTGGTCCACGCGGTCGACGGGGTCGACCTCTCGGTGACCCAGGGCGAGGTCGTCGGGCTGGTCGGCGAATCCGGCTGCGGCAAGTCGACGCTCGGGCGCGTCGTCGCCGGCATCCACCCGCCGAGCGCGGGCCGGGTTTCCTGGCGCGGCCAGTTCACCGACGAGATGGATGCGCAGCAGCGCCGCGCCGCCACGCTGGCGATCCAGATGATCTTCCAGGACCCGATGTCCTCGCTGAACCCGCGCCTGCGGGTCACCGACATCGTCGGCGAGGCTCCGGTCGTGCACGGCCTCGTCGAGAAGGCTCAGCAGGACGCCTACGTCGTCGAGATGCTGGAGCGCGTCGGGCTCGACCCGAGCTATCGCCGGCGCTATCCGCACCAGTTCTCGGGTGGGCAGCGGGCGCGTATCGGCATCGCCCGGGCTCTCGCGGTGAAGCCGCAATTCCTGGTCTGCGACGAAAGCGTGGCCGCACTTGATGTATCGATTCAGGCCCAGGTCCTGAATCTTTTCATGAAGCTGCGCGACGAACTTAACCTGACTTATCTGTTCATCAGCCACGATCTCAGCGTGGTCCGGCACCTCTCCGACCGGGTGGTGATCATGTATCTCGGACGGGTCGTCGAGGCGGCACCGGCGAGCGAATTGTTCAAGGGCCCGCAGCACCCTTACGCCCAGGCCCTGCTCGCCAACGTGCCCTCGATCACGGCACGCAAGAAGCGCTTCGCACCGCTGAAGGGCGAGATTCCCTCGCCGCTGCACCCGCCCCCGGGCTGCCATTTCCACCCGCGCTGCCCGATGGCCGGGCCACGCTGCAAGGCGGAACGGCCGGTGCTGAAGCAGATCGCGCCCGGCCATGTCGCGGCTTGCCATCTCCATGACGGCGGGGTCGGAGCGCTGGCCGCCTAGAGCCTGCTCCGGCGCGGACGTTTTGAACAAGGATTATTGCTGGTTCGAAGCTTGACGCGGGGCGTCTTACGGGCGACCTCCGAGCAGCCCGGCGCCGGTTGCGCCGGGCGTACGCCTGGGGAATCGGAATCATGAAGAGCACCCTGTCGGCCGACCTTCGCGCTGGCGCCCTCGTCTATCATCGCCAGCCGCGGGCCGGAAAGCTCGAGATCCAGGCGACCAAGCCGCTCGGCAACCAGCGCGACCTAGCTCTCGCCTATTCGCCCGGCGTCGCCGCGGCCTGCGAGGCGATCGTCGACGATCCCAGCCAGGCCGCCGAGCTGACCTCGCGCCAGAATCTCGTCGCGGTCGTCACCGACGGCACCGCCGTGCTCGGCCTCGGCGATATCGGCCCGCTGGCCTCCAAGCCGGTGATGGAAGGCAAGGCCGTCCTGTTCAAGAAGTTCGCCGGCATCGACTGCTTCGACATCGAGGTCGACCAGCGCAATCTGGAGAAGTTCGTCGAGGTCGTCGCCGCGCTGGAGCCGACCTTCGGCGGCATCAACCTGGAAGACATCAAGGGCCCGGAGTGCTTCGAGATCGAGGAGCAGCTCAAGGCCCGGATGAACATCCCGGTCTTCCATGACGACCAGCACGGCACGGCGATCATCGTAGGCGCCGCCGTCCTCAACGGGCTCGACCTCGCCGGCAAGAAGATCGCCGACGTCAAGATCGTCGTCTCCGGCGCCGGCGCGGCCGCACTCGCCTGCCTCAACCTGCTGGTCTCGCTCGGCGCGCAGCGCAAGAACATCTGGGTCACCGACCTCGAAGGCGTGGTCCACAAGGGTCGCAACACCCTGATGGACCGCTGGAAGGAGGTCTACGCGCAGGAGACCGACGCCCGCACGCTCTCCGACGTGATCGGCGATGCCGACGTCTTCCTCGGGCTCTCGGCCGCCGGCGTGCTCAAGCCGGAGATGGCCAAGCGCATGGGGCCGAAGCCCTTGATCCTGGCGCTCGCCAACCCCAATCCGGAGATCACGCCGGAGGACGCGCTGGCCGCCCGGCCGGACGCGATGATCTGCACCGGCCGCTCGGACTATCCGAACCAGGTCAACAACGTCCTCTGCTTCCCCTACATATTCCGCGGTGCGCTCGACGTGCAGGCGACGACGATCAACGAGGCGATGAAGCTCGCCGCGGTGCGTGCCATCGCCGCGCTCGCCCGCGAGGCCACCTCCGACATCGCCGCGCGGGCCTATGGCGGCGAGGCGCAGACCTTCGGCGCGACCTCGCTGATCCCGAACCCGTTCGATCCGCGCCTGATCCTGCGCATCGCCCCGGCCGTCGCCGAGGCGGCGATGATCAC
The DNA here is from genome assembly GCF_058797755.1 of Allobosea sp. GW823-FHT02B03. Classification (NCBI taxonomy): domain Bacteria; kingdom Pseudomonadati; phylum Pseudomonadota; class Alphaproteobacteria; order Hyphomicrobiales; family Alloboseaceae; genus Allobosea; species Allobosea sp. GW823-FHT02B03. The sequence goes on along the minus strand of NZ_JBXAJY010000001.1, from coordinate 875,040 downwards.
CGGCGTCGCCAAGAAGCCGTTGATCGACGTCGAGGCCTATCGCGAGGACCTGTCGCGCTTCGTCTTCCGCTCCGGCTTCCTGATGAAGCCGCTCTTCGCCAAGGCCAAGGCCGACCCGAAGCGGGTGGTCTATGCCGAGGGCGAGGATGAGCGCGTGCTGCGCGCGGCGCAGGTGGCGCTGGAGGAAGGGCTGGCTACGCCGATCCTGATCGGCCGCCCGAGCGTGGTCGAGGCCCGCATCGCGCGCTTCGGCCTGACGATCCGCCCCGGCGCCGACTTCGAGCTGATCAATCCGGAAGACGATCCGCGCTATCGCGACTATGTCCAGACCTATCTCGACATTGCCGGCAGGCGCGGCATCACCCCGGAAGCCGCCCGCTCGCTGGTGCGCACCAACAATACGGTGATCGCGGCGCTCGCCGTCGTGCGCGGCGAGGCCGATGCGATGATCACCGGCCTCGAAGGCCGCTTCCTGTCGCGGCTGCGCCATATCCGCGACATCATCGGGCTCGAGCCCGGCGTCAGCGACATCGCGGCGATGACCTTGATCATCACCAGCAAGGGCGCCTTCTTCCTCACCGACACGCATGTGAAGCACGATCCGACGGCCGAGGAGATCGCCGACATGACCGTGCTCGCGGCCGGCCATGTCGAGCGCTTCGGCATCGAACCGAAGATCGCCCTGCTCTCGCATTCCGACTTCGGCGCGGCCGACACCCCGTCCTCGCTGAAGATGCGCAAGGCGCTGGGGCTGATCCGCGAGCGCGCGCCGGATCTCGAATGCGACGGCGAGATGGAAGCCGACTCGGCGCTGGTGGCGGCGATCCGCGACCGTGTCCTGCCCTCCTCGCGTCTGAAGGGCGTCGCCAACGTGCTGGTCTTCCCGAATCTGGACTCGGCCAACATCGCCTATCAGTTCGCCAAGGTGCTGGCGGACGCATTGCCGGTCGGGCCGATCCTGATCGGCGCGGCGAAGCCCGTGCATATCCTGACCGGCTCGGTGACGGCGCGCGGCGTCGTCAACATGACGGCCGTCGCCGTCGTCGAGGCGCAGGGACGCACGCAGAAGGGCTGAAGCCCCCATTCATGGACCGGGCGGGTATCCCGCCCGGTCTCCCCCGACCACGGCGACCCGCGGACGCGTCCGGGCTCCCCGCCTGCCCGCGGTCGGAGATCGGTTGAAGTCCCCGTTTTCCTCCTTGGCTCCGGCCTCAGGATCGGCCCATACTTCCCGCACGAGCGGGAAAGGGGCCCGTCCGGCTAAGCTTCGGAGAGAGCTCATGAAAAGCTTCAAGGCTGAGTCGCAGTTCCTGCGCCGTCTGCGGCCTCTCGCCCTTGCGGCCGGCCTCGCCTTGGGGCTCGGCAACGCCGCCCTGGCCCAGGTCGTCTTCCATCGCGGCAATGACGGCGACCCCGAGACGCTCGACGCCCACAAGACCTCGACGGTGGCCGAGGCGCACCTGCTGCGCGACCTCTCCGAGGGGCTGGTCATCCACCACATCAACGGCGAGGTCGTGCCCGGCGTCGCCGAAAGCTGGACGATGAGCGAGGACGGCAAGAGCTACACGTTCAAGCTCCGCGCCAACGCCAGATGGTCGAACGGCGACCCGGTCAAGGCGGGCGATTTCGTCTACTCGCTGAAGCGGATCATCAATCCCGCGACCGGCGCGAAATACGCCAACATCCTCTACCCCATCCTCAACGCCGAGAAGATCAACAAATCGGGCGAAGGCGCGGGCATCGACGAGCTCGGCGTCAAGGCGCCGGACGACACGACGCTGGAAATCAAGCTGGAACGGCCGACGCCCTATTTCCTGGAATTGCTGACGCACCAGACCGGCCTGCCGGTGCATCCGGCCTCCGTCGAGAAGTTCGGCAAGGATTTCGTCAAGCCGGAGAACTGGATCTCCAACGGCGCCTACACGCTGAAGGAGTTCGTGCCGAACTCCCACATCAAGATGGAGAAGAACAGGAACTTCCACGATGCGGCGAACGTGCAGATCGACACGATCCTGTACTATCCCGCCTCCGATCTCGCCGCCGCCGCGCGCCGTTTCCAGGCCGGCGAATTGCACATGACGACCGACATCCCGGCCGACCAGATCCAGCAATTGCGCGAGAAGCTCGGCAATCAGGTCAAGGTCGCGCCCTATCTCGGCACCTACTTCCTCATCGTGAACACCGCCAAGAAGCCCTTCGACGATCTGCGCGTGCGCCGGGCGCTGTCGCTGGTGATCGACCGCGAGTTCATCGCCGAGGAGATCTGGGGCGGCACCATGCTGCCGGCCTATGGCGTGATCCCGCCGAGTATCGGGAACTATGGCGAGCGCGCGGAGGCCGATTTCAAGGGTGTCTCGCCGCTCGACCGCGAGGAAGAGGCGAAGCGCCTGCTCGCCGCCGCCGGCTACGGCCCCGGCATGCCGCTGCGGGTGCAGCTGCGCTACAACACCACCGACAACAACCGCCGCACGATGATCGCCATCGCCGAGCAGTGGAAGGTGCTCGGCGTCGAGACGAGCTTCATCAACACCGACGGCAAGACCCATTTCGCCTTGCTGCGCGACGGCGGCGATTTCGACATCGCCCGCTATGGCTGGATCGGCGACTATTCCGATCCCCAGAACTTCCTGTTCCTGTTCCTCAGCGACAATAAGGGCTTCAATTCCGGCAAATACGCCAACCCGAAATTCGACGCGCTGCTGCAGCAGGGCGCCGACGAACTCGATCTCGCCAAGCGCGCCGCGATCCTGCGCGAGGCCGACAGCATTCTCGCGGCCGACATGCCGTGGATCCCGCTGATGTACTATTCCTCGAAGAACCTGGTCTCGCCAAAGCTGGTCGGCTTCCAGCAGAATCTGCGCGGCGCGCTGCCGACGCGGTTCATGAGCCTGAAGCCGTGACCGAAGCACGTCATGGCCGGGCTTGACCGACCGGACAGGCGCGACCTTCCCCCTCTCGCCCTGCGGGAGAGGGTCGGGGTGAGGGGTCGGACGACGCTTCATCGTCATGGTCGGGCTTGTCCCGACCATCCACGTCTTCCAGTGACGAGTGCGGTGTTCGAGACGTGGGTGCTTGCCACAAGGGCGAGCATGACGGGTAGACCTGAGCGCCCCCTCATCCGGCCCTTCGGGCCACCTTCTCCCGCAAGGAGAGAAGGGAAGAATGGCGGGCATCCCGGCGCAATCTGATGCTCACCTACATTCTGCGCCGCTTCGCCACCGCGATCCCGACCCTGTTCGTGATCGTGACGCTCTCGTTCTTCCTGATGCGCCTCGCGCCGGGTGGGCCGTTCGATCTCGAACAGCCGCTCGAGGCCAAGGTGATGGAGAATCTGCGGCGGATCTACCAGCTCGACCAGCCGCTTCACGCCCAGTACCTGACCTATCTAGGCGCCCTGTTGCGCGGCGATTTCGGCCCCTCCTTCTATTTCCGCGATTTCTCGATCGCCGAACTGTTCGCGCAAGGGTTGCCGGTCTCGATGCGGCTCGGCGCCTGCGCGCTGCTGCTCGCGCTCGCCATCGGCGGCCCGCTCGGCGCGCTCGCCGCCTTCCGCCAGAATGGCGGGGCCGACCATGCGGTGATGGGGTTGGCCACCGCCGGTATCACCATCCCGAACTTCGTCGTTGCGCCGGTCCTACAGATCGTCTTCGGGCTGAGCCTGGCCTGGCTCCCGGTGGGGGGCTGGAATGGCGGCGCCTTCCGCAACACCATCCTGCCGATCGTGACGCTCGCCCTGCCGCAGATCGCCGTGATCGCCAGGATGACGCGGGCTGCGATGATCGAGACGCTGCGTGCCAATCATATCCGGACCCTGCGGGCACAGGGGCTTTCGGGCGCGACGATCGCCCTGCATGCCGGGCGCGGGGCCGCCCTGCCGGTCATTTCGTATCTCGGGCCGGCGGCGGCGAGCCTGCTCACCGGTTCGGTGGTGGTCGAGACGATCTTCGGCATTCCCGGCATCGGGCGCTACTTCGTCGAGGGCGCGCTCAACCGCGACTACACGCTGGTGATGGGCACGGTGGTCGTCGTAGCCATCTTCGTCCTGGTCTTCAATCTCGTCGTCGACATCCTCTATGCGCTGCTCGACCCGCGCGTCAGGCTGGATTGAGCCGATGAGCGCGGTCGTGCCCCTTCCCGCCCCGCCCGCCGGCCGCTCGCTCTGGCAGGACGCCCGCATCCGCCTGCTGCGCAACCGCGCCGCGGTCGCGAGCCTCGTCGTACTGGTCCTGATGACGCTGGCCTGCATCTTCGGGCCCTGGTTCACCCGCCACCCTTATGACCGGGTCTATCAGGACTATGTCCGCGTGCCCGCCAGTCTTTCAGCCTATCCCAAGGCCGAGGCGCTGCCGGCCGCGATACAGCGCATCGCCTCGCGCATAAGGGCGACGCCGAGCGAGGTCGTCGTGGACGCCGCCGAGGTCCGACTGGTCCTGACCGCGCAAAGGCCGATCGACCAGCGCCTGCTGGTCTATTTCGACCGCTCCGACCAGTTCGGCACGCCGCGGATCACGGCCAGCGAGCAGGAGGGCCGCCGGCTCGCGCTCGCCGTCCCCATCAAGCGCCAGCATTTCCTGTTCGGCACCGACGCCAATGGCCGCGATCTCCTGACCCGGACCCTGGTCGCCGGCCGAGTCTCGCTCGCCATCGGCCTGCTCGCCACCGGCGTCGCGCTGGTGATCGGCGTCGCCTACGGCGCCACCGCCGGCTATCTCGGCGGGCGCATCGACATGGTGATGATGCGTATCGTCGACGTGCTCTATTCGCTGCCCTTCATCTTCTTCGTGATCCTGCTGGTCGTGTTCTTCGGCCGGAACTTCATCCTGATGTTCCTCGCCGTCGGCGCAATCGAATGGCTCGACATGGCCCGGATCGTCCGGGGCCAGACGCTCTCGATCAAGCGCCAGGAATATGTGCTGGCGGCCGAGGCGCTCGGCGTCTCGACCGGCGGCATTCTGAAGCGCCATGTCATCCCGAACACGCTCGGCCCGGTGATCGTCTACGTCACCCTGCTGGTGCCGAAGGTGATCCTGCTCGAGAGCTTCCTCTCCTTCCTCGGCCTCGGCGTGCAGGAGCCGATGACGAGCTGGGGCGTGCTGATCTCGGACGGCGCGCGGGCGATCCAGGCGACGCCCTGGATGCTCGCCTTCCCCGCCGCTTTCCTGGTGACCACCCTGTTCGCGCTGAACTTCCTCGGCGACGGCCTGCGCGATGCGCTCGACCCGCGGGATCGCTGAAATGGCGAGCGAACCCGTCCTCGCCATCCGCGACCTCAAGGTCCGTTTCCGCACCAATGACGGGCCGTGCGAGGCGGTGCGCGGCATCGACCTCGACGTCGCCCCCGGCGAGTTCGTCGCCATCGTCGGCGAATCCGGTTCCGGCAAGAGCCAGAGCGTGATGGCGGCGATGGGGCTGCTCGCGAGCAATGGCGAGGCTTCCGGCTCGATCCGCTACCGCGGCGCCGAGCTGCTCGGCCTCTCCCCGGCAAGGCTCAACGCCTATCGCGGCAGCAAGCTCGCCATGATCTTCCAGGAGCCGATGACCTCGCTCGATCCGCTGTTCCGGATCGGGGCGCAGATGGCCGCGCCGCTGCGCCGGCATCAGGGCCTGTCGCGCAAGGCGGCGCGGGCGCGGGCGCTCGAACTGCTGAAGCTGGTACGGATCCCGCATCCGGAGCGGCGCCTCGATTCCTATCCGCATGAGCTCTCCGGCGGACAGCGCCAGCGCGTGATGATCGCCATGGCGCTCGCCAATAATCCCGACATTCTGATCGCCGACGAGCCGACCACCGCGCTCGACGTCACCATCGAGGCCGAGATCCTGGCGCTGATCGCCGAGCTCAGACAGCGCCTCGGCATGGCGGTGATCCTGATCAGCCATGACCTCGGCCTCGTCAGGAGATATGCCGAGCGCGTCTATGTGATGAAGGCGGGCGAGGTCGTCGAGAGCGGCGCGACTTCGGCGATATTCGAAAAGCCGGCGCACCCCTATACCTGCGCCCTGCTCGCGGCCGAGCCGCATGGCCACAAGGCCCCACCTCCCGCCGGTGCGCCCATCCTGCTCGAAGCCCGCGACCTGAGGGTCAGCTTCGACCTCAGCCGCGGCTTCCTCCGGCGTGAAAGGGCCGTGCTGCACGCCGTCGACGGCGTCGATCTGATGCTGCGGCGCGGCCAGACCATCGGCATCGTCGGCGAATCCGGCTCGGGCAAGTCAACGCTCGGCCGGGCAATCCTCCAGCTGATGCCGGCGGGCGGGCTGGTGCGCTTCGAAGACCGGGCGCTGACCGGGCTCGACCGGGCTGCGATGCGCCCGCTCCGCCGCAGCCTGCAGGCGGTGTTCCAGGACCCTTTCGGCTCGCTCTCGCCAAGGCTGACGGTCGGCGAGATCGTCACCGAGGGTTTGCTGGTCCATGAACCCGGCCTGTCGCGCAGCGAGCGGGAGCGGCGCGCCGCCGAAGCGCTCGCCGAAGTCGCGCTCGACCCTGCCCTGCGCAACCGCTATCCGCACGAATTCTCCGGCGGCCAGCGCCAGCGCATCGCAATCGCCCGCGCCATGATCCTGTGCCCGGCGCTGGTCGTGCTCGACGAGCCGACCTCGGCGCTCGACCGCACAGTCCAGGCCAGCATCGTCGCCCTGCTCAAGCAGCTGCAGGCGCGGCACGGCCTGTCCTATCTCTTCATCAGCCACGACCTCGCCGTGGTCCGGGCGATGTCCGACGAGATCATGGTGATGAAGGACGGCAGGGTGGTCGAGCGCGGGCCGACCGAGGCAATCTTCGAGGCGCCGCAGCAGGCCTACACGCAGCGCCTGATCGCGGCGGCGCTCAAGTGCTGAAACACAAGTCCCGTAAGGACCGCGTCCTGCGCCGGGCGCTGAGCGGCAACACGGCCTGCCCTCTCGCATCGCGTGCTCCGCTCGGATAGGAAAGGTGCGCCTTTGTCCACCCAGCAAGAGACCCGAGCGATGAGCCGCACCGTCTACGTCAATGGCGCCTATCTTCCCGAGGAAGACGCCACGATCTCGATCTTCGACCGCGGCTTCATCTTCGGCGACGGCATCTATGAGGTCTCGGCGGTGCTCGGCGGCAAGCTCGTCGATTGCGATGCGCACCTCATCCGCCTGGAGCGCTCCTGCAACGAGATCGGCCTGAAGCTGGCCTGGAGCCGTGACGAGCTGATCGCCATCCATCAGGAGCTGATCGCCCGTAACAAGCTCGACGAGGGCTCGATCTATCTGCAGGTCTCGCGCGGCGCCGCCGATCGCGACTTCGCCTTCCCCAAGGACATCAAGCCGTCCCTGGTCCTCTTCACCCAGGCACGTAAATTCGCCGACACGCCGCAGGTCAAGACCGGGATCAAGGTGGTCAGCACGCCGGATCTGCGCTGGGCGCGCCGCGACATCAAGAGCGTCAACCTGCTCGGGCCGGTGCTGGCCAAGCAGTTCGCCGCTGAGAACGACGCGCAGGAAGCCTGGCTGATCGAGGACGGCGTCGTCACCGAAGGCGCCTCCTCGACCGCCTGGATCGTCAAGGGCAAGACGCTGATCTCGCGTCCGCTCTCCAACAAGGTGCTGCCCGGCATCACCCGCAAGGCGGTGCTCGCCTTCCTCGCAGAAAGCGGCTTCACCTTCGAGGAGCGTGAATTCACGCTCGCCGAGGCGATCGACGCCGAGGAGGCCTTCATCACCTCCGCGACCAGCCTGGTGATGCCGGTCACCACCATCGACGGCCACAGCATCCACAATGGCGCGCCCGGCCCGGCGACGCTCCGCCTGCGCGAAATCTACCTCGACTACGCCAGGAAGGGCGGCGTGCTCGGCTGAGCGGCCTGCGGCGGCGCCTATAGCGCCGCCAGCCTCTCCATGTTCAACGATCTTTCAATTCGTTGAACATGAGGCACGCTCGCCCATCACATAGGTCGCGACCACGTTGCGCTCGTCGCCGAGCGTGACCAGCACGAAGAGTTCCTCCGAAAGATCGCGCGCCGTCTCCAGCCGGTGCGCCATCACCCTTGTCGCGGCGGGATCGAGCACCACGATATCCGCTTCGCGGCCGGGCTCGAACGAACCGATCAGCTCGTCGAGGCCGAGCGCCACGGCGTTGCCGAGCGTGATCGCGTGCAGGGCCTCGAACGCCGAGAGCGACTGCCCCTGCAATTGCAGGATCTTGTAGGCCTCGGCCATGGTCCGCAGCATCGAATAGGAGGTGCCGCCGCCGATATCGGTGGCGAGCGCGACCTTGACGCCCTCGCGCCTGGCCCGCTCCCAGTCGAACAGCCCGGAACCGAGGAAGAGGTTCGAGGTCGGGCAGAAGACCGCGACCGCACCAGCTTGAGCAAAGGCGCGCCATTCGCGCTTGGTCATGTGGATGCAATGCCCGAGCAGGCTCTTATGGCCCAGCAGCCCGTAATCCTCGTAGATGCCGGCATAGTCGGCAGCGTCGGGATAGAGCTCCCGCGCGAAGGCGATTTCCGCCCGATTCTCGTTGATATGGGTCTGGACGAAGCAGTCGGGATGCTCCGCGACGAGGCGCTGCGAGGCCGCCATCTGCTCGGGCGAGGAGGTCACGGCGAAGCGCGGCGTGATCGCGTAGAGCTGCCTGCCCTTGCCATGCCAGCGGCCGATCAGCGCCTTGCTCTCGGCATAGCCGCTTTCGGCCGTGTCGGTCAGTGCCGCCGGTGCGTTGCGGTCCATCATCACCTTGCCGGCGATCATCCTTGTGTTGCGGCGATGCGATTCGGCGAAGAAGGCCTCCGCCGATTTTTCATGCACGGAGCAATAGACCGCCGCGGTCGTGGTGCCGCTCGACAGGAGTTCGTCGAGCAGGAAGCGCGAGAGCTTTTCGGCATGGCCCTGCTGCGCCAGCTTCTGCTCCTCGACGAAGGTGTACTTGTTCAGCCACTCCATCAGTTGCGCGCCATAGGAGGCGATCACCTGCGTCTGCGGCATGTGGATATGGGCGTCGATGAAGCCCGGCATGATCAGATGCGGGCGATGGTCGATGATCTCGGCGCCAACCGGCAGCGTCGGCAGCAGCGCCCGCGCCTCCCCGGCCGCCCGGATCAGCCCGCCCTCGACGACCAGCAGCCCGTCCTCGACATAGCGATGCGCGGCGGTGCCGGCGCCATGGGGATCGCCGACGAACCAGAGAAGCCGGCCCCTTAGGGCGCGGACCGCATCCTGCCTGCTCAACCTGCATACTCCGGCGCCGATACCTATCTTATCTGCACCAAATCAAAGCTTCCGGCCAAGCGACGAACATGCCTAATCTCAGGGCATGTTCGCGATTTGCTCTCGATGGAGCTGCCATGCGTGAGACCGTCCGCTTCCTGCTCGGCGACGAGCTGGTCGAGATCGCAGGCTGCGATCCGACCCGGACGGTGCTGGACTGGCTCCGGCTCGACCGGCGCCGCACCGGCAGCAAGGAGGGCTGTGCCGAAGGCGATTGCGGCGCCTGCACCGTCGTCATCGGCCAGCTCGATGGCGGAGAGCTGCGCTACGAGGCGATCAATGCCTGCATCCGCTTCCTGCCGACGCTGGACGGCTGCCAGCTCCTCACCGTGGAGCATCTGAAGGGCGCGGACGGTGCGCTCCATCCCGTGCAGCAGGCGATGGTCGACTGCCATGGCTCGCAATGCGGCTTCTGCACGCCAGGCATCGTAATGTCGCTGTTCGCGCTCTGGTTGAACGAGACGGCGCCTTCGGTCGCGCGCATCGAGGATGCGCTCGCAGGGAACCTGTGCCGCTGCACCGGCTATGAGCCGATCATCGCAGCCGGACTGCGCGCAGCTGCCGCGGATCGCTCGCGGGACCGCTTCGCCCAAGCGCAAGGCGAGATCGCCAGCCGCCTCGCCGAACTGCGGGACATGCAAACCGTGGCGATCGGTGATGGCGAGCGGCGCTATTTCGCGCCGGCAACCACGGAAGCCCTCGCCGAACTCGTCGCCTCCCACCCCCAGGCGACGCTGGTCGCCGGCGCGACCGATGTCGGGCTCTGGGTGACCAAGGGCATGCGCCGGCTCGATCCCGTGATCCATCTCGGCCGGATCGAGGAGCTGCGCGCCATAGCGGACGAGGGCGACCGGCTACGCTTCGGCGCAATGGCGAACCATGTCGCCGTGCGCAAGGCGCTCGCAACCATCTCTCCCCAGCTCGACGAGATGATGCGCCGTTTCGGCGGCGAGCAGGTCCGCAATGCCGGCACGATCGGCGGCAACATCGCCAATGGCTCGCCGATCGGCGATTTGCCACCGGCGCTGATCGCCTTGGGCGCCACGCTGGTGCTGCGCCGGAGCAGCGAACGCCGCGAGATCCCGCTCGAAGCCTTCTTCCTCGACTACCGCAAGCAGGACCGTCGCGAGGGCGAGTTCGTCGAAGCCGTGCTGCTGCCGAAGCTGCCGGCCGATGCGCTTTTCCATGTCTCGAAGATCTCGAAGCGCTTCGACGAGGACATTTCGGCCCTGTGCGGCGCCTTCTTCCTGCGCCGCGACGCCGACGGTCGCATCGCCGAGGCCCGCCTCGCCTTCGGCGGTATGGCCGGCATACCCAAACGGGCGAAGGCGGCGGAGGCGGCCCTGCTCGGCCGGTACTGGGACGAAGCCGCCGTCGCCGCCGCCATCACCGCGCTCGCAGGTGATTTCACGCCACTCACCGACATGCGCGCCTCGGCGGCCTACCGGCTGAAAGTCGCGGGCAATCTGCTGCGGCGGTTCCTGATCGAAACGACCGCTCCCGAAGCGGCGACCCGGGTCGCCGGCCTGCTGGCGGAGGCCGCCCATGGCTGACGCACGCAAACGGCTCGACGCCATGGAGACGCGGCCGATCGTCGGCTCGCCGCTGAAGCACGACTCCGCTGCCAAGCATGTCGCCGGCGAGGCCGTCTATGTCGACGACATCCTGGAGTCGGCCGGCGCCGCCCATGCGTGCCTTGGCCTCTCCAGCATCGCCCATGGCCGTTTTCTGTCGCTCGACCTGTCCGCGGTCGAGGCCGCGCCGGGCGTGCTTGCGGTCCTGACCGCCGCCGACATCCCGGGCGAGAACGACATCTCCTCGACGCACAAGCATGACGAGCCAGTCTTCGCGACCGAGGCGATCCTGCATCATGGCCAGCCGCTCTTTGCGGTCATCGCCGAGACGCGCGAGCAGGCTCGCCAGGCGGCGGTGCTGGCGAAGGCGGAATACGAGGAAGCTGCGCCCCTGCTCGACGTCGCGGCGGCGCGCGCCGCAGGCGGCGAGCTCGTCACCGAGCCGCTGAAGCTCGAGCGCGGCGATGTCGCGGCCGGTCTCGCGGCGAGCCCGCGCCGGCTCAAGGGCGCGATGGCGATAGGCGGGCAGGACCATTTCTATCTCGAAAGCCAGATCGCCCTCGCCATTCCCGGCGAGGATGGCGACATGCTTGTGCACTCCTCGACCCAGCATCCGAGCGAGGTCCAGCACATGGTCGCCTCCGTGCTCGGCATCGGCGCCCATGCGGTGACGATCGAGGTCCGGCGCATGGGCGGCGGCTTCGGCGGCAAGGAGACGCAGGCCAATCTCTTCGCCTGCGTCGCGGCGCTCGGCGCCCGCAAACTCGGGCGGCCGGTGAAGCTCAGGCCCGATCGCGACGACGACATGGTGATCACCGGCAAGCGCCATGACTTCGTCGTCGACTACGAGATCGGCTTCGACGATGACGGGCGCATCCATGCGGTCGATGCGATCTATGCCGCCCGCTGCGGCTGGAACGCCGACCTTTCCGGCCCGGTCACCGACCGCGCCCTGTTCCACATGGACAATTGCTATTTCTATCCGGCGGTGCGCGCGCGCTCCGAACCGCTGCGCACGCACACCGTCTCGAACACCGCCTTTCGTGGCTTCGGCGGACCGCAGGGCATGGTCGGGGCCGAGCGCTTCATCGAGGAGGTCGCCTACGCTACCGGGCTCGACCCGCTGGAGGTGAGACGGCGCAATCTCTATGGCGGCGAGGGCCGGCTGACGACGCCCTATCACCAGCAGGTCGAGGACATGATCGCCGGCGAGGTGATCGACGAGCTCGAGCGCGACTGCCATTACCGCGAGCGGCAACAGGCGATCCGCGCCTTCAACCGAGAAAGCCCGGTGATCAAGCGCGGCATCGCGCTGACGCCCGTGAAATTCGGCATCTCCTTCACCGCGACCTGGTACAATCAAGCCGGCGCGCTGGTGCATGTCTACACCGACGGCTCGGTCGCGCTGAATCATGGCGGCACCGAAATGGGCCAGGGGCTCTACCAGAAGGTGGCGCAGGTCGTGGCCCAGGCCTTCGGGATCGGCCTCGACCGGATCAGGATCACCGCGACGACGACCGGCAAGGTGCCGAACACCTCGGCGACCGCCGCCTCCTCCGGCTCCGACCTCAACGGCATGGCCGCGCTCGACGCCTGCGAGACGATCAAGCAGCGGCTCGTGGCTTTCGCCGCGGAGCGCTGGCAGGAGGCGCCAGAGGCAATCGCCTTCCTGCCCGGACGGGTTCGGATCGGGGCGCGCGAGATCGCCTTCGTCGAGCTGGTCAAGGCGGCCTACATGGCCCGCGTCCAGCTCTCGGCTACGGGCTTCTACGCCACCCCGAAGATCCATTGGGACCGCAAGGCCGGGCGCGGCCATCCCTTCTACTATTTCGCCTATGGCGCAGCGGCCTCCGAGGTCGCGATCGACACGCTGACCGGCGAGTACAAGGTCGAGCGCGTCGACATCCTGCATGATTGCGGCAACTCGCTGAACCCGGCGATCGACAAGGGCCAGATCGAGGGCGGCTTCGTCCAGGGCATGGGCTGGCTGACCACCGAGGAGCTGGTCTGGGATGAGAAGGGGCGCCTCAGGACCCACGCACCCTCGACCTACAAGATCCCGGTCGCCTCCGACCGGCCGCGCATCTTCAACGTCGCCTTGCTGGAGAACGCGCCCAATCGCGAGCACACGATCCATCGCTCGAAGGCGGTCGGCGAGCCGCCGCTGATGCTGGCGATCAGCGTGCTGCACGCGCTTTCCGATGCGGTCGCCAGCGTCGGCGACCATCGCTTCTGCCCGCAGCTCGACGCACCGGCGACGCCCGAGCGCGTGCTTGATGCGGTCGAGCGGGTCCGGGCGCAGGCCGCCGCCATGGAGGGCGCGTCATGACGCTCTCTGATTTTCTTGAGCGGCATCTCGACGAAGGCGCGATCGTCGTCCGCATCGAACGCGTGCAGGGTTCGACACCGCGCGAGGCCGGCGCGACGATGCTCGTCTCGCACCATGACAGCGCCGGCACGATCGGCGGTGGACAGCTCGAATTCCACTGCCTCGATCTAGCCCGCCAAATGTTGGGGACCGGCGAGGATCAGCGCCGGGCCGACCTGCCGCTCGGCCCCCAAATGGGCCAGTGCTGCGGCGGGCGCGTCGAGGTCTCGCTGGCGCGTGCCAACCCTGCCGACCTCGCCGCCCTGCGCGATGATGAAACGAAGGCGGTTGCCGGACGGCCGCAGGTGCTGATCTTCGGCGCCGGGCATACCGGCAAGGCCCTCACCCGCTGCCTGTCCCTGCTGCCGCTCGCCGTGACGTTGGTCGACGACCGACCCGGCCAGTTCGCAGACCTGCCCGAGGCCATTTCCTGCCTCCATCTCGACGATCCCGAGCAGGCGCTCGCCACGGCGCCCTCAGGCGCTGCCTTCATCGTCCTGACCCACAGCCACGCGCTCGACTACCGGCTGGCCGAGGCGGCGCTTCTGCGCGGCGACGCGGCCTATGTCGGCATGATCGGCTCGGCGACGAAACGCGCCCGCTTCGAGGCGAGCTTCCGGCGCCGGCACCCCGGAAGCGCGGCCCTGACGCGTCTGACCTGCCCAATCGGTGGATCGGATGTGCATGACAAGCGTCCGGAGGTGATCGCGGCCTTGACGGCGGCCGAGCTGGTACGTTGGTTGCTTGGCGAGAAGGCGGCCTTCGCGGGGAAGGACGCCACCGCGCCAGAGAAAGGCCGAGCCGCCCATGACGCTGCCGCCTGACGAGACGGCCCCCTTACGTCTGGCGCTCGCCCATGTCTCGAAGAGCTTTCCGGGCGTGAAGGCCAATCAGGACATCAGCTTCGGCGTCCGGCCGGGCGAAATCCATGCGCTGCTCGGCGAGAACGGCGCCGGCAAGTCGACCCTGGTCAAGATCATCTACGGCGTGCAGCGCGCCGACGAGGGCGAGATCCGCTGGGACGGCCACCCCGTCGAGATCCCCTCGCCCAAGGCCGCCCGCAAACTCGGCATCGGCATGGTGTTCCAGCACTTCTCGCTGTTCGACGGCATGACCGTGCTGGAGAACATCGCGCTGGGGCTCGACGAGAAGGTCCCGGCGGAAGAGCTGAAACGGCGGATCAAGGCGATCCTCGACAGCTATTCCCTGCCGCTCGACCCGAACCGCGAGGTGCACACGCTCTCGGTCGGCGAACGCCAGCGCATCGAGATCGTGCGCTGCCTGCTGCAGAAGCCGAAGCTGCTGATTATGGACGAGCCGACCTCGGTGCTGACGCCGCAGGAGGTCGAGCGCCTGTTCGACACCTTGCGCCAGATCGCGGCGCAGGGCTGCTCGATCCTCTACATCAGCCACAAGCTGCACGAGATCAAAGCCCTGTGCGAGGCCGCGACCATCCTGCGGGCTGGCCGGGTCGTCGCGACCTGCGACCCCCGCGCCGAGACGACGCGGCGCATGGCCGAGCTGATGATCGGCTCCGAGCTCAAGAGCATCGAGCGCCCCGCCGCGGCCGGCGAGGCGCGCCGCGCCCGCCTCGTCGTCAGCGGGCTCGACATGCCGGGCGAGCCGCCCTTCGGCACCCGGCTGAAGAATATCGGCTTCACCGCCCATGCCGGCGAGATCCTCGGCATCGCCGGCGTAGCCGGAAACGGCCAGGCCGAGCTGCTGCTGGCCCTTTCGGGCGAGCGCCGCGCCGCCTCGAACGATGCGGTCAGGCTCGACGGCCAGCCGCTCGGCCATGCCGATCCCGGCCGGCGCCGCGCCGCCGGGCTCGCCTGCGTGCCCGAGGAGCGCAATGGCCATGCCGCCGTGCCGGACTTCTCGCTCGCCGACAATGTCGTGCTGACCGCCCGCCACCGCTTGCCGCTGGCGCCTTCGGGCCTGATCCGGCAAGGTCCGGTCGATGCCTATACGCGCGAGGTGATCCAGCGCTTCGACGTGCGCACCACCGGCCCTGCAGCCTTCGCCGGCGCGCTCTCCGGCGGCAATCTGCAGAAGTTCATCATGGGCCGCGAAATCGGCCAGAAGCCCGAGGTCCTCATCGTCGAGCAGCCGACCTGGGGCGTCGATGCCGGCGCCGCCGCCGCGATCCGGCAGGCGCTGGTCGACCTTGCCGCCAGGGGCTCGGCGATCGTGGTGATCTCGCAGGACCTCGACGAGCTGCTCGAGCTCGCCGACCGCCTCTGTGTGATCAATGAGGGCCGGCTCTCGGAGGCACGGCCGGTCGCCGGGCTGAAGCTGGAGGAAATCGGCCTGCTGATGGGCGGCGTCCATGGCGAGGCGGTAGCAGCGGACCATGCCCATGCTTGAATGGCGCCGCCGCAGCGAACCGAGCCGGGCGATGCTCTATCTGAGCCCGCTGATCGCCATCGCCCTGACCATGCTGACCGGCATGCTGGTCTTCAGCGCGATCGGCTATGACGGCTTTCACGCGGTGCAGGCGATCTTCGTCACGCCGCTGATCGAGCCGCAGCGCTGGGCCGATCTCGGGGTCAAGGCCGCGCCGCTGGTGATGATCGCGCTCGGCCTCGCCATCGGCTTCCGGGCCAATGTCTGGAACATCGGCGCCGAGGGGCAATACGTGATGGGCGCCATCGCCGGCACCGGCGTCGCCTTGCTCACGCATGACATGACCGGCTGGTGGATCCTGCCCGCCATGGCGCTGGCCGGCGTTCTCGGCGGCGCCGCCTGGGCCGCGATCCCCGCCTTCCTCAAGGTCCGCCTGCAGGTCAGCGAGATCCTGACCAGCCTGATGCTGACCTATGTCGCGGTGCAGTTCCTCTACTATCTCGTGCGCGGGCCGTGGAAGGATCCCGACGGCTTCAATTTCCCGCAGACCAAGATGTTCAGCGCCGATCAGGTCCTGCCTGCCATGGCGGAGGGCTCGCTGGTCCATCTCGGCATTCCCGTCGCACTGCTGCTGGCGCTCGCCGCCTGGTTCGTGATGGGCAAGACGGTCTCCGGCTTCGCCATCCGGGTAGTCGGGCGCGCCCCGGCGGCCGCGCGGCATGGTGGTTTCGACGCCGGCCGCGTCACCTGGGCCGCCCTGCTCGCCAGCGGCGGGCTTGCGGGCCTGGCCGGGCTGTTCGAGGCAGCGGGGCCGTTCGGCCAGCTCACCCCGCAATTCCCGGTCGGCTACGGCTTCACCGCGATCATCGTCGCCTTTCTCGGACGGCTCTCGCCGATCGGCATCGTCTTCGGCGGCCTCGTGCTGGCGGTGACCTATGTCGGCGGCGAGATCGCGCAGAGCACGGTGAGGCTGCCGCAGGCGGCGACCGGCATGTTCCAGGCGATGCTATTGTTCTTCCTGCTCGCCACCGACGTGCTGGTCCGCTGGCGGCTCGCCTTCCGGCGCGGCCACGCGAAGGTCGCGCCATGACCGCGGTCATCCTCGTCTCGATCTTCATGACCCTCGCGGCGGCGGCGACGCCGATCCTGCTGGCCGGCCTCGGCGAGCTCGTCACCGAGAAGGCCGGCGTGCTCAATCTCGGCGTCGAGGGCATGATGCTCTGCGGGGCAGTGACCGGCTTCGCGGTCGCCTACAGCAGTGGCAGCGTCACGCTCGGCCTCGTCGCTGCGGCGATCGCCGGCTTCCTCGCCGCGATGATCTTCGCGCTCCTGACGCTCGGGCTCGGCTCCAATCAGGTCGCGACCGGGCTGGCGCTGACGATCTTCGGCATCGGAGTCTCCTCGTTGTTCGGCGCCGGCTTCGTCGGCCGCACCATCCAGCGGCTCGGACCGCTCTTCCCCGCCGACTACGCCAACCATCCCTGGCTGCGCCTGGTCTTCGGCCATGATGCCCTGGTCTATCTCTCGCTGCTGCTGGTTCTCGCCGTCAGCCTGTTCCTGCGGCGCACGCGTGCCGGGCTGATCCTGCGCGCCGTCGGCGAGAACGCCGAGTCCGCCCATGCGATCGGCTATCGCGTGCTCGCCATCCGTACCGCCGCAACCGGCTTCGGCGGTGCGCTCGCTGGGCTCGGCGGCGCCTATTTCTCGCTGGCGCTGACGCCGATGTGGGCCGACCGGCTGACCGCCGGCCGGGGCTGGATCGCGCTCGCTCTCGTTGTCTTCGCCGCCTGGAAACCGGGGCGGCTTCTGCTCGGCGCCTATCTTTTCGGCGCCGTTGCGACCTTCGAGCTGCAGGCCAAGGCCGCCGGCATCAGCTGGGTCGCACCGGAGGTGCTGGCGATGACACCCTACCTTGCGACCATTGTGGTTCTGACGATGATGTCGCTAGGACAAAGAACCGGCGGGCGGAACGCGCCCGCCTGCCTTGGCAAGCCTTTTCCGGCGTCATGAGCGACGCCGCATCCGACAACGGGGAGCAGACAATGTCGACCATCATCACCCGCAGGACGCTTCTGGCCGGCGCCGCCGCGACCTCGGCGCTGCCGCTCATCGGCGGAGCCCAGGCGCAGGCGCCGCTCGGCGTCGGCTTCGTCTATGTCGGCCCGATCGGCGACCACGGCTACACCTGGACCCATGACCAGGGCCGACTGGCGCTCGAAAAGGAGTACGGCGCCAAGATCAAGACCAGCTTCATCGAGAACGTGGCCGAGGGGCCGGACGCGGCGCGCGCCATCCGCCAGCTCGCCCAGGCCGGCAACCAGATCATCTTCGCCACCTCGTTCGGCTTCATGAACCCGACCATCCAGGTCGCCAAGCAGTTCCCGAAGATCAAGTTCGAGCACGCCACCGGCTATATGCGCGCCGAGAACGTCGCGACCTACAATGCCCGCTTCTACGAGGGCCGCGCGGTCCTCGGCACCATTGCTGGGCACATGTCGAAGTCAGGCCAGGCCGGCTATGTCGCCTCCTTCCCGATCCCGGAAGTGGTGATGGGCATCAACGCCTTCCACCTCGCCGCCAGGAAGGTGAATCCGAACTTCAAGACCAAGGTGATCTGGGCCTCGACCTGGTACGACCCGGCCAAGGAAGCCGACGCCGCCAAGGCGCTGATCGACCAGGGCGCCGACATGATCACCCAGCACACCGATTCCGCCGCTCCGCTGCAGGCAGCCGAACAGCGCGGCGTCTTCGCCTTCGGCCAGGCTTCCGACATGAGCGCCTTCGCGCCGAAGGCGCACCTCACCGCGATCGTCGACGACTGGTCGGGCTACTACATCAAGCGCGTCAAGGAGGTCATGGACGGGACCTGGAAGACCGGCGACGTCTGGCACGGCCTCAAGGAAGGCATGGTCAAGATGGCGCCCTACAACGCGGCGATGACGCCGGCGGCCCGGGCCGCGGCCGACGAGGTCCAGAAGGGCATCATCGCCGGCACGCTCCACCCCTTCACCGGCGAGCTCAAGGACCAGAAGGGCACGCTGCGCCTGAAGGCCGGCGAGACCGCCAGCGACGAGATGCTGTCGAAGATGGACTGGTACGTCGACGGCGTGCAGGCCTAAGGCGCTCGCCCGCTCATGGAGGCGTCATGCTCGGGCGCGCCCCGAGCATCTTCTGCCGGAGCAGGCGCCGCACAGCGCCTGCTCATTGCGAGATTCCCGGGCCTGCGCTCCGCTCCGCCCGAGAATGACGCTCTCCCGCCACGAACGAAAATTACCCGCCGGAACCCCCTTGCAGATATTTTAAGCTTGAAACAATATGACTGCCGACGCCGCCTGGACGGGGATGGGGAACCCCGCCGGCGGCCGTATCTGGCACGTCCCGGGAGGACATCAGACATGAATCTCAAGTTCGCATTGTCGCTCAGCGCCGGCATGCTCGCGCTCGGGCTTTCGAGCGCCCAGGCGCAGGAACCCTTGAAGATCGGCGTGGTCAGCGTGCTGACCGGGCCTGCGGCGGCGCTCGGCCAGCAGGTTCGCGACGGCTTCCAGCTCGCGGTCGACCAGAACGGCGGCAAGCTCGGCGGCGTGCCGGTGCAGATCACCATCATCGACGACGAGCTGAAGCCCGATGTCGCGGTCAGCAAGGTCCGCAGCTTCGTGGAAGGCGGCAAGGTCGACTTCGTGGTCGGCCCGGTGTTCTCGAACATCCTCGGCGCGATCGCCAAGCCGGTCCTGGATTCCGGCGCCATCCTGATCAGCCCGAATGCCGGTCCCTCGACCATGGCCGGCAAGGCCTGCCACCAGAACTTCTTCGTGACCTCGTACCAGAACGACCAGGTCCACGAGGTGCTCGGCAAGTACGCGCAGGACCAGAACTACAAGAAGGCCTACATCATCGCGCCGAACTATCAGGCGGGTAAGGACTCGCTGGCCGGCTTCAAGCGCTACTTCAAGGGCGAGGTCATCGACGAGGTCTATGTCCCGCTGACCTCGCTCGACTTCTCGGCCGAGCTCGCCAAGATCGCCTCGGCCAAGCCGGACGTGGTCTTCGCCTTCCTGCCCGGCGGCCTCGGCGTCAACTTCGTCAAGCAGTGGTCGCAGGCCGGCCTCACCGGCAAGGTGCCGTTCCTCTCGGCCTTCACGGTCGACGAGTCGACCCTGCCGGCGCAGCAGGACGCCGCCGTCGGCATGTTCGGCGGCATGACCTGGGCGCCGAACATGGACAATCCGCAGACGAAGAAGTTCGTTACGGCCTATGAGGCGGCCTACAAGATCGTGCCCGGCTCCTACGCCCAACAGGCTTTCGACGCCGCGCAGCTGATCGACTCCGCCGTGAAGGCGGCCGGCGGCACCGGCGACAAGGACAAGCTGCGCGCCGCGCTCAAGAAGGCCGACTTCACCTCTCTGCGCGGCAATTTCAAGTTCAACACCAATGGCTACCCGATCCAGGACTTCTATCTGGTCAAGGTCGCCAAGCGACCGGACGGCAAGTTCCAGACCGAGATCGCCCAGAAGGTGTTCTCGGACTATGCCGATCCGCACGCGAAGGATTGCGCGCTGAAATAGGGCGGCTGAACCTCGGGAACCCCTCTCCTGAAAGGAGAGGGGTAGGGGTGAGGTGTTCGTAGCAACATCGTTGGCCTGAACCTGACCGCGCGGTCAACGCTCGCGGCGCTGGTCCGGCGACCCACACCTCACCCTGCCCTCTCCTTACAGGAGAGGGTTCCCCGCGCCTTTTCCGACAGCCGATCGCGAACGAACGATGACCACCGGCCTCCTCCTTGTCCAGATCCTGAACGGGCTGCAGTTCGGCATTCTGCTGTTCCTGGTGGCGGCCGGGCTGACGCTGGTCTTCGGCGTGATGGACTTCATCAACCTGGCGCATGGCGTGCAGTACATGCTCGGCGCCTATCTTGCGGTGACGTTCGTCTCGCTGACCGGCTCCTTCGTGCTCGGGCTGGTGCTGGCGCTCGCGGCGGCGCTGGTCTTCGGGCTCGCGCTCGAGTTCCTCGTCTTCCGGCATCTCTACGAACGAGACCATCTCGATCAGGTGCTGGCGACCTTCGGGCTGATCCTGCTGCTCAACCAGGGCGTCAAGATCATCTGGGGCGCAGCGCCGCTCTCCGTGCCGGTACCCGAATTCCTCTCCGGCAATGTCGCGCTGATCGACGGCATCCTCTACCCGACCTACCGCTTCGCCCTGATCGGGGCGGGCCTCGCGGTCGGCCTCTTGCTCTGGTTCGTCGTCGACCGCACCCGCACCGGCATGCTGCTGCGCGCCGGCGCCTCGAATGCGCCGATGGTCTCGGCGCTCGGCGTCGACATCCGCAAGCTGTTCATGATCGTCTTCGCCTTCGGAACCATGCTGGCCGGTTTCGCCGGGGCGATGGCCGCGCCGATCCTCTCGGTCGAGCCCGGCATGGGCGACACCGTGCTGATCCTGGCCTTCGTCGTCATCGTCATCGGCGGCATCGGCTCGATCCGCGGCGCCTTCGTCGCGGCACTGATCGTCGGCCTCGTCGATACGCTCGGCCGCTCCTTCATGAACGACCTGCTGCGCCTGTTCATGAGCGCGCCCTCGGCCCGGGCTACCGGCGCCGCCCTCTCCTCGATGCTGATCTACCTCCTGATGGCGGTGGTGCTGTTCCTGCGACCTGAGGGGCTCCTGCCATCGCGGGGCCGCACATGAGCGCGGCTCCGGCGCTGGCCGAGACGATCGCCGCCCCGGCTCCGCGGAAGCGCGGCCGGCTGCTGCTCCCGGTCCTGCTCTTTTGCCTGCTGGCGCTGGCGCCGCTCGCCGTCAGCCTCGGCATGCCGGCCGGCTGGCTCGCCTTGCTGACACGGGCGATGATCTTCGCGATCGCGGCGCTCTCGCTCGACCTCATCCTCGGCGTCGGCGGACTCGTTTCGTTCGGCCACGCTGCCTTTCTCGGGATCGGCGCCTATGTCACCGGCATCATGATCACCGAGGGACAGGCCGAGGCGCTGGTGATCCTGCCGGTGCTGCTCGGCATCTGCGCACTGTTCGCAGCGGTCACCGGCGCGATCTGCCTGCGCACCCGCGGCGTCACCTTCATCATGATCACCCTCGCCTTCGGCCAGATGGTCTATTTCCTGGCGCAGGCACTCTCCGCCTATGGCGGCGATGACGGGCTGACGCTCTACGAGAAGAGCACGATCGCCGGCCTCGACCTCTTCTCGACCCGCACGGGCTTCTTCTACTGCGTGCTCGCGGCGCTGGCCGGCTGCTATGTGCTGGTCCGCATCCTCGTCGCCTCGCGGTTCGGGCGCATCCTGCGTGCTTCACGCGAGAATCCGGTGCGGGTTTCGGTCACCGGCTTCGACGTCACTCGCATACGCCTCGTCGCCTATGTGATCAGCGGCATGATCGCCGGAATCGCCGGCTTCTTCCTCGCCAACCACACCGATTTCGTCAGCCCGGCGTTCATGTCCTGGCAGCGCTCGGGCGAGCTGATCTTCATGACCGTCCTCGGCGGCGTCGGCTCGCTGCATGGCGCGATCATCGGCGCCATCGCCTATCTCATCGCAGAGGACGCCCTCTCGCATCTGACCGAGCATTGGCGCGTGATCTTCGGGCCGCTGATCGTGCTCTTCGTGCTGTTTACCCGTGGCGGCATCGTCGGCATGCTGCGCCGGGCCGGCGGTGGCCGCGACGCATGACTGAACCGGTCCTCGCCCTCGATTCCTTGCGCAAATCCTTCGGTGCCCTCAAGGTGACCGACGATGTCAGCCTGAGCCTCGCCCCCGGCGAACTGCACGCGTTGATCGGCCCCAACGGCGCCGGCAAGACCACGCTCGTCCACCAGATCTCCGGCATGCTCAAGCCCGACAGCGGCGCGATCCGCTTTCGCGGCGAGGACATCACGGCGCTGACGCCGGAGAAGCGGGCGCGGCGCGGCCTCGCCCGCACCTTCCAGATCACCTCGACCATCGCCTCGCTTTCGGTGCTGGAGAACGTTGCGCTCGGCGTGCAGGCCAAGGCGGCGCACCCGCTCTCCCTCTTCCGCAACGCGGCGAACGATGCGGCGCTGAACCGCCCTGCCCTGGCCGCGCTCGAAGCCGTGGGCCTCGCCGACCGGGCAGACGTTCCCGCCGGCCGGCTCTCGCATGGCGAGAAGCGGGCGCTCGAGCTCGCCATGGCGCTCGCCCTGGAGCCGGCGGCGATCCTGCTCGACGAACCCTTGGCCGGCGTCGGCCGCGAGGAAGGCGAGCGGCTGATCGAGCTTTTGTCCAGCCTGAAGGGCCGCTACGCCATGCTGCTCGTCGAGCACGACATGGCGGCGGTCTTTGCGCTCGCAGACAAGGTCAGCGTGCTGGTCTATGGGCGGGTCATCGCCTCAGGCGATCCGGTCTCGGTCAGGGCCGATGCCGGGGTGCGCGAAGCCTATCTCGGCGAGGAGGGCTGAGCCGTGCTGACGGTCGAGAACCTCGATGCCGGCTATGGCGAGGCGCAGATCCTGTTCGGCGTCGACCTTTCGGTCGGTGCCGGCGAGGTCGTGACCCTGCTTGGCCGCAACGGCATGGGCAAGACCACGACGATCCGCTCGATCATGGGGCTGCTCCGCCCGAAGGCGGGGCGGGTCAGCTTCGGCGGGGTCGACCTCACCGGCAGCCCACCCTTCCGCCTTGCGCAGGCCGGCATCGGCCTTGTACCCGAAGGCCGCCAGATTTTCCCGACGCTCTCGGTCGAGGAGAATCTGATCGCGACGGCAGCCAGCCGCTTCGGCCGGCCGCGCTGGACGCTGGAGCGGATCTACGCTTTCCTGCCCCGGCTCAGGGAACGCCGCGCCAACCGCGGCAACCAGCTTTCCGGCGGCGAACAGCAGATGCTCGCGATCGGCCGGGCGCTGATGACCAATCCCAAGCTCGTCATCCTCGACGAGGCGACCGAGGGGCTCGCACCGATCATCCGCCAGGAAATCTGGGCCTGCCTTGCGGCGCTGAAGGCCGAGGGCGAGTCGATCCTGGTGATCGACAAGAATGTCGATGCGCTGGCGAAGATCGCCGATCGGCATATCGTGCTGGAAAAGGGCCGCGTCGTCTGGCGCGGCACGAGCGAGGAGTTGCGCAGCGACGGCGCGGTCAAGGACCGCTTCCTGAATCTGTAGAGACGGATCCGCCTCTAACTCGATGACCGGGCCATGCTCTGGCGTGAGCTGGGGAGGGAGACAGGCAAATGGGGTATCGCGTCGCAGTCGGCGGAACGCGCCATGTCTTCGCCGACCTCCGCGAGCTGATGGGGAAGGCGACGCCGCTGCGCTCGGGCGACCAGCTGGCGGGGCTCGCCGCCGGCAACATGCAGGAGATGATGGCGGCCCGGATCGCGCTCGCGGATTTGCCGCTGCGGACCTTCCTGCATGAAGCGCTGATCCCCTACGAAGAGGACGAGGTCACGCGCCTCATCCTCGACACGCATGACGCGGCCGCCTTCGCACCGGTCGCCGCGCTCACGGTCGGCGAGTTCCGCGACTGGCTCTGCTCCGATATCGCGACGACGGAGGTGCTGGCGCGGCTCGCCCCGGGCATCACGCCGGAGATGGCGGCGGCGGTGTCGAAGCTGATGCGCAACCAGGACCTGATCCTGGTCGCGCGCAAATGCCGGGTCGTCACACGTTTCCGCAACACGCTCGGCCTGCCGGGCCGGCTCGCAGTGCGCCTCCAGCCCAACCACCCGACAGACGATGCCGCCGGCATCCTCGCCTCGACCATAGACGGGCTGAGCTATGGCTGCGGCGATGCGGTCATCGGCATCAACCCGGCCTCCGACAGCCTGGGCTGCATCGGAGAGCTGCTGCGCCTGCTCGACGAACTGATCGCGCGCTTCGAGATACCGACACAAGGCTGCGTGCTGACCCACGTCACCAGTTCGATCGCCTTGATCGGGCAAGGGGCACCGGTCGACCTCGTCTTCCAGTCCGTCGCGGGTACGCAGGCTGCCAATGCCTCCTTCGGCATCGATCTCTCTCTTCTGCAGGAAGGGATGGCGGCGGGCCGCTCGCAGAAGCGTGGCACGGTCGGCGACAACGTCATGTATTTCGAAACCGGCCAGGGCGCGGCGCTTTCGGCCAACGCCCATCACGGCGTCGACCAGCAGACGCTGGAAGCGCGCGCCTATGCGGTCTGCCGGGCTTACGAGCCGCTATTGGTCAACACCGTCGTCGGCTTCATCGGGCCGGAATATCTCTATGACGGCAAGCAGATCATCCGGGCGGGGCTGGAAGACCATTTCTGCGGCAAGCTGCTCGGCGTGCCGATGGGCTGCGACATCTGCTACACCAATCATGCCGAGGCCGATCAGGACGACATGGACACGCTGCTGACCCTGCTGGGCACGGCCGGCATCAATTTCATCATGGGCGTGCCCGGCGCCGACGATGTGATGCTGAACTACCAGTCCACCTCCTTCCACGACCAACTCTATATCCGCGAGGTTCTCGGCCTGAAGCGCGCGCCCGAATTCGAGGCCTGGCTGCAGCGCATGAACATCACCGATGCAGCCGGTCGCCTGAGCGCGGGACAAGGCGTGCAGGCCCTTCTGGCAGCGGTGCCCGGCAGGGCAGCATGAGCGAGAGGCAGAATCCCGGAGCGCGGCAGTTCGCCGATCTGGCGACGCTCACCCCGGCGCGTGTCGCGCTCGGCCGTTCCGGCGCCTCCCTGCCGACACGGGAGGTGCTCCGCTTCGGCATGGCCCATGCCCAGGCCCGCGACGCAGTGCATGCGCCATTTCACGCCGACGACGTGGTCGGCCGGCTTGCTGCGCTCGGCCCGGAAGTGATTCAGGTCGAGAGTGCGGCGGGCTCACGCGAGGAGTATCTGCGTCGGCCCGATCTCGGGCGAAGGCTCTCGCCCGGAAGCTGCCAAGCACTGACGGCAAAGCACGGCGACTTCGACCTGGCGATCGTCGCGGCCGATGGTCTCTCCTCGACCGCGATTCACCAGAATGTCGTCCCGTTCGTCGCGGCGCTGTTGCCGTTGCTGGCGCGGCAGGGCTTGCGGCTCGCCCCGCTCGTCGTCGGGCGCGAGGCGCGGGTTGCTCTCGGCGACGAGATTGGCGCGGCGCTCGGCGCGCGTGCGGTGGCGATGCTGATCGGCGAACGCCCCGGCCTGTCCTCGCCGGATTCGCTCGGCGCCTATCTGACCTTCGCGCCGCAACCGGGCCTGACCGACGCCAACCGCAACTGCATCTCCAACATCCGCCCGGGGGGCCTCGCCTATGAGCATGCGGCCTTCAAACTCTCCTGGCTGATCGCCGAGGCTTTTCGCCGTTCGCTGACCGGAATCGGCCTCAAGGACGAGAGCGATCTCGCTCTCGCGACGAGCGTTGCCGGCAAGCGAGCGATCTCAGGCGACCCTTCGCTTTCCGGCGCGGTCGCGAGCCCGGAACCGCAACGCACTTCCGACGCATTCACTGGAGAAGGAGACCTATGATGAAGCCGCTGACCGCCGGCGTGACCCGCGCCAATGAGGGCATCGACGCGATCACCTGGAACATTCTGGGCCAGACCTATGTGCCCAAGACCCTGAGCGAAGACAGCTTCTCCTGGCACGCCATCTTCCCGCCCGGCACCTTCGTGCCGCCGCACATCCACCCGACCCAGGACGAGTTCATCTACATGCTGGAGGGCCGGCTCGATCTCGTGCTCGACGGCCAGGAATCGCATGCGCTGCCGGGCGACCTGATCCGCCTGCCGCGCAATGTCCCGCACGGGCTGTTCAACAAGAGCAACACGCCGGTGAAGTGCCTGTTCTGGGTCGCGCCGACCGGCCGCCTCTACGATCTGTTCTGGGCGATCCACTCGATGAAGGAACAGAACCCGGCGGAAGTGGTGGCGCTCGCGGCGCGCTACGAGATCGACTTCCTGCCGCCTCCCCCGGATGCCGGCTGAGCCGGAAGCGCGAACTCGCATGGCCGGCGTTAGGGTTAACCATAGGTAAACCACGCCGAAAGCAGGTTTTGGTGCATGGTGCGGGCCTCCCACAGGAAGGCCCGGCCGATGCCTGTTCCTACCACCGAACGCCGCCAGCACGTCCGCAACCGCACCTTGATCGGTGCCCAGATCATCTTCAACCAGCGCCAGTCGACGCTGGACTGCACGGTCAGGAACCTGTCCGAGCAAGGAGCGCTGCTCGTCCTCTCCGACGCGGTCGCCACGCCCGAAATGTTCGAGCTCTATTTCCCGCTGAAGCGCGAGAGCCGGATGGCACGGGCGCGCTGGCGAGACGGCGCGCACCAGGGCGTCGAATTCACCAGGCCCGCCAGGCAAGACGGCGAGCCTGTCCAGCTCGATCTTCTGCGCCGGCTGAAGCTGCTCGAGCAGGAGAATGCCGTGCTGAAGGCGCGGATCGCCCAACTGACCGAAGCCGGCTGAATCCAGCCGAAATTCCGCCTGCTTCCTCCCCGACATCGCGCGAAGGAGGAAGCAATGAAACGATTCGCGCTATACGTGCTTTTGGCACTCGGTCTGATTGCCGGGCTCGCCGCCTTCCAGAACAGCTCCTTGCTGGTGCCGAAGCTGACCGAGCGGCCGGTACTGCTCGCCCATCGCGGCCTCGCCCAGACCTATTCGGCGGAAGGTATCGACGCCGCGACCTGCACCGCGACGCGGATCGATCCGCCCGAGCATCGCTACATCGAGAACACCATCGCCTCGATGGAGGCGGCCTTCGCCGCGGGTGCCGACATCGTCGAGATCGATGTCCACCCGACTCGGGACGGGCAGTTCGCGGTGTTTCACGACTGGACGTTGGAGTGCCGCACCAATGGCGCAGGCACGACGCGCGACAAGACGATGGCCGAGCTGAAAGCGCTCGACATCGGCCACGGTTACACCGCCGATGGCGGCAAGAGCTTTCCCTTTCGTGGCCAGGGCATCGGACTGATGCCCTCGCTCGACGAGGTGCTCGACCGGTTGCCGAACCAGCGTCTGCTGATCAACGTCAAGAGCCGCGACGCGCAGGAAGGGCGCAGCCTCGCGCAGCGGCTTTCGCAGCTTCCCCCGGAACGGCTCGCCCGGCTGATGGTCTATGGCGGCGAGCCGCCGGTCGCCGCCTTGCGCGAAGCCCTGCCCTCGCTCGTCAGCATGTCAGCGCAGGCCGAGAAGCGCTGCCTCATCCGCTATCTCGCCATGGGCTGGGCCGGCATCACGCCGGACGAGTGCGCGAAGCAACTGCTCCTCATCCCCTCGAACTACACCAAATGGCTCTGGGGCTGGCCGGAGCGCTTCACGGCACGCATGCGCGCGGTCGGCAGCGAGGTCATCGTCGCCGGCCCGCTGGTCGGTGGCGAAGTCTCGACCGGCATCGACCGGGCCGAGGATCTCGCCCGGCTCGGCCGGCCGCTCCCGGGGATCTGGACGAACCGGATCGACCGGATCGCCCCGCTCGTGAAGGCTGCTACGCCGTAGATCAGGACCGCCGCGCGAGCTGCTCCTTGGCGAAGCCGGCCTTGCCGGCATAGGTCTTCACGATCATCTCGCGCTTGGCGTAGGACAGTACGCGCTCGACATCGTCGAAGCCGTTCGGTGCCAGTTCCTCGACGGCATCGATGACGCGCTCCGGACCACCGGCCCGGTTCATCGCGACGATCTCGGCGGTCGCCGGCAGGCGCTGCGCCTCATAGGCGGCGAGCGCCTGGCGCGGATGCTCGGCCCGGACCAGTTGGTCGGCAAGGCAGCGTGCATCGAGGATCGCCTGCGAGGCGCCGTTCGAGCCGACCGGGTACATCGGATGGGCGGCATCGCCGAGCAGGGTGACGCGGCCATGGGTCCAGCGCGGCAGCGGATCGCGGTCGCACATCGGATAGTCCCAGAAGCCCGGCGTCGCCTGGATCAGAGCGAGGATGTCGACCCCCGGTATCGTGAAGCGGCGGGCGAAGGGCAGGACGTCCTCGAGCCGGCCGGGCTTCGACCAGGCCTCCTTCGGCGGCGGCTTGGCCGGGTCGCCGGTGCGGATGTTGACCACCCAGTTCGTCAGTCGCGTTCCCGGCTTGCTCCCCTCCGCTATCGGATAGAGCACGAGCTTGCCGGCCATGCCGCCGGCGATGATCATGCTCTCGCCGTCGAGGAAGGCGGGCCAATCGCAGGCGCCGCGCCACATCTGCACGCCGTTCCAGCGTGGCGCGCCCTGATCTGGAAAGTAATGGGCCCGCACGGTCGAATGGATACCGTCGGCCGCGATCATCAGATCCGCCCGCGCCGTCTCCCCGCCCTCGCCGCGGCGGGAATCCGTGAAATGCGCGGTGACGCCGCCCTCGTCCTGCGAGAAGCCCTGCAGGCGACGGCCGCAGCGGAGTGCATCGGGTCCAAGCCGCTCGACCACCGCGTCCCTGATCACGCCCTGGAGCCGGCCGCGATGGATCGAGAATTGCGGGACCGGCGCGCCGGCATGCAGGCCACGCAGCTCGCGCCAGACCGCCTGGCCGAAGCGATTCATGTAGACCAGCTCGCGGGTGCGGATCGCCACGGCGTCGAGCGCCGGCAGCAGAGCGAGCTCTGCAAGCTCGCGAATGGCGTGCGGCAGCGTATTGATGCCGACGCCGACCTCCCGGATCTCGGTGGACTGCTCGTAGACCGTCGCCGCGATGCCACGTGCGTGCAGCATGAGCGCCAAGCTGAGGCCGCCAATGCCGCCGCCTACGATGATGACCTTCATGCGCGCTCGTTCCCCATTATTATTTCAAACTTGAAATATCAGCGCGAAGCTTGTCAATCGCCCTTCCTCCTCGTCCCTCGCACTCGGGCAGGACCGGAAAAGCGCATTTTTCCGCGGAACGATGCCGTATTCTGTGCGTATCTAGGCCCAATGCTGTCGTTTTTGGATGGCAGCCATGCAACACGGTGGGTTCGCGCGCGACAGCGCACCGATTCGCCGCGACGCTCCGGCCTTCAAAAGCGGCGCCGGAGCGAGGCTACTCTCATCATTGCTCTTCCAGGAGGGTTGTATGACCAAGAACGAACTGATCGCCGCCATCGCCGACGAGACCGGCAAGACCAAAGCCGACGTCTCGGCCATCCTGGGCTCGCTCGCCGGCGTCGTCGCCAAGACCCTGAAGTCCGGTGGCGACGTCACCCTCGGCGGCATCGGCAAGCTGGCAGCGGCCAAGCGCGAGGCCCGCGAGGCCCGCAACCCGTCGACCGGCGCGACGATCAAGGTTCCCGCCAAGACCGTCGTGAAGTTCAAGGTCACCAAGGATCTGGCCGACGCCGTCGCCTGAGACCATGTGCTAGCCGATGGCTGGCTCATGGCGAAAGGCGCGACGCGTCCTTTCGCCATGAGCCGCCTGAGGCACACTGAATGCCACGACCACAATCGGCTCGGCCTTGACCGCGCCGCCGCGCTGCCCACAGTAGCGCGATGTTCCTACGCCTCTTCACCGATCTGCGCGCCGCCAAGGTGCCCGTCACGCTGCGGGAGTACCTTGCCTTGCTCGAGGGGGTCGAGGCCGACCTCGCCGAGCATCGCGTCGACGAGTTTTACCATCTCGCCCGCACCTGCCTCGTCAAGGACGAGCGCCATCTCGACCGGTTCGACCGGGTCTTCGCCCAGGTGTTCAAGGGCATGGAGACGCTGGGCGAGGCCTTCGAGCAGGCCGGCATTCCCGAGGAATGGCTGCGCAAGCTCGCCGAGAAATTCCTGACCGAGGAGGAGAAGGCCCAGCTCGAGGCTCTCGGCTGGGACAAGTTGCTCGAAACGCTGAAGCAGCGCCTCGCCGAGCAGAAGGGCCGCCATCAGGGCGGCTCCAAGTGGATCGGCACCGCCGGCACCTCCCCCTATGGCGCCTATGGCTACAATCCCGAGGGCGTGCGCATCGGCCAGGACAAGAACCGTAACTTCCGGGCGGTGAAGGTCTGGGACAAGCGCGAGTTCAAGGATTTCGACGACACCCGCGAGCTCGGTGTCCGCAACCTGCGGATCGCGCTGCGCCGCCTGCGCAAATTCGCCCGCACCGGCGCCGCCGAGGAACTCGATCTCGACGAGACGATTTCCGAGACAGCCAAGCACGGCTATCTCGACGTCAAGCTCCGGCCCGAGCGGCACAATGCCGTGAAGGTTCTGCTCTTCCTCGATGTCGGTGGCTCGATGGACTGGCATATCGAGCTCGCCGAGGAGCTGTTTTCGGCAGCACGGGCCGAGTTCAAGCATTTCGAGCATTTCTACTTCCACAACTGCCCTTACGAGCGGGTGTGGCGTGAGAACCGGCGCCGGCACGACCAGGTGATCCCGACCTTCGACATCCTGCGCACCTATCCGCCCGATTATCGGCTGGTCTTCGTCGGCGACGCCTCGATGAGCCCCTACGAGATCGCGATGCCGGGCGGCTCGGTCGAGCACTGGAACGAAGAGCCGGGCGAGGTCTGGATGCGGCGGCTGACCGAGCGTTTCCAGAAATCGGTCTGGCTCAATCCGGTGCAGCAGCATCTGTGGAGCTACACCCAGTCGATCCGCCAGATCGGCGGGCTGATGGGCGGACGGATGTTCCCGCTGACGCTGGACGGGCTCGACGGCGCGATGAAGGCGCTGACGCGGTAGCCGAAGCGAATCGGACAGAACCGCAGCGCAATTCGAAAAGCTCTGCTTTACCCCCACAGCCAATGGCGGCTAGAGCTTCGCGCCATGCAAGCCGAAGACGACGCCCCCAAACCCTCCTGGCGCCAGCGCCCCAAGCCGATCGGCTTCGAGATCGCCTATCGGCTCGATGGCGACACGCTCGAGATCGACAGCACGCGCAAGGTCGACCGCGTCCGGCTCTCGGCAGTCGAGCAGGTGCGCTTCCTCTATGCACCGAGCAATGTCACCGCGAAGAGCTATCGCACGCAGTTGCAGCTCACCGACGGCAAGCGCATCACCTTCGGCAATCTGTCCTGGCGTTCGCTGACCGATATCGACCGCGACGATGCGCGCTACCACGCCTTCGTCACGGCGCTGTCGGCCGCGATCGCGCGGGCGAACCCGAAGGCTCGCTTCGTCGGCGGCAAGCCTTTCCCGCTCTGGCTGGCATTGACGGTGGTCGGCGGGCTTTCGCTGGTGATGCTGACCTGGTTCACCCTGCGCGCCTTCCAGCAGGGCGCGACCACAGCCGGCTGGCTTGGCATCATCCTCGGCGCAGCCTCGTTCTGGCAGGTCTGGCCGATGGTGAGGCTCAATCGCCCATGCGAATTGTCATGCGGCGAGGTGCCGGACGAGCTCGTGCCCGGAGGGCAGAGCCGACCGGGCTGAGCCGGCCGGCTTCAGGCGACGCCCCTACCGCACCACCAGCACCGAGCACTTGGCTCGCCTGACGATGGTCGAGGCGTTCGAGCCGATGACATAGGCGAGCATGCCGGGCTCGTGCGAGCCGATCACGATCAGATCGGCGCCGCTGGCATCGGCCTCCGCCAGCACTTCGCCATGGACCGAGCCGACCAGCACCTTGGCTGAAACGCGGTCGCTCGGCAGCTTCACCTTGGCCGCGATCTCGGCGAGCTGCTGCTCGGCCTCGTTCTGCTGACCAGCGTCGAAATCGGCCGGGACGAACTCCATGTAGGTGATCGGCACCAGCGAGCGGACATAGACCAAGCGCACCGTACCGTCCGAGGCTGTCGCGAAGGATTCCGCCGCCGCGATTGCGGGGGCCGCCAAATCCGCTTCGGCGAGATCGACCGGAACCAGAATCGATTTGTACATCGCATTCTCCTCGCTGTGCTCGACTGGACTGAATTCTGGCGCCGGGCGCGTTCCCGGTCGTTGCGCTCGATCAACCGGGCGCACGCATGGTCGTCATGATGCCGCGGAATTTGACGCGGAACCGCATGGGTTTAACAGTCCGGCGGAGGCCGCCCCATCGCGGGCTCGGTCGCCCCGACGCGGCTTTCTCCTGTCCGGATGTGTCGATGTCCGAAGCCTCCCCCCCTCGCCGGCTGACCGGGCTCATCGCCTCTCCGACCAGCTTCCTGATGGTGCTCGCCTTCGTCAACTGGTTCGGCTACGCGAGCTGGAGCGCGCTGCTGAACAATTTCGCCAAGGAGGCGGCAGGATTCACCGGGCAGGATATCGGCATCCTGCAATCGGTGCGCGAAATTCCCGGTTTCCTGGCCTTCACCGCGATTATCCTGTTCTGGATCATGCGCGAGCAGGTGCTGGCCTATCTCAGCCTGCTGACGCTGGGCCTCGGCGTCGCGCTCACCGGCTTCTATCCGAGCCTCGGCGGGCTGCTGCTGACGACGACGATCATGTCGATCGGCTTCCACTATTACGAAACGGCCCAGCAATCCCTGCAATTGCAGCTGCTGCCCAAATCGGAGGCGCCGCGCCTGCTCGGCCGGATCGCCGGCGCCTCGGCGGTCGCGCAATTGCTGGCCTTCGGCTCGATCGCGTTGATCTGGCGGACCCTGCAGCCGAGCTATGCCACCGTCTTCCTCGGCGCCGGTCTCGTCACCATTGCGCTGACCGTCGTCGCGATCGCGCTGTTCCCGCGTTTCCAGGGCGCGGTACCGCAGAACAAGGGCTTCGTGCTGCGCAAGCGCTACTGGCTCTATTACGCACTGACCTTCGCGTCGGGGGCGCGACGCCAGATTTTCATGGCCTTCGGCGGCTTCCTGCTGGTCGAGCGCTTCGGCTACGACGTCGCGGCGACGGCGACGCTGCTGCTGGCGACCTACGGCATCAACATGTTCGCCGGCCCGCTGCTGGGCGCCTTGGTCGGACGGATCGGCGAACGCGCCACCATCCAGCTCGAAAACATCTCGCTGATCGTGGTCTTCATCGGCTACGCGCTGGCGAGCCACGGCGTCTTCGGCAACTGGGGCGCCCTGTTCGCGGGCGCCTTCTTCGTCATCGACGGCGTCTGCTTCACGCTCGTCCTTGCCCAGCGGACCTATTTCCAGAAGATCGCAGACCCCGCCGACATCGCCCCGACCTCGGCGGTCGCCTTCACGATCAACCACATCGCGGCCGTGTTCCTGCCGATCACCTTCGGGCTGATCTGGCTGCGCGATCCGGCACTGGTGTTCTATATCGGCGCCGGCGTCGCGACCGCCTCGCTCGGGCTTTCGCTGCTCGTGCCACGCCATCCGGTCGCCGGCCACGAGACGACGCTGTCTGTCCCTGCCCCCGCAGCGGCAGAGTAGGCGTCCTCAGCCCTGCCGGGCGGGCGTACGGACGATCAAGCCGTCGAACTCGTCGCGGACGCGGATCTGGCAGGACAGGCGCGAGCCCGGGCGGACGTCGAAGGCGAAGTCGAGCATGTCCTCCTCCATGGGCTCGGCCTGGCCGGTCGCTTCGAGCCAGGCATCGTCGACATAGACATGGCAGGTGGCGCAGGCGCAGGCGCCGCCGCATTCCGCCTCGATGCCGGGCACGCCGTTGCGGACCGCGACCTCCATCACCGTCGAGCCGGTCTCGCCCTCGACCGTGCGGCTCGTCCCCTGGGCATCGATGAACGTGATCTTCGGCATGTCGAACTCCGGCGCGCCGTCCTGGCGGCTTCGCGGCTTGCATGTCCGGGCGGCTCCGGGCCCGGCCTAGGAGCCGTGCCACGCCAGTCGCCCGCGAGAGGGATTGGTGTCCGCGGTAGGCCCCGGACCAGATCGTCTCTAGAGGATTTCGAAAGCGCGCGAAACGGCGATTTCAGGCTGCGCAGTCGAAGCGCGCAATCGCCGCACGGGCCTCCGCCGCCGCCAGCGTCAGCGCGTCCATGCTCGCCTCCTGCGGATGCGAACCCGGCGCGGCCAGCTGCTGCTCGATCAGATCGGCCGCATCGGCTACCTGCCAGGCGCCGATCGCACGGGCTGCCCCCTTCAGGGTGTGGGCGGCGTCGCGCCTGGCATTATCGTCGGCGCTGCCGTGGATGGTGCGCAGGTGGCGGGCGCATTGCTGGGAGAAGAGGACGAGCAGTTCGCGCTCCAGCGCGATATCGCCGCCCGTCTGGCGGGCGAGATGCTCAAGGTCGATGGCTGTCTTGCTCATTGTGGTACTCGACTTTCAGGTCCGAGACCGCGTGCCGGGCGCGGTCTCGTGACCCCTTAGGAAGCGCCATCATGGTGAATGAGGCGTTAACGACGTTTGTGAATCGGCGAGGGAAACTGGTTTCATTCAGTGCTTGCCTCAACTACGCTTCGAGACAGTAAACGATGGGCGTCGTGTCGCTTGCGGGATATCGGCTTGAGGCGGCCGGTTTTCGTCGTGCGGCGTGTGACGACACGCTCATCGCCAGTAGCGTAGCGAGGCGGCATTCATGACCCGGCAGAACAAGCTCCAGGATCCGACCGAGGCCGCCATGTCGGCGATCGAGGAAGCGCTGAGGCTGGACCAGCCCAAGGGCGACGACACCGCCGACAGCCCGGAGCTGAAGCTGCCCTCCGCTGCCGGCGGCGACCTCAAGGTCGAACTGCCGCGGGTCGAGGCCGCGCCGCTCAAGTCCGAGGCCGGCGAGCCCGCGCCGCCGCCGCGCCCCGCTATCGCTCCCGACACCAGCCGCGTCGCCAATGACGATCGCCGCGACTCCAGCTCGCTGGTCCAGGCCTTTTCCGTCCGCCCCTCCGGCAAGCCCTACTGGTTCGCCGCCCTCGCCGCCCTCGCCTGGCTCGGCGGCGTCGGCTTCACGCTCGTCAGCCGCTACGGCTCCTTCGCCGAGGGCCTGCCGCCCGGCATCGCCGCCTTCGGCCCGGGACAATGGGCCCTGCTCACGCTCGGCGCCGGTGCGCCCGTCGTGTTCTTCTTCGTCCTGGCGGCACTCTATCGCCGCACCCAGGAGATGCGCCTTGTCTCGCGGGCGATGACCGAGGTCGCGCTGCGCCTCGCCGAGCCCGAGATCGTCGCCACCGATTCCGTGCTCTCGCTCAGCCAGACCATCCGCCGCGAGGTCGCCGCCATGGGCGACGGCATCGAACGCGCCGTGGCGCGGGCCGGCGAGCTCGAGACCATCGTGCGCGGCGAGATCGCGACGCTGGAGCGCGCCTATGCCGACAACGAAATCCGGCTGCGCTCGCTCATCGACGAGCTGGTGACCCAGCGCGAATCCGTCGTCGGCAATGCCGAGCGGGTCAAGTTCGCCATCAGCGGCGCCCATGAGAACATCAGCAAGGATCTCGAAACCGCCAGCCGCTCGATCGCCGAGGCGGTCGCGCAGGCGGGCGAACGCGTCACCGTGACCCTGAGCGACAAGGGCGACCAGATCACCCTCGCGCTCGGCCGTGCCGGCGAGCGCATGGTCGACGAGATCAGCGGCCGCGGCAACGAGCTGGTCGAGCGCCTGCAGGTCACCTCAAGCGAAGTCGGCGAGCGCCTGACCGGCGCCAGCCACAGCGTCACCGGGCTGATCGACAGCCGGGTCCAGGAGATCGCGAGCTCGCTCGAGCGCACCGGCGCGGTGCTGACCGAGGGCCTCACCGCCGGCGCCCGCGACGTCACCCGCGCGATCAGCGAAACCGGCGCGCAGGTCGCCGAGACGCTCGCCAACCGGGCCGAGACGGTCAACGAGACGCTGCGCACCACCGGCGAGACGCTGGCGCAGGAGATCTCCCAGCGCGGCACCACCGTGGCCGAGCGCTTCGAGCAGAGCGGCCGCACCCTGGTCGGGCTGATCGACGAGCAGAGCAGCAACCTCAGCGCACGCCTCGCCGAGACCGGCGAGACGCTGCGCACCACCATCTCCGACGAAGGCGAGAGCGTCACCACCCGCCTGGCCGAGGTCGGCCGCGGCGTGCATGTGCTCCTCAGCAAGCAGAACGAGCTCGTCGCCTCCCGCATCCAGGAGGCCGGCGACACCGTCCACAGCCTGCTCGGCAAACAGGGCGAGACGCTGGTCGAGCGACTCACGGAGACGGTGCAGACCGTCGATGGCCTGCTGCGCGAGCAGAGCGACTCGATCATCCTGCGCTTCGACGAAGCCGGAAAGGGTCTCAACACGCTGATCGGCGAACGCGGCGAGGAGCTGACCGCGCGCATTTCGGCAGTCGGCGCCACCGTGCACAGCCTGTTCTCGGAAGAGGCCGGCAGCCTCGTCACCCGCCTCTCCGATATCGGCCATGACGTCCGCGGCGCCATCGGCAGCCAGGGCGACACGCTGATCGAGCGCCTGTCCGAAGTCGGCAAGGGCATGCAGGAAGCCCTCGGGGAGCGTGGCGACGGCCTCGTCGCGCGTCTCGCCAACGTCACCCGCGAAGTCGAGGAGGCGATCGGCGCCCGTGGCGACGGTCTCGTCGCCCGCCTCGCCGAAGTCACCCGCGACGTCGAGGCCGCGATCGATCAGCGCGGCGGCGGGCTGGTCAGCAGCCTCGCCAATGTCACCCGCGAGGTCGAGGACACGATCGGCGCCCGCGGCGACGGTCTCGTCGCACGCCTCGCCGAAGTCACCCGCGACGTCGAAGCGGCGATCGATCAGCGCGGTGGTGGGCTGGTCAGCAGCCTCGCCAATGTCGCCCGCGAGGTCGAGGACACGATCGGTGCCCGCGGCGACGGGCTGGTCGCCCGCCTCGCCGACGCCTCGCGCGAGGTCGAGAACGCCCTCGGGGCGCGTGGCGAAGGCCTGGTCGCCCGCCTCGCCGAGGTCACCCGCGACGTCGAGAACTCCATCGGCGCCCGCGGCGACGGCCTCGTCTCCCGTCTCGCCGACGTCACCCGTGACATCGAGAACGCCATCGGCGCCCGTGGCGACGGCCTGGTCACCCGCCTCGCCGACGTCACCCGCGAGGTCGAGACCGCGATCGACGAGCGCGGCGGCGGACTGGTGTCGCGCCTGTCGGATGTCGGCCGCGAGGTCCAGAGCGCGCTCGGCGAGCGCGGCGAAAGCCTGGTGGCGCGCCTCTCCGAGGTCGGCGCCGACGTGCAGGCTGCGATCGGCGAGCAGCGCGAGAACCTCATCCTGCAGCTGGCAGAGGCCGGCTCGGGCGTGCGCAACCTCCTGATCACGGAGAGCGAGGCCCTGAGCGGCCGCGTCATCGCCACCGGCCAGGACATGCAGGAGCTGCTGACCGGCCAGAGTCAGGCCCTCGTCACCCGCGTCGCCGATGTCGGCCGCTCGGTGCACGGCCTGCTCGCCGAGCGCAGCGGCGCGCTGATCAGCCAGCTCGCGAGTGCCGGCCAGTCCCTGCATGATCGCCTCGGCGACCAGGGCGAGGCGATCGCAGCCCGCATCAATGCCGCTAGCGACAGCGCTCGCGCCGTGTTCGACGACCAGCAGGCCGCCTTCATCGCGCGCCTGGCGCAGACCGGCGACGAGGTCGCCGGCGCGCTCGGCACCCAGCGCGAGAGCATCATCGCCGGCCTCTCGGCGACCGGGCAGGAAGTCCACGGGCTGATCGGCTCGCAGCGCGAGAAGCTGCTCGCCGACCTGACCGCCACCGGCCGCGAGGTCCATGGCCTGCTCGGCGAGCAGAGCGAGCATCTGGCCGAGCGCCTCGGCGATGCCGCGCGCAAGCTCGCCGAGACGATCAACGTCGATGGCCGCCATGTCGCCGACCGCGTCAGCGACGCGACGATCGCGCTGCGCGAGACCTTCACCACCCAGGCCGACCAGGCGAGCAGCCTGCTTGCCGCGACCGGCAAGGACGTGGTGATCGCGCTGACCCAACAGGGCGGACGTGTCAACGAGGCCCTGGCCGCGAACGCCGAGTCGCTAATGCGCTCGGTCGATGTGCGCTCGCAGGCGCTCAACGAGTTGCTGGCCGGGCGCCACGACGCCTTCACCCGCCTCTTCGACGTCCAGGGCCGCGAGATCGAGGCCTCGATCGGCGCCCGCCTCGGCGCGCTCGAGGAGATCGTCGTCACCCGCGGCGGCACGCTCGCCTCGAAGATCGCCAACGATGCCCGCTCCTTCACTGACTCGGTGACGCTGCGCCTCGGCCAGGTCGAGAAGCTGCTCGGCGAGGAAGGCCAGGCCCTGGCGGAACGCATCGGTGAGCGCTCGCAGCATGCGGCCGAGATCATGAGCACGCGGACGCAGGAAGCGGCCGCGGCGATGGAGAACCAGATCCGCATCTTCGAGGAGCGGTCCAGCGCCAAGAGCGCAGAGATCGCGACCTCGCTCGACGGGCTCATCGACCGCATCGACGGCAATCTCGGCTCGCGCGCCACGGCTCTCAACGAGGCGCTGGTCGAGCGCACCGTCGACATCGCGCGCGTCATGGCCGAGGGCGGCCGCGAGGTCACCCGCGCGCTGGCGGCCAAGGCCGACGAGATCGGCGAGGTCGTGACCTCGAAGAGCGAGGCGCTGACGCGCACGCTCGCCGACAAGGCCGACAGCATCAATGCGACGCTCGGCGGGCGGGCCCTGCAGATCGCCGACACGCTCGACCAGAGCGTCGCGCGCTTCGAGGAGCGCGTCGTCGACCGGCTCGACAGCGTCTCCGGCACGCTGGACTCGCGCGGCACCGAGATCGCCGAGCGGCTCCAGGGCACCTCCGAGGCCATCTCGCTCACGCTCGGCGCCCGCGCCGAGGAGCTGCGCGCCCTGTTCGATGACAAGGGCAGCGGCATGATCAACGCGCTCGGCCAGCATGGCTCGCAGATCGCCCTCACCTTGCAGAGCAAGTCGGACGAGATCGCTGCCGCGCTCGGCGCCAGCAGCGAGCAGCTGCGGGTCCTGTTCGACGAGAAGGGCAATGGCGTGATCAGCGCCCTCGGCCAGCGTGGCGCGATGATCGCCCAGACCCTGCAGAGCAAGTCGGACGAGATCGCCGCCGCGCTCGGCGCCAGCAACGAGCAGCTGCTGGCCCTGTTCGATGAGAAGGGCGGAAGCGCCGTCAGCGCCCTCGGTCAGCGTGGCGCGATGATCGCCCACACCCTGCAGAGCAAGTCGGACGAGATCGCCGCCGTGCTCGGTGCCAGCACCGAGGAACTGCGCGCCCTCTTCGACGAAAAGGGTGGCGGCGTGATCGCCACGCTCGACCAGCGCGGTGCCCAGATCGCGCAGACGCTAGAAATGAAGTCCGGCGAGCTCGCGACCGCGCTCGGCTCCCGTACTGCGGAACTGCGTGCGCTGTTCGACCAGACCGGCGGCGGCATGATCGAAGCGCTCGGCCAGAAGGGCGAGGCGATCGCCGGCGAGGTCGCGAATGTCGGCGAAGCGGTGGTGCGGAGCCTCGCCAGCCGCGGCACCTCGATCATCGAGGGGCTGCGCGAGCGTGGCGCCGACATCACCGGCGCGCTCGAGACGGCGTCGAGCCAGCTGCGCGAGACGCTCGAAACCGGCACCAGCCAGTCGGTCGAGGCCCTGCTTCAGACCAATGAGCAGCTGCGCGGCGAACTCGGCGGCATGCTCGGTCGCCTCGGCGAGGCGAACAAGCTGATGCAGCAGATCGTCACCGGGGCGAACAAGAACCTGGTCGCGATCGAAGGCAGCCTGTCGGGCCGTGTCGAGGAGTTGCAGAACGTGCTCTCGACCGTGGTCGAGGAAACCGGCCGCGCCTCGATGCAGGTGGCGAGCCAGATCGAGGCGCTGAAGAGCTTCTCGGAAGGCACGCTGCGCGAGACCACGGCCCTGATCTCCCGGATCGACGAGCAGGGCTCCTCGATGACCGAGGCGACGCAGACCAATGCCGCGGCGCTGAACTCGGTCGCGGCGCGGCTCGAGCAGGTCGAGGCCCGCGTCGGCAATGCGCTCGCGGACCGCAAGGAGGCGCTCGAGCATCTGCACGGGCTGATCGCCACCCGCACCGACGATATCGAGCAGATCACCCGCTCCTTCTCGTCGACGCTGGACGCTTCGCTCAGCGCCGCGGAAGGCCGCACCCGCGAGATCGGCGGCGTGCTCAGCGAGTCCGCCGAGGCCACGACCAACGCGATCGCCGCGCAGTTCGACACGATCCGCGCCGCCAGCGGCCGCGAGCGCGAGCGGATCACGCAGGCTCTGCGCTCCTCCTATGAGCAGGTGGTCAGCGAGGTCGGCGCCGAGATCGCCAAGGTCACCGAGCGCTTCCAGAGCGCGGCGGAGGACATGCGCACCATGTCGGCCGAGATCCAGCAGGAGCTGGAGGCGACGCGTTCCGAGCTGAAGCGCGGCGTGCTCGACCTGCCGCGCGAGACGCAGGAATCGACCGCGGCCATGCGCCGTGTCGTCGCCGACCAGATCAAGGCGCTCAACGAGCTCACCGAGATCGTCACCCGCTCGGGCCGCAGCAGCGATGTCGCGCGCCCGGCGGCGGAGAATGGTAGCCGCCGCTCGGCCGGCTTCCAGGCAAGCGCCGCGGCCCCTGCCCCGGTCGCGGTTCAGAGCCCGCGCATGCCGGCGCTGATGGAGCCGCTGCGCGCCTCGATCGACCCGACGCCGGAGCCGGCGCGGCAGGAGCCGGCACGAGCCCCGGCGGCCGAGCCGGCCCGTCAGGACGCGGCGCGGGCGGAAGCGGCCCGCCGGCAGCCGGAGGCGGCTCCGGCCAAGTCCGGCTGGCTCTCCGACCTGCTCAACCGGGCCTCGCGCGACGAGCGTGCGCCGGAAACCTCGAAGCCGACTGCCCACAGCATCGAGAAGCTCGACTCGCTCTCGGTCGACATCGCCCGGATGATCGACCATGACGCGGCCGTCGAGCTCTGGGATCGCTACAAGCGCGGCGAGCGCAACGTCTTCACGCGCCGCCTCTACACACTGCAGGGCCAGCAGACCTTCGACGAGATCCGGCGCAAATACCGCCGCGACGCCGAGTTCAAGGAGACTGTCGACCGCTATATCGAGGAGTTCGAGCGCCTGCTCGGCGAGGCGGCCAAGGATGACCGCGACTCGATGGTCGCCAAGACCTACCTGACCTCGGAGACCGGCAAGGTCTACACCATGCTGGCCCATGCCAGCGGGCGCTTCGAATAAGCGCCCTCTCCTTCCGGACCAACAAGATCGAGGGCCGCCCGTCAGGGCGGCCTTTTCCTTGCCAGCGGCTCGCGCAGGCAGCGCGCGGGCGCCGTCCCTTTGCGAAGCCGGTGGTCCGGCCTATCTACGAGCAATGAGCAGGATCGCTTTCGACAACTCCTACGCGCGGCTCCCCCCGCGCTTCTTCGCATCGGTCGAGCCGACAGCCGTCAGCGCGCCGCGCCTCGTCAAGCTCAACGAGGCGCTGGCGACAGAGCTCGGCCTCGATCCGGCCTGGCTCAGCAGCCCACAGGGCGTTGCGACGCTGGCCGGCAACAGCCTCGTCGAGGGCGCGATGCCGATCGCCACCGCCTATGCCGGACACCAGTTCGGCGGCTTCAACCCGCAGCTCGGCGACGGCCGCGCCATCCTGCTCGGCGAGGTGGTCGACCGCGCGCGCCGCCGTCGCGACATCCAGCTCAAAGGCGCGGGCCCGACCCCGTTCTCGCGCCGGGGAGACGGCCGGGCCGCGCTCGGGCCGGTTCTGCGCGAATACATCGTCGGCGAGGCGATGGCGGCGCTCGGCATCCCGACGACGCGGGCGCTCGCCGCCGTGCGGACGGGGGACTGGGTCAGGCGGGAGCGGATGCTGCCCGGCGCCATCCTGACGCGCGTGGCCGCCAGCCATATCAGGATCGGCACCTTCCAGTTCTTCGCGGCGCGCGGCGATGTCGAAGGGTTGCGCGTGCTCGCGGACCACGCGATTGCCCGGCATTATCCGGATTGCGCCGGCAGCGATGCGCCCTATCTCTGCCTGCTCGAGGCCGTCATCGCGGCACAGGCCGCCCTTGTCGGGCAATGGCTGCTGATCGGCTTCATTCACGGCGTCATGAACACCGACAACATGTCGATCGCCGGAGAGACCATCGATTACGGACCGTGCGCCTTCATGGACAGCTATGATGCGGGCACGGTGTTCAGCTCGATCGACGAGCATGGCCGCTACGCCTATGGCAACCAGTCGGCGATCGCGCGCTGGAACCTGACCCGCCTCGCCGAGGCGCTGCTGCCCCTGCTGGCCAAGGATGTCGATCAGGCGATCCCGATCGCGCAGGCGGCGCTCGACCGCTTCGAGCCCCTGTTCCAGAGCGGGCTCGTCGCCGGCTTCCGCCGCAAGCTCGGCCTCGCCACGGAAGAGCCCGAGGACATCGAGCTGATCAGCAAGCTGCTGGAAACGATGCAGCGCGGGAAGGCCGACTTCACGCTGACCTTCCGGCGTCTGAGCCAGGACGCGACGCCTCTTGCCGATGGCGAAGCTTGCCGTCACCTGTTCGCGAACCCCGCCGAATTCGATGGCTGGGAAAGCCGCTGGCGCCAGCGGCTGGAGAAGGACACGCTCTCGGCGGAGGCGCGGCGGGCGGCGATGCGCGCCGCCAATCCGCTCTTCATCCCGCGCAATCACCGTATCGAGGCGGTGATCCAGGCCGCCGAGGAACGGGACGACCTCGCACCTTTCGAGGAATTGCTGTCCGTGCTGGCAAAGCCCTATGAGGAGCAGCCGGGGCGCGAGAGCTATGCCTTGCCGCCGGCCGCCCATGAGCGCGTGCTGGCGACCTTCTGCGGCACCTAGAGCAGCGCCGCGCCCCCTAAGCGCGGAAGCGCTCCATCCCCTTGTTTCACTGCACGTTCTTCACGCGAACAGGCACCCGCCTCGCTCGGAGACGTTCCTGCTTCGCGACGCGCCGGAGGCGGCTCAGTCTCGCGGCAGGAGGCTGGCGCGCAGCAGGTCCTTGGGACGCCCGAAGCTCTCGACGATAGCGCGGAGCTCGCCGCGTTCGGGAACATAGAGTTCAACGCCGCCGATCTGGACGGCCTGCCGCGTCGC
The DNA here is from genome assembly GCF_058797755.1 of Allobosea sp. GW823-FHT02B03. Classification (NCBI taxonomy): domain Bacteria; kingdom Pseudomonadati; phylum Pseudomonadota; class Alphaproteobacteria; order Hyphomicrobiales; family Alloboseaceae; genus Allobosea; species Allobosea sp. GW823-FHT02B03. The sequence goes on along the minus strand of NZ_JBXAJY010000001.1, from coordinate 831,872 downwards.
CGGAACAACCGCGCGCCAGGCATCTCCGGAGCGGACTGCGAAACCCGCCATGAACTCGACGGGAAGCGGAGCACCACCCCAGGCCAGATAGACCTCGGAGCGAAACCGGGGATGCGGCGCGGGAGCGCGGAGTTCGAGACCGAGATGGCTCGCGATGCGCCTGGCATCCGCGGCGCTGGTCAGGACATCGACGTCCGCGACGTCGCCGACGCGCCCGCCATGCAAGGCAATGGCGGCGCTGGCGATGATCCACCACGGCTCCCGCGCGACAGCCATGATACCGGCGGCGGCGACGAGCGTGTCGTGCAGGGCTCCGGGCAAGGCGATATGCGCCGCCCCGGACATCGGCCTCAGCCGCGCCCGGCCCAGCGCACGATATCGATCAGCACCTGCGACAGCGCCTTGTCGAGGGCATGCGCCGCTGCGGCGCCATCGACGGCACCGGCCGGAACGCGCGCCGAGAACAGCTTGGCGCGCTGGATCTTGCCGGTGCGGTCACCGACCAGCTTGGCGGTGATCTCGACCACGGCCTGACCGCTGGCGGCCTCGATATTGAAGCTGCGGATGTCCGTGTTAAGCTGGACGTCGGGCACCATGCGCTCGCCCGGCCGGCTGACCGAGGCGATCCGGCTGCCATTCTCGAAGGTCTGGATCAGGCGGGTCTGGACCAGCCGCGGCACGCGGTCGGCCCATTGCGCGCTGCCAAGGAAGGAGAGCGCGCCGGCCGAATCCTTGACGATGAGCCGGTCGGAATCGAGCGCCTGCACCGTGGTCGGCTCGGCAACGACGAGGGCGGCCTGCGAGCCGCCGACGCGGCCGAAGTCACGCGGTGCCGAGAGGTCGAAGGTCGTCGGCGTCGGGCCGCCGCCGCAGCCGGCCAGCAGCAGGGCGACCGCGATCGCGCCGGAGGCGGCACGCGCGCGAGCGGAGAGCGACGAAAGCGGGCTGGGCATCAGCATCGAACTAGCGCGATCCACCATATTGGGGAAGCGGCGGGCGACCGCCGAAGATGAACTGCTGGGGATTACGCTCGAAGCTGCGCAAAGTTCGGTTCACTTCGGAGAGAGTCCGCTTGCCGTCGGATGCCAGCGTTTCCAGATCGCGCAGGCCGGGGCCGGTGAAGCGGTTGATCCCGGTGGTGATCTCGGCCGTGCGCTTGTCGAGATTGTCGGCGAGGACCCGAATCGACTTCGCGGCATTGCCGACCTCGGCGAGAGCGCCCTGCCCGTCCTCGGCATTGAGGAAGGACTGCGCCGCCTTGAGGACGCCCTCGACTTGATCGGCGGCGCGATTGAGCTTCTCGGTGATCGAGGCGACGTCGCTGACCACCTTCGAGACATCGTTGCTGGAGCCGCCGAGCGCCGCGGTGAACTTGTCGATATTGTTGATGATGTTGGAGATCTTCTGGTCGTCGACCGAGCGGACGACTTCCGTCAGCTCCTCGCTGAGCACACCGAGCTTCTGGGTCAGCGGCGAGATCGTCTCGGCGATCTGCCCGAAGCTCGCCATCAGCTTGTCGATGCCGTCGGCGTTGTTGCCGAGCGCCGCCGAGAACTTCTCGACATTGCGGACGGTCGCGGTGATCGAGCCGGCGTTCTCCTTGATCAGCCCGTCGAGGCTGCCGAGCACTTCGTCGGCCTTCTGCGCGACGTTGCGCACGGATTCGATGATGTCCTGGAACTCCGAGCGCTCGGCGTAGATCGTCGGCAGCTTCTCGTCGGGTTTCACCTCGAGCATCGGCGCATTCGGCTCGCCGCCGATCAGCTGCAGAGCCACCACACCTGCCAGCCCTTGCGCTTCGATGCGCGCCCGCGTGTCCTTTCGGAGCGGCGTCGTGTTCTCGACCTCGATCACCCCGTAGATGCGGCTCGGATCGTCGGGCTGGAGGCCGATCTGCTTGACCTCGCCGACGCGCAGGCCGTTGAAGAGCACGCTCGAGCCTCGTGCCAGCCCGGTCACCGAGCCGGTGAAGATCACCCGGACGTCCTGCTTGCGGCCGGTGCCGCCGCTACCGAACCAATAGACGAACCCGAACATCGCCGCGATCACCGCGAGCGTGAACAAACCGACCAGAGCATAGTTGGCGCGAGACTCCATGATGCTCCGTCAGGTCCTCAGATTGTCTTTCGGCAATCGGGCGCGGGCCCGCTCGCCACCGAAATAGGCTTTCAGCCAGGGATGGTCGGAGGCCAGCATGTCAGCGAGCGAACCAACCGCGATGACACGCTTGTCCGCCAGGGCGGCTATTCTGTCGCACGCAACGAAGAGACTGTCCAAATCATGCGTTACCATGAACACGGTCAGTCCCAAAGTCTGCTTCAGCGTCATGATCAGTTCGTCGAAATCCGCCGCGCCGATCGGGTCGAGCCCGGATGTCGGCTCGTCTAGGAAGACGATCTCGGGATCGAGGGCGAGCGCACGGGCGAGCGCCGCGCGCTTGATCATGCCGCCCGAGAGCTCCGAAGGCGCCTTGTCTGCGGCGTCCGGCGGCAGGCCGACCATCTCGATCTTGAGCATGGCAAGCTCATCAAGCAGGCGCGGCGAGAGCTTCAGATATTCGCGCATCGGCAACTGGATGTTCTGCTTGACGCTGAGCGCCGAGAACAAGGCGCCATGCTGGAACATCACGCCGAAGCGCCGCTCGAGCGTCCGGTGCGCCCGCTGGTCGAGCTTGTCGACATCCTCGCCGAAGACCTCGATCGTTCCGCGCTGCTTGCGCACCAGGCCGAGGATGGTGCGGGTCAGCACCGACTTGCCCTGGCCGGAGCCACCGACGAAGCCGAGAATCTCGCCGCGCATCACGTCGAGGTCGAGCCCGTCCATGATGACCTTCTCGCCGAACGCGACCTTGAGGTTGCGCACGCGGATGACGGCATCGGCCTCACCGGGAGAAGCATCCTTCGCCGGGGTCGCCGACATTGCCAGATCGCCCTGCATCGCGGCTGCCTGCCCTCTCAGAACCGGATCGAGGCGAAGAACATGGCGAAAAGCCCGTCGACGACGATGACCATGAAGATCGCCTTCACCACCGAGGCCGTGACCTGACGCCCGAGCGATTCGGCGGAGCCCTTGACCGCGAGGCCCTCGATCGAGGCGATCAGGCCGATCACGAACGCCATGAACGGGGCCTTGATGAGGCCGACCGCGAAATGCTGCCAGGTGATCACGGATTTCAGCCGGGCGAGGAAAGTGTCGAGGCCGATGCCGCCATAGAGCCAGGCGACGAGCCCGGCCCCGACCAGCCCCGACATCGCCGAGATGAAGGTCAGGATCGGCAGCGAGATCATCAGGGCGAGGATGCGCGGCACGACCAGGACCTCGATCGGCTCCAGGCCCATGACCCGCAGCGCGTCGATCTCCTCGCGCATCTTCATCGAGCCGATCTCGGCGGTGAAGGCTGAGCCAGAGCGGCCGGCGACCATGATCGAGGTCAGGAGCACGGCGAGCTCGCGCAGGATCAGGATGCCGGTCAGGTTGACGACGAAGACCGCGGCGCCGAACTGCTGCAGCTGGAAGATGCCCTGCTGCGCGACGATGCAGCCGACCAGGAACGAGATCAGGATGATGATCGGCGCGCCGCTGAAGGCGATCAGCTCGATCTGGTTGATCAGGGACGGCCCCCGGAACTTGCGCGGCCCGAACAGCGCTCCGACGCAGGCGATCATCACCTCGCCAAGGAAGACCGCACCACCGACCAGGTCGCGACCGAAATTGGTGACCGCCTTGCCGATGTTGACGAGCACGGTGACAAGGCCGGTCGGTCGCGCCGGCGGCTCGTACTCGGTGGCGCGCAGATTGACCTCGCGCAGCAGCACGCCGTGCTCGGGGCGGCGGCTCGCCAGCTCGACCCCGGCGCCTGCTGCCTCGCCGTCCTCCTTGAGGCGGGCGAGGAGATAGGCGCCGAGCGTGTCGAGGCGCCCGATGGCCGAAAGGTCGAGCCGCGCCTGCCGGACGGCGGCGACGCGCGCCGCCATTTCAGCGATCAGCTCTTCGAGACGCGGCGCGCGATCGGCGCTCCAGCTGCCGGCCAGGGCAACCGCCAATACGCCGTCATCATCGCGATAGATCGCCAGCGGTTCAGCGTCGTCGACGACAGCCATGAGGGTTTGCGCGCCCTTTGCGATCGAATCTGTCACCCCCGGCCTGTATCGCTGCGCAACCTTGCAATGGCAAGCGTCGCCAGCCCGGCACCAATCAGCGCGACCGGAACCATGGCAAGGAAGACACCGGGGCCGAGCAGCCGGTAGAGATAGCCGGAGAGCACCGTCAGCGAGCCCATTGCGAGCGCGCCCACCGCCACCAGCCGGCCCTGCGCCGCAGCCCGGCGTGTCTCCGGGGCCAGGGCCGAGACCGCGGCGAGCGCGCCGAGATGAGCGCAGGCGAAGCTGACACCGTGCAGCAGCTGAAGCCCGACGGTAGCGGAAAAGCCGGGATCGAACGCCATGGCGCCGAAGCGCAGCGCAGCCGCCAGAGCGGCGACGATGATCCAGCGCAGGCCACCGGCGCCGCGCGCGGCGATACTGCCGACGAACAGGAAGACGCCGATCTCGGCGACGACGGCGATGGCCCAGAGAAAGCCGATCCTTTCGTCGCTGAAGCCGAGGCTGCGCCAGTGCAGCGAGCCGAAGGCATAAAGGGCGGCATGGGTGGCGTTGACGCAGGCCGCGGCCGTCACCGCCAGCCAGAAAGTGGGCGAGAAGCCCCGCGCCGCCGCGCCCTGTCCGCCTGCCGCCACCGCTGTGGCCGGAGGCGGCGGCGCCTGCAAGGCTGCGAGCGCCGCCATCAGACTGCAGCCGGCCAGCACCAGCGGGATCGGCCAGGCGCCGTGGCGCGCGACGAGGTAGCCACCGGCGATGTTGCCGAGCACGAAGGTGACCGAGCCCCAGAGCCGGACCCTGCCATAGTCGCGCAAGCGGCCGGCGCGAACCTGCGTCGTCGTCAGGATGTCGGCGAGCGGCACGACTCCCGAGAGTGCGACCGCCGCGAGCGTGGTCACGAGCGCGATCGGGACGAGCGTATCGAGCCTGGAGAGGCCGAAATAGGCCGCGGCCGCGCAAGCGTTCAGCAAGGCCAGCAGCAGCACCGGCGGGATATGCCGATCGGCGAGACCGGTGATCCAGGACGCCGCCAGCACGCGAACCAGGATCGGAGTCGCCAGAACATACCCGATATCGACGTCGCTCAGCCCCTTCGAACCGAGCCAGATCGGAAAGAACGGCAGATAGAAGCCGATGCCGACGAAATTCAGCCCGTGCATCAGCGACAGGCGCGCGGCAAGCCAGCGGCTGGGGCCCGACCCGGATGATGAGGAGGAGGACATGCCCTTGGCAGCGATTTCTTAAAGAATCACCAGCAGATTGCCGGATGGGCATCTTCGATCGGCCAGACGCGATTTGACCAGCCCGTGGAGAGCAGCCTTGCCATGAGCGACGCGCGTTCGCTGACCCCGCTGAGCGAGATGGACTACGCCGCCATCGCCGATGCGGTGATGGAAACCGGGCGTGGCCGCTGGTTCCTCGCCGAATATGCCAAGCGCAACCGGCAAGCCGACACCGAACAGGTGCTTTCGGCCATCGCAAGGCTCGAAGGTCTTTTCGCAGCACCGAAGCCGGCCTTCGATGCCGGCGTCGGCTTTCCCGAGGCAGCGCGGGCGATCGCCGAACTGCGCGAGGATCTCGATCGTGCCGGCGTCGGCAACCTGTCGTCGACGCGGCTGTCGGGCCGGATTCACGAAGCCGCGTCCAACATCATCGCTGCCGCCGAGGGCATTCAGGAAGCGGCCTGGACGCTGCGCGAAAGCGGCGCCGCCCCGGATATCTGCGACCGGCTCGACCGCCGCGCGACCGAGATCTACAGCGCTACCGCGACCGTCGAAGCTTCTGCCGACCAGATCGAGAAAATGGCCGACACCGTCGCCATGCTCGATTCGAGCCTGCGCGCCGTCGTCGACGGCGCGAGCTTTGCCCTGGAGCCGTCCCCCGCGCCGGCGCAGGCCGATCCGCCATCCGAACCACGGGTTCAGCCGCTGACGCGGCCCTCGCTGACCGATCCCGGCGATATCGACATCGTCGAGATCGGCACCCACAGGCGGGCTCCGCTGGCGCAGGACGGAACATTGTCCGGCAAGGTGCCGGGGCTGCGGCGCTTCGCGGGTCGTCCGATCGTCGACGAGGACATCGTCTTCAGCGATATCGGCTCTCCGGCCGAGGCCGTGCCCGCCAGGCCGGCAGCCAGCTCGGCCCGGCTCGAAATCAGCTACTCCGAGGCGGACCTGCGGGCGATCGATTCACTGCCCACCGAGGAACGGCTCCGGTTCTTCGCCTGAGCGGCGGCCGGTCGATCGCCACACCCCGATCGAAAGGAAAGTGGCGCTCGGAGGCGCGGCCGCGGCCGCTCAGCTCTCGCGCTTCAGCGCGCTCTCGTGCCAGCGCCGCAGCAGGAGGTGCGAGATCCAGCTCGTCACCAGGAAGATCGCGACCCCGGTCAGCGAGATCATGATCAGCGCCGCGAAGACGCGCGGGATCTTGAGCTGGTAGCCGGATTCGAGGATGCGATAGGCGAGCCCCGACGCGCTGCCGCCGGTACCGGCGACGAATTCGGCGACGACCGCACCAATCAGCGCCAGCCCGCCCGAAATCTTCAGCCCGGCAAGAAAATACGGCAGGGCCGCCGGCAGCTTGAGATAGCGCAGCGTCTGCCAGCGCGTCGCGCCGTGCAGCTTGAAATAGTCGACCAGGTTATGGTCGGCCGAGTTCAGCCCGAGGATGGTGTTCGAGAGGATCGGGAAGAAGGCGACGATCCAGGCGCAGATCAGCAGGGACAGGTCGATATCGCCGGCCCAGATGATGATCAGCGGCGCGATCGCGACGATCGGCGTCACCTGCAGGATCACCGCATAGGGCAAGAGCGCCATCTCCAGCCATTTCGACTGGGTGAACAACACGGCGAGCGTGACGCCGAAGAACACCGCCGCTGCCAGCGCCATGAAGGTGATGCGCAGCGTGACCCAGAGCGAGGCCGAAAGAGACGCCCAGTCGGCGATCAGCGTCTGCCCGATCAGCAGCGGACCGGGCAGGACATAGGACGGAACCTCGTTCCAGCGGACGAGGAATTCCCAGAGCCCGAGCGCGAGGGCGCCGATGCAGAGCGGCGCCAGCAAGCGAGGCCAGGCGCTGACTGGCAAACCGAGCAGATGCGGTTCCCGGTCCACGACCGGGCGGGCCTCGGCATCGGTGCCGTCATGGGCGGAGGTGGCGGTGGCAGGGGCGCTCATGAGCCGATCGCCTCCTTGAGCCGGCCGGAAGCCAGCCGGCAGAGGCTGGCATAGTCGGCCGAGGTACGGAACAGATCGTCGCGCGGATAGGGCGCGTCGACCGCAAAATCGGCCATGACGCGGCCGGGGCGTGCCGCCATCACGACGATGCGCTGCGAGAGATAGACCGACTCGAACACCGAATGGGTGACGAACACCGCGGTGAAGCGCTCCTTCCACCAGAGCTGGAGCAGGTCGTCATTGAGGCGGTGGCGGGTGATCTCGTCGAGCGCGGCAAAGGGCTCGTCCATCAGCAGGATCTTCGGCCGCATCACCAGCGCACGGGCGATCGAGACGCGCATTTTCATGCCGCCGGACAATTCGCGCGGATAGGAGTTCTCGAAGCCTTTCAGGCCGACCAGAGCCAGCATCTCGGCGGCGCGCTCGGCCGCCTCGCGCTTCGACACATGCTTCAGCGTCAGCGGTAGCATGACGTTGCTCAGGGCGTTGGCCCAAGGCATCAGGGTCGGATCCTGGAAGACGAAGCCGAGATCGGGCCGCGCCCCTGCCGTGCCGTCAGAGGCGGCACTGTTCCATTCGATCGTGCCCGTGCTCGGGCTGGCGAGGCCGGCGATCATGCGCAGCAGGGTCGACTTGCCGCAGCCCGACGGGCCAAGCAGGCTGATGAACTCGCCGGCACCGAGGTCGAGATCGACATCGCGCACGGCGAGCGTGCCGTTGGCGAACTGCTTCGAGACCCGGCGGACGCTGACCAGCGGGCTCGCGCCACTCGTCGCTGTCGCCGGGGATGTGCTCAGATAGGCCGTGTCCAAAGCCTGATAGTCCAATCGGTAAGGGCTTGTTTGGAATGGCAATAACCCGGATGAGCCGCGACGCAAAGCGCGCTGCGGTCATGCCGGGCTGTCATCCCCAGAAGCTTCCCCCGCTCCGGCCTGCGACCGTCGCAGCGGTGGAGCCCGGAGGCTATGGCGATCAGGCCTTGCCGACGCCCTTGTTGACGAATTCCAGGCTGTAGGCCTTGCGGAAGTCGACGCCGGCCGGGAGGACCCCGGCCTGGGTCATGCTGTTGTAGAAGCGCTCCCAGCGCGCATCGGTCATCGCGCCGATGCCGAGGGTGAGCGCGTCGCCGGACAGCACGATGCCGTTATCGCTCATCGCCTTGAGGGCGTAGTCGAGCTTTTCCTGGTCGATGTCCGGGTTGTCCTTCAGGATCCGGGCATTGGCCGCGGCGATGCCCGGCCCGCCCTTCATGTACTCGGCCCAGCCTTCCAGCGAGGCGGTGACGAAGCGCTGAACCAGGTCCTTCTTCTCGTCGACCATCTTCTTCGAGATGGTAATGGTGGTGTTGTAGTTCTCGAAGCCGGCATCGGCGAGGAGATGCACCACCGGCTCGACGCCAGCCTTGCGGATGGCGAAGGGCTCGGAGGAAAGGAAGCCCTGCTGCGAGAGCTTCTTGTCCGCAAGGAAGGGCGCCATGTTGAAGGTGTAGGGCCGGACCTGTTCGTCGCGGTAGCCGAACTTCAGCTTCAGGAAGGGCCAGAAGGCCACCCTGCCCTGTGCGCCGATCAGGATCGGCTTGTCCTTCAGGGCGGCGAGCGAATCATTGCCCTGGCCAGGATGCGAGATCAGGACCTGCGGGTCCTTCTGGAAGATCGAGGCGATGCAGAGGAAGGGAATGCCCTCCTGCGCGAAATGCAGCGCTTCCAGCGAATTGCCCATGATCATATCGACGCGCCCCCCGAGCAGGAGCTGGGTCGGGTTCTGCTGCGGGCCGCCCGGGCGGATGTCGACGTCGAGCCCGTACTTCTTGTAGATGCCGTTGGCGGCGGCGAGATAGAAGCCGCCATGCTCACCCTGGGCGCGCCAGTTGGTCTGGTAGCTGACCTTGTCCAGCGTCTGCGCGTTGACGCGCGCACCGGGAACCGGGATCAGCACCGAAGCGGCCGAACCACCGATCAGACCGAGCGCGGCGCGCCGATCCAGGCGATACTTCATCGTCATGTCTGAAATCCCTTCCGCAACTGACCAGGGTGGCGGCTCGCGGCGGGCGACGCACGAGCGCTGGGCGGCGACCGGCGGAGAATGCCTCCAGCCCGGCCGGCACACAAGCGCCAGACAGCGGCTCCGGCAGAGCTTGTCCATGCATGACGCCGCCTGAACCGGCGCGATCCACAGCTAAGCCGCGTGCCTTGCCTCCCCGGCGTGCGCGAAGGCGGGTTCCCGCGCGGGGTTTGCGATGTAGAAGACAGCGACGGGACCTGACACCGGCCTAGCAAGGACCAGACGAGATGAGCGCGCGCTTCTGGGGCGATCTGAAGACCACCGATTTCCAGGGGCTCTCGCCCGACTCCACCATCGCCGTGCTGCCGCTGGCGGCGATCGAGCAGCACGGCCCGCACCTCCCCGTCTCGGTCGACACCACCGTGATGAATGCGATGCTGGCGCTGGCCATGCCGCAGGTTCCGGCCGGGCTCGACGTGCTGGTGCTGCCGACGCTGGCGATCTGCAAGTCGAACGAGCACCTGCATTCGCCGGGCACGCTCACCCTCTCCTGGGAAAGCGCGATCCGCAGTTGGATCGAGATCGGCGAGAGCGTGAAGCGCGCCGGGCTGCGCAAGCTCGTCCTCGTCACCTCGCATGGCGGCAATGTCGACCCGATGAAGGTCGTCGCCCGCGAATTGCGCGTCAGCCACGGCATGCTCGCGGTCTCGACCTCCTGGAGCAATTTCGGCCTGCCGCCGGGCGTGTTCGAGCCCATGGACGCGCTCCACGGCATCCATGGCGGCGACGTCGAGACCGCCCTGATGCTGCATTTCCGGCCGGACCTCGTCGACATGAGCAAGGCCGGCCGCTTCGAGCCGCTGACGGTCGCGATGGCCGACGAATACAAGTGGCTGCGGCCGACGGGGGCCCACCCCTTCGCCTGGATGGCGCAGGACGTGAACCCGTCCGGCGCCGTCGGCGATGCCAGCCTCGCCACCGCGGCGAAGGGCGAGGCGACGGCCGCCTTCCAGGCCAAGGGCTTCGTCGAGCTGCTCGCCGATGTCGCGAAGTTCCCGCTGGAAAAGCTCCACAAGGCGGGGTGAAATCCCGCCTTCACGGGAGGCTGGCTTAGCGAAGCGTCCACCCACACGCGACATCGACCCAGCGCGTCATGCTCGCCCTTGTGGCGAGCATCCACGTCTTGAACACCGGACTTCGCCAAGGAAGACGTGGATGGTCGGGACGGGCCCGACCATGACGGTGGAGACGCCGCGCCTCAGAGACGGCCGCAGCCTTAATCCGGATCGAGCAATCGTGGCCCCGGCCCCTGCTGTCCGAGCTCGTCCCAGGGATTGTGGAGCGGGCAGCTCTTCACCGAGAGGCAGCCGCAGCCGATGCAGTCGGTGAGATGGTCGCGCAGATTGGTCAGGCGCTTGATGCGCCGCTCCAGCTCGACCTTCCATGCCGCGGAAAGCCGGCTCCAGTCCTCGGCCGTCGGGGTGCGCTCGGCCGGCAGGGTCTGGAAGGCCTCGCGGATCGTCTTCAGCGGAATGCCGGTCCGCTGGGCGACCTTGATGATCGCGACCCGGCGCAGCACCTCACGCGCATAGCGGCGCTGGTTGCCGGCGCTGCGGCGGCTGCGGATCAGCCCCTCCGCCTCGTAGAAATGCAGGGCGGAGACGGCAAGGCCGCTGCGGCGCGCCACCTCGCCGACGCTCAGATCCTCGCCAAAAACCTTGCTTGCCTTTGCGGCCATGACACTTGACCTCAACCTTGGTTGAGGTCTTATACGAAGTGCTCCGCTGGTTCGCCAGCCCAAGGAGCGCCTTCCATGCATCGCCGGCTCACGCCCGCCATCCACCTTGCCGTGATCTACGGCAGCTCACGCGAAGGCCGCCTTTGCGACAAGGTCGCCGGCTGGACGCTGGCCCAGGTCGAGGGCGAAGGCCCGTTCTCGGCCGAAGCGATCGATCCCGCCGTGCACGACCTCGCGGAGGTCAAGACCCGGCTCGGCCGTGCCGACGCCTTCATCGTGGTGACCCCCGAATACAATCGCAGCTTCCCGGCACCGCTGAAGGCGATGATCGACGACACCGGCCCGGAATGGCGCGGCAAGCCGGTCGCCTTCGTCTCCTATGGCGGGGTCTCGGCGGGCCTTCGCGCGGTCGAGCAACTGCGCCTCGTCCTCGCCGAGCAGCACGCTGCGACGATCCGCGACGGCGTCTGCTTCGCCAATGCCTGGAACCAGTTCGACGAGACCGGCCGGCTCGCCGATGCGGAACGGGCCGAGCGGGCGATGGCGACGATGCTCGGACAACTGCACTGGTGGGCGAGCGCCCTGCGCAGCGCCCGCAACAGCGTGCCTTACGGGCAATTCGCAGCCTGAACGGCAGCCAGCTGCCCTACCCTGAGTCTGCAGAAATCCGAAGCGGGCCTAACGCCGCGATGCAGTTTCCTTCACAAATCGGAACTGGTCGCGACGCGGCTTTGGCGGAAGGATCGGCAGGGACCGATCCACCTGCCTAGGAACCGCCATGCAGATCCAGCTCCTGCGCAACGCCTTGCTCAAGCTCACCTATGCCGGCCGGACGCTGCTGATCGACCCCGATCTAGGCGCCAAGCACAGCCGGCCTTCCTTCACCGGCCGCTCGCAGAATCCGATGGTCGACCTCCCGGAGCCGATCGAGAGCATCCTTGCCGGCGTCGACCATGTCATCGTCTCGCATCTGCATGCCGACCATTTCGACGCGGTCGCGAAGGAGCGGATTCCGAAGGAGCTGCCGGTGCTTTGCCAGCCAGGCGACGAGGAGACGATCCGGGCCGCTGGCTTCACCAACGTGACCCCGCTCGAGCATTTCCTGCGCCTCGGCCCGATCGTGATCACGCGCCAGCCGGCCCAGCACGGCACGGGCGCCGTGGTCGAGAAGATGGGAAAGGTGATGGGGCTGACCTTCGAAGCACCGGGCGAACCGACGCTCTACTGGTGCGGCGACAGCGTGCTCTACCCGCCTCTGCGCGACGCAGTCGCGGCGACGGCGCCCGAGGTGATCGTCTCCCATTCCTGCGGCGCGAAATGGGACGACACGCTGATCGTGATGGACGCGGAACAGACGCTGGAACTCTGCGAGACGCACCCTGCCGCCGTCGTGATCGCGACCCATATGGAGGCGCTCGACCACGCCACCGTCAGCCGCGCGGCGTTGCGGCAGGCGGCGCAGGCGCACGGAATCGGCGAGGATCGGCTGCGGATCCCGGCCGATGGCGAGACGATCGAGATCAGGTGCCCGGCGCCCGCGGGCGCCTGAACAGATTCTTCGTCATCCCGGACGAGCCGCGCCAGCGGCGCCGATCCGGGATCCATGCCTGAACCGTTCCGGCATGGATCCCGGGTCGGACTTCGTCCGCCCGGGATGACCAGGCTTGAATCCGGGCTTTCCCCGTCCTCGCCTATTTGGCGTAGATATCCTTGTAGGTGTCGCGCAGCAGGTTTTTCTGGACCTTGCCCATGGTGTTGCGCGGCAGCTCCGGCACGATGAAGACCTCCTTCGGCAGCTTGAACTTGGCGAGGCGCTGGTCGAGCGCCTTCGAGATCGAGGCCGCGGTGATGTCGGCACCGGACTTCACCACGACAACCGCGGTGACGCCCTCGCCGAAATCCGGGTGCGGGCAGCCGATCACGGCGCTTTCAATCACGCCCGGCATCTCGTCGATCTCGGTCTCGACTTCCTTCGGATAGACGTTGTAGCCGCCGGTGATGATCAGGTCCTTGCCGCGCCCGACGATATGGACGTAGCCGGCCGGGTCGATCTTGCCGAGGTCACCGGTGATGAAGAAGCCGTCCTCGCGGAATTCGGCCTTGGTCTTCTCGGGGTTGCGCCAATAGCCCTTGAAGACGTTCGGGCCCTTGACCTCGATCATGCCGATCTCGTCGCGGGCGAGCTCCTTGCCCGTCTCGGGATCGACGACGCGCGCCGAGACCCCCGGCAGCGGAAAGCCGACCGTGCCGGCAACCCGATCGCCCGCATAGGGGTTCGAGGTGCTCATATTGGTCTCGGTCATGCCGTAGCGCTCGAGGATGGCGTGGCCGGTGCGCTCGCGCCATTCGCGATGGGTCTCGGCCAGCAGCGGCGCCGAGCCGGAAACGAACAGGCGCATATGGGCCGTTGTGTCCTTGCCGAGGCGCTTGTCCTGAAGCAGGCGGACATAGAAGGTCGGCACGCCCATCATGCAGGTCGCCTGCGGCAGGTACTTGAAGATCTGCTCCGGGTCGAACTTCGGCAGCAGGATCATCGAGGCACCGGAGAACAGCACCGTGTTGGTGGCGACGAACAGGCCGTGCGTGTGGAAGATCGGCAGTGCGTGCAGCAGCACGTCGTCCTTGCCGAAGCGCCAGTAGTCGACCAGCGCCAGCGCGTTGGACGAGAGATTGTCGTGGCTGAGCATCGCTCCCTTGGAGCGGCCGGTCGTGCCCGAGGTGTAGAGGATCGCGGCGAGATCGTCGGCGCCGCGCGCGACATCGGCGAAGTCGGCGGATGCGGCGGCGGCCTTGTCGAGCAGGCTGCCGGTGCCGACGCCGAGCGTCTCCAGCTTCGCGCCGGCCTTGTCTGCATAGGGCTTCAGCGCCTGCGCCTTGGCGGGATCGCAGACGAAGACGGCCGGCTCGGCATCACCGAGGAAATACTCGATCTCGGCCGGGGTGTAGGCGGTGTTGAGCGGCAGGAAGACGGCGCCGGCACGGACCGTGCCGAGATAGAGCATCAGCGCCTCGATGCTCTTCTCGACCTGGACCGCGACGCGATCGCCCGGCTTGACGCCGAGCGCGACCAGCGCACTGGCGTAACGGCCGGAAGCCGCGACCATATCGGCATAGCTGAAGACCCGGCCGTCATCGATCAGCGCGAAACGTGCTTCCGGCGCCGGAATCCGGGCCCGGACGAGATCGAAGAGGTGGTTACCCATGAGTGCGGGTCCTTTCAGGCAATGTCAGTTCGTGATGTTCAGGCGCCGGCCGGGCGCAGGAGCTTCTTCACGGCGGACGAGGCGACGACCGTGCTGCGGCTGGCGAAAGCCTCGTGATTGGCCTCGATATCGGCAAGGTCATAGCGGTAGTTGACCATCACCCCATGCGACTCGCGCAGGCCGCGCTCCGCCAAGTTGCCGCCGACATTGATGCGCTCCAGCCTCGCGCCATTGCCGAGATGGAAGCGCGCGACCGGGTCGATCACCCGGCCCGAGCTTGTGCGCGCCCGCAGCATGTACTGCGCCATCATCTGGCCGAGGAGCTTGTCGCGCCTTGCGCGGCCGGCATCGTCGAGCGCCGCGACCTCGGCGGGCTTGGCCATCAGCACCGCAGCCTCCTCGTTGCCGAGGCCGAGCGCCGCTGGCTCGCTGAGCTCCTTGCCGAGCCAGCGCGCGAAGCCGGGCACGGGCGAGAGGGTCACGAAGACGTCGAGCCCCGGCAATTCGCGCTTCAGGTCCTCGGCCACCTGCTTGATCAGGAAATTGCCGAAGGAGATGCCGCGCAAGCCCTCCTGGCAGTTCGAGATCGAGTAGAACACCGCCGTGGTCGCAGCCGAGGCCGGCAGGACCTCGCGCTGCTCGCTGAGCAGATCGTCGATACGCCGCGGGATCTCGCCGGTCAGCGCGACCTCGACGAAGATCAGCGGCTCGTCGACGAGCTGCGGGTGGAAGAAGGCGAAGCAGCGCCGGTCCGCCGGCTCGAGCCGGCGGCGCAGATCATCCCAGTCCTCGATGGCGTGGACCGCCTCGTAGCGGATGATCTTCTCGAGCACATTGGCCGGGGTGTGCCAGTCGATCCGGCGCAGCACCAGGAAGCCGCGATTGAACCAGGAGGCGAAGAGATGCCGGAAGTCGGCATCGACCACCGACAGCCCCGGCTCAGTCTCCAGCATCTGGAGCAGGCTCTCGCGCATCCGGACCAGCACATGGGTGCCGCCGGGCGCCAGGTTGAGCCGGCGGAAGAGTTCCTGCCGGCGCGGCTCGGAGGCGAGGTGCAGCTCCGACACCGCGCTCGCGTCGGGCGTCTCGCGATAGCGCGCGATCGCGGCTTCGAGTCGATCATGGTCGGGCCCGAAGCGGTCCTGAAGCATCTGGAAGAAGGTAAGCCGGGCGGCTGCGTCGAGCCGCTCCCATTCCTCCAGCACCGCCTGCGCCAGCGCCATGCCCGAGGCCTCGCCGCGCCCCGAGAGCAGATGCTCGCAGAGCTTGGCCAGCGGTTCGCGACGGCCGGACGCAAAGCGCTCGAAATTGATCAGCGCCCGTCCGCGATCAGCGACGCTCGTCAGGAGATCACCGAGAAACGCCATGTCCATGCCTGCCCCCGCTCCGATCTACCCGTATCCTATACGAGTTTCCCGCAGTGCAAACGCGCGCCGCCCTGCCTCAGCGCAGCAGGTCCCAGGCCTTGAGGAAGAAGTCGGGCGCGCCGAAATTGCCCGATTTCAGCGCGACCACCAGCTCGGGACCGTCGACGACGCGGGTCCAGGGCACGCCCGGATCGATCTCCGGCCCGATTTCCAGGGTGCGCACATCGAGCCCCTGCACCACCGCGCCCGAGGTCTCACCGCCTGCAACGAGCAGGCGGGAAACACCGCCCGCGATCAAAAGACGCGCCGTCTCCTCGAAAGCGTGCTCGACGGTCTCGCCGGCCTTCTCGCGGCCGAGCTTGTCCTGGACGGAGGCGACCTCGGCCGGATCGTCGCTCGAATAGACCAGGAAGGGCTTGTCGGCCGGCTGGGCGAGCGCCCAGGCGGCGAGATCCGCCGCCTTCTGCGAGCCGTCGGCCAGGGCGAGCGGATCGACCTTCAACGCGGGAATGCCGGCAGCGCGGGCCGCAGCGATCTGGCCGCGCGTCGCGGTCGAGCAGCTGCCGGAGATGATGCCGGCGCGCCCGGCCGATGCGGAGAGATGCGTCGCGGTCTCGCGCCAGGGCAGCAGCCCCGCCTTGCGGAAGTTCTCGGGCAGGCCCATCGCGATGCCGGAGCCACCGGTGAGCAGGACATGGTCGGAGATCGCCTCGCCGAGCACCATCAGATGGCCGTTGTCGAGCGCGTCGGTGACGACATAGCGGACGCCGTCGGCCGCGAGCTCGGCCAGGCGCTTGCGCACCGCGCTCGCCCCCTGCGAGACGGCCGAATAGGCGACGAGGCCGACCGGATGCTGCGTCTGCGCGCCCATCAGGCGCATCAGGTTGGAATCGCGCATCGGCGTCAGCGGATGGTCCTTCATCGAGCTTTCATGCAGCGGCACGGCGCCGACGAAGAGGTAGCCCTGGAAGATCGAGCGGCCATTGGCCGGAAAGGCCGGGCAGACGATCGCCTGGCTGGCGCCGAGGCGCTGCATCAACGCGTCCGCCACCGGGCCGATATTGCCCTGCGCGGTCGAATCGAAGGTCGAGCAATACTTGAACAGGATCTGGCGGGCGCCGGCGGCGAGCAGGGCCTCGCAGGCGGCGAGCGAATCGGCGACGGCCTCGGCGACCGGATTGGTGCGCGACTTCAGGGCGACGACGACGGCATCCGCCTCGGGAAGTTTCGCCCCTTTTGCCGGTGCGCCGATGACCTGAAGGGTGCGCATGCCGGCGCGGTTCAGCATCAGCGCGACATCGGTCGCCCCGGTCATGTCGTCGGCGATCACACCCAGCAGCATGGTCTTGCGCTTCCTCGTCGGCTCTTCAGGTCGTCGGCTCGTCCGGAGGATCGCCGGACGCGCGCCTGAATAACAGAGTTCCCCCGCGATGCGACAGACCTGACCGCGCCTCAGCCATGCATGCCACGGCAACACCGTGGAATGGCCACTTACTTGCGTCCGCCGCCGCCGGCGGGGCAGGATGCATGCAAGCTTGAAAAAAGCGCGAGGGGTCAGAGCTGTGCTGTTAGCGGCGATGCTATCGACGCGGACCGTGGAATGCGCCACGCTGGTTCCGCGTGGGACCAACTCGCATGGCTGACCGGAACAAGGCCGAACAGGAAACAACAGGCCGGCCGGCCCCGGCCGGAGCCCCGGTGCTTGCCGTCGAGGATCTGTCGATCCGCTTCGATGGGCTGCCGGAAGGGCTTTCGCTGGTCGACGGCTTGAGCTTTTCGGTGGAAGCCGGACGCACGCTCTGCCTCGTCGGCGAGTCCGGCTGCGGCAAGAGCCTGGTCTCGCTGGCGATCATGGGCCTGCTCGCCTCCCCTCCGGCACGCATCACCTCCGGCTCCGTTGCGCTGGAGGGCGAGGCGATCCTCGGCGCCCCGGCGGAACGGCTGATGCAGCTGCGCGGCAACCGGATGGCGATGATCTTCCAGGAGCCCATGACGTCGCTGAACCCGGCTTTCACCATTGGCGACCAGCTTGCCGAGGCCGTGCTCTGCCATCATCAGGTGGGGCCCGAGGAAGCCCGCCGACGCGCGATCGAGATGCTGCGCAAGGTCCGAATTCCGGCGCCGGAGGCGCGGATGAACGCCTACCCGCACCAGATGTCGGGCGGCATGCGCCAGCGCGCCATGATCGCCATGGCCCTCGCCAACAGCCCGAAGCTGCTGATCGCGGACGAGCCGACGACGGCGCTCGACGTCACCATCCAGGCACAGATCCTGAAGCTGATCCGCGACCTCCAGGAGGAGGCCGGCACGGCGATGATCCTGGTGACGCATGATCTCGGCGTCGTCGCCGAAGTCGCCGACGAGGTCGCGGTGATGTATGCCGGCCGCATCGTCGAGCAGGGCCCGGTCGAGCGGATCTTCGAGGATCCGCAGCATCCCTATACGCTCGGGCTGATGGGCTCCCTGCCCTCGCTCGGGCCGCGCCAGGGCAAGCTCGCGGCCATTCCCGGTGCGGTGCCGCCGCCGGCGCGCTGGCCCCAGAGCTGCCGCTTCGCCTCGCGCTGCCCCTTCGTCGCGCCCGAATGCACCGAGAGCCGCCCGCCGCTGCGGGAATTCGGCGGGGGGCACAGGGCTGCCTGCTTCCGGGCACCGGTCGAGGACCTCGCCATGGTGGCGGCATGAGCGACAGGGGCGCGGAGACGATGGTCGAGGCCCGCGGCCTCACCCGCCATTTCAAGGCGAAGAAGCCTTCGCTTTTCGCCAGGGCGCCGCTGGTCCGGGCGGTCGAGAACGTCTCCTTCCAGGTCCGGCGCGGCGAGACCTTCGCCATCGTCGGCGAATCCGGCTGCGGCAAGTCGACCCTGTCGCGCCTGCTGCTGCGATTGATCGAGCCGACCGCGGGCACGATCCGGTTCGAGGGCCGGGACATCACCGCCCTTCCCGCCGAGGAGATGCGCCGGCTCAGGCGGCGCATGCAGATGATCTTCCAGGACCCTTATGCCTCGCTCAACCCGCGCATGAGCGTCGGCGAGCTGATCGGCGAGCCGCTGTCCGTCCATGGCATCGCCAACGGCAAGGAGAAGGCGGCGCGCGTCGCCGAACTGCTCGCCAAGGTCGGCCTGCTGCCCGACCATGCCAACCGCTATCCGCATGAATTCTCCGGCGGCCAGCGCCAGCGCATCGGCATCGCCCGGGCGCTCGCCTGCGGCCCGAGCCTGCTGATCGGCGACGAGCCGGTCTCGGCGCTCGACGTCTCGATCCGCGCCCAGGTGATCAACCTGCTCGAGGACCTCAAGGCCGAGTTCGGGCTGACCATCATCCTGGTCGCGCACGACCTCGCCGTGATCCGCCACACCAGCGACCGGGTCGCGGTGATGTATCTCGGCGAGATCGTCGAGCTGGCGGAGGCGGCCACGCTGTTCTCGCGGCCGCTCCACCCCTACACGCGCATGCTGATGGCGGCGATCCCGGTGCCGGACCCGCGCGCCCGCAGCGCCGAGCCGATCACGGAAGGCGACCTGCCGAGCCCGACCGATCCGCCGCCAGGCTGCCGTTTCCATCCGCGCTGCCCGCATGCCCGCGAGCGCTGCCGGCAAGAGCATCCGTCGCTGCGGGACAGCGCCTCCGGCCATGCCGTCGCCTGCCATTTCGCCGAGGAGATCGCTGCCGGTCAGCCCACTGGCCTGGCGCTACCGCCGGAAAGCCAGAACCGCCGCCGCCGCATCGCGCTGTTCGCCGCTGCGCAGGCCGCAGGAGGCGCGGCACCACCGCAATAGAACGACAACAAGAGGGGACGTTACGATGAAACGCTTCGCATTGCTCGCTTCCGCCGCCCTTATCGGCCTTTCCGCCCTGCCGGCGCTGGCCCAGTCGCCCTCGACCCTGCGCATCGGCCTGCAGGAAGACCCGGATGTGCTCGACCCGCACAAGGCGCGCACCTTCGTCGGCCGCATCGTCTTCAAGGGCCTGTGCGACAAGCTGCTCGACATCACGCCCGAGCTGAAGATCGTCCCGCGGCTCGCTACCGAATGGTCGTTCTCCGACGACGGCCTGACGCTGACGATGAAGCTGCGCAGCGACGCCAAGTTCCATGATGGCGAGGCCTTCGACGCCGCCGCCGCCAAGGCCAATCTCGAACGGGCGATGACGCTGCCCGACTCGCTGCGCAAATCCGAGCTCGCCTCGATCGAGAGCATCAGCGTGGTCGATCCGACCACGATCGCGATGAAGCTGAAGCGGCCGGACGCGACGCTGCTCGCCCAGCTCACCGACCGCGCCGGCATGATGCTTTCGCCCAAGAGCCTCGGCGCCGATATCGGCGCCAAGCCAGTCTGCTCCGGCCCCTACCAGTTCGTCGAGCGCGTCCAGAACGACCGGATCGTGCTCGACAAGTTCAAGGGGCACTGGGAAGCGGCGAACTACCATTTCGACCGGGTGATCTACCGCGCCATCCCCGACACCACGGTCAGGCTCGCGAACCTGCGCGCCGGCGAGCTCGACATGCTGGAGCGCCTCGCGCCGACCGACGTGAAATCGGCGCAGGGCGACAAGGCGCTCAAGGTCGCGAGCATGCCCAATCTCGGCTACCAGGGCATCACCATCAACACCAACCATACCGACGCCGCCAACCAGCCGATGGGCAAGGACAAGCGCGTCCGTCAGGCGCTCTCGCTCTCGATCGACCGGAAAGTGCTGAGCCAGGTGGTGTTCGAGGGGCTCTATGCGCCGATCATCCAGCCCTTCCCGCCGACCAGCACCTTCGTCGACGCCAAGCTGCCGGTGCCCGAGCGCGACGTCGCCAAGGCCAAGGCCCTGCTCAAGGAAGCCGGCCACAGCAAGGTCTCAGTCGAGCTCTTCGTCACCAACAACCCCGTCGACGCGCAGCTCGGCCAGGTCATCCAGGCGATGGCGCAGGAGGCCGGCATCGACATCCAGATCCGCTCGACCGAGTTCGCCAGCCAGCTGCGCGACCAGCAGCAGGGCAAGTTCCAGATGAGCCGGATCGGCTGGTCCGGTCGCATCGACCCGGACGGCAACATCCACCAGTTCGTCACCACCAAGGGCAACCAGAACGATGGGCGTTACTCCAACGCCGAGGTCGACAAGCTGCTCGACGAGGCCCGGACCATCTACGACGTGGCCGAGCGCAAGAAGCGCTACGACGCGGCGCAGAAGATCCTCACCGACGAACTGCCGATCGTCTATCTCTACAACCAGACGGTGTTCTTCGCCCTGCGCTCGAACATCGAGGGCTTCGTGATCAATCCCGACGGGATGATCCGTCTCGCCGGACTGAAGCGGTCGTAACGGCCTTGCTCCTGCCAGCACCAATTGCGCCGTCATCCCGGACGACCGAAGGTCGCTCCGGGTTCCATCGAAGGGCGTCGTGCTCGATAATCGATCTCGGCGCTCCGCGGAGCTTGTCCTTGGGCCGACCGAAGGTCGGTCCCGAGGGCTGCGGCCGGGATGACGGCGAATCCGGAAGCGCGCCATGCTCGCCCTGATCGGCCGGCGCGTCCTGATCGCGATCCCGACGCTGTTCCTGGTGTCGCTCTTCGTCTTCGCCCTGCAAAGGGCGCTGCCGGGCGATCCGTTCCTGGTCATTGCTGGCGAGGAGCGCGACCCGGAGGTGATCGCGCGGCTGCGCGAGATCTATCGGATGGACGATCCGATCGTCATCCAGTTCTTCGCCTGGCTCGGGCAGGTCGTGCAGGGTGATTTCGGCCGTTCGCTGCGCACCGGCGAGCCGGTGCTGAACCTGATCCTGCAGAAGCTGCCGGTGACGATCCAGCTTGCCACCGCGTCGATCATCATCGCGATCGGCATCGGCATTCCCGCCGGCATCCTCGCGGCGCGGCGCAAGGGCACCTTTGTCGATTACTCGACCAGCGCCCTGGCGCTTTCGGGCCTGTCGATCCCGAATTTCTGGCTCGGCATCATGCTGATCCTGCTGTTCTCGGTCGAGCTCAAGCTGCTGCCGCCCTCGGGCTACGAATCGATCTTCAGCAATCCCTGGGGGGCGATAGAGCGGCTGATCATGCCGGCCTTCGTGCTCGGCGGCGGGCTCGCCGCCTTCATCATGCGTCATACCCGCTCGGCGATGCTGGAAGTGCTGCGCTCCGACTATATCCGCACCGCCCGCGCCAAGGGGCTCGACGAGCGCAAGGTGGTCAACAAGCACGCGCTCGCCAACGCGCTGGTGCCGATCATCACGCTCTCGACCCTGCTGTTCGGCGAATTGCTGGCCGGCGCCGTGCTCACCGAGCAGATCTTCACCATTCCCGGCTTCGGCAAGCTGATCGTCGATGCGGTCTTCAACCGCGATTACGGCGTCGTCCAGGGCGTGGTGCTGTGCACCGCCATCGGCTTCATCTTCATGAACCTCGTCGCCGACGTGCTCTATGTCCTGGTCAATCCGCGCCTGAGGACGGCCTGATGGCGGACGCTGCGCTTCCTGCCGGCGCCGCCGGCCGCCCCGCGGGTGCCGAAACGCCGCTGCGCCGCGCCTGGCGCAAGCTCCGGCGCAACCGGGCCGCGCTGATCGGCGGCACCATCGTGCTCGTCTTCGTGCTGATGGCGCTGCTCGCGCCGTTGCTGCCGCTCGCCGACCCCCTGAAGTCGAACTTCCTCGCCATCCGCAAGCCGCCCTCGGCGCTGCACTGGTTCGGTACGGACGAGCTCGGTCGCGACCAGGTTTCGCGCCTGTTCTTCGGCGCGCAGGCCTCGCTGCTCGCCGGCATTGTCTCGGTGCTGATCGCGCTTGGCGTCGGCGTTCCGGTCGGGCTCGCGGCCGGCTGGTATGGCGGCTGGGTCGATGCGGTGATCTCGCGCATTACCGAGGCGCTGCTCGCCTGCCCCTTCCTGATCCTCGCCATCGCCTTCGCCGCAGTGCTCGGCCCGTCGCTGACCAATGCGATGATCGCGATCGGCCTGTCTGCGGTGCCGATCTTCATCCGGCTGGTCCGCGGCCAGGTGATCAGCGTCAAGACCGAGGATTTCGTCGAGGGCGCCCGCGCCGTCGGCGTGCGCGATTCCGTCATCCTGTTCCGCCACGTCGCGCCGAACACGCTGCCGCCGATCGTGGTGCAGTCGACGCTGTTCATGGCGCAGGCGATCATCCTCGAAGCCGCCCTCTCCTTCCTCGGCCTCGGCCAGCAGCCGCCTTCCCCATCCTGGGGGCAGATGCTCAACGTCGCCAAGAACTTCATGGAGCAGGCGCCGTGGATGTCGGTCGCCCCCGGCGCCGCGATCTTCCTCGCCGTGCTCGGCTTCAACCTCCTCGGCGACGGGCTGCGCGACGCGCTCGATCCGAAGGAAACGTGACCAGCCTCTCCAAGGATATGCCCATGTTCACCACCCGCCCCGAAATCCTCGGCACGTTCGGTGTCGTCACCTCGACGCACTGGCTCGCCACCGCCTCGGGCATGGCGATGCTGGAGAAGGGCGGCAACGCCTTCGACGCCTGCGCCGCCGCCGCCTTCGTCTTGCAGGTGGTCGAGCCGCATCTCGTAGGCCCCGGCGGCGACATGCCGGCGGTGTTCTATTCGGCCGAAACGAAGAAGGTCGAGGTGCTGTGTGCGCAGGGGACGGCGCCGCAGGCGGCGACGATCCAGGCCTACAAGGCGCTCGGGCTCGACATGATCCCGGGCGACGGGCTGCTCGCCACCGTGGTGCCCGGCGCCTTCGGCGGCTGGATGGCGCTGCTGCGCGACCATGGCCGGCTGAAGCTGCGCGAGGTGCTGGAGCCGGCGATCGGCTATTTCGAGAACGGCCACCCGATGCTGCCGCGCGTCTCAGACACCATCGCCGGGCTGACCGAGCTGTTCGGCGGCGACTGGCCAACATCGGGCGCGGTCTACCTGCCGGGCGGCAATGTGCCCGAAGGCCGCGAGCTCTTCCGCAATCCGGCGGCGGCCGAGACCTACAAGCGCATCCTCGCCGAGGCGGAAGCCGCCGGCAGCGACCGGCAGGAGCAGATCCAGGCCGCCCATGACGCCTGGTACAAGGGCTTCGTCGCCGAGGCGATGGATGCCTTCTGCCGCGGCGAGGCCGTTCTCGATTCCTCCGGCCGGCGCCATAAGGGGCTGCTCACCGCCGACGATATGGCGCGCTGGCAGCCGCGCTACGAGGCGCCGGCGAGCGCGACTTATCATGGCTGGGAGGTCTTCAAGACCGGGCCCTGGGGCCAGGGCCCGGTGTTCCTGCAGACGCTCAAGATCCTGGAGGGCATCGACCTCGCCGGCATGGGCCCGGCGAGCCCGGATTATGTCCACCATGTTGTCGAGGCGATGAAGCTCGCCTTCGCCGACCGCGAGGCCTATTACGGCGACCCCGATTTCGTGAAAGTGCCGCTGGCGACGCTGCTCTCGGACGACTATGCCGCTGGGCGCCGCGCGCTGATCGGCGAGCAGGCCTCGCATGAGCTGCGGCCGGGCATGATCGCCGGCTATGAGCGCCAGGTCGAGCAGATGCTCGGCAGCCTGCGCATCGCCGGGCAGAACGGTGGCGCCGCCAGCGCGACCGTCGGCGAGCCGACCCTGGCCTCTATGGTCGCCGCCTCGCGCCGCGGCGACACCGTCCATATCGACGTGATCGATCGCTGGGGCAACATGATCGCAGCGACGCCGTCGGGCGGCTGGCTGCAATCCTCGCCCGTCATTCCCGAACTCGGCTTCCCGCTGAACTCGCGGGCGCAGTCCTTCTATCTCCAGGAGGGGCTGCCCTCCTCACTGGCGCCGGGCAAGCGGCCGCGCACCACGCTGACGCCGAGTCTCGCCTTCGAGAACGGCGAGCCGCGCCTCGCCTTCGGCACACCGGGCGGCGACCAGCAGGAGCAATGGCAGCTCGGCATGTTCCTGCGCCGGGTCCACCACGGCCTCAATCTGCAGGAAGCGATCGACCTGCCGCTTTTCCACACCCAGCATTTCCCATCGAGCTTCTATCCGCGCGAGGCACGCCCGGGGCAGATCACCGTCGAGGAGAGCCTCGGCGAGGCCGCGCTGGCCGAGCTCGTCCGGCGCGGCCATACGGTGGAAAGGGCTCCGGCCTGGACGGTGGGGCGGCTGACTGCGGCCGAACGCAGCGCCAATGGTCTCTTGCGCGCGGCCGCGACCCCGCGTCTGATGCAAGCCTACGCAGCCGGTCGGTAGGAGTTCTGCATCCATGACATGGTCAATCGTCGCCCGCGACGCCGCGACCGGCGCCTATGGCGTCGCCGTCTCGACCTGTGCCTTCGCCGTAGGGTCGCGCGTGCCCTATGGCTGCGGGCGCGTCGGCGCGATCGCGACACAGGCCTTCGTCAATCCGCTGTACGGCGTCGACGGCTTGCGGCTGCTGCAGGAAGGGCGCTCGGCGGTCGAGATCATCGCTAGCCTCACCGCCGCCGATGAGGGCCGCGCCCACCGCCAGATCCACCTGATCGACCGCAACGGCAAGACCGCCGCCTATACCGGCAACGCCTGCATCGACTGGTGCGGCGCCGTCGACGGGCCGCAGGTCTCGGTGGCCGGCAACATGCTGGCCGGGCCGGAGGTCGTCCAGGAGACGCTCAAGGCCTATGTGCAGAATTCAGGGCTCGACTTCGACGAGCGCCTGCTGGTGGCGCTCGAAGCCGGCGAGAAGGCCGGCGGCGACAAGCGTGGCCGGCAATCCTGTGCCATCCGGATCTGGGCCGACGACCCGGTGCCGAGCTTCGACATCCGCGTCGACGACCATGCCGATCCGCTCGCCGAACTCAGACGGATCTGGCGTGTCGCGCATCAGCGCTATGTGCCGTTCCAGAAGGCCTCACCCTCGCGGACGCGGCCGGCTGGCGTGACCGACCGGACCGAGCTCGATCGGCTGTGTTCGGAATATGCCGCCGCCTGGAACGAGCGTCACCCGGAGTGACGGCGCGGCCTGCTCCCTCTCCCCTTGCGGGAGAGGGCTGGGGTGAGGGGTCGCGCGACGCTGATCGTGAGCCCGGCGTCGCGCTTCGAAACCTTCCAGGGCCGAGCGACCCCTCATCCGGCCCTGCGGGCCACCTTCTCCCGCAGGGGGAGAAGGAAAGCGCCGGCCTCAAGCCGCCTTCGCAGCCCTGCCCTCGCCGGCCCAGTTGGCGTACCAGCTCTTGAAGCGGCGCCATTCGGCCTCGACGAAATTGCGCTGGGCCAGCGAGAGCGCGTCGCTCTCGTTGAAGTGCAGCGCATAGGCCGCGTGGCCTTCGAGCACCATCAGGTGCTTGTAGAACAGCACGAGGTCGACGCCCTCGTCGAACTTCGAGAGCACGTAGAGGGCGCGCTCCAGTTCGAGCGCCCGGCGCTCGGCCTCCGGATCGCCCGCCGCAGCCTTCTCGCTGAGGGCGACGAGGTGAAGCACTTCCTTCGGCAGGGCGTTGCCGATGCCGGTGATCGAGCCGGTCGCGCCGCAGCGGATGAAGCCGTGCGTCACCTGCGTGTCGACGCCGACCATCAGGGTCAGGGCGCGGTCCTTGCTGGTGATGTGCTCGGCCGCATAGGAGAGCGCCTCGCCGCCGCCGAACTCCTTGAAGCCGAGCAGGTGCGGATAGCGCTCGCGCAGCGCGAAGAACAGGTCGGCGCGGGTTTCGTAGCCGTAATGCGGGCTGTTGTAGATCACCGAAGGCAGGTCGACGGCCGCTTCCAGCACCGCCTCGAAATGGGCGCGCTGGGCCGGGACCGAGGAGCCGCGCGAGAGCACGCGCGGGATGATCATCAGCCCTTGGGCACCGACCTGCTTGGCATGGGCAGCGAGCGCGGCGGCGCGCTTCGGGTTCTGCGCGCCGGTGCCGACGATCAGCGGGATGCCGGCCTCGACCAGGCGTCGCACGCCTTCCATGCGCTGCTCGTCCGTGAGCAGCGGCCAGTCGCCCATCGAGCCGCAATAGACCACGGCCGACATGCCGGCGCCGATCAGGTGGCGGCCGGTGCGGACGAGCTCGTCATAGTCGACGTCGCGCGACGGGGTGCAGGGGGTCATCAAGGCGGGGATCGTCCCGCTGAAGATATTCTGGGTCATGACAAGAAGTCCGCTTGGGAGGGGCAGACGGCCGCCGGCATGGCGGCGGCCGCGATGATAGCGTGGGATCAGGCCGTGATCGACTGGCCGGCCTTGCGCAGCTCGGCCAGCACCGGCGCCTTGGGCAGCCAGATCTTGTCGAACTCCGCGACAACGGCCTCCGCATCCTTGGGGTTGGCCAGCTTGAAGTTGGCACCCGCCGCCTTGAACTGCTCGACGAGCTTGGGCTCGTTGACGGCGAGTTCATCGATCTGCTGGTCGAGCGCCGCCTTGATGGTCTTGGTGATCAGCTCGCGGTCGGCGGCCGGCATGCCCTGCCAGACGCGGCCGGAGGCGAGCGCGATCACCGGCATGAAGATGGCGTTCATCTGGAGGATGGTCTTAGAGACCTTGTCGAAGCGCTGGTTCCAGGAGAATTCGAGATCGGCCTCGAGCCCGTCGACCTGGCCGTTGGTCATGGCGTCGAAGACCTGCGGGGTCGGGATCGGGGTCGGGGCGGCGCCGAGCAACTGGTAGAAGTCGCGATAAACCGGCGTCGGATTGATGCGCAGCTTCATGCCCTTGATGCCGGCGACGCCATCGATCTCCTTGGCGGCGAAGACGGCGCGCATGCCGGTGATGCCCCAGGCGAGGCCGACGCAGCCGGTCTCGCGCGGCAGCACGTCGAAGAGCTTCATAGCGACCGGATGACGGACGAGCTTGGCGATCTTGGCGGTGGAGTCGACGATGTAGGGCGCAGTGATCGCACCGATCGCCGGGACGCGCGAGCCGAGCTCGGCCGCCATGATCCAGCCCATGTCGAGCGCACCGGACTGCATCTGCTGCAGCATCGCCGCCTCGTTGCCGAGCTGACCGGAGTGGAAGACCGTGAGGTTCAGCCGGCCATTGGTCTCGGCCTTGAGCACCTCGCCGACCTTCACCGCCGCGCGGTTCCAGGGGTGACCGTTCGGGGTGAGGATGCCGAGGCGCAGTTCCTTGCTCTGGGCGCGCAGCAGAGCCGGCTTGGCGAGCGGCAGGACGGCGGCGGCGGCGATCAGGTGACGGCGCGAGATGGTCATGACGGAACTCCCCTTATTGGTTGATGGACGAACTCACTTCACCAGGGCCAGCGAGAGCCATGGGTAGATCGAGAGCAGAACCAGGAGGACGCAGGAGATGATGAAGAAGGGCAGCGTCACCAGGAACATCTTGCCGGGCTTGGCCCCCGTCACCGCGGCGGCGACGAAGAAGCAGAGGCCGACCGGCGGCGAGAGCAGGCCGAGCACGAGGTTGATCACCACGACCACGCCGAAATGGCGGGGGTCGATGGCGTAGACCTCGGTCGCGATCGGCAGGAGGATCGGCACCGTCATGATCAGGCCGGGGATGCCGTCGATCACCGTGCCGATGACCAGCAGGATGACGTTGACCAGCAGCATGAAGGTCACCGGATCCTTGGCGATCGCCTGGATCGAGGCGGCGACGCTCTGCGGGACCTTGCCGTAAACCAGCACCCAGGAGAACACCGCGGCGGCAGCGACGAGGAAGAGCACGATCGCGGAATAGACGCCGGCGCGCAGCATCATCTGCGGCAACTGGTCGAAGCTGAGTTGCCTGGTCCAGTGGCGGCCGATCAGCAATGCCGCGACCGAGCCGACCGCCGCCGCCTCCGTCGCATTGGCGAAGCCACCGAGGATCGAGCCGACGATGACGATCGGGATCAGCAAGGTCGGGGCGGAGTTCAGCACGATCTTCGTGCGCTCGCGCAGGGTCAGCTTGTCGCCAGCCGGGTAGTTGTAGACGAAGCCCATGCCGGCGATGATCAGGAAGAACAGGACGGTCAGCAGCACGCCCGGCACGATGCCGGACATCAGCATGTCGCTCACCGAGACCTGCGCCAGAACGGCGTAGACGACGAACATCACCGAGGGCGGGATGATCGGGCCGAGCATGCCGCCATAGGCGGTGAGGCCGGCGGCGAAATCCTTGTCGTAGCCCTTGCGCTCCATCTCGGGGACCATGACCTGCGCCATGATTGCGACCTGAGCGGTCGCGGATCCCAGGATCGAGGCGACGAACATGTTGGCGAGGATGTTGACATAGGCCAGCCCGCCCTTGAGCGAGCCGACGAAGGCCATTGCGAGGTCGACAATGCGGCGGGTGATGCCGCCGCCATTCATGATCTCGCCGATCAGGATGAAGAGCGGGATCGCGATCAGCCCGTAGCTGTCGACGCCGCCGAACATCTGCAGCGGGTAGTTCGGCAGGAGCTGCATGCTGCCGGTGGCGGCGATGAAGATCAGCGCGCCGAGGCAGAGGCAGAGCGCGATCGGCACGCCCGCCAGCATGATCCCGAAGAAGGCTCCGATCGTGAGTGCCATCAGTTCACCACCCCGTCTGCATTGGCGGCGAAGCCGGGCAGTGCCTGCTTCGCGACGAGGCCGAGATCCTCGAAGAGATTGGCGAGCGCATGCAGGCTCATCGAGAGCGCGAAGAGCGGCATGATCAGGTAGATCACCCAGGTCGGCCAGTTCAGGGTCTGGGTCCGCTCGGTGTAGATGAAGTTGAAGGACTGGCCTGCGTATTCCCTGGCATCGAAGCCCGCCTGGGCGATGCCGATCGGATCGAGCCAGAGCCAGCACATCACCAGAAGCCCGATGCCGAACAGCAGCACGCCGAGCGTCGCGACCACCCGGAAGATCGCGGCGCCGCGATCGGAGAAGCGTTCGGTCAGCATGGTCACCGCGAAATCGAGCCGCATGCGGGTCATGGCCGAGGCGCCGATGAAGGTCAGCCAGACGACGCTGTAGACGGCCGATTCGTCGATCCAATAGATCGGATGCCCGGCATAGCGTGTCACGACGTTGAGCAGGATCAGGGCCGAGAGCAGGAACATCAGCCCCTGGATTGCCTTGTGCTCGAGCCGCAGCCAGCGCCCCGAGAGCGCGACCACCACCTCCGGAACAGCCATCGCACGGCTTTTCGCCGCCATCGCCTGGTTGGTCATTTTTGTGTCCCCTTGCGAGATTTGTAGATTGTATAAAATCTACATGTCAATGGCTTTTCGCCACACGGCCCGCTAGGATGTCCCGGCCATGTCAACCACTCTGAAGCACCGGACGCTGTCCTCGGCGATCGTCGACCAGCTCCGCCAAGCCATCCTCGACGGCACCTATCCGGCCGGCTCGCAATTGCGGCAGGACGCGCTGGCGCAAGCCTATGCGGTCAGCCGCATCCCGGTGCGCGAGGCGCTGTTCCAGCTCGAGGCGGAAGGTTTCGTGAAGATCGTGCCGCACAAGGGCGCGATCGTCTCAGGGCTTTCGCTGGACGAGATCAATGACGTCTTCGAGCTGCGCAAACTGCTCGAGCCGCGGCTATTGGCGAGTTCGATACCGGCGATGACAGCGGCTGATTTCGAGGCGGTGGCGGGCATGGAGGCCGCCTTCGAAGCGGCAATGTCGGCAGGAGACATCAGCCGCTGGGGCCTGCTCAACGCGGATTTCCACATGGCGCTCTATGCCCGCGCGACACAGCCACGGACGCTTTCGATCGTCTCGGGGCTGCTTCAGACGAGCGACCGCTATACGCGGCTGCAGCTCCAGCGCGGCTCGTCGATCGAGCGGGCGCAGGCCGAGCACAACGAGCTGATCCAGCTCTGCCGCGGCGGGGAGCTCGGCGAGGCCGAGCGCCTGCTGGTCGACCATATCGAGCTCGTCCGGCGCGATCTGGTGGAATTCCTAGAGGCCGGCGGGAAGGGGTAGACGGAAGACACATCCGCTGGTGAACCCCTCTCCTGTAAGGAGAGGGGCAGGGGTGAGGTGTTCGTAAGAGAAATCGCGAGATTGAACTCAACCGCGCGGTGAGGGTTCACGGAACTGGTCCGACGGCCTACACCTCACCCTGCCCTCTCCTTACAGGAGAGGGTTCCCCGCGCCTCTATCTTTAGGTCAGCTTGCCGCGGGCGGCGACCGGCAGTTCGCCGATCAGCTTGTCGCCGCGCACCGTCACCAGACGGTCGACCATGTTGACGACGACGCAGACATGGTTCGGCACCACGCGCACAATCTCGCCGACATTGGGCCGCTCATTGCTGCCGGAAAGGTCGAGGAAGCCGTGCTCCTCGGCGAACTGCGCGATCCGGGCAAGCGGGTATTCGAGAATGTAACCGTGGCCGTCGAGATTGCCCTTGTCGCTGGTCAGCGTCTTCGAGCCGGAATCGAGGATGCCACGCTCCGGCCCCGCCCGGCTGACGACGGTCGCGTAGACGGTCAGCGCGCAATCCTCCAGCCCCGCCACCCCGGCCGCGATCTGCATGCGGTCGTTGAAGATTGAGGTGCCCGAGCGATGCTCGGTCGAGCCCTTGAGCTTGCCGATATTTGGGATGTTGGGCGAGCCGCCGGTCGAGACGATGCCGGCTTCAAGGCCTGCGTCGCGGAGCCCGGCATTGGCGGTGTCGAGGAAATCCTGCGTCGCCGGCCAGCCGTCTTCCGGCGGATACATCAGGAAGCCGGCGAAGGTCAGGCCCTTGGACGCGGCGATCTGCCTGGCGAGCTCGACAGCCTCGCGCGGCGTCTCGACGCCGGCGCGCTTGCGGCCGGTGTCGCATTCGACCACGACCTCGAGATCGCGGCCGGCGATCTCGGCGGCCTTGGGCAGGCCGGCGATGGTGACGGGATTGTCGGCGGCGACGATCATGCGCACGCGGCGCTGGAGCGCGCCGAGGCGGCCAAGCTTTTCCTCGCCGAGGATGTTGTAGCTGATCAGGATGTCGTCGATGCCGCCATCGGCCATCACTTCGGCTTCGCCGAGCTTCTGGCAGGTGATGCCGCGCGCGCCGGCCGCGACCTGGAGCCGCGCCAGCTCGGGCGATTTATGCGTCTTGATATGCGGGCGGTTGGCGACGCCGGCAGCGTCGCAGGCCGCCTGCAGCCTGGCGATGTTTGCCTCGACCTTGTCGAGGTCGATGACGACGGCGGGCGTGCCGTAGACGCGGGCGATTTCCTCAGCGAGCGCAGTCGTCATGGCAGCACCTTGATGATCACTTCGATCTCGACGGTCATGCGGTTCGGCAGCGAACCCATGCCGACGGCGGAACGGGCATGGCGGCCATTGTCCCCGAGCACGGCGACGAACAGGTCCGAGCAGCCGTTGATGACCTTGGGATGATCCGAGAAATCGGGCGCTGCGTTGACCATGCCGAGCAACTTGACGACCTCGACCTTGTCGAGCGAGCCGGCCGCCTTCTTCATCGCCGCGAGCAGGCCGAGGCCGGTCTGCTTGGCATGCTCATAGGCTTCCTCGATCGAGACGTCGGCGCCGACCTTGCCGGTCGGATAGGTCCCGTCGGCGCGCTTCGGCCCCTGCCCCGAGAGATAGACCATGTCGCCGACCCGCTTGAAGCTGACATAGGTCGCGACCGGACTCGGCACTTCCGGCAGGCTCAATCCGAGATCCTTGAGCTTCTGATCGGCACTCATTTGCATTTCCTCCAGGCAGGTTCCGGCGCCGTCTCGGCACCGGCCATCAAAGTTCGCGAGTCATGTAGCGGGCGTCATCGTCATAGCTCGCCAGCTTGCGATCAAGCGAGGCGTCATGCGTCAGGCGAAAGCCATGACGCTGCCAGAAGCCGGCCGAGCGGTTGACGGCGATCAGCGCCATCCGGCGCAGCGCGGCCTTGCGCGCCTCCTCTTCCAGCAGCGCGACCACGCGCGACGCCGCGCCGCTGCCCTGCGCACGCGGCAGCAGAGCGAGATCATGGATGTAATAGGCGTCGGCATCCGGCGGGATCGCGCCGAGCAGGCTGTTCAGCGCCGGCGCCTGCAACAAGGGCCAGGGATGGCTGACGACATAGCCGGCGAGGTCGCCATCGGCACCGGCAAGCGACAGGCATCCGGCCGGCGACAGCATCAGCCGTTCGGCGAAGACCGCCGCGTCCTCGGGAAAGCCCGGATGGACTTTCGCCGCGACGCTCATCACGCCCGGCAGGTCGGCTGGCGCCATGGGGCGCCAAAGGAGAGCAGTCGCAGTCATCGTCTTCTTCTACCCGGAACGATCCCCGGAGGCACCGCTCAGCGCCGCGTCCGGGAAGTCGTGCCGGGTGTAGCAGGAACGCTCGGCTTGCGGCTACGCCGCCGCTACCTTCCTGAACTTGTTGCTGCGCTTGGGGTGCCACCAGGCGCCCTTGAGCACGACGCCTTCCGAAACGATCTTCCTGTCGCCGATCAGGTGCTCGCCGACGACGTCGACATAATCGAACTTGCCTTCCTTGATCGTCAGGATCGTCGCATCGCCGAGCGAGCCGACCTTGAGCGAACCGTATTCAGGCCGCTTCAGCGCCATGCCGGCGTTCAGCGTCGAGGCGGCGATGACGTTGTTCAGGCTCATGCCCATGCAGAGGAATTTCGACATGGTGGTGACCTGGTCATAAGCCGGGCCATCGATGCAGAGCTTGTGCACGTCCGAGGAGATCACGTCGGGCTCGAAGCCGTTGGCGAGCATGGCGCGCGTGGTCTTGAAGGAGAACGAGCCCTTGCCGTGGCCGATGTCGAAGATGACGCCGCGCTTGCGGGCGGCGAGCACCTCTGGCTTCACCGTGCCCTGTGCCGTCGAGGGCGCGTTCGGGAACGGGCGGAAGGCGTGGGTCAGCACGTCGCCCGGCCGCAGCATGCCGATGACTTCCTCATAGGACGGCGGCGGATGGTCGATATGGCACATCAGCGGCATGCCGACCTCGTTGGCGACCTGCAGCGCGATGTTGAGCGGCACGGTACCCGAAGTACCCGAGGCATGCAGGCCGACGCGGACCTTGATGCCGACGATCAGGTCGCGGTTCTTGTCGGCGACCTCGACGCAGTCGATCGGGTTCATCATCCGAAGGTCGCCGCTCTCGCCGACCATGACGCGGTGGTCGAAGCCGTAGATGCCGGCATGCGAGACATGGAGATAGGCGAGGATGCGGGCCTGGCTCTTCTCGATGACGTGCTTGCGGAAACCCGGCCAGTTGCCCGGCCCGGCCGAGCCCGTGTCGACCGAGGTGGTGACGCCGGAAACCCGGCAGAACTCGTCGGCGTCGATGCCGAGCGAGGTACCGCCCCAGTAGACATGGGTGTGCAGGTCGATCAGCCCGGGCGTGACGATGTAGCCGGAGACGTCGCGGATCTCCTTGGCGCCCTTTAGGTCCTTGCCGAAGCCGGAAACCTTGCCGTCGGTGAAGGCGACGTCGAGGACGCCGTCATGCTTCTGCGAGGGGTCGATGACCCGGCCGCCCTTAAGAATGAGATCGTGGGTCATGACAGCTCCATGGGGAAACCGGGCGGGCGGACGCTTCGCTCTCGCACGAAGCGGGCCGTCGCACCCTTCTGGACAATCGTAAAGGGCTTTTCACAGCGAAGGGGCAGGTTCTGAACAGCGTGCTGCGCCGGGGCAGGAGCGCCTGCGGGAGCGCCTTGCGCGCCTGGAGGTCTCACGCGACCACCGCGCCCTTGCGCTCGACGATCATGCCGTAGGTCTGCGGCTCGCGATGCTTCGCGAAATTGAAGGTCGAGTTCTTGTAGCTCTTGCCGAGATCGAGATCGCAGCGGGCGATGACGAGCTCGTCGCCCTCGGTCACCGCCTGCGCCACCACCTCGCCGGTCGGCGCGATGATGCAGGAGCCGCCGATCTGGTCGACGCCAGCTTCGAGGCCGGCCTTGGCAACGCCGACGACCCAGGTCGCGTTCTGGTAGGCGCCGGCCTGCATGACGAGTTGGTTGTGGAAATTGCCGAGCCGGTCATGGTCGGGCGCCGGCGGGTTGTGCTTGGGCGTGTTGTAGCCGAGCACGATCATCTCGACGTCCTGCAGGCCCATGACGCGGTAGCTCTCGGGCCAGCGCCGGTCATTGCAGATCATCATACCGATGCGCCCGCCCATGGTCTCCCAGACCGGCCAGCCGAGATTACCGGTCTCGAAATAGCGCTTCTCGAGATTCTGGAAGACCGCGCCCGGCCGGTGCTCGGGATGGCCAGGCAGATGGATCTTGCGGTACTTGCCGACAATCGCGCCTGATTTATCGACCAGGATCGCGGTGTTGAAGCGGCGCTTGCGCCCATCTTCGAAAGCCAGTTCGGGATAGCCGAGATGAAAGCCGATGCCGAGCTTCGCAGCTTCGGCGAAGAGAGGCGCGGTCTCGTTCGAGGGCATGGCACTCTCGAAATAAGAGTCGATCTCGGCCTCGTCCTCCATCCACCAATGCGGGAAAAAGGCGGTCAGCGCCGCCTCAGGGAAGACGACAAGGTCGCAGCCATTGGCCTTGGCCTGGCGCATCAGTGCGATCATACGGGCGACGGCCGAGGCCCGGCTCTCATCGCGGTGGATCGGCCCGAGCTGGGCGGCGGCAACGGTCAGGATACGGCTCATGCCCAGCCCCTCCTCAGGGCTACTTCGAAGATGACAGAGGGCTGCTCCGGCGCCGCTTCTGCGCCGATTGCGGGGCCATGGAGGCGGGCGTAGCATCGCCTTGTCGCTCGCCGGTACCGCCGCGAATGGTCGCCTCGCGGTTCCCGGACGCTCGCGACGCCGGGGACATTGCGATGACCACGTTCAATGTCGTGCGGTTCCGCATCAAGCCGGGCCGCGAGGAGGAATTTCTCGCAGCCCATCGCGACGGCAAGGCGGCCTGGCCGGGCCTCGCCGAAGGGCACATGATCCGCACCGGCGAGCGCGCCTATTGCCTGATCGGCCGCTGGCGCGACGCGGAGGCACTGAAATCGGCGCGGCCGGAGATGATCGCCACGCTCGACAGCTTCCGAGATACGCTGGAGGATCTGGGCGACGGGCGCGGTGTCACCGATGCCGCTTCCGGCGAGAGCGTCGTCGACCTGCTCCGTTGATCGCGGGGCAGGACCGCGCGCCACCGCTCCGCCCTCAGGCAGCACGGCTGACCTCCTCGGCGGAGCGGCCGACAATGGCACGATAGACCTCCGGATCGGTCGCGCCCTCGGTGCCATAGCAAAGCACGCGAGACGAGGCGTCGAGCTGAAGCGCGTTGCGCAGAGCGGGATCGCGCGCCGCCTTGATCAGGCCGGCGAGCCCCGCGACGCCGGATTCGCCGCCGACCACGCCGAGCGTCGCAAGCTGGCGCATCGCATCGGCTGCGGCCGCGTCGCGCACCGTCATGAAAGCGTCCGCGCCGGGCTGGAGGATGCGCCAGGCCAGGTTCGAGGGCTCGCCGCAGGCAAGCCCGGCCATGATCGTCTCGAGATCGCCGCCAACCGCGGTGACTGCCCCGGCCCTGGCCGACTCAAGCAAGCAGGCGGCATTCTCCGGCTCGACCACTACGAAGACCGGCCGCGCGGCGCCATGGCGCTCCCAGCTATCGGACAGCACCGCCGCCGCGATGCCGCCGACGCCGCCCTGGACGAAGACATGGGTCGGGCGGGCGCCCTGTGCCTCGACCTCGTTGGAGAGGACGGAGTAGCCCTGCATCACGTCCTTCGGCACCTGCTCATAGCCCGGCCATGAGGTGTCGGAGACGATCTGCCAGCCATTGGCCTTCGCCGCCTGCGCGCAGGCGCGGACGCTGTCGTCGTAATTGCGGCCCTCGCGGACGACGGTGGCGCCATAGGAACGGATCGCCTCCGCCCTGCCCTCGCTGACATTCTCGTGGACGTAGATCACCGCCTTGACGCCGGCGCGCCTTGCGCCCCAGGCGACCGAGCGGCCGTGATTGCCGTCGGTCGCGCACGCGACCGTCAGCCCCTCAGGGCCACGCGCCGCCAGCAGCCGGTCGACGGCATAGGCGCCGCCGAGCGCCTTGAAGCTCCGCAGGCCGAAGCGCTCGCCCTCGTCCTTGTAGAGCACCTGGCCGAGATCGAGCGCATCGGCAATGGCCGGAAGATCGCGCAGCGGCGTCGGCGCATAGCCGTCCCAGGCCGAGATCGCCTTATGGGCGGCACGGCCCTTCTCCAGGGAGAGGATGGCACGCAGATCCTCGCCATAGGGCGCCTTCCGGTCGAGCCGCGGATTGAGGAGGAAATCGGGACCGGAGAGGTCTGAGCTGGCGTCTGGCATGGGTGGATCGTCGGCCTCGCGCGGCCTCTCGGTCAAGCGTCGGCGAGCGCAGGCGCGGCCTGCTTCAGGAGCGGGTTATCCGCGGCCGGCAGGTCGTGCAGATGGCAGGCCGCGACATGGCCCTGCGCCATCGGCCGCAACTCCGGCTCCTCCGAACGGCAGCGGTCGAAGACGTAAGGGCAGCGCGTGTTGAAGCGGCAGCCCTTGGGCGGGTTGATCGGGCTCGGCACGTCGCCCTTGAGCAGGATGCGCTCGCGCCTGACCTTCGGATCGGGCACCGGCACCGCCGAGAGCAGCGCAACTGTATAGGGATGGCGCGGCGCGCCGAATATCTGCTGCTTGGTACCCATCTCGACGATCTTGCCGAGATACATCACCGCAACGCGGTGGGTCATGTGTTCGACGATGGCGAGGTCGTGGCTGATGAAGAGCAGGGCCAGGCCGAGCTCCTTCTGCAGGTCGCAGAGCAGGTTGACGATCTGCGCCTTGACCGAGACGTCGAGCGCCGAGACGGCCTCGTCGCAGATGATCAGCTCCGGCTCGGCCGCGAGCGCCCGGGCGATGCCGATGCGCTGGCGCTGGCCGCCGGAGAATTCGTGCGGCCAGCGATTCACCGCGTCCCGCGGCAGGCCGACCTTGTCCATCAGCGCCATGGTGCGCTCGGTGACCGCGTCCTTGCCCTGGACGATGCCGAAATTGGTGATCGGCTCGGCCAGGATGTCACGGACGCGCATGCGCGGGTTGAGGCTGGAGAACGGGTCCTGGAACACGACCTGGACCCGCTGGCGCAGCGGCCGGAGCTTGCCCGTGGAGAGCTGGTCGATGCGTTGCCCGTCGAGCACCACCTCGCCGGAGGTAATATCGAACAGGCGCAGGATCGCCTTGCCGACGGTCGACTTGCCGCAGCCGGATTCACCGACCAGCGACAGCGTCTCGCCCTTGGCAATCTCGAAGGAGACGCCGTCGACGGCGTAGACATTGGCGGTGATGCCGGAAAGCAACCCGCCGCGGATCGGATAGTGCTTCTTCAGGTCGTTGACCTGGAGGATGGGCTGCGTCGTGCTCATGCCGCGACCGCGTCCTTCGGCGCATAATGGCAGGCGGCGATATGACCGGCCGCCTTGAGTTCGAGACCGGGCGCGACCTGGCGGCAGAGATCGGTCGCCTTCGGGCAGCGGCCGGCGAAGACGCAGCCGTCGATCCGCTTCTTCAGGCTCGGCACCAGACCGGGGATTTCGGAGAGGCGTTCGGTATGCCCGGAGAGCGATGAGCCGAGCTTCGGCACGGCGCCGAGCAGGCCTTGCGTATAGGGATGGCGCGGATTGGCGAAGAGCTCGCCGACCGGCGCTTCCTCGACCTTGCGGCCGGCATACATCACCACGACCTGGTCGGCGACCTCGGCGACGACGCCGAGGTCATGGGTGATCAGCATGATCGCGGCGCCGACGCGGGCCTTGAGATCGCGCATCAGGTCGAGGATCTGGGCCTGGATGGTGACATCCAGCGCCGTCGTCGGCTCGTCGGCGATCAGGAGCTTGGGCGAGCAGGCGAGCGCGATCGCGATCATCACGCGCTGGCGCATGCCGCCGGAGAGCTGATGCGGATACTCCGCGACGCGCCGGCGAGGCTCGGGAATGCCGACGAGCTGCAGCATCTCGACGGCGCGCTCGGTCGCCTGCGCCTTCGACATGTTCTGGTGCAGCCTGAGCGTCTCGCCGATCTGGCGGCCGACGGTCAGCACCGGGTTGAGGCTGGTCATCGGCTCCTGGAAGATCATCGAGATCTCGTTGCCGCGGATCTGCCGCATCTCGGCGTCCGAGCATTCCAAGAGGTTGCGTCCCTGGAAGCGGATGGCGCCGGCCATCTTGCCGGGCGGCTCCGGGATCAGCCGCAGGATGGACATGGCGGTGACCGACTTGCCGCAGCCGGACTCGCCGACCACGGCGAGCGTCTGCCCCGCCTCGATGGAGAAGGAGACCCCGTCGACGGCACGGTTGATGCCGTCGGGCGTGCGGAAATGGGTCTGGAGCTTGTCGATCTCGAGCAGGGCCATGGTCAGAGCCTTTTCGCCATGCGCGGGTCGAGCGCGTCGCGCAGGCCGTCGCCGAGCATGTTCACGGCCAGGACGGTCAGCGAGAGGAAGATGGCGGGGAAGAGGATGATGTGCGGGCGGACCTGCCAGAGCGCACGGCCCTCCGCCATGATGTTGCCCCAGGACGGGGTAGCCGGCGGCACGCCCGCCCCGATGAAGGACAGGATCGCCTCGACGATCATCGCGCTGGCGCAGATATAGGTCGCCTGCACGCTCATCGGCGCCAGCGTATTGGGCAGGATGTGGCGGAAGACGATCATCGGCGTGCGCGTGCCGGCGGCGATCGCAGCATCGACATAGGGCTGCTCGCGCAGCGAGAGCACGACGCCGCGGACCAGGCGCGCGACGCGCGGGATCTCGGCGATGGTGATCGCGATGATGACGTTCTGCACCGAGCCGCGGGTCAGCGCCATCAGCGCGATGGCGAGCAGGATCGGCGGGATCGACATCATGCCGTCGATGACCCGCATGATGATGCCGTCGGCCCAGCGCACGAAGCCGGAGAACAGGCCGATGACCAGCCCCGCGACCGAGGCCAGGATCGCGACGCTGAAGCCGACCAGCAGCGAGACCCGGGCGCCGTACATGACGCGCGAATAGATGTCGCGGCCGAGCATGTCGGTGCCGAACCAGTAGAGCTCGGAGGGCACGCGGGTGCGCCGCGCCGTCGAGATCGCGGTCGGGTCGACGGTGCCGAGCCAGGGTGCGAACAGGGCGATGAAGAACATGATCAGCAGCAGGAAGCCGCCGATCGCGATCGAGGGGTTCTTGCGCAGGAAGCCGGTGAAGCCAGTGAGCGGCTTCCTGGCCTTCAGCACGTCGGGCAGTTCGGGAGCGACCGCGAGGTCGCCCGGAACCGGGGCGGGTTGCTGCACGGTCAATAGCGTATCCTCGGATCGACGAGCGTGTAGATCAGGTCGATGGCCAGGTTCACCAGCACGTAGACGAAGGAGAAGATCAGCACGACACCCTGGATGACAGGGTAGTCGCGGCGCAGGATCGCATCGAGCGTCAGGCGCCCGAGGCCGGGAATGGCGAAGACGCTCTCGGTCACCACCGCGCCGCCGATCAGCAGCGCGACGCCGATGCCGATGATGGTGATGATCGGCACCGCCGCATTCTTCAGCGCGTGCAGGAAGAGGATGCTGTTCTGAGCCACGCCCTTGGAGCGGGCGGTGCGGATATAGTCCTGCTGCAGCACGTCGAGCATGGTGGCGCGGGTGATGCGGGCGATCAGGGCGATGTAGACGGTGCCGAGCGTGATCGCGGGCAGGATCAGGTTCTTGAACCAGGGCCAGAGCCCCTGCGCGATCGGGGTGTAACCCTGCACCGGCACCCAGTCGAGCTTCAGCGCGAAGGTGTAGGCGAGCAGATAGCCGATCACGAAGACCGGCACGGAGAAGCCGAGCACCGCGAAACCGACCACGGCCCGATCGACCCAGGTGCCGGCCTTCCAGGCAGCGACGACGCCGAGCGGCACGGCGATCGAGACCGCCAGGATCAGCGTCAGAACCATCAGCGAGAGCGTCGGCTCGATGCGCTGGGCGATCAGTTGGGTGACGGGGAGCGAGGTGAAGATCGAGGTTCCGAGATCGCCCTGGAGGACCCGGAAGAACCATTCGCCGAAGCGGACGAGATAGGGCCGATCGAGGCCCAGGCTGGCGCGGATGCGCTCGACATCGGCAGGCGAGGCCTGGTCTCCGGCGATCACGGCGGCCGGGTCGCCGGGAGCAATGTAGAGAAGCGAGAAGACGAACAACGCCACGAAGGCCATGACGGGTATCGTCGTGATGATGCGTCTGACGATAAAAGCGAGCATCCTCAGCCTGTCACTGGAGGGCGGGCGCCGGGCGATTTCGGACTGGAACAATCCGAAACCGTCCGGCGGACGTGCTTGGAAGCCGACGCCGGGGCAGCCGCCCGGGCGCCGGCCTTGCTCCGGTCAGGCCTTGGCGACGTTCCAGAAGAACGGCAGCGGGCCGCTGACCACGCCGGTGACGTTCTTCCGCCAGGCCTGGTAGCCCAGATAGAATCCGGTCGGCGCGTAGACGACGTTCTCGACGGCGGCCTTGTTGAGGCGGGCCATCGCAGCCTTTTCCTCAGCCATGTCCTTGGCGTTGAACCAGTTGGTGACCTCGGTCTCGACCGCCGGCACGTCCGGCCAGCCGAACCAGGCCTTGTCGCCATTGGCGCGGATAGCGGTGTAGGAGGACGGGTTCAGGCAGTCCGCCCCGGCATGCCAGGTGTGGAACATGCTCCAGCCGCCCTGCCCCGGCGGGGTCTTCTGGGCGCGGCGCGCCCCGACCGTGCCCCAGTCGGTGGCGACGAACTCGACCTTCATGCCGATGCTCTTCAGGAGCTCGGCCGTGACGTCGCCCATCGACTTGGTGGCCGACATGTCCTGCGCGACCACGCAGATCACCGGCTCGCCCTTGTAACCGGCCTCGGCCAAAAGCTTCTTGGCGGCCTCGACGTTCTTCATCTTCAGCATGTCGCCACCCTCTTCGGTGTAGAGCGGCGTGCCGGGGGTGAAGAAGCCGGGCAGCGGCTTCCAGAGCTTGTCGTCGTCGCCGACGATCGAGCGCATGTAGTCTTCCTGGTTCATCGCCGTCAGCACCGCCTGACGCACCTTCGGATTGTTGAAGGGCGGGTGCAGGTGGTTCATGCGGAAGGCGCCGATATTGCCGAGCGGGTCGCCGATATCGACGTTGATGTTGGCGTTGCTCTTGAGCACGGGCACGAGGTCGGAGAGCGGCGTCTCCCACCAGTCGACCTCGCCGTTCTGCAGCGCGGCGGCGGCGGTCGCCGCGTCGGGCATGATCACCCATTCGATG
This sequence comes from Allobosea sp. GW823-FHT02B03, assembly GCF_058797755.1. Classification (NCBI taxonomy): domain Bacteria; kingdom Pseudomonadati; phylum Pseudomonadota; class Alphaproteobacteria; order Hyphomicrobiales; family Alloboseaceae; genus Allobosea; species Allobosea sp. GW823-FHT02B03. The sequence goes on along the minus strand of NZ_JBXAJY010000001.1, from coordinate 790,324 downwards.
CGGTCGACCAGCATCTTCTTGCCGCCGGCGAGCCAGTCTGCCGGCTCGGAGCGCGGCACGTAGTCGGCGAACTTCTCGAACACCGCCTTGGCGCCCGGCACCCATTCGCCGCGGGCGAACTTCATCGGGCCGGAGCCGACATATTCGGTGATCTGCGTGAACGGATCGGTCTTGGCGATGCGCTCCGGCATGATGAAGGAGCACGGCGCGTTGTTCTTGGCGAGCGCCAGCAGCATCTTCGGATAGGGCTGCTTCAGCACCCATTTCCAGGTCCGGTCGTCGACGGCGGTGAGCTCGTTCTCGATCGCCCGGATCATCAGGCCCATCGGATCGCGGGCCTGCCAGCGCTTCAGGCTCTGCACCACGTCCTTGGCGAGGACCGGAGTGCCATCATGGAATTTGAGGCCGGGGCGGAGCTTGAAGGTCCAGGTCAGGCCGTCGGCGGAGACCTCCTCGCTCTCGACCATCTGGCGCTGCGGCTGGAACTTGGAATCGATGCCGTAGAGCGTGTCCCAGACCAGCGCGGCAGCGTTGCGGACGACGTATTGGGTTCCCCAGATCGGATCGAAATTCGCGAGGTTGGCTTGCGGCACGAAGCGCAGGGTCTTGGCGGCGGCGCCCTGAGAGAGGGCCGGCATTGCGAGCCCCCCGGAAGCGGCAAGCACGCCCGTCCCTGCGGCAGACTTCAGAAAACTTCTGCGGTCCATCAATCTCTCCCCTGAAACGGCCACCTCTTGCGGGCGACCTTGGGGCGAGTGTGGGCGGAAAAATCCGCTCTGACAACACGCTCCGCGAACCGTCCGCGACGGCAAAAGAGCTTGCAGGGTTCGTGCCAGAACGCAGATATCGGCGCCTCATGGAGCCGACATCGCCGAATAATGCGCAAGCCGGAGGCTATCCGGCAAAAAATTGCGCAAGCTCTACCTAAATCGTTTCAATCGGCGCATCGACACGCGGGAAGGGTCGCAAGGCCTCGAGAGCCGCGGCCGCCTGCAACACCAGCGAATCGCTTCCGTAAGATCCTACGATCTGCAAACCGGCAGGCAACCCGGCGCTGGTCAGACCGCAGGGCACCGAAGCCGCCGGGGCCTGGGTGATGTTGAACGGGTAGGTGAACGGGGTCCAGCGGGTCCAGTCCTCGCCATAGGCGCCATCGGCCGGCGTGTTGCGGCCGACAGAGAAGGCGGGCAGCGGCAGGGTCGGGGTCAGCAGCAGGTCGAAGCGTGCATGAAATTGCGCCATGTGCAGCGCCAGCGCGTTGCGGCTGTTGAGCAGCACGTCGACATAGGTCGCGCCATCGATGCGCTCGCCGGCTTCCGCAACCGCAACGAGGCCGGGATCCATCTGCGCGCGTGCCTCTGGTCCGGCGCTGCGCAAGGCGAGCGCTGCGCCAGCCGACCAGAGCGTCATCAGCGTATTGATCGGATCGTCGAAGCCCGGATCGACCTCCTCGACGCTGGCGCCGAGCTCGCGGAAGGCCAGGGCTGCGCTGTGCGTGAGCGCAGCGATCTCCGGATCAACAGGCACGTCGACCCCGAGCCTGGGCGACCAGGCGATGCGCAGCCCGCGCACGCCCGCCTCGAGGCCATCGGTGAAATCGGACGGCGTATCCGTCATCGCAGTCATGTCGCGCTCGTCCGGTCGGCCGATCGCGTTCATCGCCAGCGCGGCATCGCGCACCGTGCGCGTCAGCGGGCCGAGATGGGCTAGGAATCCCATGACCGAGATCGGCCAGGCCGGGACGCGGCCATAGCTCGGCTTGAGGCCGAAGACGCCGGTGAAGGCGGCAGGGATGCGCACCGAACCGGCACCGTCAGTGCCGAGATGAATGCAGCCGAGATTGAGCGCAGCCGCCACGGCCGCGCCCGAGGACGAGCCACCCGGACCGGTCGCGATGTCCCAGGGGTTGCGGGTGATGCCCGAGAGCGGCGAATCGCCGACGCCCTTCCAGCCATACTCCGGCATGCTGGTCTTGCCGAGGAAGACGCAGCCGGCTTCGCGCAGGCGGGCGACGGCAGGCGAATCGGCGGCGAAGGGCGCGTCAGAGGCCACCGCCGAGCCGCGCCGCATCGGCCAGCCGGCGACGCCGAGATTGTCCTTGATCGTCACCGGCACGCCGTCGAGCGGCCCGAGTGCCTCGCCCTTCAGCCAGCGTGCCTGCGCGGCTTCGGCCATGGCGAGCGGAACCTTGTCGTCGCGCACGACGAAGGCGTTGACCTGCGGCTCGAAGCGCTCGATGCGCGCGAGCGCATCCCTGGCGACCTCGACGGGCGAAAGTTCGCGGGAGGCGTAGAGCGGGCCGAGCTCGGCGGCGGAAAGCGAGGCGATGGCGGTCATGGCGGCTCCCGTTCGGATGATCAGTTCGGAACCCCACCGTCATCCCGGGCAAGCGGCTTCGGCCGCGCAGACCCGGGATCCATCATAAGGCTCCGCGCCCTACGATGGATCCCGGAGCTTCGCTTCGCTGCGTCCGGGATGACGGAGAGGAGTCGTGAACACTCTGAATATCAGGCGTTGGCGGCGCGCCAGGCGGCGCTGAGCAGGACATTGGCGCCGGCGACCATGTCCTCGTCGGTGCTGAGTTCGGCCGGATTGTGCGAGAGCCCGCCGATCGAGGGGATGAAGACCATCGCGGTCGGGCACAGCCGCGACATCATCTGCGCGTCATGGCCGGCGCCGGAGATCATCCGGCGGATCGGCAGGCCGAACTCTGCAGCGCTCGCCTCGACACTGGCGATCAGCTCCTCGGCAAAGGGCGTCGCCGGGAAGCGGGCGAGGTCGCGGAAGCTGATCGCGATGTCGTCGCGCGCCGACAATTCGGCGCAGAACCTCCGCACGGCTGCCTCGGCTTCGGCCAGGGGCGCGTCCAGCGGGTTGCGCAGATCGAGCGTCATCACCACCGTCTCGGGCACGACGTTGACGTTGCCGGGCTGGACGCGGATCACGCCGGAATTGGCGAGCTGGCCGGGGATGGTGCGGGTCAGCTCATTGGCGAAGATGTTGATCCTGGCGGCGGCGAGTCCTGGATCCTTGCGGTAGCGCATCGGCGTGGTGCCAGCATGGCTCGGCCTGCCTTTCAGGGTCAGCTCGAGCCAGCAGATGCCCTGGATGCCGGTGACGGCGCCGAGCCCGCCGCCCTCGCTTTCAAGGATCGGGCCCTGCTCGATATGCAGTTCGAGATAGGCATGCGCCGGCAGGAAGCCCGGCTGCTCGGGGCCGTGATAGCCGATGCGCGCCAGCTCGGTACCGAGCACGGCGCCATCGGCGTCCTTCTCGGCATGGGCGGCAGCGACGCTCATGCCGCCGGCCCAGACATAGGAGCCGAGCATGTCGGGGTGGAAGCGTGCGCCTTCCTCGTTGGTGAAGGCGATCACCGCCATGTCGCGCTTCGGCTGGAGGCCGGCATCGCGCAGGGCCGCCAAGACCTCGACGCCGGCGATCACGCCGAGCGCGCCGTCGAAGCGCCCGCCGGTGCCGACCGTGTCGATATGCGAGCCCATCACCACGGCCGGCCCGTCCTCCTGGCCCTTGAGGATGCCGACGATATTGCCGATGGCGTCAATCTTCACCGTCAGGCCGAGCGCCTGCATCTGGCCGACCAGCCAGTCACGCCCCTGCTTGTCCTCATCGCTCAGCGCGAGACGGCGGCAGCCGCCTTCCGGCGTCGCGCCAATCCGCGAGAGTTCCGCCAGCCGCGACACCAGCCGCTTTCCATCGATCCGCAGGTTGGTGCTCATCTCGTCGGCGCTCCGTGGCAGGCATGGCATCGGTTCGGACATGCAGCAGGCAGGAAGCGAGCCGCGCGCGCAAGAGGCTGAATCGGCGACGCGGCGCGGAACGAGCACGCGCCAAGCGCAGGGCGCGGCCGGCCCCGGCATCGCAGGGGCTGTAAACTGGTCGATTGCCCATATAGAAGGCAGCCATGTCACAGATCGCGCTTCCGATGCGGCCGGCGAGCCCCTGGCTCACCGAGGTCAAGGCCATGCTGGCGTTGAGCTGGCCGATGGTGCTGACCAATGTCGCGCAGACGGCGATGACCGCGACCGACGTCATCATGATGGGCCATCTCGGCCCCGACTCGCTGGCAGCCGGCGCGCTCGCCTCCAACCTCTACATGGCCTTCCTCATCTTCGGGATCGGCGTGATGGCGGCCGTCGCGCCGATGGTCGCTATCGAGCTCGGGCGGAACCGGCATTCGGTGCGCGACGTGCGCCGCACCGTTCGCCAGGGCTTCTGGGTGGCCGCGACCATGGCCGGGCCGATGTGGCTCTGCCTCTGGCAGGCCGAGACGATCCTCACCGCGATGGGCCAGAACCCCGCGTTGGCGAAGGCGGCCGCCTCCTATCTGCACACGCTGCAATGGGGCCTCCTGCCCTTCTATCTCTATCTCGTCCTGCGCGGCTTCCTGGCGGCACTGCAGCGGCCGTTCTGGGTTTTCGTGACCGTGCTGTTCGCGGTCTGCTTCAATGCCTTCGCCAACTGGGTTCTGATGTTCGGGCGGCTCGGCTTCCCGGCGCTCGGCCTGCCCGGCTCAGGAATGGCGACGGCGCTGGCCTCGACCCTGATGTTCGCCGGTCTCGCCATGGTGGTCTCGCTCGACCGGCGCTTCCGGCGCTACCGCCTGTTCGGGCGCTTCTGGCGGCCGGACTGGAGCCGCTACCGCGCGTTCTGGCGGATGGGCCTGCCAATCGGCGTCACGGTCGGCTTCGAGGTCTGGATCTTCAACGGCGCCGCCTTCCTGATGGGCCTGCTCGGGCCGACCTCGCTCGCCGCCCATGCGATCGCGATCCAGATCGCCTCGCTCTGCTTCATGGTGCCGATGGGCATCGGCCAGGCCGGAACGGTCAGGGTCGGGCATGCTTTCGGCGCCGGAGACAGGGATGGTATCGCCCGGGCCGGCGCGACGGCGCTCGTGCTCGCAACCGCCTTCATGTGCTTCACCGCGCTCCTGATGCTCCTGATCCCGCACTGGCTCGTCGTGCCGTTCCTAGACACGAGCAAGCCGCGCGCGGCCGAGGTGGCGCAACTCGCCATGCTGTTCCTGTTCTATGCGGCGATCTTCCAGATCGTCGACGGCATCCAGGTGGTCGGCGTCTCGATCCTGCGCGGACTGCGCGACACGCGCGTGCCGATGCTGTTCGCCGGCCTCGGCTATTGGGGCATCGGCCTGCCGCTCTCGGCGGCACTCGGCTTCTGGACGCCGCTCGCCGGCGTCGGCATCTGGATCGGGCTCGCGACCGGCCTTGCGATCGTCGCCGTGCTGATGCTGACGCGATGGTTCGCCCGCGAGCGGCTGGGATTGATCGGGGCGCCCGCGACCACCGACGCCGCCTGACCCTTCGGCGAGCACGCCTCCGTAGCCGCACCGCCCTTGGTTGGGCTCGATCGCGGCCAGCCGAACAGCACGTGATACCGGACAGCAAAAAGGGCCGCTCCCGGCGGGAGCGGCCCTCGATCGGTTTTGGCGTGAGGCGCGGGCCGGCTCGATCAGGAACCGACCCTCAAGTGCCTCAGAACTCTTCCCAGCCGGCATCGCCCTGACGGGAGTTCGCGACCTTGCGCATCGGCGCGACAGGACGCGGCTCGCGACGCGGCGTCGCCTTCTGCTGGGCGAAGGCGGCCTCGGCGAGCTGACGCAGGCGCTGCGGCTCGCTGTCGGTCTCGCTCGCGGAAGCAGCCGCGGGGCGGGCCTGAGGCGTAGCAAACGGCGTGACCGAGGCCGACCCGCCGGTACGGAAGCTCGCGACCAGCGCGTTGAGCTCGCCGATCTTGCCCGAGAGCGAGCCCGCCGAGGCGGCGCTCTGCTCGGCCAATGCGGCGTTCTGCTGGGTCATCTCGTCCATATGCGCCACGGTCTGGCTCATTTCCTCGATGCCGTTGGCCTGCTCCGCCGAAGCGGCCGCGACCTCCGAAACCGTGGTCTGGACCTTGCGCGAGGCCTCGACGATGCTGGTCAGCGCGTCGCCGGCCTGACGCACCAGCTTCACGCCGGCCTCGACCTCGGCATTCGACGAGGAGATCAGCCCGGAAATGTCCTTGGCCGCCTCGCCCGAACGCTGCGCCAGCGTACGGACCTCGCTCGCCACCACCGCGAAGCCCTTGCCGGCGTCGCCGGCGCGTGCCGCTTCCACCGCCGCGTTGAGCGCCAGCAGATTGGTCTGGAAGGCGATGTCGTCGATCACCCGGATGATGTCCGATATCTTCTTCGAGGCTTCCTCGATGCGCGCCATCGCCGAGACCGCTTCGGTGACGATGCCGCCGCCGGCCTGGGCGACCTGCATGGCTTCGCCGGCCAGGACGACGCCCTGCTGGGACGCCTGCGCCGAGGCCTTCACCGAGGCCGCGAGCTCTTCGGTCGTCGCCGCGCTCTCCTCCAGCGAAGAGGCCTGCTCCTCAGTGCGCTTCGAGAGGTCGTCCGCTCCGGTCGCGATCTCGCGGGCCGAGAGCCCGACATCGCCAGCGGTCGCCTGGATCGTCCGCAGCGTCAGCGAGAGCTTCTCGCCGGTCTGGTTGATCGCGTCCTTGAGGTCGGCGAAGCGGCCGCGATAGGCGCTGTCGACCCGGTGCGTCAGGTCGCCGGCGGCGATCGCCTGCAGGGCCTCGGCGAACTCGGTGGTGGCCGCGTCGACGACACGGTTGATCTCGTTGATACCGGCGACGAGCTTGGCCATCTCCGCATCGGCGTCATCGAGCGCAAGCCGCGCCGAGAAATCGCCGGCCGCCGCGGCGGCAACCACCGTGCCGACGTCCGAGACCACGAGCGCCATCGATTCGGCCCGGGCCAGGCGTTCTTCCGCGGCCGCCCTCTCCTGCGCCTGCAGCAGCGCGACCTGCTCGGTGCTCTGGCGCAGAACGGCGAGCGCACGCGCCATGGCGCCGATCTCGTCGCCGCGCTTGGTATGGGGAACCTCGATCTGCGTGTCGCCGGCAGTGACGCGGTCCATCGCCCCGCCAAGATCGAGCAACGGCCGGGTGATCGAGCGCTGGGCGAAGAGCATGGCGGCCGCGAACGAGGCCAGCAGCGTCGAGAACAGCACCACGGGCAAGATCCACTGGACCTGCCGGGTGAAGCTCGCGGCCTCCTCAGCCAGCGCCTCGCCGACAGCTTCGTTGCGCTTGGCGAAGGCGACGAGATTGTCGTTCAGGGCCCGCCGGTTGGCGCGGTTGAGGTCGTTGTTCCCCTGCTCGTCGGCAGCGGCGGTCGAGACCTCGCGACCGAGCCTGATCGTCTCGGCGCGGAAGGCGATGAACTCGTCGACCGACTTCTGGACCTTCAGGGCGCCTTCCTTTTCGGAAGCGGGCACGCGGGCGACGAGGTCGGCGGCGAGCTTGCGCATCACCGGAAAGCGCGCCTCCTTCGTCTTGGCGAAGGGCTCGGCCTCCTTGGCAGTCTTCGACATGTAGATGCCGCGGGAATCCATCACCACGGCAAAGACATTCGTGTTGATTCGCTCGGTCAGCAAGGTGATCTCACCCTGCACGTCGGAACGGGCATTGAGGTCCTGGGAGCGCGACAGCGCATACAGGCTGAGGCCAGCCGAAAGCACCGAGCCCAAGGCTATGATGCCGAGCATGGCCAGAATCTTGAAGCGGATCGATTTCATCGCGTCTTACGTCCCCAGCCCGAGCTCGCCGCGCCCGAGAAACAACTGCATTTTTTGGACGCCCACTGCGCCGAACGCCCAAACGGCAAAGCAAAACATTGCCGGCAACACTTAAATTCAGCTTAAAATTGCTCACATCTTGGGCAAATTGGACCTGATCGGCCCATCTTCCTCGCAATACGCTTCCGTTTGCCAAACTGGCCTTGGCAATGGCGACAGCCTCCTGCTCCGTCATGCACCAGGCGCATGAGCGACTGTTGCAGCGAAGACACGCATTGCGGCCGCCTTGATTTCGCCATCTCGTCTTCACCCGAGCGCCATGCCAAGCCGTGAAGTGAAAGACGTCCGCCGGCCGCAGTTCATTGGAACCAGCCGGCAATTCGAATGTTTCGCCGCCAGCCGTATCTTCCAAGAGCCGAGTTCATGCCCTCCCGCCAGCCCGCCGCCTCCGACCTGCTTTCCCGCCGCCGGTTCGTCACCCTCGCCTCCGCATTCGCGCCGGTCGCGCTGACCGGCTGCATCAGCACCTCGCAGCAGCCCTATGAAGTGCGGGCGCCGATCCATCAGAACGCCGCCTTCCTGTCGATGTACGATGAGAAGCCGGACGAGACCTTCCCGCTGCCCGCGACCGACATCTCCGAGGTCGAGACGCGGTTCCTGCGCCAGGAAGTCGCCTATCGCACCAACGAGGCGCCCGGCACGATCGTCGTCGATACCTCGGCCCGCTATCTCTACCTCGTGCGCGAAAACGGCCGGGCCATCCGCTACGGCATCGGCGTCGGCAAGCAGGGCATGTCCTGGCGCGGCCGCGCAACGGTCGGGCGCAAGGCGGCATGGCCGCGCTGGACCCCGACGGCTGCGATGATCAAGCGCGAGCCCGAAAGGAACGCTCGCTGGGCGGGCGGCATGGCCGCCGGGCTCGAGAACCCGCTCGGCGCACGCGCGCTCTATCTCTATCAGGGCAGCCAGGACACGCTCTACCGCATCCACGGCACCAGCGAGCCGTGGTCGATCGGCAAGGCCGTTTCTTCCGGTTGCATCCGTCTGTTCAATCAGGACATCATCGACCTGCACAGCCGGGTGCCGACCGGCACGACGGTGGTGGTGCTGAACCGCAACCCATCGAACGAACCGCTCCTGGAGACGGATGCACCCGCACCCGACGACGACTTCATCTGATCGCTCGCCGCCCGACGGCCTTGCGCTGACGCGGCTCGACCCGGCCGACTACGGACGCGCGCCCTGGAAGAACGGCGGCGGCGTCACGATCGACATCGCCGCGCTCTATCGCGGCGACGCCGTTGCCGGTTCCTGGAGCGGTTTGGTCTGGCGGCTCGGTCGCACGGCGATCGTGACGCCGGCTCCCTTCTCCGACCTCACCGGCCACGATCGCCAGCAGGTGGTCGTCAGTGGTCGCGGGCTCGTGCTCGACACGCCGGAAGGCGAGATCGACCTGCGCGAGCCGTTCCGCCCGATGGGTTATGATGGCGGCCTCAACATCGTCAGCCGCCTCGAGAACGGGCCGGTCGAGGTCGTCAACCTGATCGCCGACAGGAACCTTGCCAGGATCGCGATTGCGGTGCTGCAGGAGGGGTCGGCGCTTTTCCTCCAGCCCGGCACGCATATCGTCTACGCCGCCGACGGTCCGCTCGCCTTCGAGGTCGAAGGCTCTCCGACTCCGCTCGCGCACGACCAGGCGCTGCGAATCGACGCCGCGCGCCCGCTGAAACTGCGCGGCGAGGCCGGGCGCGGATTGATCGCCTCGATCTATCCGATCGCCGCCGAAGCGCCTGCCGCCTGAGTCCGGCGCGCTTCTGGTTTTGCCTGGCCGCGGTTTTGTTATAGGGGCTGCGCCAGCCGGCGGGCCTGCCGGTCAACAGGGTGAGTGTGCGCCGCATGCGCGTGACGATGATCGGTTCGGGCTATGTCGGCCTGGTTTCGGGAGCATGCTTCGCCGATTTCGGCCATGAGGTGATCTGCGTCGACCTGGACGCAGGAAAGATCGCGGCGCTCAATCGCGGCGAGATTCCGATCTTCGAGCCGGGCCTCGACGATCTCGTGGCGAGCAATGTCCGTGCCGGTCGGCTCTCCTTCACGACTGAACTGCCGGCCTCCGTGCGCGAGGCAGACGCCGTCTTCATCGCGGTCGGCACGCCCTCGCGCCGCGGCGACGGCCATGCGGATCTGTCTTACGTCCATCAGGCGGCGCGCGACGTCGTCGCCGCGATCGAAGGTTTTACCGTCGTCGTCACCAAGTCGACGGTGCCGGTCGGCACCGGCGACGAGGTCGAGCGGATCATGCGCGAGGCCCGCCCGGATGCCGATTTCGCCGTGGTCTCGAACCCGGAGTTCCTGCGCGAAGGCGCCGCGATCGCCGATTTCAAGCGCCCCGACCGCATCGTGATCGGCACCGAGGACGAGCGCGCCCGCAAGGTGATGGAAGAGCTGTACCGGCCGCTCTATCTCAACGCGGCGCCGCTGCTGTTCACCGCGCGGCGGACCTCGGAGCTGATCAAGTACGCCGGCAACGCCTTCCTCGCGACCAAGATCACCTTCATCAACGAGATGGCGGATCTGTGCGAGCGCGTCGGCGCCAATGTCCAGGAAGTCGCGCGCGGCATCGGCCTCGACAACCGCATCGGCTCGAAGTTCCTGCATGCCGGCCCCGGCTATGGCGGCTCCTGCTTCCCGAAGGACACGCTGGCGCTGATCAAGACGGCGCAGGACATGGAAAGCCCGCTGCGGATCGTCGAGACCGTGGTCGCGGTCAACGATCAGCGCAAGCGCGCCATGGCCCGCAAGGTCGTCGCCGCCTGCGGCGGCTCGGTGCGCGGCAAGCGCATCGCGGTGCTCGGGCTCGCCTTCAAGCCGAACACCGACGACATGCGCGAGGCCCCTTCGCTCGCCATCATCACGGCGCTTATCGATGCCGGCGCTCAGGTCGTCGCCTTCGACCCGGAAAGCATGGACAGCGCCCGCCCGCTCCTGCCCGAGATCGAGTACGCGCCGGACGCCTATTCCTGCCTGGAAGGCGCCGACGCGCTGGTGATCGTCACCGAATGGAACGCCTTCCGGGCGCTCGATCTCGAACGCGTCAAGGCGGCGTTGCGGCGGCCTGTGGTGGTCGATCTGCGCAATATCTACCGCTCCAGCGAGATGCGCGAGCGCGGCTTCGACTACGTCAATATCGGCAACGCCTGAGCCGAAAATTCCCCGGGGTCGCCTTGATAACGTCATAGGCCTCCACCACCTCTCGCATGGCAGGGCGACCGTCCTGCCCAACATGAGAGGAGATGACGATGACGCCGCAGGAACGCGACGTGATCGCCGGGATTTTCGACCGCCTGCGTCAGGCGGCCAATCAGCCCCGCGACCCCGAGGCTGAGAACTTCATCGCCGAACGCCTGCGCGAGCAGCCCTATGCCGTCTATGCGATGGCCCAGTCGATCTATGTCCAGGAACAGGCCCTCGCCAACCTGCAGGCCCAGGCCCAGCAGCTTCAGGCCGAGGTCGAGGACCTGCGCCGCCAGCCGGCCGCAGCCCCCGCGCCGGCCCAGTCGGGCGGCTTCCTGTCCGGGATTTTCGGCGGCGGCGCGAGCCAGCCGGCCCGCAGCGGCTCCGTGCCGTCCTTCCCGCAGCGCGCTGCGCCGCAGCCTGCTTCCCCGTTGCCGGCCTCGCCGCCCTGGGGCGCCCAGCCGGGCCAGCAGGGCATGGCGGCTGCGCCCGCTCCCGGCCCCTGGCAGAGCCAGCAGGCTCAGCAGCCGGCGCGCGGCGGCTTCATGGCGAGCGCGCTGACGACGGCGGCCGGCGTCGCCGGCGGCATGGTCGCCGGCAACATGCTGATGAACGCCTTCGGCGGCGGCAAGCCCGCAGCCTCGGAAGCGAAGCCGGCCGAAGCCAACGCGACGCAGCAGAACGAGACCGCCACGGCCGAGAATGCCCAGCCGGCGTCGAACCAGTCCTACGAGGATCCCGGTCACAGCTACCAGGAGCCGAGCTACCAGAACGCCAGCAACGAAGGCTATGATGACGGCTCGAGCGGCTTCGGCGACGACGAGTGGGCCTGAACGGCCGCTTCGCCCTGATTGAATGAGAGACCCGCCCGGCAACGGGCGGGTCTTTCCTTTTGGGCGGACGCATCCGGGCACCTGATGCGGCGAATGTCCGGGATGGCGGTTTCCGGGCGGACAACTTTAGGGCTGACAGCGCGAAAGGCGGCCATTCGATGTCGCGGCGCGACAACGCGGCCTACTGCGATTAACGCTCGCCGATGCCTTCAACAACGATACGGATGAGGCGTCTGATCTCGTCCTCGGTGAAGCGCCGTCCGGCAAGGACTGAAAGCATCGCTTGCCCGTAGATGCCAAGCAGGATGAGCGCCATGAAATTGGGGTCATCATCCCTGCGAATGACCCTCTGCCTCTGGCCGAGCACTAGAATGTCCCTGACAAGCCGCTGGAATGACGGCCGGTCGGGGGGTGGCTCAAGGGCTGGCCTTTCGGCAGGGGCGAGAGCCAGCTTTGCAAGCGACGGATTCGCCAGGCACCAATACGCGCTGTCGAGGAAGACGCCTTCCAGCAAATGAAGCACGTCTTCTCCCGCCTTCATGCGATCGCGGTAGGGCAGGTCATTTGCTTCCACGCGGGCTATGAGCTGCGAGGCGATTTCGTCTTTTGAGGCGAACAGGTTGTAGACCGTTTTCCGGGTCAGGCCAGCACGGTTTGCGATTGCCTCAACGGAGGTCGCAGCAAACCCCATCTCACGAAACGCCGCGTCGGCCGCATCAAGGATGAGGAGCCGGGATCGCTCGGTTCGCTTTGGGGTTGCCATATTTACACACTGGTATAAATTTATACTGCTGTAAATATTGATTGGAGAGGCCCCCGTGTTGAAGGCGTTCGGTCCGAACATCTGGATTGCGGAGGGGCCGGCGGTAAAGGCGGCGGCCGGATTTCACTATCCAACGCGAATGGCGGTCATCCGGCTGACCAATGGCGATCTGGTTCTCTGGTCGCCAACCGCGCTCTCCGACGATCTTCAGGCCGAGGTCGGGGCGATGGGGGCGGTGCGATACCTGGTTGCGCCCAATTCCCTGCATCACACATTCCTTGGGGATTGGCAGCCGGCATATCCGGACGCCAAGGTTTACGCGCCGCCGAGCCTGCCAGAGAAACGCAAGGATATCAGGTTCGACACTGTGTTTGGTGATGGCCCGGTTGCGGAATGGGTAGGGGAGATCGACCACGCGATCATGTGGGGCAATCGGATCACCACAGAGATTGTCTTCTTTCACCGGGAGAGCAGAACTGCGATCTTTACCGATCTCATCCAGCAGTTTCCGCGCGGATGGTTCAGGGGCTGGCGGGCCCTCGTTGCCCGGCTGGACCTGATGGTGGCCGAGGAGCCGGCGGTGCCACGAAAATTCAGGATCGCCTTCACGGACCGCCGTGCCGCGCGCCAGTCTCTCCAGCGAGTTCTGACATGGCCCACGGACAAGGTGGTCATTGCCCACGGCCCGCTGATCTCCAATGACGGGCAAGCGTTCCTGCGCCGGGCGTTTCACTGGTTGGCCGAGTAGAAGAGGCCCGACTTCTGGCCGCGAGTTTCCTAACTTGCACACTCCATTTGCTGCTCACTGTCCGCATTCTGCTTGAGCGATCGAACTCGCGATGACCGCAATGGTCGAAACACGACCTTGCATCCTTCGACCGGAAGGCCGCGCTCAGTTTCCGAATGCACCGCTGACGCCGTGCCAGATCTGGTCTTTCAGCGCGATCAGCGGCGGCGCGGGGATGGTCGTGGGCGGCTCGGTTCGCCTCACGCCGTCGACCACCAGGGTGGCGAGGTGGATCTCGCCGTCGGTGTAGTAGGGATCGCCCTCGCCATTGCGGCCGAACAGGGTCGGGCCCACCCCGGAAATCTGGAAGAAGCTCTGGACCATGCCGGCCTTTTCGAGATCCTGCATCAGCAGGTCACGCTCGGCGTCGATGTCGGGGGCAATGTGGTGCGTCACCTGACCGGTATCGTGGCTGAAGCCGACGCCCCGGTCGAAGGTAATCGAGCCGAGCCAGACCGGCCGGCCATCGTTCCCCTTCTCGAGGACCATCCAGAAGCGCACATGGTGCCGCCGGTCCGCGCTGGTGCCCGCGGGCTTCTCGAAGGCGAGCTCTTCCTTTTTCCCCTGATAGTAGAGCGGGCTTACGGGCGCATCGCGATAGGGCCGGTCGAGCACCACGCTGCCGACGATCTCCAGGCTCGTGCGTAGCGTGATCGGGTCGGCCGGGTACCAGCCCGCCGCATGCATGGCGCGCAAAGCGTCGCCCTTGCTGCCGACGAAGCCGACATTGAGCGCGTCGCCCGGAATGCCGCTCGCGGTACGCGTCACCATGGGCAAGGCGGCGAGGCCGGGCTCTCGCTCATAGTGGCGCCACAGCAGCGGCAGCAGCAGGTAGGCGAGCAGCAGGTAGCCGGCCAGCGAAGCTGCCAGAACGAGCCACCAGCGTCGCCTGCTCACGATCCGTCCCATTGCCGACATCGCCCCGATGGCAGTCACCGCCTTCTGCGGCCCTACTGCCGAGAGAGCTCGCTGCGGTTCAGGCTAATCCCCGGCAAAGCGCGCCGTCTATTGTCTCCTGGTGATTACCCCTACGCCTTCTGCGCAGCGAGCCGCGCTCCCAGCGCGATGAAGAGCACGCCCATCGCGCGCTGAAGCCAGAGTGCGATGCGCCTGTTGCGACGCAGCTTGCCCGTCAGCCTTGCGGCGCCGGCGACGAGCATCAGGTTGATGCCGATCGCGATCATGTTGCCGGTCACGCCGAGCAGGACGAGTTGCAGGGTGGGGTTCCCGGCTTGCGGGTCGATGAACTGAGGAAGCAGCGCGACATAGAAGATCGCCACCTTCGGATTGAGCACATCGCTCCAGAAGCCCTGCCAGAATATCGCTCTCAGGCTTCGCCCGTGGACCTCGCTGCTCGTCAGGTCGGTCAACGCTCCGCGGCTCATCAGCGCGCGGACGCCGAGATAACAGAGATAGGCAGCTCCCGCCCATTTCAGGATGGCAAAGGCCGTTGCCGAGGCCAGCAGCAAGGCCGAAATCCCGGCGATAGCCGCCGCCAGATGCACATAGGCGCCGACATTGATACCCAAGGCCGCCATGCTGCCGGCGCGCCGGCCTTGCGCCACGGCCCTGGTCAGCATGTAGGCCATGTCGGGCCCGGGCACGAGGACGAGAACGACGGAGGCGGCGACGAAGAGCAGGTAGGCATGCATGCTCATGCTGGCACCTCGCGCACTCGCCACGTTATCGGCTTTGCCCGACGAAACTCGGCTCCGCCGCGCCCGCAGTCAGCAGACGCGGCTTTCAAGAGACACCAGCCTCAGATCACCAACACTTTGGCGCCGACGCGGACCCGTCCGTAGAGATCGACCACGTCGTCATTGGTCATACGGATGCAGCCCGAGGAGACGGCCTGGCCGATGGTGTTCGGCTCGTTGGTGCCGTGGATGCGGTAGAGCGAGGAGCCGAGATAGAGCGCGCGCGCGCCCATTGGATTATCCGGCCCGCCATTCATGAAGCGCGGCAAATCGGGGCGGCGCTTCAGCATCTCGGCCGGCGGCGTCCAGCTCGGCCATTCAGCCTTGCGGCTCACCGTCTTCATGCCGGCCCAGGAGAAGCCGGGACGGCCGACACCGATGCCGTAGCGCAGGGCCCGCCCGCCGGGCTGGACCAGGAAGAGGAACCGGCGCGGTGTGTCGATGATGATGGTGCCGGGCTTGTGCGGGCCGTCATAGGCGACTTCCTGCTTCTGGAAGCGCGGATCAACGACGCGCTCGATCGGCCGCTCGGCCGGCAGCGGCTGGCCGAGGGCGGCGCTGCGGCGCTCCTGGCGCGGCTCGAGCGGATCGCCATAAACGGGGACGGCCGGCTCGTAGTCGGAAAGCCGGCGCGCCGGCTGCTGGCCATAGGCACCGCGGGCCGGCCGGTTGTAGACCGCCCCGCCCCGGCCGTACTCGGTCGGGTCGCGCCCGGTCATCATCATCTCGATGAAGCCGCCGCCGTAATTGCCGCCGCCCCGGGCCGCAGCAGCTGCCGGATCGGCCGGACGCCAATAGGTCTGTGCCTGGGCCTGGCCGGCGCTGTGGACCAACCCTCCGAGCAAGGCGAGGGAAACGAAACGGATCGGACGCATGACGCAACTCTCTCGACATGAAGTGTCGAGAAGCCTGGGCAAGGCCTTGCAACGAAAGGTGAATCGTTGACTCTGAACGGCCGAAACGCCGGTAAATGCGCGCAATTCCGCATATTAACCTTAGCGATCGCCAAGGGAATGCGGTGAATCAAATCTTGCTGCGGCTCAGCCCTCGATGCGAGCTCCCGCCGCCGCGCGGCGCATCTTGCGCGTGACCAGCCAGAGCTTAAGGAGCGTGCGGCAGCGGGCGATGTCGAAGGCCAGCACCAGACCGCCATAGACGAGTACACCGAGCGCACCCTGAAGGAGGAGTTCGAGCGCTGGCGAGAAGCGGCCGGAGAGCGGCCAGACGCAGGCGGCCATCGCCGCGAGCGCGACGAGGGTCAGCACGATGTCACGGCCGGATGGCCAGACCGGCAGCGCCCGCAATGCCGCCCAGCCGGTGATGAAGAGCACGACGACGAGGCCCATGGCCTGTCCGATCGCGAAGCGCTCCGGCCCGAGCAGCGCCTCGGCGCCGAAGACGAAGACGAGGTTCACGGCCAGTCCGAAGGCAGCAGCGAGCGTCGCCATGCTGGTGCGCTTGCCGAGCAGGAAGACCGGGTAGAGCCCGGCGACGAATATGGTCAGAGCCAGGAAGCCCGGCAGCAGCTGCACCATATAGGCCGAGAAATGGCCGTGGAAATTTGCGGGGACGAGCAGCTTTTCGAAGGCCGGAAGGACCAGGAAGAGCCCGAGCGCGACCGGTAGAGCCACCATCAGCACGATGACGAGATTGGCGGCGATGCGCTTCTGCGCCGCCCGCCTTCCCTTGGTCTCGTCGAGCCGCAGGATTTCGCGCAGCAGGACGATCTCGAGCGTCGCGCCCAACGTGCCGAACAGGCGCAGGCCCATATCGGCGGCGAGCGAGAAATAGCCGGCCTCGGCAAAGCCATGGGCGTCGGCGAGCAGCGTGCGATTGATCAGCGGGATCAGCGAGTAGATTGCGTTCGCCCCGACCAGCGGAACCGCGTAGACGGCGAAGCTCCAGGCGAGGTCGCGACGCGCCGCCGACCAGGCAAGTGGCCGGTCGGCGAGTTGCCGGCGCACCGCCAGCAGCGCCGCCATGACGCTGATCACGCCGCCGAACATCACGACGGTGGCGTCGCGCATCCACCAGGCGCCGCCGACCATCAGCAGCAGCGCCAGCACGTTCTTGACGATGATCAGCCTTGCATAGGCGGCGTCGAGGAAGCGGGCGCGCGCGATCGCGCCGTGATAGTCGAACAGGCCGGCGCAGATACCACCCGCGACAGAGGCCGCAACCAGCATCGCCGGCAGCTTGAAGTCGATCCCGACGACGAAGGCCGCGACCAGCAGGCCGGACAGCGCGATGGTCATGCCGGCCGCCAGCACATCGAGCGTCGCGCGGATTTCGGGCTGCGTCTCGCGCGTCTTCAGCGAATAGAAGCGGACGGCCGACAGCCGAATCCAGTCGAGCAGCGCGGTGTTGAGCAGCACGATCAGCGCCGCGCCGATGGCGTAGCGCCCGAACTCGGCCGGCCCGAGAAAATAGGCGATCAGCAGGCCGAGAGCGAAGTTCAGCCCGGAATTGATCACGAAGGGCAGAAGGACGGTCATGACGCCATCGCGAAGGGCTGAGCCGACTCACCGTCGGATGCGCAGCGGCGCACCCTTCCCGCCTAGAGCATGTTCCGTCAAAGTGGAAACCACTTTTGCGGCTGGGAAAGGCTCAAAGCATTGATTTGGCGCGCTTTCCAAGCCGAAGCCATATCCGCGGGCCGCGCCGGCCGTCGTGAGGATGACGAGGCCTGATGCCGACCGATCCGCTGTTCTACCTCGTCGGCTGGGCGACAACGCTGCTGATCGCCATCGGCAAGGGCGCCTTCGGCGGCGGCCTCGCCATTCTCGGCGTGCCGCTGCTCGCGCTGGTCGTCGAGCCGCTGCAGGGCGCGATCATCGTCGCGCTGCTGGTTGCGGGGATGGATCTGTTCGCGATCCGCGCCTTCGGTTTCGCGACCTGGTCGAAACCCGACCTTGCCTGGCTGATGCCCGGCCTCGTCACCGGCATAGGCATCGGCTACGCGATCTTCCTGATGGTCGACGCCCGGATCGTCACCCTGATCATCGGCCTGACCACGCTGAGCTTCACCGCGCATTGGTTTGTGCGCGGGCGCCTCGCACCGCCGGGAACCTTGCCGGTTTCGCCGGTGCTGGCCCTGTTCGCCGGAGCAGCCTCGGGCTTCACCACCTTCGTCGCCCATGCAGGGGGACCGCCGGTGGCGATGTACCTGCTGGCGCGCGGCCTCTCGAAGACCAGCTTCGTCGGCACCACCATCGCGATCTTCATGCTCGGCAACCTGCTCAAGCTGCCGCCATACCTTTCGCTGGCTCTGAAGCAGCCGAGCCTGCTCTGGGGCGCGCTCGCCCTCGCGCCGGCAGCCCCGCTCGGCGTCTGGCTCGGACGCTGGCTGCACGACCGGCTCGACCAGAAGCGGCTGTTCTTCGCCTGCTATCTGCTGCTCGCCGCCGCGGCGCTGAAGCTGACCGCCGACGCCGCCCTCGCGCTGCTGCGATAGGAGCATGGCCGGCGAGCGGGAGCGCCATCTTTGCAGCCGACGCGATTGGCCCTAAGCGCTAGAGCCATGAGCCTTCCGCCGCTTCGCGACGCCACCGACGCCGATTCCGAACCGCTAGCGGCGCTCGTCGCCGCGAGCTTTTCCGAATATCCCGGCTGTCTCTTCGACTGGTCCGAGTTCCCGGAACTGCGCCAGCCCGCCAGCCATTTCGCCCGCAAGGGCGGGCGGCTCTGGGTTGCGGAGGGCGACGGCGGTCGCATCGTCGGCTCGATCGGCGTCGCGCCGGTCCCGGAGCAGGACGCCGTCGAACTCACCAAGGTCTATGTCGACCCGCAGTTTCGCGGAGCCGGGCTGGCGCAGGCGCTGTTCGCACGCACGCTCGCCTTTGCCCGGGACCGTGGCTGCGCCGAGATGATGCTGTGGTCGGATACGCGCTTTGCCCGCGGCCATCGCTTCTACGAGAAGCTCGGCTTCCGGCGCTGGCCGGGCGAGCGCTACCTCGCCGACATCTCGGCGACCTGGGAATACCATTTCCGCAAGCCGCTCACCGACGCCCAGCCATGAGCCACGGCACTGCGCTGCGCGCCATCCTCGGCATCGCCCTGCTGACGCTGATGGATGTGGTGATCAAGGCGCAGATGCAGCAGCACCCCTTCATCGTGGCGCTGTTCATGCGCTTCGCGATGGGCGGCGTGTGTGCGCTCGCCGTCGTCGCGTTCCTGCGCCCGGCGATGCCGACGCGAGCGAGCGTGATCGGCAACAGCGTGCGTATCCCCGTCGTCGTCATGACCGCCGGCAGCTTCTTCTATTCGGTCTCGACGCTGCCTCTGGCGGAGGCGCTGACGCTGTCCTTCCTGGCCCCGGTCTTCGTCGCGCTGCTCGGCGCTCTGATCCTCAAGGAACGGCTCGACGGGCGCATCCTGCAAGCGCTGGGCTTCGGCCTCGCCGGCATGCTGGTGATGGTCTGGCCGCGGCTGCAGGGCGGCGTCACAGGCGCCGAGCTCGGCGTCGCCGCCGCGCTGTTCTCGGCGGTCTCCTACGCGTTCAACCTGATCCTGCTGCGCAGGATCGCGCTGAAGGAGCATCCGGCGATCATCGTGCTGTTCCAGAACGCCGGCCCGGCGCTCTGCCTCGCCATACCGGCCTGGCTCTACTTCGTGCCGATGACCGGCCGGGATCTCGCGACCTATCTTCTCGCCGGCGCGCTCGGCGTCGGCGGCCATCTCTTCCTGACCTCGGCCTTCGCCCGGGCGCCCGCGTCGCGGCTGGCGCCGATCGAGTACACGGCCCTGATCTGGGCGAGCCTGCTTGGCTGGCTTGTCTTCGCCGAGGTGCCGCCGCTCACGACCTATGCCGGAGCGCTGCTGATCGTCGCCGGCGCCCTCGCCGTCAGCCGGCGCTAGACGCGGCCGCAAAATCGCCGGCTTGCTGGGCCTTCTGCGCCGAGCGAAGCAATCCGGGCGCCGCCAGTGAGAACGATCCCCTTCGCCCCTGCGGACAACACCTCTGCCGCGACCTGGCGCTGAGGCATGCGGAGCGCCGACCGCCAGCGAACCGCAACCGGATTCGGCAGCATCGCCGCATCGCTCTGCTTCCACTTCGCTCTGCTCGCGGCTCTTCTGACACTTACCCACTTCGATACCCTGCCCTCGCCACCGGAGGAGAGCATCGCGGTCGAGCTCGTCGCCCCGGACGAGATCGAACCGCCAGCAGCCGAGGCGGCGCAACCGACCCCGGCTGTCGCAGCGCCACCCCCATCATTCGCATCGCCTGCCAATGAACCGCCCGCCCCTACCGCGCCAACGCCAGCCGTCCAGCCCGAGACCATGCCGCCTCCCGCGCCGGAGCCACCCGCCATGATCACGGCACAGAAACTGCTCTCGGAAGGTGTCCTGGCCAATCCGCGCAGCCGGCAGGCCCGGCTGGCACTTGCCCAGCTCGAGGGCAGCGAGCGCATCGAGCAGCTCTGCAATCTCGAGGCGATGAGCCAGATCCACGCCTGGAAGGCCGATTTCGAGCCCGACCGGGTCGTCGCCTATGCCATGGGCCAAGCAAGATTGGCAGGGAACGCTCTGCAGGCGGGAGGCGCCGCCTTCCGCAGCCGCAGGCAATGGTACAATCTCAGCTATCGCTGCGAACTTGCAGCCGGCGGCACCAAGGTCGCAGGCTTCCGGTTCCAGGTCGGCGACCCCGTGCCGCGAGCCGCCTGGGCGGCGCATGAGCTGCCGCCCGAGCATTGAGCACCGGCAAGTCGTCGCGACGCGCCGGTGCCCGGTTCGGTCTCTCAGAACTCCTCGAAACCGGCGACGCTGTGTGCCCCCACTGCGATCTTCCGCGGTGCCGGCGTGGCCCTCGCAGCGGTTGGCTTATTATCGTAGGCCGCTGCGGCCGCAGCGAGTTCCCGCAAGCTCTGCACGCCCGGCGCGGGCGTTGCCGCCCCGGCCATCGCCCTGCCCCCAGCCACCGGATCGCGGTTGGTGCGGAAAGCCGCAACCAGATCGTTGAGCTGGCCGATGCGGTTCGAGAGCGAGTTCGCGGAAGCTGCGCTCTGTTCGGACAATGCCGCGTTCTGCTGAGTCATGCCGTCGAGATGCGCCACCGCCTGGCTCATCTCCTCGATGCCGCTGGCCTGCTCGCCGGACGCCGTCGAGATCTCGGAGATGGTGACGGCAACGTTTTTCGAGGCTTCCAGGATGTGGGTCAGCGCCTCGCCGGCCTGGCGAACCAGCCTGACGCCATCGCTGACCTGGGCGTTCGACGAGGAGATCAGCTCGGAGATGTCCTTGGCCGCCTCGCCGGAGCGCTGCGCCAGGGTCCGGACCTCGGAGGCGACGACGGCAAAGCCCCTGCCGGCATCGCCGGCGCGCGCCGCCTCGACGGCCGCGTTCAGGGCCAGGAGGTTGGTCTGGAAGGCGATATCGTCGATCACGCGCGTGATGTCGGAGATCTTCTTCGACGCCGTTTCGATCCGGGCCATGGCCTCGACCGCCTGCTCGGCGATCAGGCCGCCGCTCTCGGCCTCCCGCATGGCCTCCTCGGCCGTGGCGGCAGCCTGGCGCGAGGCTTCGGCGGACGCCTTCACCGAAGCCGCCAGTTCCTCGGTCGTCGCCGCGGTTTCCTCGAGCGACGAAGCCTGTTCCTCCGTGCGCTTCGACAGGTCGTCGGCGCCCATATGGATCTCGCGCGCAGCGAGGCCGACATCGGAGGACGTCGCCTGGATCGTGCTCACCGTCTCGGAGAGGCGACGCACCGTGTCGTTGATCGCGGTCTTGAGGTCGGCGAAACGGCCGCGGTAGCCTGTTTCGACGCCTTGCGTCAGGTCCCCGCCGGCGACCTGATGCAGGACGGCGGCGAATTCGGTGGTGGCGGAATCGACGACGGCGTTGATCTCGTTGATGCCGGCGACGAGCTTCTGGATCTGCTCGTCGGCGTCCTCGACCTGGAGACGGGCCGAGAAGTCGCCGGCCGCGGCGGCGGTCACGACCTCGCCGACATCGGCGACGACGCGGGACATCGCCTCGGCGCGGGCCTGCCGCTTCTGCGCCTCGGCGCGCTCCTGACGCTCGAGCTCGCGGATCTGGACGAGCTTGTCGCGGAAGACCAGCAGGGCGGAACTGACGGCTCCGACCTCGTCGTCATGCTTCGCTGCCGGGATCGGCGTTTCCAGAATGCCGGCCGAGAGCCCGTCGATGCTGGTCTTCACGGCCGCGAGCGGCTGGGTGACGCGCCTGACGATCAAAACGGCGGAGCCGATCAGCAGCAGCACGAGCGCGCCGAGGAGAGCGTTGAGGATCAGTTCGAGCCTGCCCATCTGGGCGTTTGAATCCTCGATCGAGCGCCGCGTACGGGCTTCGACGAGCTGGAAGAACTCGTCGACCGGCTTCATGATCTCGGCCTTGAAGCGGTGATAATCGGCCGAGTGCAAGAGATCGCGGGCGAATTTGAAGTCAGGCTCGCCCTGGACCGTGAACTTGCCGTCGGTTCCCTCGAACAGGCCTTTCACGGCATGCATCGCCCGCGTTTCGAGCGCGACGAGACCGTCCGATCGCTCCTGGGCCTGATCGAGCTTGGCGAACTCGGCGGCGGTGAAGCCCGCCTCCTTCATCGCGGTCAGCAGTGCCTTGGTCTCGCCGGGACCACGCGGACGCTGGCTGTTGTCGAGCACGAGATCCCAGTAGATGCGATGCGGGGCGACCGGGCGCGCCTTCTCGCCGGCGCGCATGGCAGCAACTTCGAGATACTGCGCCTCGTAGCGCCGGTCGCCGGTGATGGCGAAGGTGCGCGCGAGGCGCGTCAGCTCGTCCGAGCTCTGGCGAAACTCGTCGGCCAGGAGATAGGAGGCATGTTCCTGCCGATAAGCTTCGGCAACGGCTTTCGCCGCACGCTGCTCGCCATACCAGGTGGCACCGATGGCGACGAGAAGCAGGGCATAAACCCCTGCCAGCCCGACGAAAATTGTCCTGAGCGATCGGTTGAGGAACATTGACGTCTTTACTCCGGCGCGCATTGGATCTTGAGCGGCGCGCGATACACACTGCCCAAGAATGCGCCATCCGCAGTTAATGGTAGATAAAACTTGCTCCGAATCGATGTATTCACTTCCGTTCTGCGAAGCTAAAATTGCGATAGCCAGCTAAATTTACTCAAATAAAGCAAGATTTAAAATTCTTTAAACATCCAATAACTCGATCATTTACTTCCAAAACGAAACAGATTCATCGACACAAGCAGCCCGTCTATATCCACACAAGACGCAGAGTCATGTCAGATCATCAGCGTTCCGACATCGCCCGACTATCTGTTGAACGGGCGTCTGCACATCACGTAACAGTCGATCAGCGGCGCCGGATCACTCCGCTCCCCCCGATCATCGCAGTCGCGCCTGCCGCGCCTATCCGCAAAAGGCTTCCAGCCGGTAGCCGTCGGGATCGACGACGAATGCGGCATAATAGCTCGGACCATACGCCTCGCGCAGGCCGGGCGCGCCATTGTCCGAGCCACCCGCAGCCAACGCCGCCGCATGGAAAGCATCGACGCTGGCGCGTGTCGGCGCCGTGAAGCAGAAATGCAGATTGGAGCCGGGGTCGGGCGGCACGGGCGCAGCAGCGGCCCCGATCCAGAGGCCGACAGCGCCTTTGCCATAGCCGAGCGAGCTGTCGTCAACGCTCAGGCAGTCATAGCCGAGGGCGCCCAGCGTCGCGTCATAGAAGCGCCGGGAGCGCGCGAGATCGCGGACGCCGATCGAGATGTGGTCGAACATGCGGGTTCTCCTTCGCCTTGGTCAGGTGCCGAGCCGCCTTGCCCGGAAATCGGCCTGGAGGCGCCAGTTCGCGCCATCGTCATGTGAAAGCTCGCCGCGCCAGCGGAAGCTGTCGCCGGCGATCTCCGTGAAGCGCCAGCGGATCGCAGTGCCGTCGTCGAGCCGGCCGTTCTGGACGATGTCCCGGCCCTCCGCCCGGCCGAGCTGGCGCGTGTAGTACTGCTTGAGCGGATCGCTCCAGAGGATGTGCCAGGCGTCGAGGCTGGGGTCGTAGATGCGCAGCGTCGTGCCGTGGAAGAAGCCGGGCAGCACCCAGACGTCCTGGACGGCGCGCCCGCCGAGCACCCAGCCGAAGCTGATGCTGCCCTCCCCCCGATGCCGCGTGCCATCGTCGGCATGGATCACGGCGTCCATCGTCCAGTCGCCGATGAGCCAGGCATAGAGCCCCATGCGCTCGGCAAGTTCGGGAGCAGGCCCGTCGGCGAGAAGAGAGGCACCAAGGCCTCGGGCGGCTGCTGTCATGATCCGGCTCCGCATCGGTCAGATTGATGCAGACTGAACCCGGCAGCAGGCGCGGCGCTTGGGAAAAACTGCTAAACTCTCCGCATGACCACGTTCTCGCAGTTCCTGGCCGGCGGTCCCGGCTGGCATGTGCGCGACATCGTCTGCACGGCCGGTCCCGCCGATGCCATCTATGAAGAGCAGCATGCGCAATGCTGCATCGCCATCGTCCGCAGCGGCTCGTTCCGCTATCGCTCGACGCAGGGCAGCGCCGTGCTGGCGCCGGGCTCGCTCCTGCTCGGCAACCGCGGCGCCTGCTTCGAATGCGGCCATGAGCACGCGGCCGGCGATCGCTGCCTCTCCTTCCAGTTCGAACCCGCCTGGCTCGAAGCCATCGCCGCGGCCGTGCCCGGCGTTCGGAAGGCAGGTTTCGCGCGGGCTCATCTGCCGCCCCTGCCGGCGCTCGCCGGCCTGGTCGCGGCGGCGGAGATCGCAGCCGGAGAACCCGAGGGGCTGGAGGAAATCGCGCTGCGCCTCGCCGGAGCGGTGGCGAGCCTGCTGTCAGACGAGAGGCGCGGGGTCGAGATGCCGAGCGCGCGCGACCAGCGCCGGGTCACGCGCGCGCTGCGCCATATCGAGGCGCATTGCGAGGAGCCGCTCTCGCTCGACACGCTGGCGGGTCAGGCGGCGATGAGCCCCTATCACTTCCTGCGTACCTTCCGGACTCTCGTCGGGATGACGCCACATCAATATGTGTTGCGCACCCGCCTGCACCGGGCGGCGTTACTGCTGCGCCGAACCGACCAGCCGGTCGCCGGCATTGCCTTCGATTGCGGCTTCGGCGATCTCTCGACCTTCAACCGGCGCTTCAGGCGGGTGATGGGCGCGAGCCCGCGTGAGTATCGCAGCGCCTGAGGGCGTCAGCGCTTCGCCCAGCGGTGATAGGTCAAAGCGAGCGCGATGCAGTGCGCCAGCGGCTCGGCCGACGGCTCGCTCCCGACAGAGAAGATCAGCGCCCGGTTGCCGTCATAGCCGAACTGCTCGGGATAGTGGCGCCTGAACGTCTCGATCAGACTGGTCTGGCAATGGACATAGAGCGCGTAATGCGTCGACGAGCCCTTCAGCGCGTCGGCTCGTACGGTGGTCCCTGTCCTCGGCCGCTCGGGCAGCCAGGCCGGCTCGCCCCATTTCAACGTCTCGGTCAACGGGCCGATCTCGGAGTTCGCGGCGGCGACGTCGAGGATCGCCTGGCGCAAACGCAGCATCGGCAGCCGAAGGGGTTCCGGCAGCGACCGGAATTTCGCCGCGACGGCCGCGT
Organism: Allobosea sp. GW823-FHT02B03; assembly: GCF_058797755.1. Classification (NCBI taxonomy): domain Bacteria; kingdom Pseudomonadati; phylum Pseudomonadota; class Alphaproteobacteria; order Hyphomicrobiales; family Alloboseaceae; genus Allobosea; species Allobosea sp. GW823-FHT02B03. Next base: position 764,873 of record NZ_JBXAJY010000001.1, on the reverse strand, counting down.
TGGTGAATGGCGCAAATCTCACCAGCCGCTCCCGCCCACCAGCCGGCGCTGCGCTCCAATCAGCGTCCCGCACCTGCCCTCGCACCGAAGATCATGCAGGTCTCGGTCCCATGCGCCAACAGCTTGCCCTGCACATCGAGCAGGCGCCCCTCGGTGGTCGCGATCGTGCCGCCGCGGTGGATCAGCCGGCCCTCGCAGCGGACCTCGCCGCTCTCCGGCATCACCGGGCGGACATAGTTGAGCTTCATCTCCAGCGTGGTGTAGCCCTCGCCGATCTTCAGCGTCGAATGGGCAGCGCAGGCCATGGCGGAGTCGAGGATCGTCGCGGTCCAGCCGCCATGGATGGTCCCCAGCGGGTTGAAGAAGCGCGGCGACGGCTTGCCGACGAAGACCACCCTGCCCTCCTCGACCTCGGCGAGATCGAAATCCATCGCATCGGCGAAGGGCGGGCCCGGATGACGGCCTTCGAGAATGCCGCGCAGGAAGGAAGCACCGTCCTCCGCGAGCAGGACATCACGGCTGACGACACCGACGCTGCGGGACATGGGCAAGGCCTCGATCCATTTCGTGTAGATACACGATAAAAAGGAAGGCGCGGCGCGGTCAAGCGCTGCTGCGAGCGCGCGCGGCCTCCAGCCGGTCTTTGTCGCTCAGGTCGTCTCTCGGGCGGCGCGCCGGACCGCCTTCAAGGCATCGCGGGTCTCGCCCCAGCGTTCGCGGCCGAGCCCGCCTTCGATCCGGTCCTGCGCCTCGCGCCAATAGGGGATCGCCGCTTCGATGGCAGCGCGGCCCTTGTCGGTGACCGCATAGACCAGCGCCCTGCCCTTGCAGTCGACGGGCTCGATCAATTGCTCGGCCGCCAGCAATTGCAGGTTCCGGGTCAAGGACGTGCGCTCCAGGGCGAAGCGGTCGGCCAGCTCCGTGACCGAGCGCCAGGCCCCGGTCGAGAGCGCCGAGAGCAGCACGAACTGGGTGATCTTGAGCCCGCTCGGCCGCATCGCCTCGTCATAGGCCCGGGTCACGGCACGCGCCGTCATCCGCACATGCAGGACGACACAGGAGCGGGCGATCTCGTCGAGGCGCGGGTCGGGCGTGGGCGTGGTCATCGCGGCAGGATAGTGCATTGCTGAGAAAAGTGGGAACCCGATTTTCGTGGAGACGACCGCTCTAAACTCCTAGAAACGATCACGTTTTCTATGCCCGGCCTGCCGCTCCGGCATGCGGCACGAGCGCACGGGCCGGCAGGGATGAGTCACGCATTCACCTTTTGCGCGGAGGCTTCCTTGACTCGGGAAAGGGGCGCCCCTATCTCCGCCCTGCCCGTTAGCACTCACGTTAGGAGACTGCTAACAGGCACCCATAACGGGCCAGCCTAGCGCCAGAGCCCGCCCAGAATTTGACCGAGAGGAAGACAGAACCATGAAGTTCCGTCCGCTGCATGACCGCGTTGTGGTCCGTCGCCTTGATAGCGAAGAGAAGACCAAGGGCGGCATCATCATCCCCGACACCGCCAAGGAAAAGCCCCAGGAGGGCGAGGTCGTGTCCGTGGGCCCCGGCGCCCGCGACGACGCCGGCAAGCTGGTTGCGCTCGATGTCAAGAAGGGCGATCGCGTCCTCTTCGGCAAGTGGAGCGGCACCGAGGTCAAGATCGACGGCCAGGATCTCCTGATCATGAAGGAATCCGACATTATGGGCGTCATCGGCTGATCAGCCTGACGACCCTTCAAATCCTCAATCCGGAGTAGTCAAATGGCTGCCAAAGACGTCAAGTTCTCCACCGATGCCCGCGACCGCATGCTGCGCGGCGTCGAAATCCTCGCCAACGCCGTCAAGGTGACGCTCGGCCCGAAGGGCCGCAACGTCGTGATCGAGAAGTCGTTCGGCGCCCCGCGCATCACCAAGGACGGCGTCACCGTCGCCAAGGAAGTCGAGCTTTCCGACAAGTTCGAGAACATGGGCGCCCAGATGGTGCGCGAAGTGGCCTCGAAGCAGAACGACGCCGCCGGTGACGGCACCACCACCGCGACCGTTCTGGCCGCCGCCATCGTCCGCGAGGGCACCAAGGCGGTTGCCGCCGGCATGAACCCGATGGACCTGAAGCGCGGCATCGACCTCGCCGTCGAGGCGATCGTTTCGGACCTGAAGAAGAACTCGAAGAAGGTCACCTCGAACGCGGAAGTCGCGCAGGTCGGCACGATCTCGGCGAACGGCGACGAGTCGGTCGGCAAGATGATCTCGACCGCCATGCAGAAGGTCGGCAACGAGGGTGTCATCACCGTCGAGGAAGCCAAGACCGCCGAGACCGAGCTCGACGTCGTCGAGGGCATGCAGTTCGACCGTGGCTATCTCTCGCCCTACTTCATCACCAATGCCGAGAAGATGGTCGCCGAGCTCGAGGACCCCTACATCCTCGTCTTCGAGAAGAAGCTGTCGTCGCTCCAGGCGATGCTGCCGATCCTCGAGGCCGTCGTTCAGACCGGCAAGCCGCTCCTGATCATCGCCGAGGACGTCGAGGGCGAGGCCCTGGCCACGCTCGTCGTCAACAAGCTCCGTGGCGGCCTGAAGGTCGCGGCCGTCAAGGCTCCGGGCTTCGGTGATCGCCGCAAGGCCATGCTCGAGGACATCTCGATCCTGACCGCCGGCCAGATGATCTCGGAAGACCTCGGCATCAAGCTCGAGACCGTGACGCTCAACATGCTCGGCCGCGCCAAGAAGGTGCGCATCGAGAAGGAGAACACCACGATCATCGACGGCGCCGGCAAGAAGAAGGACATCGAAGGCCGCGTCGCCCAGATCAAGGCCCAGATCGAGGAGACCTCCTCGGACTACGACCGTGAGAAGCTCCAGGAGCGTCTGGCCAAGCTCGCCGGCGGCGTCGCGGTCATCCGCGTCGGCGGCGCGACCGAGGTCGAGGTCAAGGAGAAGAAGGACCGCGTCGACGATGCCCTGAACGCCACCCGCGCTGCGGTGGAAGAAGGCATCCTGCCGGGCGGCGGCGTCGCCCTGCTGCGCGCCCTCTCCTCGGTCAAGTCGATCAAGACCGCCAACGACGACCAGAAGACCGGTGTCGAGATCGTCCGCAAGGCGATCACCGCTCCGGCCAAGCAGATCGTCGACAACGCCGGCGATGACGGCGCGGTCGTGGTCGGCAAGCTGCTGGAGTCGAAGGACTACGCCTACGGCTACAACGCCCAGACCGGCGAGTTCGGCGACATGGTCAAGGCCGGCATCATCGACCCGACCAAGGTCGTGCGCACGGCGATCCAGGACGCGGCTTCGATCGCCGGCCTGCTGATCACCACCGAGGCGATGATTGCCGAGCTGCCGAAGAAGGACGCCCCGATGCCCCCGATGGGCGGCGGCGGCATGGGCGGCATGGACTTCTGAGGAAGTCCAGACGCCCGAAAGCCTGAAGTGCCGAAACCGGGCAAGCCCGGTTTCGGTGGCGGCATGGACTTCTGAGGAAGTCCGAGCCCTCAAGCTCGATAATGATGAAGGCCCGGCGCAAGCCGGGCCTTTTTTCGTCGATGGCCTCGTCCCGCTTTGCACAGCTGCAAAGGCGCGCAGGCTTGCATCGACTTTGGTTGTAGGCCTTAGATCGACCCAGGTGCGGCATCCTGCCGCGCCCCGATCCTTGCCGAGGCCAAGCCAATGCTGAACAACCCAGCACTTTCAGACGCCGCCAAGCTCGTCGGCCGCATCCTCCTCGCCCTGATGTTCGTCCTGGGCGGCTGGTCCAAGATTTCCGGATACGCCGGCACGCAACAATACATGGCCTCGGCCGGCGTCCCTGGCATCCTGCTGCCGCTCGTCATCATCGTCGAGCTGATCGGCGGGCTGATGATCGTCTTCGGCTACAAGACCCGGCTCGCAGCGCTTGCCCTGTTCGGTTTCACCATCGCTGCGTCGGTGCTCTTCCATATGAACTGGGCGGCACCGATGCAGCAGCTGCTGTTCATGAAGAACCTCGGCATTGCCGGCGGCTTCCTCCTGCTCTTCGCGGCCGGGGCCGGCGCCTATTCGGTCGACAAGGACTGAGGCGAGGCACCGGGCCACTCCAGCGGCCATGCAGATGCAAGAAACCTAGCGGCAGCTCTTACCGAGAGCGTCGCCGGACGCCCGGCCGCGCATGCGCCGCATCACGATCTCGGAAAAATACCGGCCCGGCCTTGAGTCGGGCCTTTTTTGTCGGCACGGCTGCTCTACAACATGCTTCCAACCAGGTGCGTCGCCGCGCCGTTTCCCGACAAGGACCGTTTCATGCGCCTGTTGAGTTTCGCTGTCGCCGCGCTGGCCCTGATCGCGCTCGTCGTCGGGCAGCAAAGCGGCAGTACCGGCATGCTCGGAATGGGCGTGGTCGGCGTACTGCTAACCGTCGCGACCTGGCGCTCGGCCGGGATCAGCTACTTCCTCAAGATCTTCTCGGGGATCTTCGGCACCGAATACGTGATCTTCGGGCTAGGTGCCGTTCTCGCCCAGGTCGGCTGGTGGCCGCAGGCCTGGGCGGCCGCCGCCCCGCCAACCAGTCTCGGCACCACCGTCGCCGTCTTTGGCATCCTGATCTATGTGATCTCGTTCGTGCCGGTGGTGCGGCGCATCGCCGATCTCGCCTCGCCCTATTTCCTGGCGCAGGATCCGAGCAGCATGAATCTCGGGCCGCTCGGCCGCTATCCGATGAAGCTCGGCCACTTCGCCGTGGCCGCCGTCGTCTTCCTGATCGTGCTCAACCAGGCGCAGGTCGGCATCTCGCTGCGCATCAACTTCTTTTATCGCGACTTCTACAACGCCCTGCAGGAGAAGAACGCGCCGGTCTTCTGGGACCAGCTCATCAACGTCTTCGGCGTCTGGGCAGCGATCTCGGTGATCAGCGTGCTGATCGAGACCGTAGCCAATTCGGTGCTGCTGATCCGCTGGCGCGAATGGATGGCCGCCGAATACAACAAGCGTTGGCTGCAGAACAGCAATCATTACCGGATCTCGCTTGCCGGCACCGCCGACAACCCGGACCAGCGTATCTCGGAGGACACGCGCTCCTTCCTCAACCAGACCTACGCCTTCTCGCTGACGCTGATCACGCAGGTCTCCACGCTGGTCTCCTTTTCCATCATCCTGTGGTCTATCCCGGTCGCGATCACGGTGCCCGGCACCGATATCGTCATCCCCGGCTTCATCTTCTGGGCAACGCTGATCTATGCAGCGATCGCGACCTGGATCACGCATCTGATCGGCAAGCCGCTGATCGGGCTCGAATTCGAGCAGGAGCGGCGCGAGGCGAACTTCCGCTTCTCGCTCGCCCGCCTGCGCGAATACTCCGAGCAGATCGCGCTGATGCGTGGCGAGACCGCCGAGCGGCGCCATCTCGGCGAGACCTTCGGCGGCATCGTCACCAACTTCTACAACCTGCTATGGCGCCGGCTGAAGCTGACGACCTTCACCCTGTCCTACAACCAGGCCAACGTCGTCATCCCCTTCCTGCTGCTGGCGCCCTACTACTTTGCCGGTGCCATCGCCTTCGGCGTCCTAACCCAGGTCTCGTCGGCCTTCGGCCGGGTCGAGACGGCGATGTCCTTCTTCATCAACAGCTACCAGTCGATCGCCTCCTACCTTGCCTCGATCAACCGCCTCACCACCTTCGAGACCGCGATCGCGCAGGCCGAGGCGCAAGCGGCCGGGGCTCCCGGCGCCAATATCGAGATGGACGAGCAGCCTGGCCCCGATGCCAAGGTCAAGGACCTGACCCTGAACCTGCCGAATGGCACGCCGATCGTGACGGTGCCGGAGCTGACCCTGCCGGCCGGGCGCGCGACGCTGGTGATCGGTCCTTCAGGCTCGGGAAAGTCGACGCTGTTCCGCGCGATGTCGGGCATCTGGCCGTTCGGCAAGGGGCAGGTCGAGACGCCGGCCGACACGCGTATGCTGCTCCTGCCGCAGCGGCCCTATCTGCCGCAGGGAACGCTCCGCGCCGCCATCGCCTACCCGGCCGAGCCCGACGCCTTCCCCGATGCTGAGCTCCGCGCCGCCATGGACAAGGTGAAGCTCGGCCATCTCGCCGAACGGCTCGACGAGGTCGATCTCTGGGGCCAGCGCCTCTCGGGTGGTGAGCAGCAGCGCCTCGCCGTGGCCCGCGCTCTGCTCGCCAAGCCGGACTGGCTCTTCCTCGACGAGGCCACCGCCTCGCTCGACGAGAAGCTCGAGGGTGAGATCTACGCGATGATCCGGCGTGAGTTGCCGCAGACCAGCGTGGTCTCGATCGGCCATCGCTCGACTTTGCGCGAGATGCATGAGGAGCTGATCGCGATGGAGCGAAACCCGGACGGGACCCACAGCCCGCGCGTCAGGGCGATGGAGCCGGCGGCGTAACGCCCTGACCGGCGGGCCATCTTTCGGCAGAACCCGATACTTCGACAAGAAATCGCCGTGCCTCCGGGAAGAGGCACGGCGATCTGGAAACTGCTGATCTCAGGCGGAACAGAAGCGTCGTCCAAAGGCAGGCCGAAAAGCCGCACCCGGAATGACGGACTTCGTCAGATACCGCGATCGAAGCGGATCTCGCCGGAGGCAGTCTTGAGAACCAGCCGCCCCTCGACCAGATCCCACTGTCTGGAGCCGCGCAGCGCCAGCAGGAAGGTGCGCTCGAAATCCATCACCGCCTTGTCGCAGGCGCGCTTGGTCACAGCGACGGGGCCGACGGCAAAGCCCTGCTGACGCAGGGGATAGGCCGAGGCCGAATAGGTGTTGCAGCCCGCAAAGCCGGTGCCGCGCAGATTGGAGTCGACCTTCAGCGTGATGCGCCGGTCATTGATCGGCTTGCCGTTGAACTGGATCGCCGTCCAGGACGCATCGAGCGGGAAGTTCTTTTCCTGCTTGGGCGGTGGCGCTGCCTGTCCTTCCTGCGGAATCTGCGAGGGCCGCTGGCGACCCTGTGCCAAGACGTCACCCGCGAGGGCCGGCAACAGGGAAAAGGCGATGGCGGCCGCAAGGCCGAGGCGCGACTGCATGCTCAACTGGTCCAGACCCCGGATTGGAAATAGCGCGACGGGCAAAGGTTAATTCCAATTGTCACCACTGCACCGAGAGGGAGGCGAAACGCAAGTCTCGATCACCCTCACGGCGCAATCAACCGCAGCAAAAAGCTCATCCGCGGCAAATCGGCGACGCCTCCGCATCCGGCTTGGTCCAAGGCGCGTACCCCGAGAATGCGTCGGGATTCCGGCGCAGGCGCGCGTCCGTTCCCCCCAAAGGCCGCGCGGACGGAGGCCGCCTCCCAATGGGGGCGGCCTCTTTCGCCTGTCAGATCCGCGCCTGGAGCCGCTCGATCAGCGGGTTGGTGCGGCGGAAGACATAGTCGAGCGCGCGCACGGTGATGTCGTCGGCGCCGGCCCGGGTCAGCTCCTCGACCAGCGGAAACACCGCCTTCTTAGGGCAATGCAGGGTCACGACGCCATCCTCGCCCCCGGCGCCGAAAGGCAGGCGGGCGCCAAGGCGCTGGGCGATCTCGGCGAGACGCTGCGGAGAGACGGCGTGCAGCACGGCGCGGACCTCGCGTAGCGAGCGCGCCTCCTCCTCGGCCGCGATCCGGCCGAGAATGGCGGCAGCGGCGTTGCGGGCCCGCTCGCCCCAGGGCGCCCGGACGGAGGCAACGAGATTGGCCTCCGAGGCCAGCATAACACCGTCGTCGAGGACCTTCAGCGCGTTGGCGACCAGCGTCGAGCCGGTGGTCGTGATGTCGACGACGATCTCGGCCGTGCCGGCGGCCGGCGCGCCCTCGGTCGCGCCGAGGCTCTCGACGATGCGGTAATCGGCGAGGCCGTGGCTGGCGAAGAAGCGCCGCGTCAGGTTGACGTATTTGGTGGCGACGCGAAGCTTGTTGCCGGTGCGGGCACGCATGGTTGCGGCGACGTCGTCGAGATCGGCCATGGTGCGGACGTCGATCCAGGCCTGCGGCACCGCGACGACGACATTGGCGTTGCCGAAGCCGAGCGGCGTCAGCAGTTCGATCGCCGCATCAGCGTCGGAAACCTGCTCACGGACGAGGTCCTCGCCGGTGATGCCGAGATGGACGGCGCCCGAGGCGAGCTGCGCCACGATTTCGGAAGCCGAGAGGAACGCGACCTCCGCCCCTTCCAGCCCGGCGATGGCGGCGCGATATTCGCGCGAGCCGCGCGCCTGGACGAAGGAGAGTCCTGCCCGGCCGAAGAAGGCGGTAGCGTTCTCCTGCAGCCGGCCCTTGGACGGCACGGCCAGGACAAGCGGAGCGTCGTTCATGCTGTTCTCCGCCCCGCTCATGTCGTCGCTCCCGCCAGCCGGTCGAGCCAGACCGAGGCGCCGACCGCAGCAACCGGGCCGGGCGCACCCAGGCGCTGCAGCACGCCGTCATAGCGGCCGCCACCGGCGATCGGCTTCAGCTCAGGCTTGGCGGGATCATGCAGTTCGAAGATGAAGCCGGTGTAGTAGTCGAGATTGCGGGCAAAGGCGGCGGAGAAGCCGATATTGCCGACATTGACGCCGCGGGCGGCCAGGAAGCCGGTGCGTTCGTCAAAGACGTCGAGCGCCGCGGCGAGATCGAGCCCGGCCTCGCCAGCCAGCTTGCGCCAGGCTGCCGAGGCGCTGTCTGGATCGCCGCTGATCGCCAGCGCGCGGCCGAGCAGCGCCCTCGCCTCGTCGCTGACCGGATTGTCGCGCTCGGCGGCACGCGCCAGGAAGCGCTCGGCAATGTCGCCGGCAGAGCGGCCGCCGACCGTCGAGATGCCGGCGATCGAAAGCACGTCCTCGACGAAGGCACGGGCGGCCTTGGGGTCCTGCCCTTCCAGCGCCTTGAGCAGACCGGCATGGGTCGCCTCGGTCGCGGCAGCCGGGGCATCGAGCGCGGAGACGGCGTCGGCGCCCTTGCCTTGCGCGACTGCGCGCATCAAGCGGCGGCGGGCGGCCTGCGGCACGCCGAGCCCATCAAGCAGGGCGGCGAGCAGGGCGACATCGCCCATCAGCAGGCGCGGCTGGGCAAGGCCAAGCGCCGCGACGGCCTCGACGGCGAGCGCCATGATCTCGGCATCGGCGGCGGCGACATCCTCGCGGCCGAAGGATTCGATACCGGCCTGGGCGAACTCGCCGGGCTCGTTGGCGCGCATCCGGAAGACCGGGCCGGCATAGGCGTAGGAGGCCGGCTCGGTGGAACGGGCGGAGATATGGGCGAGCGCGACGGGGATCGTGTATTCCGGCCGCAGGCACCATTCGCGACCGTCGAGATCCTGCGTCAGGAAGATGCGGCGGCGGATATCCTCGCCGGAGAGGTCGAGGAAGGGCTCGGCAGGCTGCAGGATCGCGGGTTCGGCGCGGGCATAGCCCTCGCGCTCGAACAGCGCGATCACGGTGTCGATGCTGGCACGGGTCGCGGTCACGGCATTGGTCCTGTTGCGGCGCCGTCCTAGCAGGGGCCGCTCTGATTTTCGACGGTTTTTAGGGAATTGGGTTAGCGGGAATCCCTTCGCCCGCTACCCGTCACCGTCATGCTCGCTCTTGCGGCGAGCGTCCACGTCTTGAACACCGTCCTCGATCAAGGAAGGCGTGGATGGTCGGAACAAGCCCGACCATGACGAAACAGCGCGCGCTCGAGTCAAGCCCGGGCATGACGGAGGAGCACCTTCCTCACCCCTTCGACCAGCTCGGCCGCCGGCACGGAAAACTGCGCTTCCGCCTGTCTGGCCTTGTGCTCGGCGGAATCCTTGACCTCGCGGCCGGCGGCGGCGAGCTCGGCACCGAGGATCAGGTCCTTGATCACCACCGTGCCCGCCTCGCGCTCGGAGGAGCCCTGGATCACCGCGCAGACGGCGCCGCGCCGGTCGGCATATTTCATCTGGGCGTTGAAACCGGAGGCGCCGAGATAGAGATCGGCCCGCAGCAGCGGCTTGCCGTCCGCATCCGTCGCCTGCCTGAGCTGCGAGACGAAAGCCTGATAGGCCGGCATGAACTCCGGCGACTTGTTGTCCATCGCGGTGACGACGACCAGCGGCAGCTCGTTCTTCTGGTCGACGATCGGCGACTTCACCGCCTTCAGCGCCGAAAAGAGCCGGGAGACGCCGATCGAAAAGCCGGTCGCCGGCACCGGCTCGGGCCGGAAGCGACCGACGAGACCGTCATAGCGCCCGCCGCCCGCGACCGAGCCGAAGCGCACGACCTGACCGTCCTCATTGGTCACCGGGAAGGTCAGCTCCACCTCGTAGACCGGGCCGGTATAGTATTCGAGGCCGCGCACGACAGAGGGGTCGATGATGATCCGGCCGAGATAGCCCGCAGCCGTAACGAGTTCGCGGATCTGCTCCAGTTCCGCGATGCCGGCGCGGCCGTTCTCGGCGGTTTCGACGAGCTTGCCGAGCTCCCTGACCGCCTCGGCTGACAATTCGCCAGCCCGGGCGCTGTCGGCGGCGGTGGACTTGCCGAGCTCGGCGAGCTTCTGGCCCAGCTCAAGATAACGCAGGATCGTGTCGGTTTGCGCGCTCGTCAGCCCGGCGCCCTTGGTGAAGTCGCCGCTCTCGTCCTTGCGGCCCTCGCCAAGCAGCTTGCCGACTTCGACCAGCGGGAACTTGTCGGCCTTGTCGATGGCGCGCAGCACCGCGAGGCGCGCGGCCTGGTCGATGCCGGCGGCATCCATCACCCCGTCGAGCACCTTGCGGTTGTTGACCTTGACGACATAGTCGCCGCGCTTGATGCCGAGCCGCTCCATCGTGTCGGCGGCGAGCATGCAGATCTCGGCATCGGCCGCGACCGTGCCTGAGCCGACGATATCGGCGTCGAACTGCATGAACTGGCGGAAGCGCCCGGGCCCCGGCTTCTCGTTGCGGAAGACATAGCCGGCGCGATAGCTGCGATAGGGTTTTGGCAGCGCGTCGAAATTCTCGGCGACATAGCGCGCGAGCGGCGCGGTCAGATCATAGCGCAGCGAGAGCCATTGCTCGTCATCGTCCTGGAAGGAGAAGACGCCCTCGTTCGGCCGGTCCTGATCCGGCAGGAACTTGCCGAGCGCGTCGGTGTACTCGACGAAGGGCGTCTCGACCGGGTCGAAGCCATAGAGCGAAAAGCTCTCTCGGATGACGGACAGCATACGCTCGGTCGCGGCGACATCGGCCGGGCCGCGGTCGACGAAACCGCGCGGCTGGCGGGCTTTCAGCTTGTCGGTCTTCGACATCGGTCCTGCGTCACTTCTCGAAACTGGAAAATTCGCCCGTGGGTTAGACCGTGAGCGCGCGGGGGGCAAGCCTTCGCGGCCATCACGTCAGGGCTGTCATTCCGGGGCGCTGCGCAGCAGCGAACCCGGAACCCACGACTGGGCACGCCTTTCGTCGAGCCGGGCTCGAAGCGTCTCACCCGGTCGTGGGTTCCGGGCTCCTGCCTGCGGCAGGCCCCGGAATGACGGGAAAGGGTACCCTCATTCCGCCGCGACCAGAGCCCCCGCCGCCGGAGCCTCCCCGATCCCCGCCTCCGCCAGCTTAGCCGGGACCGGCCCGCCCGTCGCCCAGTCGAGCAGTTCGGCGGTGTGGACCACCGGCGTCGTCGCGCCGTTATCGGCAAAGCCCTTGGCGAGCTGGGTCATGCAGCCGATATTTCCGGTGGCGACGAGGTCGGGCCGGGTGCGGCCGATATTGCCGATCTTGCGCTCGCGCAATTGCCCGGCGATCTCCGGCTGGAGGATGTTGTAGACGCCGGCCGAGCCGCAACAGATGTGGCCCTCCGGCACTTCCTTCACCCTGAAGCCGGCGCGCGACAGCAGCCGCTTCGGCCCATCCTTGAGCTGCTGGCCGTGCTGCATCGAGCAGGCGGAGTGATACGCGACGGTGAGATCGAAGCCGCGCACCGGCGCGATCTCCAGCGTCTCGACGAATTCGGTGACGTCCTTGGCCAGCGCCGAAACCTTCGCCGCCTTCTCGGCATAGGCGGGCTCGTTGCGGAACATGAAGCCGTAATCCTTGATCGTCGTGCCGCAGCCCGAGGCCGTGATCAGGATGGCGTCGAGCCCCTCGCCCTCGATCTCGGCCATCCAGGCGTCGATATTGGCGCGGGCGAAGGTGAGCGCGTCATGCTCGCGGCCCATATGATGAACGAGCGCGCCGCAGCAGCCCTCGCCCTTGGGCAGCACGACCTCGACGCCGTGGCGGGTCAGCAGGCGGATCGTCGCCTCGTTGATGCCCGGATCGAGCACCGGCTGGGCGCAGCCGGACAGGATGGCGACGCGCCGCTTGCGCTCTCCACTGGCCGGGAAATTCTGCGGCCCCTCCATCGCCGAGCGGTTCGGCAGGCTCCAGGGCGCCAGCGCCAGCATCGCCTTCAGCGAGGCTCCGAGATGCGGCAACGCGCCGAGCGCTCCGGCGAAGGGCTTGCCGAGCCTGGCCGCCAGCATGGCGAGGCGGAAGCGGCCGGGATAGGGCAGGACCGCCGCCAGCAGGCGCCTGAGCGCCCGATCATGCCAGGGGCGCTCGTAGGTCTCCTCGATATGGGCGCGGGCATGGTCGACGAGGTGCATGTAGTGCACGCCCGAGGGACAGGTCGTCATGCAGGACAGGCAGGAGAGGCAGCGGTCGATATGCTTGACCACTTCCGCCGTCGCCGGCCGCTCGTTCTCGAGCATGTCCTTGATCTGGTAGATGCGCCCGCGCGGCGAGTCGAGCTCGTCGCCGAGCAGGAGATAGGTCGGGCAGGTCGCGGTACAGAAGCCGCAATGCACGCAGGTGCGCAGGATCTTCTCCGAAGCCGGCAGGCGCGGATCGGAAGCGAGATGCTCGGGGCTGAAATTGGTCTGCATTGTCGCTTCTCAGATGCCGGCATACATCCGGCCGGGCTCGAACACGCCCTCCGGGTCGAAGCTCTTCTTGATACCCGCCGTCACCCGCATCAGCGGTTCGGCGAGCGGTTCGAAGACCGGCACGACGGCCCGCACCGCATCGGGCGCGCGCACCAACGTCGCATGACCACCCAGCGGCTTCGTCGCGGCGCGGATCGCGGCGGCACCGGCATCGCCAGCCGCCGGGACGGCGAGCCAGACGAGCCCGCCGCCCCAATCGTAGAACCAGCGTGCCTGCGGGATGGCACGCGCGATCGCGGCCGTCGCCTTCGGGCCGTTGGTCGGCGCAAGCGACAGCCGCCAGATCGCCTCGTCGCTACCGGCGAAAAAGGCGGAATCGCGGACCTCGCGCCAGAGCGCCTCCGCGCCGCGGCCTTCGATCAGCTCGGGCCGGCCATAGGCCTTGAGCAGACGCGCGAGTTCGGCGGCACGATAGCTGATCGAGGCGGAGAAATTCTCCAGCCTGAGCAGGGTACGGGCATCCTCGCCGCCGATCCCGGCCGGCAGATGCGCCGCGGCCATGGGCTCGAAGGGCGAGCCGAGCGCACCGGAAAGCAGCGCCACCGCCGCCTCGTCTGAAAGGCCCTCCCAGATCAGCGTGACGACGCGTTCCGGCCGCGGCAGGACGCGGAAGGTCACCTCGGTCAGGAAGCCGAGCGTGCCGAAGCTGCCGGCGACGAGCTTCACCAGATCGAGCCCGGTGACGTTCTTCATCACCCGTCCGCCCGACTTCACCAGCTCGCCGCGGCCGTTGATCAGCTTGACGCCGATCAGCGAGTCGCGGGCGGCGCCGGCATTGATCCGTCGAGGGCCCGAGATGTTGCCGGCAGCGATCGCGCCGATGGTCGGCTCGCCCTCGCTACCCAGCAGGGCGCGATGGTCCATCGGCTCGAAGGGCAGCATCTGGCCTCGGCTTGCCAGCGTCTGCTCGATCAGCTTCAGCGGCGTGCCGGCTCTGGCGCCGATCACCATCTCGGCGGGCTCATAGAGGGTGATGCCGGTGAGGCCGGCGCTGGAGAGCGTGCTGACGGCATTGTCCGGCCGTCCGAGGCCGGAACGCGTGCCGCCGCCGCGAATGGCGAGCGGGATGCGCGCCTCGATAATCGAGGCGACGACGGCGCAGGCCTGTGCCTCGGTGGTAGGAGTGTGCAGCATCACGCAGCGATCCGACCTTCGAGCGGGAAGACCTTGGCCGGGTTGAGCAGCCAGCGCGGGTCGAACACCGCCCTCACCCGCTGCTGCTGATGCAGGTCCGCCTCGTTGAACTGGACGGTCATCAGGTCGCGTTTCTCGATGCCGACGCCATGCTCGCCGGTCAGGCAGCCGCCGACCTCGACGCAGAGCTTGAGGATGTCGTTGCCGGCATCCTCGGCCTTCTGCGCCTCGACCGGGTCGTTGCAGTTGTAGAGGATCAGCGGGTGGAGATTGCCGTCGCCGGCATGGAAGACATTGGCGACGCGCAGGCCATAGCCCTTGATGATCTCGTCCATGCGGCGCAGCACGAAGGGCAGCTGCCCGGTCGGAATGGTGCCGTCCATGCAGATATAGTCGGCGATCCGCCCGGTCGCACCGAAGGCCGATTTGCGGCCCTTCCAGATCGCCGCCGTCTCCATCGCCGACTTGCTCTCCTTGACCGTCTTGACGCCGTGCTCCCTGGCGATGGCGACGATGCGGGCGAGCTGGGCGTCCATCTCGGCATCCGAGCCCTCAACCTCGATGATCAGCAGCGCCTCGACATCCATCGGGTAGCCGGCCTTGGCGAAGGCCTCGCAAATCTCGATCGCCGGCTTGTCCATGAATTCCATCGCGACCGGGATGATGCCGGCGCCGATGATGGCGGCGACCGCCGCTCCCGCCTCCTCGCTGCTCGGGAAGCCGAACAGCACCGGGCGCGCGCCCTCGGCCGAGCGCAGGATGCGCACCGTCGCCTCAGTGACGATGCCGAGCTGCCCCTCCGAGCCGACGATCAGGCCGAGCAGGTCGAGCCCCGGCGCATCGAGATGGGCGCCGCCGATCTCCACGATGCTCCCATCGAGCATCACCAAGGTGACGCCGAGCACATTGTTCGTGGTGACTCCGTACTTCAGGCAATGCGCCCCGCCGGAGTTCATGCCGATATTGCCGCCGATCGAGCAGGCGAGCTGCGAGGACGGGTCGGGCGCATAGAAGAAGCCGTCGGCCGAGACCGCACCGGTGACGGCGAGATTGGTGACGCCGGCCTGCACCTTGGCGACGCGGTTGGCGTAGTCGATCTCGAGGATGCGGTTCATCTTCGAGATGCCGATGACCACCGCATCCTCCTGCGGGATGGCGCCGCCGGCGAGCGAGGTTCCGGCGCCGCGCGGCACGACCGGCACGCCCTGCTCGCCGCAATAGCGCAGCACGGCGGCGACCTCCTGGGTGGTCGAGGGCAGGACGACGGCGAGCGGCATGCGGCGATAGGCAGTCAGCGCATCGGTCTCGTAGGGCCGACGCTCATCCTCGCTGGCGATCAGGGCCTCGGGCGCGACGAGCCGGGCGAGCCCCGCGAGAATCTGCTCGCGGCGGGCGAGAATCTCGGCCCGGGGCTCCGGAAATGCGATGGCGCTCATGGTCGTTTCTCCTTCGTCCACCCAGCCCTCATCCTGAGGAGCCGCAAGGCGGCGTCTCGAAGGATGCTCCAGCGCACTCTGGAACATCCTTCGAGACGCGCTCCGCCGGAGCGCTCCTCAGGATGAGGGCTGAGCCAACCTGACAACACTAGAACAATTCTCGGGTTGTTGCAGCGAGAGTAACGTGCATGATTATTTCCGAAACGGAAAAAATGGAGGCTGCGTGGATCGGTTCGGCGACCTCGACGTCTTCGCCCGCGTCGTCACCGCCAAGAGCATGTCGGCGGCCGGGCGCGAGCTGAACCTCTCGCCGGCCGTGATCTCGAAGCGGATCCGCCGGCTGGAAGAGCGCCTCGGCGTGCGCCTGCTGCAGAGAACCACGCGGCAGCTCTCGCTGACCGAGGCCGGCCAGGGCTTCTACGAGCGGGTCGTCGCGATCCTCGGCTCGATCGAGGAGGCGGAGGCCTGGGTGGCGAGCGGCGTCGGCCAGGCGCGCGGCACGCTGCGCGTCTCGGCGCCGACATCGTTCGGCCGGCTGCACATCGCCCCGCATCTCAAGCCCTTCCTCGACGCCAATCCGATGGTCAATGTCGACCTGATCCTGACCGACGCCTTCGTCGACATCATCGGCGAAGGCTTCGACGTCGCGGTGCGGATCGCCGATCTCGAGGATTCCAGCCTGGTGGCGAAGCGGCTGGCGCCTAACCACAGAATCCTCTGTGCGACGCCGACCTATCTTGCCGTCCATGGCAGCCCGGCAACGATCGAGGAGCTGCAGAAGCACACCCTCATCGCCCACAACGCCGATCAGTGGCGGCTCGACGGGCCGGAGGGGCCGGTCACGGTGCGCGTCACCGGGCAGCTGCGCACAAACTCCAGCGAGGTCGTGCGCGAGGCGCTGCTCGCCGGCGTTGGCATCGCCCTGCGCTCGACCTGGGACGTCGGGCCGGAGCTGAAGTCGGGCGCTCTGACGCGATTGCTGCCGGCCTATTCGGTCGGCAAGCGGGTCGCAGTCTATGCGGTCTATCCGAGCCGCAGGCATATGGAACAGAAGGTCAGGGCCTTCGTGGATTTCCTCGCGGAACTCTACGGCGCGACGCCGTATTGGGATGAAGGGCTGGAACTGTAGAAGCCGCTTGCGCCGGACCGAAGGCGCCCTGCATGATCAGCGCGCAGATCGGCCCTATAACCGCCGGTCCTCTTCTCCTGCCGCGTCGGATATCCGTCGATGACTGATCTTGTTTGCCAGCGCCTCGCCACCGCCGCCCTGGGATTTCTACTGCTCGCAGCAACGACAACATCGGCGAACGCCCAGATCAGGATCGACAGGGACCAGACCGGGCGAACCGTTGCGATCGTCGGCCTGCCGACCTCGGATGGCTGCGTCCGCGGGAGCGCGACGGGCCGGGTCGTCGACCGCAAGTTCGAGAAGGGCGAGATGCGCGGCT
Source organism: Allobosea sp. GW823-FHT02B03 (assembly GCF_058797755.1). Lineage (NCBI taxonomy): Bacteria > Pseudomonadati > Pseudomonadota > Alphaproteobacteria > Hyphomicrobiales > Alloboseaceae > Allobosea > Allobosea sp. GW823-FHT02B03. Next base: position 748,005 of record NZ_JBXAJY010000001.1, on the reverse strand, counting down.
TCACCTTCAACGAGCCCCCCTATGGCGACGGCTACATCAATCTGCCGGCGGCCTACGAAATCAGGGACCGCGCCGCCTATGCACGCGTCCAGGCGGCACTCAACGACCTGCTCCGCAAGGGCGCGCGCCTCAAGATCACCTCCGTCGCGTGCGGAGCAGGCGGAAGGATGATCGACCTCGCGTCGGCGACGCTGCTCGACGACCCGGCGCCGAGAGCTGCCCCGGCTGCCGCTCCCGCGCGGGGTCCAGTGCCCGTACCGAACGATCAACCGGCCGCCAGATCGGCTGGCGAAACTGGCGTGAAGATGGAGGACGGCGACGACAGCGTGCTGCGGGCGCCGGACGGACCGGCAGCGGCCTCCGCAGCGCCGCAACGGCCCGCCCCGCCACCACCGGCACCGCAGCCGGCGCCTCAACGGCAAGCCTCGTCGAAACCGGCCGGCGACGACGAAGGGGTCTGGGACTTCTCCACCTATGGCCGCAAGGCCAAGCTCGGCATCGCCGATGGCAATCATTTCACGACGCTGATGCTGGACTGCGCGCAAGGCTCTGGCCGCACGACGATCCTGGCTGACGATCCGCAGGGCAAGTATCGGCGCGGCTCGCGGCAGACCTTCAGGATCACCGCCGGCGAGCACGTCGTCGCGGTCACCGGCAAGGCCATCTATAACGACATGGATTCGGCGATGCAGATCGAGGCAACCATCGAGCTGGAGCCGCTGCGGGACGTGCTGTCGGAGATCGCGCGCCAGAGCCGCTTCGTGATCAGGACGCCCGGCGGCAGTCAGCCCGTCGACATCCGCGGCGCCGGCGCTGCCATCCCCAAATTCCTCGCCGCCTGCGGCAGGCGCCGATGAGTACCACGACGGCCCGCCCGGGCGGAGCCGCCTGATCACTCGCATTGCCTACCGGAGACAAGACATGTTCGGCTTCATCGAAGGCTTCAGCGTCGAGGTCTACGACCTGCGCTTCAACCGGATCGTACCCGCCTCGGCCCGGATGGAGCGGCTGTGGACGGGCGCGCGCTGGACCGAGGGGCCGGCCTGGTTCCCGGCGCACAACACGGTGGTCTGGTCCGACATCCCGAACGACCGGATGATGCGCTATGACGCGCTCTCCGGCCATGTCGGCGTCTTCCGCCAGCCCGCCCGCAATTCGAACGGCAACACCGTCGACCGGCAGGGCCGGCTCGTCACCTGCGAGCATGGCGGGCGGCAGGTGACGCGCACCGAGCATGACGGCTCGATCACCGTCCTCGCCAGCCATTTCGAGGGCAAGCGGCTGAACTCGCCCAATGACGTCGTGGTCAAATCGGACGGCTCGATCTGGTTCACCGACCCCGACTACGGCATCCTCAGCGACTATGAGGGCGACAAGGCCGAGAGCGAGATCGGGCGCTGCAATGTCTACCGCATCGACCCGCATTCCGGCGCGCTCAGCATCGTCGCCGACGATTTCGCCAAGCCGAACGGCCTCGCCTTCTCGCCCGACGAGAGCGAACTCTACATCGCCGACACCGGCGCCAGCCACGACCCGGAGAACGGGCCGCGCCATATCCGCAAATTCGCGGTGACCGGAGACGGCACGACGCTCGGCGCCTCCTCCGTCTTCGCCAAGAGCACGGCCGGGCTGTTCGACGGCTTCCGCTTCGACGTGACCGGCCGGCTCTGGACCAGCGCCGCCGACGGCATCCACGTCTTCCACCAGGACGGCACGCTGATCGGCAAGGTGCTGGTGCCCGAGATCGTCGCCAATCTCTGCTTCGGCGGGCCGAAGCGGAACCGGCTGTTCATCTGCGGCACGACCTCGCTCTATTCGCTGATGACCCACACCAACGGAGCCGCGTAACGCCGGCCGCTCTCCCGCAGCCCTCATCCTGAGAAGTGGGTGAAGCCCGCGTCTCGAAGGATGATCCAGCGCTCTCGGAGCCTCCCGCGCATCCTTCGAGACGCAGCCTGCGGCTGCTCCTCAGGATGAGGGCTGTGAAAACTGCTGCTCGCGAGTGGCGCCGCCTCAGGCTCAATTGTCCGGCGGGCGCTTGTCCGGCGGCGGCTTCTCGGGCTTGATCCAGCCGACGACGAAAGGCATCGAAAGCCCGAGCAGCATGAAGCGCGCGAGATGGTGCGCTCCGACATAGAGCGGATCGAGCCCCATGGCGAAGGCGAGCATCGCCATCGCCTCGAGCCCGCCCGGCGCGAAGGCGGCCATGGCGCTGGCATAGGGCACGCTGGCGAGCCAGGCCGCCGGCCAGGCGAAGGCGAAGGCGACGAGCATCGAGACCACGAAGCCGCCGATCGCCAGCGGGAAGAGCGCCGCGATCTCGTTGCGCTTGAGATTGGAGACGCGCCCGCCCATGGCGGCGCCGAGCATCACCATCACCGCCGTGGCGATCTCCGGCGGTAGCGTGCCGTGGACGATACCGGCGCCGTGCAGCACCGCGCTCGCCAGCGTCGCGCCGAGGATATAGGGCGCCGTGACGCGCAGCCGGTCGAAGATCAGGCCGGTCGCGAGGGCACAGCCGAGCACCAGCACCATGTCGGGAAGGCTGATCACCGGCAAAGGCGGCGGGGCGCCGACCGCGCCGCCACCGCCACCGCTCAGCTTCATGATGCTGGGCAGCACGGCGACCAGCACGAGGATGCGGAAGAGCTGGATCGCGGCGATCCGGCCGATATTGGCGCCCTTGTCCTGCGCCACCGAGATCACCGCCGAGAGCGCTCCGGGGGCGGCGGCGAGCAGGGAATCGATCCAGGACCAGCGCGCGACGAAGCGCAGATAGGCCCCCGTGGCCAGCATGATCGCCGCCAGCGCGACGAGCAGGATGAAGAGCGAGCCGGGATAGCGCGCCGTCGCCGCCAGCGCCTCGGGCGTGGCGGAGGAGCCGATCAGCGCACCCGACATCACCATGGTCGAATCGAACCAGGGCTTGCGCAGATCCGGCAGCGGCCGGATCACGCCGAGGATCGAGACCAGCAGCATCGAGCCCGAAAGCCAGGCAGCGGGAATGTCGAGCAGGGCGAAAAGCCCGCCGCCGACCGCGGCGCAGGCGATCAGGGCAGCTTCGCGCGACAGTGTGCGCAAGTGATAGGGCAGGAAGTTCGGAACGGGCATGCCTCAGGCCATGCGCCGGGAGGGCGCATGGCGGCTTCAATGAAGGGCACGGCCGCTTTGGTCAAACGCCCGCATGGCGCATCTGCCATGCATTCGCGCTCAGGCCGAGAGCGCCTTCTGCAGCCGTTCGACGGCCTCGGTGAGATCGGACGCCTTGCGCGCGAAGCAGAGGCGCAGGCCGGTCTCGCCACCGGGCCCGAAGGCGGCGCCCGGCGCCAGGCCGACATTGGCGGTGTCGACCAGCTCGATGGCGAGGGCCCGCGAATCGGTGCGGCCATCGACGGCGAAGAACTGGTAGAACGCCCCGTCCGGCGCCTGCAGCGAGACGCGGTTGGTCGCCTTCAGCCCCTCGGCGATGATGCGGCGGCCTTCCCGCGCCCGGGCGATCTGCTCGGCGACGAAGGGCTCGCCCTCGTCGAGCGCCGCGATGGCCGCGCGCTGGACGAAGACCGGCGAGCCCGAGGTCGAGTACTGGATCAGGTTCTCGATGATCTGGCCCAGCGCCGGCGGGGCCTCGATCCAGCCGATGCGCCAGCCGGTCATCGCCCAGTTCTTCGAGAAGGTCTGGACGAAGAGGATGCGGTCCTCCTGCTCCATGACGTCATGGAAGGAAGCGGCGCGGGCCGAGCCGTCATATACGAAGCGCGCATAGATCTCGTCGGCGATGATCCAGATGCCGTGCTTGCGGGCGATCGCCAGGATCGCGGCGAGCTCTTCGCGGGTCGCGGTCCAGCCGGTCGGGTTGGCCGGCGAGTTGATGACGAGAGCGCGCGTGCGCGGCGTGATCGCCGCCTCGAGCTTGCCGAGGTCGAGCGTGAAGCGGCCCTCGTGGAAGTCCATCGCGACGCAGACGGTGGCGGCACCGGCGACGCCGAGCGCGGCGGCGACGTTCGGCCAGGCCGGCGTCGGGATGACGATCTCGTCGCCGGCGCCTGCGATCATCCGTACCGCGATCTGGACTGACTGCATGCCCGAGCCGGTGACGAAGAAGCGATCGGCTGCGAAGGGCCGGCCACAGAGCGCGGTATGGTAGCGGGCGAGCGCCTCGCGCAGCTCCGGGATGCCGCGCTGCCAGGTGTAGAAGGTCTCGCCGTCGGCCAGCGACTTGTTGGCGGCGCGGACGATGAATTCCGGCGTCGGCAGATCGCCCTCGCCGACCCAGAGCGGGATCAGGCCGGGCTTCAGCCTGCCGTGGTTGACGACCTCGACGATCCCGCTTTCGGGCGCGCTGCGGGCCTCGGGTCGCAGGTCGGCAATCAGGCTGGTGCCGGCCGGGGCATGCATGTTCATGGTCGATCCTTCGCGGGAAACATGCCGGCCAATCTAGCCCATCGCCGGGCGCGGCGGCATGAAATCGCGAGATCGACCCGATCGCTCGCAGTGATGGTTCGCGGTCCCGTCATTGCGAGGAGCAAAGCGACGAAGCAATCCAGGTTGACGTGGAGCACTGCCGCCCCTGGATTGCTTCGCTTACGCTCGCAATGACGATGGCGGCGTCAGGCCTGCTTCTGCTTCAGCAGGTCGCGGATCTCGCTGAGCAGGGCGATGTCCTGCGGCGGCGCCACCGGCTCGGCCGGCTTGGCCGCCTGCTTGCGCCGGAGGGTATTGATGCCCTTGACGACGAGGAACAGCACGAAGGCGATGATCACGAAGTTGACCGCGACGGTGAGAAAATTGCCATAGGCGAGGACGGCGCCCTGCTTCTTGGCATCGGCGAGAACCGGCGACGTGACGCCGCTGTTCAGCCCAAAGAAGTAGTTGGAGAAGTCGACGCTGCCGATCGCGCCGATCAGCGGCATGATGATGTCGCCGACGAGCGATTCGACGATCCTGCCGAAAGCGGCACCGATGATCACGCCGATGGCGAGATCGACGACATTGCCCTTCAGCGCGAATTCCTTGAATTCATTTAACATGGAGCGCCTTTCCGAATGCTTGGCCAGTTTTCGGCACCGCGCTGCGCAATGCCGCCCCCGCACGCACGCTAGACCAGCCGCGCCAGCCGAGGAAACAGCCATTCAGGCGTTTTCCTCGGCCATTCCCACGGTGAAGGCAGTTTTCGGGGCCTTGTTCAGCCAGTTTGCAAAGATCAGGCGACGACGAGCACTGCGGCACGCCCATCGGGCGCGCCAGCGGCGGCGCCACGACCGCGGACAGAATGCCGGCGTCCGCGCCGGTCTAATGGCTGATGGCGGCCGGCGCCCTGCGGCGATAGGCTAGACCGAAGAACAGTGGCTGCGAGGGAGGCCCGATGATTCCGGCCTGGTCTGTCGTGCTGACGGCGCTCGCCTATCTCTGCGCGCTGTTCGCGATCGCCCATCTCGCCGACACCTCGGGCCGGCGCCTGATGAGCGGGCGGGCGCGCACGACGATCTATGCGCTGGCGCTCGGGGTCTACTGCACCTCCTGGACCTTCTACGGCTCGGTCGGCTTCGCGCATCGCAACGGGTTCGACTTCCTCGGCATCTATGTCGGGCCTATCCTCGTCATCGGCCTCGGCCACCGCTTCGTCGCGCGCATCGTAACGATCGCGAAATCGCAGAACATCACCTCGATCGCCGACTTTGTGGGCGCACGCTACGGCAAGAGCGAGCGCGTCGCGGCGATGGTCTGCATCGTCGCGGTGATCGGCGCCCTGCCCTACATCTCGTTGCAGCTTAAAGCCGTGGCGAACTCGCTCTCGGTCTTCCTTGCCGCGACCGGTGGACCGGCGCCGCTGGCGGATCTGCCGGTGCTGGGCGATCTCGCCTTCCTGGTCGCGCTCGTCCTCGCCGGCTTCGCCTGCGCCTTCGGCACCCGCCATATCGACGCGACCGAGCACCAGGACGGGCTCGTCCTGGCGATCGCAGTCGAGTCCCTGATCAAGCTCGTCGCCTTCCTGGCGCTCGGCCTGTTCGTGGTTTACGGCCTGTTCGACGGCGGCGCCGACCTTCTGGCGCAAGCGACCCGCGCCGCCGGCGATGCGCCACCGATCTGGCAGCGGACCTCGAACTGGCCGACCTTCCTGACGCTGACCGTGCTGTCGGCCTTCGCCGCGCTGCTGCTGGCGCGGCAGTTCCACATGGCGATCGTCGAGAACCGCGACGTGCGCGACGTGCGCCGCGCGGCCTGGATGTTCCCGCTCTACCTCATCCTGATCAATCTCTTCGTTCTTCCGCTCGCGGCGGCCGGCGAGGTGATGCTGACCGGCTCGGGCATCGACCGCGACATGACGGTGCTCCTGCTGCCATTGCAGGAGCGCGCCAGCCTCGTCGCCCTGCTCGTCTTCATCGGCGGGCTCTCGGCGGCGACAGCGATGGTGATCGTCGTCTCGGTCGCGCTGGCGATCATGATCTCGAACCATATCGTCATGCCGCTGCTGCTGCGCGGCCGCGGCGTCGCGCCGGCCCCCGACCGCGCCACGGCGGCGTGGGCGCGCGGAAGAAGCGCGAACGGCTCGACCGGCGGCGACCTCGGCTCACAGGTCGTCCATATCCGCCGCGGCGCGATCGTTGCGGTGATCCTGCTCGGCTACGCCTATTACCGCGCCTCCGGCGAAGCGGCACTGGTCTCGATCGGCCTGCTTTCCTTCGCCGCGACCGCGCAGATCGCGCCGGCCTTCTTCGGCGGCCTGCTCTGGCGGCGCGGCACCGCGCTCGGCGCGGCGATGGGGCTCGGGGCCGGGCTGCTCACCTGGCTCTACACATTGCTGATGCCGAGTCTCGCCCAGCCCGGAGGCTTCTGGAGCGAGATCGTCCAGCACGGCCCGCTCGGCATCGCTGCGCTGCGGCCGGAGGCCCTATTCGGCATCTCGCTGCCCAGCCTGCCGCATGGCGTGCTCTGGAGCCTCGGCATCAACCTCGCCTGCTATGTCGGCTTCTCGCTGGCGCGGCCGGCGAGCGCGATGGAGCGTCTCCAGGCCAACGCCTTCATCGATTCCGACCGCGCCACCATGGCGCAGTCGTTCTCGCTCTGGCGTTCCAGCGTCACCGCGGCCGAGCTGCAATCGACGATCGGCCGCTATCTCGGGCTGGAACGCACGCAACGCGCCTTCGAGGGTTTCGCCCAGTCACGCGGCGAGGAGCTCAACGGCGCGCGCGAGGCCGACATCCACATGCTGCGCTTCGGCGAGCACCTGCTCTCCTCGGCGATTGGCGCGGCCTCCTCGCGCCTCGTGCTCTCGTTGCTGCTGCGCCGGCGCAACCTCTCGACCGAGGCCGCCTTCAAGCTGCTCGACGACGCCTCGGCGGCGCTGCAATACAATCGCGACATCCTTCAGAATGGCCTCGACCATGCCGGCCAGGGCATCACCGTGCTCGACCGCGACCTGCGGCTGCTCGCCTGGAACAAGGCCTTCATCCAGCTCTACGACCTGCCGCCCTCGCTGGTGCGCTTCGGCACCGGGCTCGACGAAGTTGTGCGCTACAACGCGGCGCGCGGCGCCTATGGCGACGGCCCGCAGGACGAGCTGATGGCGGCGCGGCTGGAAAGCCTGGTCAACGACCGCGAGCCGGTCCGGCTGCGGCTCTACCCGTCCAAGACCGTGATCGAGATCCGCTCCAACCCGCTGCCGGATGGCGGCCTCGTCACCACCTATACCGACATCACCGACTCGGTCGTGGCCGAGGAAGAGCTGGAGCGGACCAACGAGACGCTGGAGCGCCGCGTCGCGGAGCGCACCGAGGAGATTCAGCGCGTCAACACCGAACTGCAGCGCGCCAAGGCCGAGGCGGAAGACGCCAACGCTTCGAAGACCCGCTTCCTCGCCGCTGCCAGCCACGATATTTTGCAGCCGCTGAACGCCGCCCGGCTTTACGCTTCGGCGCTGGTCGAGCGCGACCGGGCGGCAAATCGGCCCGACCTCGCCGAGAACATCGACGCCTCGCTCGACGCGGTCGAGGAGATCCTGACCGCGCTGCTCGAGATCTCGCGGCTCGACGGCGGCGCGCTCAAGCCGGAGATCTCGACCTTCCGCCTCGACGAGCTGATGCGCCAGCTGCAGCGCGAATTCGAGCCGAGCGCGCAGGAAAAGGGGCTGGCACTCGTGTTCTCGCCGACCTCGGCGACCGTGCGCTCGGATCGGCGCCTGCTGCGGCGCCTGCTGCAGAATCTCGTCTCGAACGCGATCAAGTACACGCCGAGCGGCAAGGTGCTGGTCGGCTGCCGACGTCGCGGCGAGCATGTCGCGATCCAGGTTCTCGACACCGGCCTCGGCATCCATGCCAGCAAGCAGAAGATCGTCTTCCGCGAGTTCCTGCGCCTCGATCCGGGCGCCAAGGTGGCGCGTGGCCTCGGGCTCGGCCTCTCCATCGTCGAGCGCATTGCGCGCACGCTGGATCACAAGTTGAGCCTGTCGTCGACGCCGGGCCGCGGCACGCGTTTCTCGCTGCTCGTGCCGACGGCGGCGCAGATGCCGGCGGCCGTGGTGCCGGCGCCGGCGCGCCGGCCCTCGAGCGGGCAGCTATCGGGGCTGAAGATCCTGGCGATCGACAACGAGCCATCGATCCTCGACGGCATGCGCCTTCTGCTCGGCGGCTGGGGCTGCACCGTTGCGACGGCGGGCGGTCTCAACGAGGCGCTCGGGCAGGTCGCGGCCGGGCTGACCCCGGATGTGGTGATCGCCGATTACCATCTCGACGATGGCGACGGCCTCTCGGCGATATCGAGCCTGCGCCAGCGTGCCGGCACGACCCTGCCGGCGATCCTGCTGACCGCCGACCGCTCACCGGAAATGCGCGAGGCCGCCGCGGCGCTCGACGTGCACGTGCTCAACAAGCCGCTGAAGCCCGGCGCCTTGCGGGCCCTGCTGGCGCAGTGGCGGGCGACGCGGCTGGCGGCGGAGTAGTCGCCAGCCGGATCAGCCGGCGGTGGCCCCGGCCCGGCGCATCGCATCCTCGGCGCGCAGGAAAGCCTCGACCTCGGGGCTCGGCAGCGGGCTTTCCGCCTCGACGCCGAGCTCGGCGAGCAGGCGGGCGACCGGTACGAATGCCTTGCCCTTCCGGTCGTAGAGCGCGGCGCGCACCAGCGCCACCGCCGCGACGATCTCGCTGCCGTCGCGACCGTCGGCGAGAATGCGATGCTGCATCACCACCCAGCCCTCGGCCCAGCACAGCATGCGGGTTTCCAGGCGAATGGGACGAAACAGCCTGAGTTCGCGGCGAAAGCGGATCGTGCCGCAATTGACCACCGGCACCCAGCCATGGCGCAGGATGGCGCGCCAGAGGCCGCTGCGCAGCATCAGGTCGGTCCGGCCGAGATCCATCAGCCCCCAATAGCGCGCATTGTTCATGTGCAGGCTGGTATCGAGATCGTGGAACCAGACCCGGAACGGCAGGATCGAGGCTTCGAAAGGCGGCTTCAGCCGTGGCTGGAACGGCCGGGAGAGCAGCAGCCAGAGCAGGCGCAACCAGAGATTCATGCCGGCAACCTTCGGCGTGGATGAAGTTCTCGCGCTTGTAGCCGGAAACCGGCGCCGCGCCATAAGCTCGTCATCGACAGGCACCACAGATTCGCTGCCGTCAGCCCCCCGGAAGCCCGCTCATGCCGACACTCCACGTCTCCTCCCTGTCGAAGCTGAACGAGACCGTCGCGGCGGTCGGCGCGAGCCATGTCGTCACCCTGATCAACGCAGCGACGGTGGTCGAGACGCCGCCCGGGATCGCCGCCGACCGGCATCTGATGCTCGCCATGTCCGACATCACCGCCGAAATGGACGGACACGTCATTCCGGCCAGCGAGCATGTCGAACGCCTGCTCGGCTTCGTCCGCGACTGGGACCGGCAGAACCCGATCGTCGTGCATTGCTGGGCGGGGATCAGCCGCTCGACGGCCGGCGCCTATATCGCGGTCTGCGCGCTTCGGCCTGAGCGGGACGAGGGTGAGATCGCAGAGCGCCTGCGCGCCCTCTCCCCGTCGGCGACTCCCAATGCCCGACTGGTGGCCCTCGCTGACGAGATCCTCGGGCGCAGCGGGCGCATGCGCGCGGCGATCGAGCGGATCGGCCGCGGCGCCGACGCCTTCGAGGGCAAGCCCTTTCGCTTCGACCTCGACTGAACGAACGGGCCGCGCAGAATCATGCGGCCAGCCGAGGCGATTCGCTGCACTGCGCAGGAAATGGCGCAGTGCACGCAAGGAACTGCTTGCCAGAGCCTTTTTTTTCGCAGAAACATCCCGCCTCCAAAGCAGGCGCAGAGATAAGCGCCACCGCCCGAGGATGCTGCGCAGCCATGTCGATCGAACTCGATTCCCGTGACAGGACGATCCTGCGCATCCTGCAGAACGACGGGCGCATCACAAATTCCGACCTCGCCGAGAAGGTGCACCTCTCACCCTCCGCCTGCCTGCGCCGGGTCCGGCAGCTCGAGGAGAGCGGGCTGATCCGCAGCTACGCCATGCTGCTCGACGAGAAGATCGCCGGCTTCCCCGGCACCGCCTTCGTCTTCGTGACGCTCGACCAGCAGGGCCGCGCCTCGCTGGAGGGTTTCGAGCAGGCTGTGCAGGGGCTGCCCGAAATCCTGGAATGCCATCTGCTCGCCGGCGCGCACGACTATCTGATGCGGGTGATCTATCGCGATTCCGCCGATTTCGAGCGCATCCACACCGACATCATCACCCAGCTTCCGGGCGTGACGCGGGTGCAGTCGACGCTGACGCTGCGCACCATCAAGAAGAGCTCGGCGCTGCCGGTCTGAGCCCTTGCGGGGTTGCGGGGGCAGCCTGCAGAGCCGATAACGGGCGCCCAACAGGATTCGCCCCGTGACCGAAGCCAAGCCCAACGCCGATATCGCCACCCTGCCCTTCGAGGAGGCGCTGAAGCAGCTCGAGGCGATCGTCGCCCGGCTGGAGCGTGGCGACGTCGCGCTGGAGGAATCGATCGACATCTACACCCGCGGCGAGGCGCTGAAGGCCCGCTGCGACGCGCTGCTGAAGCACGCCGAGGCACGCATCGAGAAGATCACCCTCGGCGCCGACGGCAAGCCGACCGGCACGACCCCTCTCGACGTCGAGAAATAGGCGCCGCCTTCACGCCGGCGCCGGCTCTTCCGCCAGCAACGCCTCGATCAACCCGGCGACATGCCGCACGCCGGGATCGCGCTCGCTGCGCCGGTGCCAGGCGATGTGCAACGGAAAGCCCGGCACCGAAACCGGCGGCTCGCGCAGGGCGAAGCGTTCGCGCCCCTCCGCCGGCAGGACCCGGCTCGGCAGCAGGGCGATCAGGTCCGAGCCCAGCAGTAGCGGCGGCACGCTGAGGAAGCTCGGCACGACGAGGCCGACATGGCGCTTGCGGCCCTCGAGCGCGAGCGCCTCGTCGAGCGCGCCATAGGTTTCGCCGCGCCCGGAAACCAGCACGTGCGGAAAGGCGAGCCAGCGGTCGAGGTCGAAGCCTTCGGCCGCCGGGTGATTCCTGCGCATCGCGACGACATAGCGCTCCCGCAGCAGCTCCCGGCGCACGAAGCCGGTCTCGACCGCGGGAAAGACCGAGACGGCGAGATCGGCCTCGCCCTGCGCGAGCCCAGTGAGCGCCGCAGCGGCGCCGTGCCAGGGCATGATTGCGAGCGTGATCCCGGACGCCGAGGTCGCGAGCCGGGCATAAAGGCCGCCGGCCAGAAGTTCGGGCGGCAGCTCAGCCGTTACGAGCCGGACAGTCTGGCGCAGCGTCGCGAGATCCGGCTGGGGCGGATCGAGCAGCACGGCCATCTGGGCCAACAGATCCTTGACCGGAGCCTGCAGCGCGCGTGCCTTCGGCGTCAGCCGCATGCGCCCCCTGCCGCGCAGCAGCAGCGGATCGCCGAAGAGATGACGGCAGCGCTCCAGCGCGCTCGATGCGGCCGGCTGCGACAGGCCAACGCGCTCCGCGGCGCGCGTCACATGGGCCTCGTCGAGCAAGGCATCGAGGATGACCAGCAGGTTGAGATCGACCGACCGTAAATTCATGAAAACAATAATATGATATATCAATCATCCATTGGAGTGATTTCATGACCCACGCCATCCTTTGCCTGTCGCAAAGGAGGCCACCATGACCAAGACCCTGATCCTGCTATTCCATCCGAGCTATGAGAGCTCGCGCGCCAATCGCGCCCTCGCCGAAGCCGCCGCCTCGCAAGAGGCGGAGATCGTCGACATGCAGGCGCTCTATCCGGACGGAAAGATCGACAGCGATGCCGAGGTCGTGCGCCTCATTGCCGCCGATCGGATCGTCCTGCAGTTCCCGGTGCAATGGTATTCGACGCCGGCCCTGCTGAAGGCCTGGCAGGACGCGGTGCTGACCCGGATGTTCTACATCGCCTATGAGAGCGAGGGTCGGCGGCTCGCGGGCAAGCCGCTGCTGGTTGCGGCGACGGCCGGCAATGTGCCGGAGGCCTACGTGCCAGGCGGTGCCAATCTGTTTCCGCTGGGCGAATTGCTGCGGCCGCTGGAGGCCATGGCCCATCGCTGCGGCCTCGCCTGGCAGGAACCGTTTCTGGTCTACGGCGCCCGCAAGGCAGATGAGGAAGCGCTCGACGCGCTCGGCGCGCATTATGCTGCGCGGCTCAACCGGCTGGCGAGCAACAGGCGAGTTGCAGCCGCCGCCTGACGCGGCGGCTGCGATTTCGATGTCACGCAGCGCGCTTCCGGCCGCGGTCGAAGGCGACGAGGATCGCGGCGCCGAGCGCCGACTTCAGCACGCCGCCGATCAGGAACGGCACGACGCCGGCGATGATCGCCTTCTCGACGCCGATCAGGGTCGAGAGCCACAGCGCGCCGAGCACGAGGCAGAGGCCGTTGCCGACGAGCATGGCAACGAAGGCGAGGCCCGGCCGGGCGCCATTCCAGCCACGCTCGACCAGCCAGCCGACCAGCGCGCCGACGATCGGGAAGGCGAAGAGATAGCCGGCCGTCGGACCGACGAAGGAGAGCAGGCTGCCATTGCCGTTGGCGAGGACCGGCAGGCCGAGCGCCGCCTCAAACAGCCAGGCGGTGATGGTGATCGCGCCGAGGCGCCAGCCATAGAGCGCGCCGATCAGCGTCACCGCCAGGGTCTGCATGGTCACCGGCACCGGAACCATCGGCACGCTGATCTGCGAGGAGATCGCGAGGATGAGGGTGCCGAGCAGGACGGCGGCAATCTGGACCGTCAGCGGACGGGCGCCGAGATCGAGCGGGGCAAAGCCGGGCCGCGGCGCGGTCTGGGTCAGGTCGTTCATCAGTCTCTCCGTGCGAAATCGAATTATAGATAATTCGTAAGACCGATCTATGATCGATGCTGCGACTGCGAATTGCAAGCCCAGAGCTTCAGCCGACGATGGCGAAGGCTTCCCGTGTCGCCCCCGAGGCAGTGCGGACGGGCTTTCGACCGATCCACTGGACATGTCGCGCCAGCACCGCCTCGGCCTCGTCGACCCGCCCTGCCCGCAAGGCGGCGAGAATCGCGCGGTGGTCATGGTCGGTGCGGCTTTCCCATTCCGAGCGCCAGGCGGAGAACAGAAAGCGGGCGCTGGCGGCGTGCAGATCATCGATCGAAGCCAGCAGCCGCGGCATGGCGCAGGGTGTCAGGATCAGGCGGTGAAACCGGCGATTCGCCTCTTCCCAGGTACGCACGTCGGGCGAATGGTCGCCGGCGCGCGTCGCTTCCTCGGCCTCGTCGAGGATCGCGCGCGTCAGATGCGGCGCGGCATGGCGCAGCGCCAGAACCTCGAGCGCAGCGCGCATCTCCGCGACTTCGCGGACCTCGTGGAGGTCGAAGGCGGCGACACGCACGCCGCGGCGCGGCTCGCTCACTGCCAGCCCTTGCGCCTCCAGGCGCTGGAAGGCCTCGCGAACCGGCACATGGCTGGCGCCGAATTCGGCGGCGACATGGTCCTGACGCAGGCGCGAGCCCGGCTCGAGCTGACCGGCGATGATCCGCTCGGCCAAAGTTCGGCTGATCCGGATCGCGAGGGTCTCAGATTTTTCCTTGGGCATCGTGCTCGGGCTTGGTCCTTGGGCATCGTCATCCGCGGGTCGTTTTATAGATAATTTCTCCGACCGGCCGCGTCGAGCCGAATTGCCGCCATGCGCCGGGCGGCTTGCCCAATGGGGCGGGCACGCGCAGACTCTTCCCAGCGCCGCATGCGAGGAGCCAGCAATGTCCCAGCTTCCAGACCATGACCCGGTCCCAGGCGATACCCGCTCCTGCGAGGCGCTCGAACAGGTGATCGTGCCGCGCGCCCATGATCTCGGGGGCTTCTCGGTCAGGCGGGCCCTGCCCTCGATCGGCCGCAAGATGGTCGGCCCCTTCATCTTCTTCGACCAGATGGGCCCGGCCGAGTTCCTGCTCGGCGAGGGCATCGATGTCCGCCCGCACCCGCATATCGGCCTCTCGACCGTGACCTATCTGTTCGACGGCGAGATCATGCACCGCGACTCGCTCGGCACGGCACTGCCGATCCGGCCGGGCGCAGTGAACCTGATGACGGCGGGGCGCGGCATCGTGCATTCGGAGCGCACCGCCCCGGAAGAGCGGCTGAAGGCGCCGAAGCTCTACGGCATCCAGACCTGGCTCGCCCTGCCGAAGACGCATGAGGAGATCGCGCCGGACTTCATCCACCACGCCGCGCCCGAGCTGCCGCGCATCGTCGGCGAGGGCAAGCGCATCAGCCTGATCATGGGCTCGGCCTATGGCCGGACCTCGCCGGTGAAATTCCCCTGGGAGACGCTCTATGCCGAAGCGGTGCTGGCGCCGGGCGCGATCCTGCCGCTCGATCCCGATTACGACGAGCGCGCCGTCTACATCGTCTCCGGCAAGATCGACATCGCCGGCGACGAGTTCGGCGCCGGCCAGCTGCTGATCTTCAAGCCAGGCGACCGGATCTCGATCCTCGCCGTCGACCAGAGCCGGCTGATGCTGATCGGCGGCGAGCCGATGGACGGGCCGCGCCATATCTGGTGGAACTTCGTCTCCTCCTCGAAGGAGCGGATCGACCAGGCCAAGGCGGAATGGAAGACTGGCCGCTTCGACACCGTGCCCGGCGATTCCGAGGAGTTCATCCCGCTGCCGGAGGGTTGAGGTCGGCTTCACGAACCAGCCGCCGCACCGATCCTCTCGAAAGCCACCATGCCGTCGCACCGGGACCTGCCCAGACCCGAATCAGGCTCACCGCGGCTGCGCGGCTTTCTCTGGGCGGGGCTGGCGGTTGCGATCTTCGCCGGCTGGTTCGTGGTCACGCGCTTCAGCGTCACCCGCACCCTCAATGTCTGGGACCTGACGGCGTTGCGCTACGGCATCGGCGCGATCCTGCTCGCGCCCGTGCTGCTGCGACGATTGCCACCCCACGCCTGGCGCAACGGCTTCGTCTTCGCGGCGCTTTGGGGCGCGCCCTTCGCGATCCTCGTCGCCTTCGGCGTGCAGATGACCACGGCCGGCCGCGCCGCCGCGGTGACGCCGACGCTGATGCCGGTCTTCGCCGGCCTGCTCGGCTGGCTCCTGCTGCGCGAGCAGCCGGGCAGGATCAGGCTCACCGGCTATGGTGCGATCGCCGCCGGGCTTTGCGGCCTCGTTCTGACCGCCGGCAGCGCGCAGGGGTCGCCGAGCCTGTTCGGACTCGGGCTGCTCGTCCTCGCGGCCGTCATGTGGGCGAGCTACACGCTGATCCTGCGCCGCAGCGGCCTGACGCCGATCCAGTCGGCCGCGCTGATCTGCTTCTGGTCGGCGGTGATCTTCGTGCCCGTCTATATCGGGCTCGGCCTCAGCCATCTCGGGCAGGCGCCGGTGGCCGAGATCGCGATCCAGAGTTTCTATCAGGGCGTGCTGATGAGTACCGTCGCGCTGATCAGCTTCAATCGCGGCGTGGCACTGCTCGGCGCCTCCGCCGGTGCGGCGATGATCGCGCTCGTCCCGGTCGCCGCCTCGCTGCTCGCGATCGTCTTTCTCGGCGAGATTCCCGACATGGCCGAGGGAATCTCGATCGCGCTGATCGTCGGCGGCGTCCTGCTCGCCGCCCGAGTTCCGCGCCAGCAAGCGCGCTGAGACGCGCCGCGTGCGCGTCAGCCCGGGCTCAATTCGCCCACCGGCATCGCCTTCAGCCGCGGCATCTGCGAGGCGAGGATCGCGAGCGTCGAAAGGCCGAACAGGACGACCGGCAGCCAGATCGTTGCCTCCAGCCCGAAGCGCTCTCCCGCCAGCCCGCCGGCGAGCGCGCCGAGCGGGCGCATGCCGTACATCGCCGTGGTGATGGTCGCGCTGACGCGCCCGAGCAGAGGCTGCGGCGTCACGGCCTGGCGCAAGGTCGTCTGGGTGATGAACCAGAGGATCGGGCCGAAGCCGAAGAGGAAGAAAGCGAGCGCCAGCGCCGGCCAGCCGAGCCCTGGCGGGGCGAGTGCCACGGCGAGCGCGCCGAGCAGCGAGACGGCCGGGCCGAAAACGAGCAGCGTCCCGGTCGGCAGGCGCGCGATCAGCCAGGCGCCGGAGAGCGCCGCCGCAACTGCCCCGGCGCCGTAGACCGAGGAAGCGAGGCCGACAGCCTTCGGATCGAGCATCAGCACGCGCAGCGCATAGGGCGCGAGCAGCGCCATGAAGGCAAAGAAGGCGAGATTCCAGCCAATGGCGCAGAGCGCGATCGGCCGAAGGTAAGGGTGGCGCGCGACGAAGGCACCGCCCTCGGCAATGGCGCGATGCAGCTTCTGCCGGGGCTGGGCCGGCGCCGCTTCGGCCGGCAGGCGCAGCGCGGCGGCGATGACGACAAGCCCCGCCACCGAGCAGGCCGCGAGCCCGTACCAGCCGGCGCCACGCGCCACGGCCCAGCCTGCGATCAGCGGTGCGATCAGGTTGAAACTCGCCCGGCCGAGCTCGAGCCGGCTGTTCGCACGCGGCAGCAAGGCGAGCGAGACCGCGCGCGGCATCAGCACGAAGACCGAGAGCGCGATCACGACCGGCCCCGCCGCCGCGACGAAGGTCGAGAAGGCGAGCGCCGGGCCGATCATTCCGGCGGCGAGCAGAGCCGCGCCGACTGCCGAGCCGGCCGCCATCAGCAGACCGCCGAGCAGGATCAGGCTGCGCGGCGCGACCCGGTCGGCGAGCACGCCCGCCGGCAGGGAAACGAGGAGCCAGGCGGCGGACTGCGCGGCGACGAGCAAGCCGACGAAACGCGCGCTCGCCCCGGCTTCGGTCGCTGCCAGGGTGATCGTATCGAGCGCCAGCTTGTCGGCGAACTGCGCCGCGACGCCGGTCAGCAGCAGGACGAGAAAGAGCGGCGACGTCATCGGGGCGTTCTGGGACATCGGTATAGCCGGGTTCATGGCGCGCGTTCCGCATGCGCAGGGTGCGGATGCGGATTTCCCATGCGCCAGCGCGCGCTCCCACCCGTTTTCTGCCCGGCCTGCGACCATCAGAGGTTTGCCAGCGCCGCCCCGAGCGACTATTCGGGAATGACGATCAAGCCAGCAACGGCCAGCCCTTGACCCGTCCCAAGACGCCCCTTCTCGACCAGGTTCCCGATCCGCAGGCGCTGCGCCGGCTCGACGATGCGCAACTGCGCCAGCTCGCCGACGAGCTCAGGGCCGAGACGATCGACGCCGTCTCGGTGACCGGCGGCCATCTCGGCGCCGGGCTCGGCGTGGTCGAGCTGACGGTCGCGCTGCACCATGTCTTCGACACGCCGCGCGACCGCGTGATCTGGGATGTCGGCCACCAGGCCTATCCGCACAAGATCCTGACCGGGCGCCGCGACGGCATCCGCACCCTGCGCCAGCCCGGCGGCCTCTCGGGCTTCACCAAGCGCAGCGAGAGCGAGTACGACCCGTTCGGCGCGGCCCATTCCTCGACCTCGATCTCGGCCGGACTCGGCATGGCCGTCGGGCGCGATCTCGCAGGCGGCACCAGCAACGTCATTGCCGTGATCGGCGACGGCGCGATGTCGGCGGGCATGGCCTATGAGGCGATGAACAATGCCGGCGCGCTCGGCTCGCGGCTGATCGTCATCCTCAACGACAACGACATGTCGATCGCCCCGCCGGTCGGCGCGATGTCGGCCTATCTGGCGCGGCTGGTCTCCGGCCGGACCTATCGTTCGCTGCGCGAGGTCGCGAAATATCTCGCCGAGAAGCTGCCGCGCTTCTTCCACGAGAAGGCGAAGCGCACCGAGGAATATGCCCGCGGCTTCTGGACCGGCGGCACGCTCTTCGAGGAGCTCGGCTTCTATTATGTCGGGCCGATCGACGGGCATAATCTCGACCATCTGCTGCCGGTGCTGCGCAATGTCCGCGACGCCGAGAGCGGGCCGATCCTGGTCCATGTCGTGACCCAGAAGGGCAAGGGCTATGCCCCGGCCGAGGCCAGCGCCGACAAGTACCACGGCGTCGTCAAGTTCGACCCCGTCACCGGGCAGCAGGCCAAGGCGCCGGCCAATGCGCCGAGCTACACCAACATCTTCGCCCAGGCGCTGATCAAGGCGGCGCGCGAGGACGAGAAGATCGTCGCGGTGACCGCCGCCATGCCGTCCGGCACCGGGCTCGACGCCTTCGGCAAGGAATTTCCGGGCCGGACCTTCGATGTCGGCATCGCCGAGCAGCATGCGGTGACTTTCGCCGCCGGCCTCGCCAGCGAGGGCTTCAAGCCGTTCTGCGCGATCTACTCGACCTTCATGCAGCGCGCCTACGACCAGATCGTCCACGACGTCGCGATCCAGAACCTGCCGGTGCGCTTCGCGCTCGACCGGGCCGGGCTGGTCGGCGCCGATGGCGCGACCCACGCCGGCTCCTTCGACATCGCCTATCTCGCCTGCCTGCCCGGCATGGTGGTGATGGCGGCGGCGGACGAGGCCGAGCTGACCCATATGGTCGCGACGGCGGCCGCCTATGATGCCGGGCCGATCGCCTTCCGCTATCCGCGCGGCGAGGGCGTCGGCGTCGAGCTGCCGCAGCACGGCGTGCCGCTGGAGATCGGCAAGGGCCGGATCGTCCGGGAAGGCACGCGCGTCGCCCTGCTCTCGCTCGGCACGCGGCTCGCCGAATGCCTTTCGGCCGCCGAACTGCTCGGCCAGCGCGGCCTCTCGACGACGGTCGCCGATGCCCGCTTCGCCAAGCCGCTCGACGAGGCGCTGATCGCGCGCCTCGCCAGGGAGCACGAGGTGCTGATCACGGTCGAGGAAGGCTCGGTCGGCGGCTTCGGCAGCCATGTCCTGCAATTGCTGGCGCAGAAGGGCCTGCTCGACGGCGGCCTGAAGATCCGCAGCCTGACGCTGCCGGACAGCTTCCAGGACCATGACAAGCCCGAGAAGATGTATGCCGATGCCAGCCTCGACGCCGCCGGTATCGTGCGGGCGGTCGAAGCGGCGCTCGGCCCGGCCAGCGCCGTAAAGCGCGCCTGAAGCGATGACCGCCGGCCTGCCGCGCCGGGCATGATATTATCGCACCCGGCGGAACCGCCGGGTGCGATAATATCGATTCCAAACGTTTAGAGCGGGGCTGATGCGAAAAACCGGTTCCCACTTTTCCGCACCCCGCTCTAGGGCCGACCTTTTGCTGGTCGAGCGCGGCCTGTTCGAAAGTCGGGCACGGGCCCAGGCCGCCATTGCAGCCGGGCTCGTCAGCGCCGACGGCGTCGTTCTGCGCAAGGCGTCGGAGACCGTTCCCGATACCGCCGAGATCGCGGCACAGGCGCCTCACCCTTACGTTTCGCGCGGCGGGGTGAAGCTCGCGGCGGCACTCGACACCTTCGGCTTCGATCCGGCCGGACTCGCCTGCCTCGATGTCGGCGCCTCGACCGGCGGCTTCAGCGACGTCCTGCTCCGGCGCGGCGCAGCTCATGTCCATGCCGTCGATGTCGGCCGATCGCAGCTGCATGAGAGCCTGCACGGCCATGCCAGGCTGACCAGCCTGGAGAGCCAGGATATCCGCACGCTGGACCCCGCACTGCTCGGCGAGCCGCCGGCGCTCGCCGTCATCGATGTCAGCTTCATCTCGCTGAAGCTGGTGCTGCCGGCCGTGGCGAAGCTGCTGGCGCCCAAAGCGCAGCTTGTCGCACTGGTGAAGCCGCAGTTCGAGACGAAGCGCTCGGCGCTGAAGAAGGGCGTGCTGCGTGACGAGGCCTTGCAGGGAGCGATCTGCGCCGAGATCGCCGAACTCACCGCCGAACTCGGTTTCCGGGTCTCGGGTCCGATCCCGTCTCCGATCGAAGGCGGCGACGGCAACCGCGAATTCCTGATCGGCGGGGCGCGCTGAGCCTCAGCCCGCGATCAGCGCATCGACCTCCGCCTGCACGACGCCGCGGTCGATATTGGCGGCGTCGCCCTGGCCGTTGGCATTGATGAAGGCCGCGGCCCGCGCAATCAGCCGGCGCAGGGACAGGCAGGCGACATCGACGATCAACGCCGGGTCTTCGCTGTCCGGCATCTCGTCGAGCAACGCGGTCGCGGTGAGGACGAGACGGTCCATGGCAGCGCAGAGCTCATCGAAGCCGGCGACCTCGCGCGCGCCGAGCTGCCGATAGGCCTCGCGCGCTTCCGCCGCGCAGCGCAGCGACGAGGCTTCGAAATGCTCGGAATAGCTGACCGCCCGCCAGGCCCGCAGCTCGACCAGGATCGCACGGTCCATCGGCACCATCTCGAGCAGCATCAGCGCCTCGCTGTGGCGGTTCAGATAGTCCGTCGACAGGCGCATCGGCGAGGGTGCAGCTCCAGAGCCGGCCGCCACGTTCGGCGCATCTGATCTTGCGGGAGCAGGCATCCGGGCGGCCTCGAAATCGCTGGGAATATGCGTGGCCAAACCCAAATAAAGTATTGATCGGACCAATCGGAACGTCGACTGAACAGGACATGTGTGGCCGCTACGCCGTAACCTTGCCGCCGGAAGCGATGCGCCAGGCCTTCGCCTATCGCGAGCAGCCGAACTTTCCGCCGCGCTACAACATCGCGCCGACGCAGCCGGTGCCGGTGGTCAGGCTCGAACAGGGCACGCGCCAGTTCATCCTGATGCGCTGGGGCTTCATTCCCGGCTGGGTCAAGGATCCCAAGGACTTCCCGCTGGTCATCAACATCCGCAGCGAGAGCGCGGCCGAGAAGCCTTCCTTCCGCGCCGCCCTCGCCCGACGGCGCTGCCTGATGCCGGCCGACGGGTTCTACGAATGGCACCGCCTCGGCGAGGGCCGCCGGCAGGAGAACCGGCCTTATCTCTTCCGCCGGCCGGATCGTGGCTTCTTCGCCTTCGCGGCGCTGTGGGAGACCTGGCATAGCGCCGACGGCTCGGAGATCGACACGGTCGCGATGGTGACCGGCCCCGCCAACGGGCAGATGGCGGCGATCCACCACCGCTCCCCGGTGATCCTGGCCCCGGAAGCCTATGATGCCTGGCTCGACCCCGCCTCGGAGCCGGCGGAGCTTCGGCCGCTATTGCGCCCTCCCCCCGACGACTTCCTGGAGATGATCCGGCTTGGCGATGCCGTGAACAAGGTCGCCAATGACGGGCCGGAATTGCAGCAGCCCTTCGATCCCGCGTCGGCGCCGAAGCCGCCCGAGCAGAAGCCCGCCATGCGTTCGCGGCGGGGCGGCAAGGACGACGCGCAGGGCAGCCTGTTCTAGCGCAGGGGGCGACGGCGCGCTTACTCTCGGCCAACGACAGGACCGACTGGAGGAACGCCGAAGATGCATGGCCGCCGCCCGACGATGAGTTCCCTGCACGGCATGGTCGCCGCCGCCCACCCGCTGGCGGCGCAGGCCGGAGCCCGTATCCTCAGCCAGGGCGGCAATGCCTTCGACGCGGTCGGCGCGGTCGCGGCGGCGCTCAACGTGGTCGAGCCGTTCATGTCGAGCCTCGGCGGGATGGGGTCGGCGACGATGTGGGTCGCAGCCGAGAAGCGGGTGCGCGTGCTCGACTTCGTGCCGCCCGTTCCCGAGAGCTTCCCGCTCGAGCGCTTCAGCCAGCGTTCGGACATCGAGCGCGGCGCCCTCGCCGTCGCCCCGCCGGGCAATCTCGCAGGCTGGTGCGAGCTGAACCGGACCTATGGTCGCCTGTCGCTGGCGGAGATCTTCGCTCCGGCTATCGCGCTCGCCGCCGACGGGTTTCCGATCGCCGAGTTCGGCGTCGCGGAGTTCAACGAGCAGGCGCCGCTCCTGCGCGAGCGCCCGGAGCTTCACGGCGACTGGGCGAAGAACTACCTGCCCGATGGCGGCGATACGGTCGAACTCGGCCAGATCCTGCGCCAGCCCGATCTCGCCCGGACGCTCTCCGAGATCGCGGCCAAGGGGCCGGAACATTTCTATCGCGGCGCGCTCGGCGAGACCGTGATCGCGCATCTCAAGGCCAAGGGCGGCACGCTGACCATGGCCGATCTCGCCAAGGTCGCACCGCGCTGGCGCGAGCCGATCGCCGCCGCCTATCGCGACCGGCTCGTGCATGTGCCGCCGCCGGCCTGCGAAGGCTTCCAGTTCCTCCTGACCCTGCGCATCCTCGACGGCTTCGACCTCGCCGGGCTGGAGCGCAACGGCGCCGAGCATCTCGACATCGTCTACCGCGCCATCCGTCTCGCCGCCGGGCTGCGCATCGCGCACAACAATCCGAAGCCGGAGAAGCTCGCCGAGCTTATGTCCGACGCCTCGGTCGAGAAACTACGCGACCGCGTGCGCGACGGTGAGCCGATCACCGGCCCGACCGAGCAATGGATGGCGGAGGCGCCCGCCGGCGAAGACCCGGCGCACACCACCTCCTTCTCGATCGCCGACCGCGAGGGCAATCTGATCTGCGTGACGCAGAGCATCGGCAGCCCGTTCGGCAGCGGCGTGGTCGTGCCGGGCACGGGGCTCTGCCTCAACAATTTCCTGTACTGGGCCGATGTCCAGCCCGGCAGCCCGAACCGCTCGCAGCCAGGCTCGGAACTGCCGATGTGCATGTCGCCGAGCCTGTCGACCCGGAATGGCGAGCCGGTGCTGGCGCTGGGCACGCCCGGCAGCTACGGTATCCTGCAGACGCAGGCGCAGGCCATGGTGCAGCATGTCGATTTCGGCCTGCCGCTGCAGGAGGCGATCGAGGCGCCGCGCGCGCGCCTCTGGGACGGCCGCGCCATCGAGGTCGAGGACCGCATCCCCGCCGGGACCATCGCCGCCCTGCGGCAGCGGGGCCACGAAATCGTCCCGTTCGATGTCGGCTGGACGATGCGGGTCGGCGGCATGCAGGCGGTCGCGCGCGACCCGGCGAACGGCAAGCTGACCGGCGCCTGCGATCCACGTCGCGACGGCTATGTCGCGACGCCCTGAGCGGGCGGAGTCGATCTGACGTTTCGCCCGGGATCCATCGTAGAACTCCTGCTCCCTACGACGGATCCCGGATCTGCGCGGCTTCGCCGCTTGTCCGGGATGACCGGGCCGGGTCCGGGATCAGTTGGTGGAGCCTAGGCGCCACCGGGTTCCAACACTTTGGTGCGTTTCACGCCCGGAATGTTGGAACTCGCGCCGGTGCGAGCGGCCGCTAAAGGGCGTGAATCCCGCCTGCCGGCCATCAGAGCGGATGTCGAAGCTCGCCCACAACTGATTGGCAACCAGCCACGCGTCTTCCCTCTGGCTTCGCCGACGCCGCGATGGCAGAGCAGCGGTCATGACCGCACGCCATCACGGCGATGTCTTCGAGGACTGAAAGCATGTCGGCCTCCGCGCGAAACGATCTTTTCTCCTGGCTGACCGAGAGCCTACTGCCGGGCTGGATCGCGCGCGCCTACGACCCGGCACGGCCGGGCTTCGTCGAGTATCTCCAGCCAGACGGGACGCCCGAGCTCGGCGAGCTGCGTACGACGCTGGTCACGGCGCGCCTGACCTATGTCTTCAGCCACGCCCATCTGCTCGGCGTGCCCGGCGCGCTGGCGGCGGCGCGGCACGGCATCGCCTTCCTGACTGGCGCCTTACGGCAGCCAGACGGGCGCTTCGTCCATTCCTGCACTGTGGACGAAAAGGTCGTCGACGGCAGGTCCGATTTCTACGACCTCGCCTTCGTCCTCTTCGCCTGCGGCTGGTTCGCGAAGGCGAGCGGTGACCAGAGCGCGCTGGCGCTGGCCGGCGAGGTCATGGATTTCCTGGAGCAGCAGCTGGCGCACCCGGCCGGCGGCTTCAGGGAGGATACGCTCGGCACGCAGCCCCGGCGCCAGAACCCGCATATGCACCTGCTCGAAGCCTGCCACGCGCTAGGTGCGGTTTCGCCCGATCCGCGCTGGCTGGAGACGGCAGACATGCTCGTACGCCTGATGCAAGAGAGCATGCTGGACGAAAGCGGCACGCTCGGGGAGTTCTTCGACGAGGACTGGGCGGCCTTTCCCGGCCCGCGCGGGCTGATCCGGGAGCCCGGCCATCATTTCGAATGGACCTGGCTGCTCTACCATCACGAACGACTGACCGGCTCGGCAGAGGCTCGCGAAACGGCCCGCAGCCTCCATGCCTTCGGGCAGCACCAGGTCGATGCGTCGACCAACGCCTCGCGCCTCGTCGTGAACGAGGTCGATCCGGCGGGCGCCGTCTTGAACGGCGCGGCGCTGCTCTGGCCGCAGACCGAATATCTGAAAGCTCTTGTCGCGCGGATCGAATTCGAAGGCGACGCGGACGCCGCAGCCCGGCTCGATCGGCATCTCGACCTGATGTTCTCGCACTTCGTCGACCGCGAGAGTGGACTATGGGTCAACCAGATCGACGCCGGCGGGCGGCCGATCGCCGACCGGGTCCCGGTCCGGGTGCTCTATCATCTGGTGCTGGCGCTGGCCGAGATCTGCCGGGTCCGCGAGGGCGGCGCGGCTGCGTAACTTTCGGCGGCCGACACCGTCATTCCGGGCAAGCCACGAAGCGGCCCAGACCCGGAATCCATCGAAGGGCGTCGCGCTCTTCGATGGCTCCCGGCGTTACGCTTCGCTCCAGCCCGGATGACGATGCAGGGTGATGGGGAGATCCCCCTGCCTGCGGCGCCTCTCGGCTTGCCCGGTGGCGCTACAGCACCGCGCCGGGGTTGAGCACGCCGTTGGGGTCGAGCGCCGCCTTGACCGTGCGCATCAGGTCGAGCTCGACCGGGTCCTTGACGCCCGGCAGCAAGGCGCGTTTCAGCCGGCCGATGCCGTGCTCGGCCGAGATCGAGCCCTTGAGTTCGGTGACGATGGCGTGGACAGCGGCGTTCATCGCGTCCCAGCCGGCGAGATAGGCGGCCTTGTCGGCGCCGACCGGCTGGCTGACGTTGAAATGGATGTTGCCGTCGCCGAGATGGCCGAAGGGCACCGGCCGGCAGCCTGGCACCAGCTCCTCGACCCTGGCGATGGCGCGCCTCAGGAATTCCGGGGCCGCGTGCAGCGGCACCGAGACGTCGTGCTTGATCGAGCCGCCCTCATGAGTCTGCACCTCTGAGAGCATCTCGCGCAGCTTCCAGAGATCGGCGCGCTGGCCGAGCGAGCCGGCGAGCACCGCATCGGTGACCAGCCCCTCCTCCATCGCCTCGCCAAGGAAGTTCTCGACCGCTTCGGAGAGGCCGGTCTCGGCCTGGGCGGAGACCTCCATCAGCACATACCAGGGCGAGGGCTCCGAAAGCGGATCGCGGGCTCCATCGGCATGGCGTACGACGAAGTCGAGCCCGATGCGCGGCATCAGCTCGAAGGTGGTGAGCGTGCCGCCGGCGCTGGCCTTGGCCTTGTTCAGGAGCGCCAAAGCCGCCTCAGGATCGGGAACGGCGAGGAAGGCGGTGGCGCGCGCCGCCGGCAGCGGGAAGAGCTTCAGCACCGCGGCGGTGATGATGCCGAGCGTGCCTTCCGAGCCGATGAAGAGGTTCTTCAGATCGTAGCCGGTGTTGTCCTTGCGCAGCTGGCGCAGGCCGTTCCAGACACGGCCATCGGGCAGCACGACCTCGAGCCCGAGGCAGAGTTCGCGAGCATTGCCATAGGCGATCACCGCCGTGCCGCCGGCATTGGCCGAGAGATTGCCGCCGACCGTGCAGGAGCCTTCCGAGGCGAGCGAAAGCGGGAAGAGCCGCCCGGCAGCCTCGGCCGCCTCCTGCGCCTTCTGCAGGATGACGCCGGCCTCGACGGTCATGGTGTCGCCGGCGGCATCGACCGCGCGCACCTTGTCGAGCCGCTGCAGCGACAGGATGATCTCGCGGCCTTCCGCGACCGGGACCTGGCCACCGACCATGCCGGTGTTGCCGCCTTGCGGGACGATCGTCGCGCCGGTCTCGCTCGCCCATTTCATCAGGGCAGAAACCTCGGCGACCGAGCCCGGCCGCACCACCGCCTGCGCCTTGCCCTTGAACAGGCCGCGCGGCTCCTTGAGGTAGGGCACCATCGCATCGGCGTCGGTGATGACATTCTTCGCGCCGACGATGCCGGCCAGAGCTTCGGTAACGGACGCGCTCATCCTGCCTCCGGAGACGTGATCACTTGCGGCCGGCAGCCTTGCGGAAGACGCCGACGAGTTCGATGTGAGCGGAATAACGGAACTGGTCGACCGGCGTCACGCGTTCCAGCGCATAGCCGCCTGCGACCAAAAGCGCCGCGTCGCGCGCGAAGCTGCCGACATCGCAGGAGACATAGGCGACCACAGGCACTTTCGATCCCGCAAGCCGCCTGACCTGCGCCTCCGCGCCGGCGCGGGGCGGATCGAGCACGACGGCGTCGAAGGCGGCGAGTTCATGCTCGAGCAGCGGCCGGCGGAAGAGGTCGCGGGTTTCGGCGGCGATCGGCTTCAGCCCCTGTGCCCGGCTGGCGGCGCGCTGCAGAGCCTGCACCGCCGTCTTGTCGCTCTCGAAGGCGGTGACGTGGCAACGCTCGGCGAGGCGGAAGCTGAACGGCCCACATCCGGCGAAGAGATCGGCGACACGCTTCGCCTTGGGCAGCGCCGCGAGCACGAGTTCGGCCAGGATCTCCTCGCCGCGCGCCGTTGCCTGGAGGAAGCCGCCGGGGCCGGGCGTGACCGCGGCCTTGCCCATGACATGGAAGGGCGCGCGCCGCTCGACGACGATGTCGCCATGCATGGAGAGCCGTGCCAGATCGAGCCGTTCGGCGGCCTCGGTCAGCGTCCGACGCAGCGCATTGCCGGCCGGGCCATGGCCGCGGATATCGACGTCGAGCCCGGCTTCGGAAGCGGTGATCTGCAGATCGAGCGGCTTGTTCGAGCCGCCGAGACGATTGGCGAGGAGCTGAGCAACGGTTGGCGCCCGTGCCAAGCCGGGCGCCAGCACCGGGCAGGCGTCAACGGCGATCAGATCATGGCTGCGTGCCGCCATGAAGCCGATGCGCATGCCGCCCTCCTCACGACGGGCATGGAAGGTGACGCGCCGGCGCCCGGTACCATGGGCATCGCGCGGCGGCTCCACGGTTACGCCCGTGCCGACCCGCCCGAGCGCCGTCACGACCTGCTGGCGCTTCCATTCGGCATAGAGTCCCTCCCCCATATGCTGGGCGACGCAGCCGCCGCAGCGGGTGAAGAGCGGGCAGATCGCCGCGATGCGCGAGGCGGACGGCGTCAGGATCTCGACGACTTGCGCCCGCTCGCCGTCCCGCACGGCGCGGACGCCCTCGCCCGGCAGCGCGAAGGGCACGAAGACCTGGCCGTCCGCCGTCTCGGCCACGCCGTCGCCGCGCTGGCCAAGCCGCGCGATCGTCAGGGTTTCATTCATGGCAAGAGCAGACATGCGCATCCGGGCAGGGTTGAGGAAGAGGCGTGGCCTATCAGTTCCTGCGCCGGGAGGGAAATCATCATCTTTTTTCGCTGAGATTTGGAAGAACTATCCCGTGAACTGGCAGGCGAACCGATTATGTTGGCGACCTGCTGCGCCCGGCCGGGATCGGACCGGTGGCAGGCCAAAGAGGAAGTGGTCATGACTATCCGCAACGGCGTCGTCGAGGCGATCGGCAACACCCCCTTGATCCGGCTGAAGCGCGCCTCGCAGGAAACCGGCTGCGAGATTCTCGGCAAGGCCGAGTTCATGAATCCCGGCCAGTCGGTCAAGGACCGTGCCGCGCTCGCGATCATCCGCGATGCCGAGAAGCGCGGTGCCCTCCGGCCCGGCGGCGTCATCGTCGAGGGCACGGCCGGCAATACCGGCATCGGGCTCGCTCTGGTCGGCAATGCGCTCGGCTATCGCTCGGTGATCGTCATCCCGGAGACGCAGAGCCAGGAAAAGAAGGACATGCTGCGGCTTGCCGGCGCGACGCTCGTCGAGGTCCCGGCCGTCGGCTACGTCAATCCGAACAATTATGTGAAGGTCTCCGGCCGCCTCGCCGAGGAACTGGCCAAGACCGACCCCAATGGCGCGATCTGGGCCAACCAGTTCGACAATGTCGCCAACCGGCAGGGCCATATCGAGACGACCGGGCCCGAGATCTGGCAACAGACCGACGGCAAGGTCGACGGCTTCATCTGCGCGGTCGGCACGGGCGGCACGCTCGCCGGCGTCGCCATGGCGCTGAAGGGGTTCAACCCGAAGGTCCGGATCGGCCTCGCCGACCCGATGGGCGCGGCGCTCTATTCCTACTACAAGATCGGCGAGCTGAAGGCCGAAGGCTCCTCGATCACCGAAGGCATCGGCCAGGGCCGGATCACCAAGAACATCGAGAACGCGCCGATCGACGTCGCCTTCCAGATCCCGGACGAGGAGGCGATCCCGCTCTGCTTCCAGCTGCTGGAGGAAGAGGGCCTCTGCCTCGGCGGCTCCTCGGGCATCAACGTCGCCGGCGCGATCCGGCTGGCGAAGGAGCTCGGCCCCGGCCACACCATCGTGACCATCCTCTGCGATTACGGCACGCGCTATCAGTCGAAGCTGTTCAATCCGGAATTCCTGCGCTCGAAGAACCTGCCGGTGCCGGGCTGGCTCGAACGCAATGGCGGGCTGAAGGACGTGATGGCCAAGGTGTTGGCCTAAGCCTCATGCTGCTCGACCGGCGGACGCTCGCAGGCATCGCCGAGGGCAGCATCACCCGGGTGCTGCGGCGCTGGCGCAGGCTGAGCGTCCGCAGCGGTGGCAGCCTGACGACGGCTGCCGGGGTTCTGGCGATCGAGGCGGTCGAGCCGATCTCGGAAGCCGAGATCGACGATGCGGAGGCGAAAGCCGCCGGCTTCGCCTCACGCGATGCCGCGCTGGCGAGCCTCGCCGGCCGCGAGGGTGATCTCTACCGCATCCGCCTGCACCTTGCGGGTCCCGATCCGCGGCTTGCCCTGCGCGAAGCCTCCGAGCTCGGTGATGAAGAGGTCGGCGTGCTCGCAGCACGCCTTGGCCGGCTCGATGCCCGCCGCGCCTGGACTGTCGCCACGCTCGCCCTGATCGCCGCCCATCCCGGCCGCCGCGCGCCGGAACTCGCCGCCCTCATCGGCCGCGAGACGCTCGCCTTCAAGCAGGACGTCCGCAAGCTCAAGACGCTCGGGCTGACCGAGAGCCTCGAAGTGGGTTACCGGCTGTCGCCGCGCGGCGAGGCGCTGCTTTCGAAGCTCCCGCCGCGCTGAGATGTCACCCAGCCGGTGCAGCACCGCCTCAGGCGGTCTGCGCCTCGGCCTCGATCGCGTCGATGTCGCCGGCGCGGTCGTACTGCGCCTGATCGAGCATGCCCTGACGCTTGGCGACGATGGTCGGCACCAGCGCCTGGCCGGCGACGTTCACCGCGGTACGGCCCATGTCGAGGATCGGGTCGATCGCGAGCAGCAGCCCGACACCAGCGAGCGGCAGGCCGAGCGTCGAGAGCGTCAGCGTCAACATCACCGTCGCGCCGGTCAGGCCCGCGGTCGCCGCCGAGCCGATCACCGAGACGAAGACGATCAGCACGTATTCCTGCAGGCCGAGCGGCAGCCCGTAGAACTGCGCGACGAAGATCGCCGAGATCGCCGGGTAGATCGCGGCGCAGCCATCCATCTTGGTGGTCGCGCCAAGCGGCACGGCGAAGGCGGCGTATTCCCGGGGCACGCCGAGGCTCTTCTCGGTCACGGTCTCGGTCACCGGCAAGGTGCCGACCGAGGAGCGCGAGACGAAGGCGAGCTGGATCGCCGGCCATGCACCCGCAAAGAAGCGCATCGGCGAGAGACCGTGCAGCAGGAGCAGGACGGGATAGACGATCAGCAGCACGATGGCG
Source organism: Allobosea sp. GW823-FHT02B03 (assembly GCF_058797755.1). Classification (NCBI taxonomy): domain Bacteria; kingdom Pseudomonadati; phylum Pseudomonadota; class Alphaproteobacteria; order Hyphomicrobiales; family Alloboseaceae; genus Allobosea; species Allobosea sp. GW823-FHT02B03. Next base: position 717,893 of record NZ_JBXAJY010000001.1, on the reverse strand, counting down.
AGGCCGAGATAGATCGCGAAGGCGTACCAGGAGAGCTGCTGCAGGGTCTGCCAGCCATATTGCGCGACGGCATTGCCGAGCAGGCCGACCGTGCCGATCGGCGTCAGCCGGATCACCCACCACAGGATCTTGCGGACGATGGCCAGCAGCGACTCGTTGAAGGACAGGAAGCTGTTGGCGCGCTCGCCGACCTTCAGCGCCGCGACGCCGACAACGATCGAGATCACCAGCAATTGCAGCACGTTGAAGCCGAGGCGCGTCGTCGCCGCGCCGCCGTCGACGCGGGTCGTCGCCTGCAGGCCGAGCATGTTGGCGGGCACGAGCCCCTTCAGGAAATCGAGCCAGGAGCCGACCGTCGCGGGCGCCTTGGCGCTAGCCGCGGCGACCCCCGAATTAAGGCCGGGCTGGATGATCAGGCCGAGCGCGATGCCGATCAGCACCGCGATGAAGGCGGTGACGGCGAACCAGAGCAGCGTCTGCCAGACCAGAGCGGCCGCGTTGGAAAGCTGCCTGAGATTGCTGATCGAGGCGACGATCGCCGTGAAGATCAGCGGCGGTACCAGCGCCTGCAGCAGCTGCACGAAGATCGAGCCGGTGGTCTGGAGCGCGACCGTCAGCCCGTTCGGCTGGCCGGCAGCGTCGGGCCCGATATTGCGCGCGACCCAGCCGAGCAAGAGCCCGACCACCATGGCCGCCACAACCTGGAAGCCGAAGCTGGAATAGAACGGCTTTGTGCCGGCGCTCTTCACGCCGGCTGGGGACGTCATCGTTGTCATGGCAGGAACTCGTCAATCGCCGCCGTGCGGCTCCATTTATACGCCAGGATATAATGCGCCGCAGCAGATAAGGCGAAGGAGCAGATTTCTGTTTTGCGCGCAGCCGGCGACAGGATCATTCTGCGCTATCTCGATTCCGGGCGAGTTTCATCCCTTCACCGGCAGGAGAACGCGGGGCAGGCGTGCGCCGCCGGGCCTGCCGCCCGCAGGACAGCGCTGCTAACCAGCCGGCGCTTTCAATGAACCGCACCGGCATGCCGGACAAAAGCTGCGGTCAACGCCTGGAGAGAACATCGATGAAGAGACGCCAATTCCTCGCAGCTGGCGCGACTGCGGCGGTCGCCGCCCCGATCGCGAGCCCCGCTATCGCGCAATCGGCGCCTTCGGTCCGCTGGCGGCTGGTCTCGGCCTTCCCGAAGTCCCTCGACACGCTCTATGGCGGCTCGGTCGAGCTGGCCCGCCGGGTCAGCGAGGCCACGGACGGGCAGTTCCAGATCCAGCCCTTCGCGGCCGGCGAGATCGTCCCCGGCGGCGCGGCGGTGATCGACGCGACGTCCAAGAACACCGTCGAATGCTGCCATACCTGCAGCTATTACGGCATCGGCATCGATCCTACCTTCGCTTTCGGCACCTGCGTCCCATTCGGCCCCAATGCCCGCCAGACCAATGCCTGGCTGACGGTCGGCGGCGGCAACGACGTGCTCAACGAGTTCTACGCCAAGCATAATCTCTACGCGCTGCCGGCCGGCAACACCGGCGTGCAGATGGGCGGCTGGTTCCGCAAGGAGATCAACACGGTCGAGGACCTGAAGGGCATCAAGTTCCGCGTCGGCGGGCTCGCCGGCAATGTCCTGCTCAAGCTCGGCGTCGTGCCGCAGCAGATCGGCGGCGGCGACCTCTACTCCTCGCTGGAGCGCGGCACCATCGATGCGGCCGAGTGGACCGGCCCTTATGACGACGAGAAGCTCGGCCTCTACCGTGTGGCGAAGTACTATTACTACCCCGGCTGGTGGGACCAGGGCACGGTGATCTCGATGATGATCAACCGCGCGAAATGGGATGAGCTGCCGGCCCGCTACAAGGCCGTGCTCAGCGATGCCTGCGCCGCCACCAACCAGTGGATGCAGGCCAAGTACGACCATGAGAACCCGATCGCGCTGAAGCGCGTGGTCGCCGCGGGCGCGATCCTGCGCCCGTTCTCGCCGGCGATCATGGAAGCCAGCTTCAAGGCGACCCAGCAGACCTATGACGAGATCAACGCGTCAAACCCGACGTTCAAGAAGATCCTCGGTGAGGTGATGGCCTACCGCGATGCCACCTCGCTGTGGTGGCAGGTCAGCGAGCTACCCTACGACATCAACATCGCCAACCTGATCCGGCGCGCCCGGTAAGGCCTGAAGGGGGAGCCTGGCGCTCCCCTTTTTTTGTCGACGTTCCAGCCCTGAACGCTTCCCGCCTGTTCGAGAATTCGAGCCCTCATCCTGAGGAGCTGCGCAGCAGCGTCTCGAAGGATGCTCGAGTCGGTTCCCGCGCCTCCCGAAGCCTCCTTCGAGACGCAGCCTTTGGCTGCTCCTCAGGATGAGGCCGGGCAATCTCGAAGCGGCGCTCAGCGCAGCGGCCAGACCCAGAGGATCAGCGGCACGGTCAGCAGGATGACCAGCAGCGAGAGCGGCGCGCCGAGCCTGGCATAGTCGCCGAAACGGTAGCCGCCCGGGCCCATCACCAGCGTGTTGCACTGATGGCCGATCGGGGTGAGGAAATCGCAGGCCGCGCCGATCGCCACCGCCATCAGGAAGGCGTCGGGATTGTAGCCGAGCGTCTTGGCGAAGCCGGCGCCGATCGGCGCCATGACCAGAACCGTCGCGGCATTGTTGAGGAATGGCGTCACCGCCATGGCCGCGACCAGGATCAGCCCAACCGCGCCCCAACCCGGGAGCCCCGCGCCTGCCTGTGCCAGCCAGCCGGCCAGAAGATCGCTGGTGCCGGTGGTGCGCAGGCTGTCGCTGACCGGGATCAGCGCCGCGAGCATGACGAGGATCGGCGCCTCGACCGAAGCATAGGCATCGCGCAGCGAGAGCGCCCGCAGCGCCAGCAGCAGGACCGCGGCCGAGAAGAAGGCGATCGCGACCGGCACCAGACCGAGCGCCACCACCGCGACCGTGCCGGCGACGATCGCGCCGGTGATCAGGCGCCTGCGGGCGCTGCCTAGCGACAGGCTGCGTGCCGCCAGCGGCAGCAGGCCGAGTTCGCGCAGCCGCTCCGGCAGGAGTTTTTCATCGCCCTGCAGCAGCACCACGTCGCCATCGGCGAGCCGGATATCGCGCAGCCGCTCGGTGAAGCGCTCGCCGGCGCGGCTGATGCCGAGCAGGTTGACCTGGAAGCGGGCGTGGAGGTCGAGCTCGGCCGCGGTCGCACCCGCCAGCAGCGAGCCTTGCGTCACCACGGCTTCGCCGGTGCGGGCGGGATCGAGCGAGCCTTCGGTCTCGGTCGGACGGTTCTGGCCGACGAGCTCGAGCTTGCCTTCGGCGACGACGCGCTCCAGCGCCTTGGCTTCGCCGCGCAGCAGCACGATGTCGCCTGCCTTCAAGCTGGCATCGGGGAGCGGCGCCTGCCGGCGCTTGCCGCCGCGCAGGATCGCCACGACCTCGACCTCGCCGTTGGCGGGCTTGCGCAGATCGGCGATCGTCCGGCCGGAAAGCGGCGCGCTGGCGGGAATTCTCGCCTCTGTGACGTAATCCTTGATGTCGAGTGCCTGGTCGAGCGAGGCCGAGCCCTGCCGGTCCTTCGGCAGTAGTCGATAGCCGAAGCCGAGGAAGAGGCAGCCGAAGAAGGCGACGCCGATGCCCACCGGCGTGAAGTCGAACATCGCGAAGGGCTCGCCGCCGAGCTCCTCGCGCACCCGCGAGACGATGACGTTGGGCGAGGTGCCGACCAGGGTGACGATGCCGCCGAGCAGCGAGGCAAAGGCCATCGGCATCAGGAAGACCGAGGGCGATTTCCCGTCCTTGCGCGCGAGCTGATAGGCGATCGGCAGCATCATCGCGAGCGCGCCGATGTTCTTGATGATCGCGGACATCACCGCGACCGTGAAGACCAGCGCCATGACCTGGGTCTGGGTCGTGCGCAAGGCGGGGGCAATGCGCGAGATCGCGCTCTCGACCAGCCCGGAGCGTGCCACCGCGGCGCTGACGATCAGCGCGCTGGCGACGATGATGACGATGTCGTCGGAAAAGCCCTTGAAGGCGTCCTTCGGCTGGACGACGCCCAGCACGACGCCCGCGAGCAGCGCCAGCAGCGCGACGATGTCATAGCGCAGCTTGCCCCAGACGAAGGCGGCCATCATCGCGGCGACGAGCGAGCAGGAGAGAATCTGCGGCAGGGTCATCCGCGCCTTCTTAGCGGGCGCGGGCGGTGGATGCGAAGCCGAAAAGCGAACCCGCCCCGGAGGGTCAGGGGCTCAAAGCCACTTTTTCCAGCGGAAGAAGAAATAGGGCAGAATCGCTGCGACGACCATGATCCCGAGCGACATCGGATAGCCGAAATCCCATTTCAACTCCGGCATCTTCTCGAAATTCATGCCGTAGATCGAGGCGACGAGCGTCGGCGGCATGAAGACCACCGCGACGACCGAGAACAGCTTGATGATCTTGTTCTGCTCGATGCTGACCAGGCCGAGTGTCGCGTTCAGCATGAACTGCAGCTTGTTCGACAAGAAGGTCGCGTGTTCCTCGATCGCCTGGACGTCGCGGATCGCAGAGCGCCATTCCGGGGTGAAGCCGCTCACCGCCTTCTTGGTGCGCTTGAAGTTGGCCGAGAGGTAGAGCAGCACGCGCTCGACCGAGACCATGCTCTCGCGGACATTCGAGATGATGTGCTCGTATTGGCCGATGCGGCGCACCACCGCCTGATAGGCCCGCCCCTGCTCGACATTGGCGCTGTTGCCGTCGAAGATCTGGCGCGAGCGCATGTCGATGCGGTCGCCGACGCCGCGCAACACCTCGGCCGCCCGGTCGGTGATGGCGTCGATCAGCCCTTCGATGACCCCGGCGGGTTCGAGACTGCAGCCGCCCGGCTTGCCGACGCGGTTGAGGAAGATGTTGAACGCGCCCGGCTGGTCATAACGCACCGTGACCAGCGCCTGCTCGGTCAGGATGAAGGTAACGTCGGCGAGCCGCGGGACATTGGTCTCGGACTGGCAGATCACCCGCATGGTCATGTAGTGCGCGCCGCTCTCGGCATAGATGATCTCGGACGGCTCGAGATCGTGCATCTCCTCCCGCGTCGGGATCGAGATGCCGAGATGCTGCTCGACCTTGGCGTCCTCGGGCGATGTCGGGTTGTGCAGATCGATCCAGATCGCCCCGGCGGGAATCGGCTCGTCGGGTCCCAGGGTCTGGTGGACGAGACGGTCGCCCCGCGTCAGGCAGATTCCATGGATCAGCAGCATGGGCGGTCTTTCCGGAAACGCGGGCGCCGGAGCGCCGACCTTGGCGGCACCAACTCCAAACCTCCGACGGTGTCAAACCGATGACGCGTTCCCGGGGGAATCCCAAGCCGCAATTCTGCCCGGACGGGCGCCGGGCGCGGCTGCGCGTTTAGCATAAAATAAATCGCGAAATGGGAAACCGCTGAGATCAACCGCCCCTCACGAGTTCTCCATGCTCAGCGCCGCACGAAACCTCAGCATCAAGACCATGCTCCTGACCGTCCTCGGTCTGGCCAGTGCGGCAATCGTAACGCTCGCGACTCAGTCGCTCTGGCAAGCCTGGACGCGGCACAACACGGCCGTCGAGGTCTCTGCGCTCGCCGACCTGAACACGGCCTATTTCACAGCGCTCCAGAATCTGCGCTTCGAGCGCGGCAACGGCTCGAGCGCGATGACGATGCCGACCGACAAGAATGGCGGGATGATCGAGGACGTGCTGACGCGGCGCAAGCGGCTCGACGATGCCATCGCCACGGCGCAGGCGATCGTCCGGAAGAACGGCTATGACGTCGCGACGAACGTATCGCGCGAGATCGATAGCCATGTCGCCGCGCTCAAGCCGTTGAGGGCCCGGATCGACGCCAACTGGAAGTTGCCGCTGGAAGCACGGGAGAAGGAACTGGTCGGAGCCAGCATGGCCCAGACCGGCAAGTTCCTGGCGGCGCTCGAGGCCGCGTCGACGACGCTCGAGGAACGCATCCTCGCGCTCGACGCCGGCTTCGCCAACCTCACTTCGATCCGCTCGATGGCCTGGGCCGCGCGCTCGCTCAGCGGATCCTCGACGATCCTCCTCAACGACGCCATCGCCCAGGGCCGGCCGCTGGACGCCAAGGAGAGCAATGCCCTCGTCGTCAACGACGCGCGCCTGCAGTTCGCCTGGGGGGCGGTGAAGCAGCTCATCGGCCAGGCGACCGCTCCCCAGCCCCTGAAGGATGCGTTGGCGACGGCCGAGGAGACCTATTTCGGCGGCCCCTTCAAGGCGGTCCGGGCCGGTCTGGTCGCCGATGTTACGGGCGGGCGCAAGCCGTCGATCAATCCCGATCAATGGCGCGACCAGATCGTCGCGGCCTCCGAGACCGTCGGCGCCGTGGCGAGCCGCGCCATCGACGTCCTGTCGGACGCCGCCGATGCGAAGGCGGACGCCGCGATGCGCTCGCTCCTCATGTACGGGCTGGTCCTGCTGGCGGCGCTCGCGCTCGCGCTCTTCGGACTCTGGCTGGTGCAGAGCCGGGTCACGCGTCCGATCACATCATTGACCGCCGCGATGAAGCGGCTGGCACAGGGCGACTTCTCGGCCGAGATCATCGACAGCGGCCGCAATGACGAGATCGGGGGCATGGCTGCCGCGGTCCGGGTGTTCAAGGAGAACGGCTTGCGCGTCCAGGCCCTAGAGGCCCAGGAGCGCGCCGCCGCAGCCGAACGGGCTGCACGGACGGAATCCATGATCGCCGTGGTCAACGATGTCGGCACCGTCGTCGCAGCGGCGGCAGCGGGCGATTTCAGCGCGCGCCTGCGCCTGGAGAGCGCCGACGCGCAGATGCAGCAGCTGGTCGACGGGATCAACCAGATCAACGCCGTGGTCGACGGCGCGACCACCGAGTTCGCCGACATTCTGGCATCGGTTTCGCAGGGCGACCTAACCCGCAGGATCGCGACCAGCTATCAGGGCCGCTTCGCCGAGCTGAAGCACTCGGTCAACGAAACGGTCGCACGGCTCTCGGACACGATCGGCGGCATCCAGGCGACGACGTCCCAGGTCTCGGCCTCGGCGCGTGAGATCAAGGCGGGCGCCGACGATCTCGCCAAGCGCACCGAGGAACAGGCTGCCTCGCTGGAGGAGACTGCGGCGACGACCGAGGAGCTCGCGGCCTCCGTCAAGGCGAGCGCCGGCTCCTCGAAGGTCGCAGCGTCGGCCTCCGACGAGGCCATGGACGTCGCCCAGCAGGGCGGCATGATCGTGCAGGACGCCGTCGCGGCCATGGAGCGGATCGAGGCCGCCTCCCGCAAGATCACCGACATCACCTCTGTGATCGACGGCATCGCCTTCCAGACCAATCTCCTGGCGCTGAACGCCGCGGTGGAAGCCGCCCGCGCTGGCGATGCCGGCAAGGGCTTTGCCGTCGTCGCCTCCGAGGTCCGTACGCTGGCCCAGCGCTCGGGCGAGGCCTCGAAGGACATCACGACCCTGATCCAGTCCTCCACCACGGAGATCGAGGAAGGGGTGAGGCTGGTCCGGTCGGCCGGGGCGGCGCTGGACAAGATCGTCTCGGCCTCGCGGCAGGTCGCCACGACGGTCGTCGAGATCTCGGCGGCTGCGGGCGAGCAGGCCAACGGCATCGAGGAGATGAGCCAGACCGTCGCGCATATGGACGAGATGACTCAAGCGAACGCAGCGCTGGCCGAAGAGAGCGCCGCCTCCGCCGCCTCGCTCGCCGACCAGATCCACAGCCTCGACCAGCTCGTCGCGGCCTTCCGCATCAGCGGCGGGGATGTCAGGGCGAGCAGCGAGCCCGAGCGCCTGCGCAACCTCGCAGCCGCGGCCATGTCCGAAACCCGCTCCGCCCCGCGCGCACCGGCTCGGCGCACCCAGCCTTCCGCGGAGCAGCGCGCGCCGATGCCCGCCCGCAAGGTCGCCAACGGCGGAGCGCGGGACCTCGAGTGGGAAGAGTTCTGAGCCCGGCTGGGTTCAGATCCCGCCCTTCACGCCCTGCGGCGGCTTGCTGTCGGCCGGGACGAAGAAATCCGGCATCAGCGGCACCGACGGATCGACGCGGTAGGGCGTGAAATCTGTCACGCCCTCGCCGGCCATGAAGCTGTCGTCGATCAGGAAGTTGCCGGAGAATTCGCGCGCGGGCTTGTTGAAGACCATCCAGGCGGCCTCGCCCAGCATGTCGGGGGTACGGCTCGCCTGCACCATCTTGTCGCCGCCGAGCAGATTCTTGACCGCCGCGGTCGCGACCGTGGTGCGCGGCCAGAGCGCGTTGACGGCAATGCCCTTTGGCGCGAGCTCGCCGGCAAGCCCGAGAACGCACAGGCTCATGCCGTATTTCGCCATGCTGTAGGCGAGATGCGGAGCGAACCAGCGCATGCTCATGTCGAGCGGCGGCGACAGCATCAGGATGTGCGGGTTCTCAGCCTTCGCCAGATGCGGGATCGCGTATTTCGAGACCATGAAGGTGCCGCGCGTATTGATCTGGTGCATCAGATCGAAGCGCTTCATCTCGGTCATCTGCGTATTGGTCAGCGAGATCGCGCTGGCATTGTTCACGAGGATGTCGATGCCACCGAAGGTCTCGGCCGTCTTCGCGATCGCCGCGACCACCGCCTCCTCCTCGCGGATATCGACCATCAGGGGCAGGCATTTGCCGCCGGCCGCCTCGATTTCGGCAGCCGCCGTATAGATCGTGCCTTCGAGCTTGGGATGCGGCTCGGCCGTCTTGGCGGCGATGGTGACGTTGGCGCCGTCGCGCGCCGCCCGTAGCGCGATGGCGAGGCCGATGCCGCGCGATCCGCCGGTGATGAAAAGCGTCTTGCCCTTGAGCGACATGGTGGTTTCCTCCAGCCTTATGATTGCAGAGTGAAGCGTTCCGGCTGCCTGCCGTCCGCATCGGTGAAGCCGTAAAGGCGTGCGAGATCAGCGACGTGCAGCATCTGCCCGGCATGGCGCATGACATCAGGATCGGCAGCCAGCGCGACAACCGCGCGACCGGCATAGAGCGGCGTCTCGGTCGCCTGCTCGGCAAGTCCGGCATCGCGGACGCGCTCGGTGAGCACATGGCCGGGCGACAGCCCGAGCGCGGTGATGCCGAATGGCTTGAGCTCCTGCGCCATGGCGAAGCTCAGCCGGTTCATCGCGGTCTTGCCGAGATCGTAGAAGACATCGCCGAGATAGTCGCCAGCGGTGTCGAAGCTCACCGTGACGATCAGCCCCTGGCGCATCTGCGCCATCGCCGGAGCCACGGCGCGAGCGAGCAGCAATTGCGCATAGACACCGCTCTCGAAGCTCTCGCCGAGCCTGGCGACCGGGCGGCGCCAGAACGGCGTGCCGAAGGCCGAACCGTCGGGATAGCGCTCGCCATCATAGCCCTCGTTGCCGCCCCAGACCGCGTCGACGACGCAGTCGAGCCGGCCGAAGCGGCGCAAGCACCAGGCGACGAGCTGGTCGACCTCGCGCTCATTGGTGTGGTCGCAGCGATAGGGCTGGCCCTTGCCGCCTGCCGCCTCGACCTCGCGGGCCGTGTCCTCGAAGGTCTCTAGCCGCTGGTCGGTCCGCGGCCCTGCCTCGCTGGAGCGCCCGGTGCAGATCACCGTGGCGCCGGCCTGTCCGAGTGCTCTGGCAATGCCGCGCCCGAGCCCGCGCGAGGCGCCAGCGACGAGGCAGATCTTGCTCGCAAGGGGAGCCGCGGTCACCGCACCTGCTCCATCACTTCGGAGCAGACCGCAGGCTTATGCTCGGAAGCCATGAGCACCGGCCATTCCGTCATGGTCGGGCTTGTCTCGACCATCCACGCCTTCACTTGTCGCATGCGGTGTTCAAGACGTGGATGCTCGCCACGAGGGCGAGCATGACGGGCGCCACTGCGTGGCGCTCCGAAATGACCGCGTGGTTTCGCGCCAAACCGAAATCCTCTAGAAGCCCCCTCCCCCGAACGACGAGGTGAGCCATGGACGCGAGCGAAGTTGCCGCCTGCTGGGAGGCCAATGCCGAAACCTGGACCCGCCATGCGCGGGCCGGCTACGACCTTTACCGGGACGCCCAGAACACCCCGGCCTTCTTCGCCAACCTGCCCGATATCGCCGGCCTCGACGGGCTCGACGTCGGCTGCGGCGAGGGCTCGAACACGCGCAAGCTGGCTGAGGCCGGCGCCCGCATGACCGGGATCGACATCGCGCCGACCTTCATTCGCCACGCGCAGGAGGCGGAGGCCGAGGCACCTATCGGCATAACTTACCGGCTCGCCGACGGCATGGCCCTGCCCTTCGCTGATGGCAGCTTCGACTTCGCCACCGCCTTCATGTCGCTGATGGATATGCCGCATCAGGACAAGGTTCTGGCCGAGACGATGCGTGTGCTGAAGCCCGGCGGCTTCCTGCAGTTCTCGATCCTGCATCCCTGCTTCGCGACCCCGCACCGCAAGGTCGTGCGCGACGAGAACCGCAAGGTCCTCGCCATCGAGGTCCGCGACTATTTCCGGCCCACCGACGGCGAGATCGAGAGCTGGCGCTTCGGCGCCACGCCCGAGCACGAGAAGGCCAGCGTCGAGCCGTTCAGGGTGCCGCGCTTCCACCGCACGCTGAGCGACTGGGTGAACGTGATTGTCGCGACGGGCCTTGCCATCGAGATGATGCACGAGCCCTCGGTCGATGCCGAGACGGCGCGCGCCCTGCCCTATCTCGACGACACGCTCGTCGCGCCGCTGTTCCTGCACATGCGCGTCCGCAAGGCGGCCCCGGCCATCTAGCGGGGCGCGCGCCTGCGTCACGCCGCGAAGACCGCCGCCGAATCCGCCACCGCCCCGGCGCCCTCGGTCACCGCGAGCTCCAGCCCCGGCGCCTCGGCGACGTTGTGCTCTGCGAAGAAGCGGGCCGTCGCCAGTGCAGCCGCACCGGTCTCCTCGCCGCGCAGCCCGAGCGCCTTCCTGGCGAGGCCGGTGCCGCCCTGGGCCAGCGCGAAGAGCTTGAGATAAGGCGTCGCGCCGGCGAGCGCGCTCGCCTGGTCGTTGCCCATCGTCTGGAGCATCCACTGCGTCGCACGCTCGAGCGAGTCGACGGCGGCCCCGAGCCGCGCCGCCGTGTGGCCGAAGCCCGGCGTGTTGGCCTCGCGCACCTGCTCGACCACGCCGCGCATCTCGCCGATCAGCGCCTTGACCGCCTCGCCATTGGAAAGGGGCAGCTTGCGCAGCACGAGGTCGATCGCCTGGATGCCGTTGGTGCCTTCGTAGATCGTGGCGATCCGGGCATCGCGCAGATGCTGGGCGGCGCCGGTCTCCTCGACATACCCCATGCCGCCATGGATCTGGACGCCGGTCGAGGCGACCTCGACGCCGATATTGGTGGCGTAGGCCTTGGCGACCGGTGTGATGATCGCGGCGCGCTCGGCAGCAGCCTTGCGCTTGGCTTCGTCGGCCTCGCGATGCGAACGGTCGAGCGTCGCGGCCAGCAGCAGCGAAAGCGTGCGCGCCGCCTGCGTCTTGGCGCGCATCTCCATCAGCATGCGGCGGATATCGGGATGGACGATGATCGGGCTCATCGGCGCACCCTTGGGCGCATCGAGCGCCGTGCCCTGCTTGCGCTCATGGGCGAAGGCGAGCGCCTGCTGATAGGCGCGCTCGGCGATGGCGACGCCCTGCACGGCGACGTTGAGGCGGGCATTGTTCATCATCGTGAACATGCAGGCGAGGCCACGGTTCTCCTCGCCGATCAGCCAGCCGATCGCGCCGCCATTGTCGCCGTAGCTCATCGCGCAGGTCGGCGAGGCGTGGATGCCGAGCTTGTGCTCGACACCGGTGCAACGGACATCATTGCGCTCGCCGAGCGAGCCATCGGCATTGACCAGGTATTTCGGCACGAGGAAGAGCGAGATGCCGCGCGTCCCGGCCGGTGCGTCCGGCAGGCGGGCGAGGACGAGGTGGACGATGTTGTCCGTCATCTCGTGCTCGCCATAGGTGATGAAGATCTTCTGGCCGGTGATGCGATAGGTGCCGTCACCGACGCGCTCCGCCTTGCAGCGCAAGGCGTTGAGATCCGAACCGGCCTGCGGCTCGGTCAGGTTCATCGTGCCCATCCACTCGCCGGAGACGAGCTTGGCGAGATAGGTCTCCTTGAGATGCTCGGAGCCATGGGCATGCACCGCCTCGATCGCGCCGACAGTGAGCAACGGGCCGAGCGCGAAGGCGAAGGCGGCCGAATTCCACATTTCGGTGCAGGCGGACTGCACCAGCGTCGGCAGGCCCTGGCCGCCATAGGCCTCCGGCCCCGGCAAAGCGTTCCAGCCGCCCTGGGCCCAGGCATGGTAGGCTTCCTTCCAGCCTGGCGGGGTGGTGACGACACCGTCCTTCAGGGTCGAGCCGTGCTTGTCGCCGACCACATTCAACGGCGCGAGGACATCGCCGGCGAATTTCGCGGCTTCCTCGAGCACTGCCTCGGTGAGACCGTCCTCCAGCTCGGGCGCGAGGCCATCGGCCAGCAGGGCGTCAAGCCCGGCGACATGGCGCATGGTGGCCAGGATATCCTCGACCGGAGCACGATACGACATGAGCCTCTCCTCCACGCCGACCGACTCCGCGGGGCGATTTTTGCAGCGTTGCGTTTGACGGCGATGTTAGCGGCGAACTATGCCCTCCGCCAACGCGCAAGCCGGTGCGTCCCTGCGCAGACGATCCGGCATTGTTATAGTTCACATATAAACATTCAAGAGCGATCGTGACCGAACTCCGCCAGACGCAGCGCCTTCAGGCCGACGTGGCCGGTATCGCCGAGGCGGCACGGCTGCTTCGCGCCGGCAAGCTGGTCGCCCTGCCGACCGAGACGGTCTACGGCCTCGCCGCCGACGCGACCGACGGCCGCGCCGTCGCGTCGATCTATGGGGCCAAGGAGCGGCCGAGCTTCAACCCGCTGATCTCGCACCTGCCCGATACCGCAGCAGCGAGGCGCGAGGGCCTGTTCGACGCCTCGGCACTCGCGCTGGCAAAAGCGTTCTGGCCGGGGCCGCTGACCCTGATCGTGCCGGTTTCCCCGGACTGCACAGTCAGTGACCTCGCCCGCGCCGGGCTCGGCTCGGTGGCGCTCAGGGTGCCTTCGCACCCGGTCGCGCATGCGGTCCTTGCCGCAGCCGGCCGGCCGATTGCCGCCCCTTCGGCCAACCGCTCCGGGCGGGTGAGCCCGACCCTGCCGGACCACGTGCTGGTCGACCTCGATGGTCGCATCGACGCCGTGCTCGAAGCCGGCCCGACCGAGATCGGCCTGGAATCGAGCATCGTCGCCTGCCTCGGCGGCGCACCGAAGCTGCTGCGCCCCGGCGGCGTGCCGCGCGCGGCATTGGAAGCGGCGATCGGGCGGGAACTCGTCATTGCCGATGCGGCGCAGGGCGCCGCGCCGATCTCACCCGGTCTGCTGGCCTCGCATTATGCGCCGGACGCCGCCGTCAGGCTGGACGCGTCAGCGCCGCTGCCGGGTGAGGCCTGGCTCGGCTTCGGGCCGGAACCGGAAGGCCACGCCCTGCCGCCACTCTCGCTCAATCTCAGCCCAAAGGGCGACCTGAGCGAAGCGGCCGCCAATCTCTTCGCCGCCCTGCGCCAGCTCGACGAAGCCGGCGCGACCACGATCGCCGTCGCCCCCGTTCCGATGCAGGGGCTCGGCGAAGCCATCAACAACCGTCTCGGCCGGGCCGCCGCTCCGCGCTGACCCGACAGCGGCGCGCGCGATCCGCCAGCCTCGCCGAGCCCAGCTTGCAATCGCGCAAGATTTCGCGATGCTGCCCGGACCGTTCCGGGGACCCCCGACCACGATGCCGAAGCTAGCCTGGGACGATTTCCGCCTGATCAAGGCGATAGCCGATGCCGGCGGGCTGACCGGGGCTGCGGTCGCCCTCGAAGTCAACCATTCGACCGTGTTCCGGCGCCTCGGCCAGATCGAGGATCAGCTCGGCCACGCGCTCTTCGAGCGCCGCAAGACCGGCTATGTCCCGACCTCGGCCGGCGAGGAGATGGCGGCGCTGGCCTCGCGCATCGACGACGACGTCACCGCCTTCGGCCGGCGCCTCGCCGGGCGTGACCTTGCCCCTTCCGGCGAAGTCCGGGTGACGACGACAGACACGCTCTATCTGCACATGCTGTTGCCGATCTTCGCGGCGTTCCGCGCCGCCCATCCGCTGATTCGGCTCGACGTCGTTATCGCCAGCCAGACCCTCAACCTGTCGCGCCGCGACGCCGACGTCGCGATCCGAGCCAGCGACTCGCCCGGCGAGACGCTGATCGGGCGCCGGCTCGCCGATCTGAACTGGGCCGTCTACGCCCGCGCCGACGCACCCGCCACCGCGGCCGAGCAGGCCGACCCTAGTGCCCTGTTCCGGCGCGTCTGGGTCACGCTCGGAGACCATCTCGGCTATGTGAAGGCGGCCCGCTACGTCCGCGACCATGTCGAGCCGGAACGCATCGCGCTGCGCTCCTCCGCCGTCCTCGGGCTGACCGAAGCGGTCGAGCAAGGCATCGGCATCGGCCCCCTGCCCTGCTTCATCGCCGACCAGCGGCCCGGGCTGGTGCGGCTGCTGCCGCCGCGCCCCGAATTCACCACCGGGCTATGGATCCTGACCCATCCCGACATCCGCCATGCACCACGGGTCCGGGCCTTCATGGATTTCTGCGGCAGCGAACTCGCAAAGCGCCGCGCGCTGCTGGAAGGCACGGCCTGACGCAGGCGTCTTACCGGCGCACCTACAAGGACATGCGCGTCGACGCGCGCCATCGCGGCCAGCACATCCCTTCCCAGCAAGCAGGTGTCCGCGAGCTGCCTCCCAGGCAGACTAGCGGCAACAGCCCTCCACTTCACGCATTGCCACGCGATCAAAACCTGTATACCGGTATTCCAGTATTCAGGAATGCGAGATGCCCAGACCTTCACGCGCCACGCGCGCCCCGCAATTGCCGGCCTTCGCGATCGACCGCACGCTGCGGGCGCCCGAGCAGGTCTATCGCGGGCTGCGCGAGGCGATCGTCTCGCTCGCCATCGCGCCCGGCACCGCCCTTTCCGAGGGAGACGTCGCCGAAGCCTGCTCGATCAGCCGCACCCCGGTACGGGAGGCGTTCGCCCGGCTCAGTGAAGAGCAGTTGCTCGACGTCTTCCCCAATCTCGGCACCTTCGTTTCGCTGATCGACCCGCAGGCCATTGCCGAGGCGATCACCATCCGCCGCCTGCTCGAGGGCGAGGCGGCGGCGCGGGCCGCGGCGAAGGCCGACCCCGAGCTGCTGCGCGAGATGTCCGAGATCCTCGCCCGGCATGCGCAGGCGGTGGCGGCCGGTGACGCAGCACGGGCCTATGCTTGCGACGAGGCGTTTCACCACGCCCTGTTCGTCACGCAGAAGCTCAGCCAGATGTGGCAGAGCGTCAGCCGGGCACGAACCCATCTCCAGCGCGTCCACCATCTCAGGATCGCGGAACGCGGCGCGCTCGGCGATGCGCTGGAGCAGCACCGCCTCGTCCTCGCCGGCATCGAAGCCGGTACGCCGGAAGCCGCCCGCTCAGCGATGGCGGCGCATATCGACGCGCATGGCCGCTTCCTCAGCCGCATCGCCGACCGCAAGCACCCGTACATCCGAGCCGAATGACAACCGAGCAGCCATCGCTGGGCATCACCATCATGCCCGATTTCGCCCAGTCAGAGGGCGTCGACGCCGTTCTGGAGAACATCGTCGAGCGCCTGGGCTGCACCGTGCTCTGCACCACGCCCTCGGTGGCGGAACGCTGCCCGGAAGGAACAGGCGTGCGCGAGCCGCCGGCCGACGCCGGCGCAGGCCTTGGCCGCACGCTCGATCGCCCGCTGTGGGGCGACAAGGCACTGTGGATGAAAACCGCGACGAGCTTCCGGCCGAATCCGGCGCTCTATCGCGACAGCCCCTACCCGCCGCCACTGCCGGATGAGCTGACCGATCGCCAGGGCGGTACCGTCGCCAGCCTGCTCGCCGGGGCAACGCGCGCCGGCATGGAAGTGCAACTCCAGCTCATGGCCGCCGCCCCGCCCGGCCTGCGCGTGCAGTGCCGCGACGACGACAGCGCCGAGGAGCAGCCGCTGACGATCTTCGGCCGGCCGGTCCCCGGCCGCGTCGACGCCAATCTCAGCCTCGCCAGCCAGGGGCTGCGCCGCTACATGCGCGCCCTCGTCACCGACCTCTTGGCGAACTACCCAAACTGCGACGCGCTGCGCTTCGACTGGCCGGAATATCCGCCCTATGCGCTCGACAGCCTGCTCTTCGATTTTTGTCCCGCCGCGGTGAAGCGCGGCCAGGAACTCGGCCATGATGTCGAGGCGGTCCGCGCACGGGCAATCGAGGGACTACGCGAACTCTCAGCGCGCTTCGCCGCCGCTCCGGACGCCGTCGACCTCGGCGCGCTTCTCGCTGGCGGCACCTGGGCCGCAGACCTCATCGCCTATCGTGCCGCGATCGTCGGCGACTATGTCAGGGAGCTGACTGCGATCGTCCGGGAGGTCTCGGGCGGGCGCGTCGGGGTCGTGATGCAGGCCTTCCCGCCGCCGCTGAACCGGCTTTCCGGCTTCGACTTCGTCGGCCTCGACGGCGTCGCCGACGAGGTCGCGGTCAAGCACTACACGATGCACTGGCCGATGATCGAACGCAGCTATGTCGAACGGCTGGCGCAGCTCACCGGCGCCGACCCCGACCGCGTCTTCGCAAGCGTCCATCGCTGGTTCGACCTCAATGGCAACGCGCCGACGCACGAGGCATTGCGCTATCCCGAACCCGAGGAGGCGCATCCGGCCGACGATGCCGGCCTGCGCCGGAGCGTCGCAACCGCCGCCGCAGAGCTGCGCCAGTCCCGCTTCTCGACCATCGTCCACGGCTACGGACCGCCCGACGATGTCGAGCGCCGCTTCCGCGCCGTGCTCGAAAGCCCGTGCCGCCACCTGCACATCAACCGCTACGGCTACCTGTCGGACGAGAAGATCGCCCGGCTCGGCGCCATCTGGCGGGCCGGAAGCTAGCACCGATCCAGCGCCCCCGAGACGAGGGGCCACGTCAAGGGAGGGAGAAAACCATGTGGTCGTTCAAATCAGGGCTGGCCGCCGCGCTCGTCCTCGCCTCGACGCTTGCCGTCGCCGCACAGGAAACCTATCCGACGCGGCCGGTGCGGATGATCGTGCCCTTCGCAGCCGGCGGCGCCTCGGACATGATCGCAAGGCTCGTCGCCGAGCGGCTGCAGGCGCGCTGGGGCCAGGGCGTCGTCATCGAAAACATGGGGGGTGGCGGCAGCAATATCGGCGTCGCGGCGCTCGCCCGCGCGACGCCTGACGGCTACACGATCGGCCTGATCAATGCGAGCAGCCACGGCCTCAACAAGGCGCTTTACAAGGAGCGGCTGCCCTTCGATCCCGAACGCGATTTCGCGCCGATCTCGCAGCTCGCGATCACGCCGAACGTGCTGGTGGTGAACCCGGAGAAGGTGCCGGCCAAGACCGTGCCGGAGTTCATCGCGCTGCTGAAGCAGAATCCGAACAAGTTCAATTTCGGCTCGTCGGGCATCGGCACCTCGCTGCATGTCGGCATGGAGCTGTTCCAGCAGGAGACCGGCACCAAGCTCGCCCATGTCCCCTATCGCGGCTCCGGGCCGATGATGGTCGATCTGCTCTCGGGGCAGATCGAGGTCGCGCTCGACGGCGCCGCCGTCGCCTGGCCCTATGTCGAGGCCGGCAAGCTCAGGGCGCTCGCCATCTCGATCCCGAAGCGCGCCGAATTCGCGCCCGACCTGCCGGCGCTGAGCGAATTCCTGCCCGGCTTCGACGTCACCGCCTGGCACGGCCTCGCCGCCCCGGCCAAGACGCCGCCGGCGATCGTCGAGAAGATCTCGCGTGACGTGCGGGAGATCCTCGCGACGCCGGAGGTGCGCGAGAAGCTCGCCGCGGCGAAGATCATCGCGCTCGGCATGACGCCGCAGGAGTTCAAGGCCTTCCTCGACGGCGAACTGAAGAAATGGGCGCCGGTGATCGAGAAGGCCAACATCAAGCTGGATTGAGAGCGCAGCCGGTGGCGGGACACCCCGCCGCCGCTAGCCAAGGGCTCAGCCGACCTCGACCACGACGCGGCCGCGCACCTTACCGTCCAAAATGGCGCGGCCGGTCTCGACGACGTCCTCGAGCGGGATCGTCGTCGTCATCGCCGCGAGCTTGTCGCGGTCGAGATCGCTGGCAAGGCGGGCCCAGGCCTCGAGCCGGCGCGGCTTCGGGCACATCACCGAGTCGACGCCGAGCAGCGCGACATTGCGCAGGATGAAAGGCGCGACCGAAGCCGGCAGGTCCATGCCCTGGGCGAGGCCGCAGGCGGCGACGGCGCCGCCATACTTCGTCATCGAGAGCAGGTTGGCGAGGGTATGCGAGCCGACGGCGTCGACGCCGGCGATCCAGCGCTCCTTGCCGAGCGGGCGGCCCGGCCCGGAGAGCTCGTTGCGGTCGATGATCTCGGCGGCGCCGAGGCCCTTGAGATAATCGGCCTCCTCGGCCCGGCCGGTCGAGGCGACGACGTGCCAGCCGGCCTTGGCCAGCAGCGCGATCGCAACCGAGCCGACGCCGCCGGCCGCGCCGGTGACGACAACCGGCCCGTCGGACGGCTTCAGCCCGTGCTTTTCGAGCGCCAGCACGCAGAGCATGGCGGTGTAGCCGGCGGTGCCGATCGCCATCGCCTCGGCCGGATTCATGCCCTCGGGCAGCGGCACCAGCCAGTCGGCCTTGACCCGGCTCTTCTGGGCATAGGCGCCGAGATGCGTCTCGCCCGTTCCCCAGCCATTGAGGATGACGAGATCGCCCGGCTTAAAGGCGGGGTTATCGGAGGCTTCGACCCGGCCGGCGAAGTCGATGCCGGGGATCATCGGCCAGCGCCGCACCACGGGGGCGCGGCCGGTGAGCGCGAGCCCGTCCTTGTAGTTGACGGTGGAATGGGTGACGCGGACGGTGACGTCGCCTTCCATCAGGTCGGCCTCGGCGAAATCGCCGAAGGCGAGGTTGGTGCCGGCTTCGCCCTTGCTGGCGATCAGGGCCTTGAAGGTGGTCATGGAATTCACTCCGGAAGCTTCTGGTTCAGCCCTCATCCTGAGGAGCCGCGTAGCGGCGTCTCGAAGGATGCTCCAGCACGCTCTGGAGCATCCTTCGAGACGCGGACCAACGTCCGCTCCTCAGGATGAGGGCTGAGCATGGTGCAGATCAGCCGGCTGAGTTGACCCCGCCGGGCCGCCGCCTGCAAGCGGCGCGCCCGTGCGCATTCGATCAGGCCGGCTGGGCCTGCGGGCGCGCCACCGGCTTCTCGACGATCGGCAGGTTGATCAGAGCCGAGGCAACGCCGAGCGCGACCGAGAGCCACCAGACGATGTCGTAAGAGCCGAAGCGCTCATAGAGGATGCCGCCGAGCAGCACCCCGAGGAAACCGCCGACCTGATGCGAGAAGAAGGCGAAGCCGTAGAGCATCGCCATGTACTTGGTGCCGAACATCAGCATCACCAGCGACGAGGTCGGCGGCACCGTCGAGAGCCAGAACAGGCCGATGGTGATGCCGAAGATGATCGCCGTCGCCGGGCTCGCAGGGATCAGGATGAAGGCCGCGATCGCCACCGCCCGGCCGAAATAGATCCAGGCGAGCAAATGGCGCTTGGGCATGCGCGAGGAGAGCCAGCCCGAGCCGAGCGAACCTGCGGCATTGGCGAGGCCGATGGCGGCGAGCGTCCAGCCGCCGACCCAGGCCGGCAGGCCGGCATCCTTGAGATAGGCCGGCATGTGCACGGTGATGAAGGCGAGCTGGAAGCCGCAGGTGAAGAAGCCGAGCACCAGCAGCACATAGGAGCGATGCTTGAAGGCCTCGCCCAGCGCCTGCCGGATGGTCTGGTTCGGCAGGTTGGCGGCGGCTGCCTGCCCGACGGCCGCCCCGGTCTTGCGCATGGCGAGCATGGTCGCCAGCGGAATGACAGGCAGCAGGGTGAAGGCGAAGACGACAAGCGCCTGCTGCCAGCCGAGCGTCTCGATCAGGATGTTGCCGATCGGCGGGAACAGGAACTGGCCGAAGGAGCCGGCAGCGGTGCCGGCGCCGAAGGCGAGCGGGCGCCAGCTCTCCGGCAGGAGCTTGCCGAAGGCGGCGAGGATCAGGTTGAACGAGCAGGCCGAAAGCCCGAAGCCGATCAGCACGCCGGCGCCGAAATGCAGCTCCAGCGGCGTCGAGGCATAGGCCATCATGACGAGGCCGGCGGCATAGAGCAGCGCGCCGACGCAGAGCACCCGGACGAGACCGAAACGGTCGGCGATCGCGCCGGCGAAGGGGGCGCCCAGACCCCAGAGCAGGTTCTGGATCGCGAGCGCCAGGCCGAAGGTGTCGCGGCCCCAGCCGAATTGCAGCGTCATCGGGATCTGGAAGAGGCCGGCGCTGGCGCGCGGCCCGAAGCTGATCAGGGCGATCAGGCAGCCGGCGACGACGATGATCTCCGGCGCATGGCTGCGCTTGGCGGCGGAATTCATGCAAGGCTCCGGAGAATGGGGACGTGTGTCTGCACGTTAGCGCCGGCAGCTCGCCGACTCCAACGCGTTTCCGTTACATCGCGCATCACGGCGATGCATGGAAATTCGTTGCTTTTGCCGCCAGAGGCGGGATTTCGGCGGTTTGCGCGCCAGGCTTCCCGGTCTTCGACGGGCGCCGCGCTGCGTTGCTCGACCGCCTTCAGGCGCGGGCCATTAACCGACCCTCAACCCTGACGTTCGATTATCGAGATGTCGCGAATTTGCATCATCGCAGGTCGCGCATGCCGTTCCATTCCTCTCGGGTTGAGCACCTTGAGTCAGTTGCGTCCGCGCCGGCGATCGAAGCGAAGCCGCAGTGCCCGCCTGAAATGGGCGCTGGCGACGGTCGCACCCTGGGCGCTGTCGGCTGGGCTGCTGGTCTCCTTCACCGCCTCGGCCGGCCAGAACCACGATTCCTACGCCTCGCCATCCTCGCTGATCGCGCGCGCCGCGCCGAACCCGCATTCCGATCTTGCGGAAGGACCGTCGATGCTCGTGGCCGTGAGCGCCTTCCGCATGCCGGAGCGTGCCTTCGAACGGGTGATCCAGCCGGCCCGGCTTTCCTTCGACATTCCCGAAAACGTATTCGTCTCCGATCCGCGTCTGCCGCGCGAGGATATGAAACGGGCAGCCGGCTCCTTTCCGCAGGTCGATCGCAGCGCCAAGGGCGACCCGATCATCGGCCTGCGGCCGACGCTGACGCGCAACGGTCCGCCCGGCGAGCTCGAGCACATCGTCTTCGGCGAGACGCCCGGCCTGATCTCGGGCGGCTTCTCGCTCGAAGCACTCGAAGGCTATGACGGGCCGCAGATCGGCTTCGAACCGCCGGCCCATGACGAGGGCGTGACCGACCCCGCCCTGTCGGACGCCTCGCCGGTCGCTATCCCGAAGGCCAGCTCCTCGCCGCGCGATGCCGGGTTGCGGCCCGAGAGCATCGACGGCTCGACGCCTTCGGTCGCCGGCCCCTTGGCGCAATCCTCATCCACCCCGTCGACGACCCCGGACTCAAGGCTCGCCTCGGCGACGCCGCCACCCGTCTCCACCGGGCCGGGAGCCGCGCCGGAGAGCCGCATCGCCAAGGCGACGCCCGGCCGCGGGCGCCTGCCGGGAGAAGGCGCGAACGAAGGCAAGCAAATCTACACCAGCCTGATCGCGCCCGAGAACATGGCGAAGGAACAGCGCTGCCTCGCCGAGGCGATCTATTTCGAGGCCCGCTCCGAAAGCGAGCAGGGCCGCGCCGCGGTGGCGCAGGTGGTGCTCAACCGGGTCAAGAGCGGGCTCTATCCCGACACGGTCTGCGGCACGGTCTACCAGAACCGCAATCGCCACCTCGCCTGCCAGTTCACCTTCGCCTGCGAGGGCAAGTCGCTGCGCATCACCGAGCCCGGCCCCTGGCGCGACGCGACCCGCATCGCCCGTGAGGTCTATGACGGCACGACCTATCTCGCCGATGTCGGCGCCTCGACCCATTACCATGCCGACTATGTCCGGCCGTATTGGGCGCGCAAGCTGAAGAAGATGGACACGATCGGCCGGCACGTCTTCTACAAGCTCAGGCCGGGGCAGACCTAAGGGCCTGCTTCGCAAGCGATCAGATGGCAGCAAGCGGAGAATTCACGGTCAGGCCTTATCCACTCCTCAAGCGCACTTCTCTCGCGGGAGGAAGGAGCTATCCGGGGAAGCTGTACCCTGGCACTTGCCACCCCTTGGCTACTTCCCAAAGCCTCTCAAACTCCATGCCATACTCGGCGATTCTACTCGCAGTCATAGCGTACGAATAGATCACACTAATGGCTTCGGCTTCCGTTTGCGCAGCCAGCATTTTCTCGACGCCTTGCTCCGAGGGGCGACTGACCTTGCGCGTCGTGATCGCGCCGGGCGTTAAATAGTATCCGATAGGCCCATCTTTCAGCCGCACCTGAGATACTTGGCCATGTGCAATGGCGTTCCGAGCCTCGGTTAGCTGGTCGACCTGCTTTATCGTCTCTTCGAATGCCGGCAGCTTCTTCTGGATCGTGGAATCTGCGGATCGAAATGCCTCCAGAAGGACCGTCAACCGAGCGGCTGGACTCTCAACCCGCCCCAGAGCGCGCAGAGCTGCGAAATGCTGTGATCCAATGATGAACCCAAAGGTCATCAGCAACGTCGTGTCGAGCCGCTCCCAAGAAGTGAGCGCTTTGCCAACGTTCGTATAGATCAACTCGGGATCCGAGTCGGGGGCAGGACACACGCTAAGCTTCCATTTGGATCGATCTGCCATCGCTCCCCCTTAACCGCCAAACACTGATCACCACTCCGGCGTCCATTCGGTCCGCGGCCGCGTCCCACCTGAAACCTCAGCTCGATAGCCTCGATCCGTGGCTAGGCGAACAGCTGGCGCGGTTCGAGCACGTCGTTCAACGACAAGATGAAGTGGCCTTGAAGGCCCTGTAAAGCGGCGTTCAGCTACCGAGCTACCTCGTCCCCGCCAAACACTGCACGGCCATAACATTGCTCCGCCATCGAATCCGGTGGATGGAGGGAGTAGCCTATCCCGCCGCGGCCGACGCCTACTGCCGCGCAATTTCGCCCGCCCCTCCCCCAAGGTAACGCCGACTTAATCCTGGCGTAACGCCACCGACGCCTCGCGCCCTGTACGAACCTGCCGTTCGTCTTCGGCCTTTCGGAATGGGCCGGGCGGCACACGGCACTCGAGAGCCGGGGCGAGCGCAGGCCAGATGCCTGCGGAGAGGGGGCGGTCCTGTGGGAGGGAGTGCCGCTCCCTCTCCATCTCTGCTTTCGCGGCGTTTCCGGCTTGGGGGTTTTCCGGCACCGCCCCGTGCGCCAGTACTGATGATCGGTTTCCCGAACCGATCGAATGACTGCAATTCCGGCAAGACCATTGCAACGGAGCTGAACCTTCCGGCCGCCGCCGCCATGGTTAATTTTACCTTGTTTTAGCGTTTACCTTGCGTTCATCAGTTCGGTCCGGCTTTTCTTGCCCCAACAACACGGCCGCAGTGCCGCGCAACGGGGCAGAGGTCAGACATGGCATCCAGGGTTCTCTCGCTTGGCGGCATTGCCGCTACCGTCCTCGCCGGGGCGCTCGGCTTCGCTGCTCCGGCCGCGGCCGGCGGCGGCTGCTACGGCTCGTCCTGCTACAAGCTGGTGACGACGCCGCCGGTCTACGGCACGGTCGAGGAAAGCTATGTCACCCGCCCCGAGCGGACCTTTTCCCGCGTCATCCCGGCCGAATACGACACCGTCGTCGAGAAGGTGATGGTCCAGCCGGAGCGCCGCATCGCGCGGCGGATTCCGGCCCAGTACCAGACAGTCTCCGAGAAGGTGCTGATCGCGTCGGCGACGCGCCGCTGGGAAGTCAGCCGAGACGCCTATGGCCAGACCACCGGCTGCTGGGTCGATGTCCCCGCGCAGTACGGCTACCAGCAGCGCACCGTCGAGGTCTCTCCGGCCTCGGTTGAATACGACGTGGTACCAGCGGTCTATGGCCAGCGCAGCCGCCGCGTCATGGTCCGCGCCACGCAGGTGGTGCACGAGACGATCCCGGCCGAATACGCGACGCGCCAGCGCCAGGTCCTGGTCAGCCCCGGCTCCCAGCAATGGGCGCGGGCCCGCTACTGAGTTTCACCGAACTTTCTACGTAGTCCTATTCATCACGGAAAATGCCACTCACGCCCCGGCTTCGGCCGGGGCTTTTTTGTGGCTACGGCCGCTGGGGCCCAGCCCCTCCCCGCGTCATTCCGGCCGCAGCGAAGCAGAGCGCCGGAATCCATCACTGA
This sequence comes from Allobosea sp. GW823-FHT02B03, assembly GCF_058797755.1. NCBI lineage: Bacteria > Pseudomonadati > Pseudomonadota > Alphaproteobacteria > Hyphomicrobiales > Alloboseaceae > Allobosea > Allobosea sp. GW823-FHT02B03. Next base: position 693,593 of record NZ_JBXAJY010000001.1, on the reverse strand, counting down.
GCTCCAGCGCCCCTACGATGGATCCCGGAGCTGCGCGGCTATGCCGCTTGTCCAGAATGACGGTTGGAATTTCGCCGAGGGCGGCGGCGCTCAGGCGAGCCCGCCGGTCAGCAGGATCAGCACGCCGACGCCGAGGGCGAAGGCGAGGATCCGGGCCGGAAAGGTGAAGAGCGAGCCCGGCGGCTGGCGCATCAAGAGGCTGACCGCGACCTCGACCAGACCGAGACCCAGCAGCACATAGACGAAGGGCGGGAACGTGCCCCCCTTCGCGATCCAGCCGGTATTGGCGGCGAGCGACGCCGCGGCGCCAAGCCCGACGCCTGCAGCGATGAAGAACTGCTCGGGCTTGGTGAAGCGCATCGGCGGCTCAGCGCCGGCGGAAGTTCTGCGGCCGCGGCGGCATCGGGCCGGGGCTCGCGGTCTTCTGGCGGAAGTTGATGCGACCCCGGTCGAGGTCGTAGGGCGACATCTCGACGACCACGCGGTCGCCGGCGATGGTGCGGATGCGGTTCTTCTTCATCTTGCCGGCCGCATAGGCCAGGATGACGTGGTCGTTGTCGAGCTTGACCCGGTAGTTTCCGTCCGGGAGCACCTCGACCACGGTGCCGTCGAATTCGAGAAGTTCTTCCTTCGCCATTCCCTGATCCTTCGTCTTCTCTTCGGCGCAAGGGTCGGAGCGGCAGCCTGCCGCGATCCGACCCGTCGGGCACTCAGCGCGTCAGTTCGCGCGCCGCCTTGCGCCATTGGTGCGTCGTTGCTCCGTTCTTTGCTGCAAGAACGCGACGCCGCCAAGCCCTTCATTGGCCGAAGCCGCTTCTTTTCGTGCAACCGGCGCATCATTGCGCTGGGCCGGACGCTCGCCACGCGGCTGGTTCGGGCGCGGCGCATCGCTGCGCTGGCCGCCACCATTGCGGCCGCCGCCGTTGTGCCCGCCGCCATTGCCGGCCTTGGCGCCCTGGCGCTGGCCCTGATGCTGGCGCTGCCCATCGCCCCGGCCACCGCCGCCGTGCTGGCCACGGCCGCCACGGCCCTGGTTCTGCGGCGGCTTCTTCGGGGTGCGTCCGTCCCAATACGGCACTTCGCCGATCGGAGTGAGCGCAACCTTGGTCAGCTTCTCGATCGCCGCGAGATCGCCGCGCTCTTCCGGCGTGCAGAAGGCGATGGCGAGGCCCGAGGCGCCGGCGCGCGCTGTGCGGCCGATGCGGTGGACATAGGTCTCGGGCACGTTCGGCAAGTCGAAATTGACGACATGGCTGATGCCGTCGACGTCGATGCCGCGCGCCGCGATGTCGGTCGCGACCAGGATGCGCAACTCGCCGTCGCGGAAGGCGCCGAGCGCCCGCTCGCGCTGGCCCTGGCTCTTGTTGCCGTGGATCGCGGCCGACTTGATGCCGGACTGCTCGAGCTGGCGCACAACCTTGTCGGCACCGTGCTTGGTGCGGGTGAAGACGATGGCGCGCTCCATCTCGGGAACGCTCAGGGTCTTCGCCAGCAGAGCCGGCTTCTGGCCGGCTTCCGTGAAGATGACGCGCTGCTCGATCTTCTCGGCGGTGGTCGCGACCGGGGCGACCGCGACCTCGACCGGGTCGGTCAGATAGGCCTGGGCGATCTCGCGGATCGCCTTCGGCATGGTCGCCGAGAACAGCAGGGTCTGGCGCTGCTTCGGGATCAGCGTCGCGATCTTGCGCAGCGCATGGATGAAGCCGAGGTCGAGCATCTGGTCGGCCTCGTCGAGGACGAGGAACTCGATCTCGCGCAGCGAGACGGCGCGCTGGTCGACGAGGTCGAGCAGGCGGCCGGGCGTGGCGACGAGGATGTCGACATGCTGGCCGAGCGCGCGGATCTGCTTGCCGACCGGCACGCCGCCGAAGATCACCGTCGACTTCAGCGAGGTGAACTGGGCGTAGCCGCGGATATTGGCCTCGATCTGGGCCGAAAGCTCGCGCGTCGGGGACAGGATCAGCGCGCGCACCGAGCGCGGCTGCATGCGCCGCGGCTGGCCGAGCAGCCGGTGCAGCATCGGCAGCGAGAACGCAGCCGTCTTGCCGGTACCGGTCTGGGCGGCGCCGAGCAGGTCACGGCCGTCGCGAATCGCAGGGATCGCCTGCGCCTGGATCGGCGTAGGCGTCTCATAACCTTCGGCCGCGAGCGCCTTGAGAAGCGGCTCGGCGAGGCCGAGGTCGGTGAATTTTGTCAAAACAGGTCTTTCCTGGACCGGTGAGCAAGGGGCGCACGTGGAGAACGGAAGCGCCGCGTCCTGCAATACTCGGTCTACGTATGAAGCTCTTTCCGCCCGGCGAACCGCTAGCCACTGCGCCGGAGGATATCGTGTCGTGCGGGCCCTTGCCCGCCTAGGGGGAGCAGGCGGGCCCCAAGGACCCGCCCGCGATATCGGTCACTCAGGCGACGGCGAGGTTGCCGGCCGAGGACTTGCCGGTCTTGCGATCGGCGATCAGCTCGTAGGAGACGACCTGACCTTCGCGCAGCTCGCGCAGGCCGGCGCGCTCGACGGCGGAGATGTGGACGAAGATGTCCTGGCCGCCGTTCTCAGGGGTGATGAAGCCGTAGCCCTTGGTGGCGTTGAACCACTTCACGGTGCCCTTGTTCATGGCATAATTCCTTACGTTTCAGATCCGCGTACCGTTGCGACCCGTCACTCGGCGCGCGGACGCCTCATCACGGACTTGTAGCGATGTGTGGTGGATCTGAATCGTGCCCGCCGACCGGATGACCCGCGCGGAGGATTGGCCAGAACCCGGCCGCATCTCGTCTTACGTGGGGCGAGGTAGCACGATTTGCAAGAATGGTCCAGCGAGGCCCGATTCCGGGCCAATCCGCCCCTTCCCGCCGCTTGGCGGGGCCGGATGCGGGGGTCAGCCGATTTCCCGGACGAGGCCCACGAGTCCTCCGAGATCGGCGAGCTTGCGAAAGCGCAGCTCGCCCGCCGGCTCCTCGGCATGCTCCAGCACCCAGGTCAACTCATGCGGGACATGCGCCGCCCAGGCACCGGCGGCGAGCGCCGGAACGATGTCGGACTTCAGCGAGTTGCCGACCATCAGCGCCCGCTCGGGACCGGTTCCGTGGCGGGCGAACAGCCGCTGATAGGTCGCGACCGTCTTGTCGCTGACGATCTCGACCGCGTCGAAGAAGTCGCCGAGACCGGACTGGGCCAGCTTGCGCTCCTGGTCGAACAGATCGCCCTTGGTGATCAGCACAAGACGGTAATCGCCGGCGAGCGCCGCCAAGGTCTCGGCGGCATGCGGCAAGGTCTCGACCGGATGGGCCGCCATCTCGCGGCCGGCGGCAAGGATCTCGCCGATCACGGCGGACGAGACCTGGCCGCGCGTGACGTCGATCGCCGTCTCGATCATCGAGAGCGTGAAGCCCTTGATGCCGAAGCCGTAGAAACCGAGATTGCGTTTCTCGGCCTCGAGCAGCCGGCCGGAGATCTCGGCCGCCGCGCCGTGCTCGCCGAGCAGCGCGACGAAGCGGTCCTCGGTCAGCCGGAAGAACTGCTCGTTCTGCCAGAGCGTGTCGTCGGCATCGAAGCCGATGGTTGTGAGTTTCACGGGCATAGCGTTTCCGTCATCGCGAGGAAAACGAAGCAATCCGGCGGCGCGCTCGACGAGCCCTAGATTGCTTCGCTGCTGTGCTCCTCGCAATGACGAGGAGCGTGTCAGGCGTCCTTGGCCTTGATCGCCCCCAGCGCCGCCTGCGCGGCAGCGAGGCGTGCGATCGGCACGCGGAAGGGCGAGCAGGAGACATAGTCGAGGCCGACGCTCTCGCAGAAGCCGATCGAGGCCGGGTCGCCGCCATGCTCGCCGCAGATGCCGAGCTTGATGTCGGGACGCGACTTGCGGCCGCGCTCGACCGCGATCCTGACCAGCTCACCGACACCTTCCTGATCGATCGTCACGAAGGGATCGCTCGTCAGCAGGCCCCTCGCCGTATAGGAGCCGAGGAAGGACGAGGCATCGTCACGGCTGATGCCGAGCGCCGTCTGCGTGAGGTCATTGGTGCCGAAGGAGAAGAACTCGGCGGTCCTTGCGATTTCCTCGGCGCGCAGCGCAGCACGCGGCAGCTCGATCATGGTGCCGACCTGATAGGTCAGGCTCGCCCCGGTCTCGGTGCGCACCGCGGCCGCCATCGCGTCGATGCCGGCCTTGACCAGATCGAACTCCGGCGAGCCGATCACCAGCGGCACCATCACCTCCGGGATCACCGGCTTGCCCGTCTCCCGCGCCGCGATCACCGCGGCCTCGAAGATGGCGCGCGCCTGCATCTCGGCGATCTCGGGATAGGCCACGGCGAGGCGGACGCCACGGAAGCCGAGCATCGGGTTGAACTCGTGCAGCTCGGCGGCCCGGCGCTTGAGCTTGTCGATGGTCGTACCCATCGCGGCCGCGACCTCGGCGATTTCCTCGTCGCTATGCGGCAGGAACTCGTGCAGCGGCGGGTCGAGCAGGCGGATCGTCACCGGCAGGCCGTGCATGATGGTGAAGAGTTCGACGAAGTCCTGGCGCTGCATCGGCAGGAGCTTGGCGAGCGCCGTGCGCCGGCCTGCCTCCTCCTCGGACAGGATCATCTCGCGCATGGCGAGGATCCTGCCGGCATCGAAGAACATGTGCTCGGTGCGGCAAAGGCCGATGCCCTCGGCGCCGAACTCGCGGGCGGTCCTGGCGTCGCGCGGGGTCTCGGCATTGGCGCGGACCTTCAGGCGCCGGACGTTGTCGGCCCAGCCCATCAGCGTCTTGAACTCCTCGGAGAACTCCGGCTGCTGCATCTTGACCTCGCCGAGCAGGACCTGGCCGGTCGAGCCGTCGATGGTGACAAAGTCGCCGGACTTCAGCGTGGTCGGGCCGACGCTCATCGTCGCCTTGGCGTAGTCGACGCGGATCTGGCCGGCGCCGGAGACGCAGGGCTTGCCCATGCCGCGCGCCACGACCGCCGCATGCGAGGTCATGCCGCCGCGCGTGGTCAGGATGCCCTCGGCAGCGTGCATGCCGTGGATGTCCTCAGGCGAGGTCTCGACCCGCACGAGGATGCATTTGCGCCCGGCCTTCTTCGCCGCCTCGGCGGCCTCGGAGGTGAAGACGATCTCGCCGGCGGCGGCGCCGGGCGAGGCTGGCAGGCCGGTGGTCAGCACGCGGCGCTCGGCGTTGGCGTCGATGGTCGGGTGCAGGAGCTGGTCGAGCGCGCCGGGCTCGATGCGGCCGACAGCCTCCTTCTCGGTGATCAGGCCCTCGCGGGCGAGATCGACCGCGATGCGCAGCGCCGCCTTGGCGGTGCGCTTGCCGGAGCGGGTCTGCAGCATCCAGAGCTTGCCCTCCTGGATGGTGAATTCCATGTCCTGCATGTCGCGATAGTGCTTTTCGAGGATGCCATAGATGCGGCAAAGCTCGGCATAGGCCTCCGGCATCGCCTTCTCCATCGAAGGCTTGTCGGAGCCCGCGGCGATCTTGGCGGCCTCGGTGATGTCCTGCGGCGTGCGGATGCCGGCGACGACGTCCTCGCCCTGGGCGTTGATCAGGAACTCGCCGTAAAGCTCGTTCTCGCCGGTCGAAGGGTTGCGGGTGAAGGCGACGCCGGTCGCCGAGGTCTCGCCCATATTGCCGAAGACCATCGACTGGACGTTGACCGCCGTGCCCCAGGCCGCCGGAATGTCGTTGAGCTCGCGATATTTGATGGCGCGGTTGTTCATCCAGGAGGAGAACACGGCGCCGACGGCGCCCCAGAGCTGCTGCTCGGGCTCCTGCGGGAACGCGCTGCCAAGCTCCTTCTGAACGATCGCCTTGTACTTGCCGACCAGGCTCTTCCAGTCATCGGCCGAGAGCTCGGTGTCGAGCTGGTAGCCCTTGCGCTCCTTGTAGTCCTCGAGCGCTTCCTCGAAATGGCCGTGATCGACGTCGAGCACGACGTTCGAATACATGGTGATGAAGCGGCGATAGCTGTCCCAGGCGAAACGGGCATCGCCCGAGGCCTGCGCCACCGCCTCGACCGTGACGTCGTTCAGGCCGAGATTGAGGACCGTGTCCATCATGCCCGGCATCGAGGCGCGCGCACCCGAGCGGACCGAGACGAGCAGCGGATTGGCAGGATCGCCGAAGGTCTTGCCGGTGAGCTTGCCCATGTCGGCGAGCGCAGCCTTGACCTGGCCGTCCAGCTCGGCCGGGAAAGTCTTGCCGTTGTCGTAGTACCAGGTGCAGACTTCAGTGGTGATGGTAAAGCCGGGCGGCACCGGCAGGGCCAGATTGCTCATCTCGGCGAGGTTTGCCCCCTTGCCGCCGAGCAGGTTCTTCATCCCTGCCTCTCCCTCGGCCTTGCCGTCGCCGAAGGTGTAGACCCACTTCTCGCCTGCCATAAGCCCAGCCTCTTCCGAGTTTGTCGCCGCGATCAACGTCGGCGCGCCCGCATGGTTTCGAGTCCGCGGAGCCTGCCTGTGCAGCGCCCACGCGCGGGGTGGTCATGCCCAAAAGCGGATGAACAATCAATGAGTGCGGCAGAGCGCCTGCGCACCTTTCGCTGCGCCGGGGCAGCCTGCAGCACCGCAAAGCATGCCCGGAAAACGCCGGAGCGCACCGCAGTGTCCTTTGCGATGCGATCCTGCCGGTCGCTCGCCGGGACAAAGGCCCCGCGCCCCTCCATCGAGGCTCCCAGGCTCAACCCCGGCCGGCTTTCCTGGCGCGCGCCGCCGCGGGCCAGCGCAGCGGCCAGTTGACGAGACGCTCGACGATCTCGTCCTCGCCGACCTCGTCCTCATTGGCGTGGACCTTGCCGCGCACCGAGACCCCGGCTTCGACCACGGTCTGCGGATCGCCCGAGACCAGCGGATGCCACCAGGGCAGATCCTTGCCCTCCCCGATCAGGCGATAGGCGCAGGTCGGCGGCAGCCAGGACAGCGTTCGCACCGCCTCCGGCGTCAGCGTCACGCAATCCGGCACGGTCTGCGAGCGGTTCTCGTAGTCGCGGCAGCGACAGCTTCCGGCGTCGAACAGGCGGCAGCCGATATCCGTCGCCAGGATGCGGCCGGTATCCTCGTCCTCGAGCTTGACCAGGCAGCAGCGTCCGCAACCGTCGCAGAGCGATTCCCACTCCGCCTCGGTCATCTCCTCGAGGGATTTCGACCGCCAGAAGGGCGGGCTCTCGATCGGGTCTGCGGCCATGCCCGCTTATGCCCCGTCGCGGGCTCCGAGGAAAGCTCGCGAACGCCGGCGCGGCGCCCCGCATCGGACCTCCCGAGATCAACAGATTTGATCGATTCTAATCTTTATTTAGAATGATTAAAATCTATGATAATTGACCGAATACTATTGCCCTTCTATTTGAGCCCTAGCTTTCCTCCTGCAAGAGCTCTCCGATGCTGACGAAACGGGCCTTCCTGCGCGCATTCGCCGCTGCCGGCGTCCTGGCTGCCGCCATACTGCCCGCCGCCGCCGAGAAGATCACGGTCACCGACATCATCGGCCGCAAGGTCGAGGTCGAGGCGCCGGTGCGCAAGATCATCCTCGGCGAGGGCCGGCAGATGTATTTCGTCGCCGCGCTCGACAAGGACGACCCGTTCAAGCGCGTCGTCGGCTGGCGCGACGATCTCGGCAAGGCCGACCCCGAAAACTACAAGGCCTATCTCGCGCGCTACCCGCAGATCGCCAAGCTGCCGACCTTCGGCGGCATGAAGGAAGGCGCCTTCGACGTCGAGCAGGCGATCGCCCTGAAGCCCGACGTGCTGTTCATGAACATCGAGGCCAAGGTCGCCAGCGACGAGGCCAAGCTGGTCGAGAAGCTCGCCTCCGTCGGGATCCCCGTGGTCTATGTCGACTTCCGCGAGAAGCCCTTCGAGCACACCGAGCCGTCGATGCGCCTGATCGGCAAGCTGTTCGGCAAGGAGCAGGTCGCCGAGGACTTCATCAAGTACCGCGCCGAGCAGATCGCACTGGTCACCGACCGGCTCGCCAAGGCGGGCGATCTCAAGCGCCCGCTCGTCATGGTCGAGCGCGCCGGCGGCTACTCCGACGATTGCTGCATGTCCTTCGGCAACGAGAATTTCGGCAAGATGGTCGAGTTCGCCGGCGGCCGTAACCTGGCGACGCCGCTGATCCCCGGCACCTTCGGCACGATCAACCCGGAACGCATCGTCGCCGACAATCCCGACATCGTGATCGTCACCGGCAGCAGCTGGGACGGCTACGTCCCGGGCGGCAACTGGGTCGGCCTCGGCGCCGGCGCCGACATGACCGAAGCGCGCCGCAAGCTCGCCAATCTGATGAAGCGCCCGGCCTTCGCGCAGACCGCGGCGGTGAAGAACGGCCGCGTCCACGGCATCTGGCACCAGTTCTACAACAGCCCCTACCAGTTCGTGGCGATCCAGCAGATCGCCAAATGGCTTCACCCGGAGCTGTTCAAGGACGTCGACCCCGACGCCACCATGAAGGTGCTGCACGAGCGCTTCCTGCCCCTGCCCTACGAGCCCGGCCTCTGGGTCTCGCTCGAGGCCGCCAAGTGAGCCTGACGCCGGCCCTGATGGAGAAGGCCGCGACCCAGCCGGCGGCAGCGGAAGGGCGCGACGCCTATCGGGCGCTCGCCTTTCGCCGCAAGCTGATGCTCGCCGGTTTCGCCGCCGTCCTGCTGCTCTGCTTCCTCGTCGACCTGATGCTGGGGCCAGCCCGCTACAGCATGGGCCAGGTCGTCGACGCCCTGCTCTCGCCGGCGACCGCGCCGGCCGCTGTGCGGGTGGTGATCTGGGACATCCGGTTGCCGGTCGCGCTGATGGCGGTGGTCACCGGTGCAGCGCTCGCCATCGCCGGCGCGCAGATGCAGACCGTACTCAACAACCCGCTGGCGAGTCCGTTCACGCTCGGCATCTCCGGGGCCGCGAGCTTCGGGGCGGCGCTGGCGCTCGTCTTCGGCGTCGCGATCGTGCCCTTCGCCATCGATTATGTCGTACCGCTCAACGCCTTCATCATGGCGATGGGCGCCTCGCTGCTGATCCACATGCTCAGCCAGCGCCGCGACGTCACCACCGAGACGGTGGTGCTGCTCGGCATCGCGCTCGTCTTCACCTTCAACGCCCTGCTGGCGCTGCTGCAGTTCTTCGCCTCCGAGCAGGCGCTGGGTGCCGTCGTGTTCTGGATGATGGGCTCGCTGACCAAGGCGAGCTGGCACAAGCTCGCAATCACCTCCGCCGTTCTGCTGTTCTGCCTGCCGCTCTTCGCCCGCCGCGCCTGGGCGCTGACCACGCTGCGCCTCGGCGACGAGAAGGCGGCGAGCTTCGGCATCGACGTCAAGCGGCTGCGGCTGGAGACGATGCTGCTCGTCGCGCTGCTCGCCTCGGTGCCGGTCGCCTTCGTCGGCACGATCGGCTTCATCGGCCTCGTCGGCCCGCATATTGCGCGGATGCTGATCGGCGAGGACCAGCGCTTCTTCCTGCCGGCCTCGGCGCTGGCCGGGGCCGCCCTGCTCTCGGCCTCCTCGGTGGTCAGCAAGTCGCTGATCCCCGGGCTGATCTTCCCGATCAGCGTCGTCACCGCCCTGGTCGGCGTGCCGTTCTTCTTCAGCCTGATCCTGACCAGCCGGAGGCGCTCATGGTGAAGCGGCTCGCCCTCAGCGAAGTCGGCGTCGCCTATGGCAAGCGCCAGATCCTCACCGGCATCAGCACGCCCGACCTGCTCGGCGGCGAGGTCGTCGCGGTGATCGGGCCCAATGCCGCCGGCAAATCGAGCCTGTTCCGCCGCATCGCCGGCATGGCGTCGGGCGCCGGCACGGTCGAGATCGTCAGCAGCGCCGGCAAGGCGCCGTGCTACCTGCCGCAGGACACCGCGGTGAACGCGGTGCTGACCGTCTACGAATCGATCCTGCTCGCCCGCAAGCAGGGCGGTTCCTGGGGCGTCGGCGACGAGGAGCTCGCCGCGATCGACCAGGCGCTTCACGATCTCGATATCGCCGAGCTCGCCTTCCGGGGGCTCGGCGAGCTCTCCGGCGGCCAGCGCCAGCTCGTCTCGATCGCCCAGACGCTGGTGCGCCGGCCGGAGATCATGCTGCTCGACGAGCCGACCAGCGCGCTCGACCTGCACCGCCAGTTCGAGGTCCTGAGCCTCGTCGCCCGCCTCGCCCGCGAGAAGAAGATCTGCGTGCTGATCGCGATCCACGACCTCAACCAGGCCCTGCGCATCGCCGACAAGGTGATGGTGCTGGCGAAGGGCCGCCTCGTCGCGCTCGGCCCGCCGCGCGAAATCATCACCCCGGCGCTGCTCGAAGAGGTCTATGGTGTCGTCGCCCGGGTCGAGACCGGCGACGGCGAAGCGCCCTTCGTCGTGGTCCAGGGCTCGGCCCGCAAGCCGAGCCAGCGGGCAAGGCCGGAGCTTGCCGCCCTCTGAGGTCCATGCTTTCACGTCCGCCAACCTTTCGAAGCGACGCAAGCCGATGCCAGACACCAACGCTTCCAGCCCCGGCGCCAACTACTCGCTGAAGGAAGAGATCCGCGCCTACTGGTCGAGCCGCGCTCAGACCTTCGACCAGCAGGTCGGCCATGCGATCAAGTCGGATGCCGAGCTCGCCGCCTTCCAGCGCCTGCTGCGCCAGGCCTTCGGCTCCGCCCCTCTCGAAGTGCTCGACCTCGCCTGCGGCACCGGCGAGATCACCCGGAGCCTGCTCTCGCTCGGCCACAAGGTGACGGCGATCGACTTCTCCGAGGACATGCTCGCCCGAGCCCGCGCCAAGCATGGCGAAAAGGCAAGGATCCTGGCAGGCGACGCCGAACGCCTGCTCGACGACGACGAGAGCTATGACGCGCTGGTGACGCGGCATCTGGTCTGGACCCTGACCGATCCTGAAGCCGCCTTCGCCGAATGGTTCAGGGTGCTGCGCCCCGGCGGCAAGCTCCTGGTGATCGACGGCGACTGGATCAACCGCTCCTGGCTCCAGAACCTGATCAACCGCAGCGCGACCTGGCTGCGCGAGCGCAGCGGCGGCGCCGCCCATACGACCGACTGGGAGGCCTTCGACTCGATCACCCGGCGCTTCTTCTTCCGCGACGGGCTGAGCTATGAGCGCCTCGGCGCCATGCTGCGCGAGGCCGGCTTCGCCCGGATCGAGCCAGCCGACTACCGGCAGGTGGTGCGGGCGCAGCAGCGCAGCGCCGCCCTGCACGACGCCTTGCGGCTGGTTTCCTCGACCCGTTTCGCGCTGGTGGCAACGAAGGCCTGAAGCGCCAGAAATGGCACGATAGGCGGGTCAATTCTGTACCGAAACGAGACGCGCGCGCTGGCCTGAAACCTGCTGGTGACCACAGGCCGCGCAAGCCTCTTCCGTCAGGGGCCGGCAAGGCTTATCTCGGTAAGCTGGGCCGGGCATCTGCACCTGGTCCAGGGACGCCGCGGGCCTGACCTGCGGCATTCTGAAGGTGGCCCGGTCCGTGATCGAGTTCAGGAAGGCGCGCTGGACGACCCGCCTGAAGCGCTCGGCGCTGGCCGCAGACTCATGGCTCGACGACTCGCTCTATGCCGCCGGCCGGCGCGCGGGCGAGCTCTACGAGCGCATCCGCAGCGCCACCGACCGCCTCTCCGTCAGCGGGCCGAAGCGCCTCGCCACCGAACTCGTCAGCGAGGGGCTGAATGTCGGCATCGCCGGCTCGATCGTCATGCTCCTGCTCGCGATACCGGCCTTTCGCGAGGGCCGTGAGGATGCGCTGAAAAACCAGGTCTTCGCAGTCACTTTCCTTGACCGCTACGGCTCTGAGATCGGCCATCGCGGCGCAAGGCACGACGACTCGCTGAAGCTGGAAGAACTGCCGGACCATCTGATCAAGGCAGTGCTCGCCACCGAGGACCGGCGCTTCTACGACCATTTCGGCATCGACATCTTCGGCACCTTCCGGGCGCTCACCGTCAACGCGCGCGCTTCAGGCGTGGTGCAGGGCGGCTCGTCGATCACCCAGCAGCTCGCCAAGAACCTCTTCCTCAGCAATGAGCGCTCGCTCGACCGCAAGATCAAGGAAGCCTTCCTCTCGATCTGGCTCGAATACCGGCTGACCAAGAACGAGATCCTGAAGCTCTATCTCGACCGCGCCTATATGGGCGGCGGAACCTTCGGCGTCGCGGCCGCGGCGGAGTACTATTTCGGCAAATCGGCCAAGGACGTCACGGTCGCCGAGGCCGCCATGCTCGCCGGCCTGTTCAAGGCGCCGACCAAATTCGCCCCCCATGTCAATTTGCCGGCGGCGCGCGCCCGCGCCAACGACGTGCTCGGCGCGATGGTCGATGCCGGCTTCATGACGGCCGGGCAGATCGATTCCGCCCGGCGCAACCCGGCCAAGCCGATCGACCGGCGCCGTGACGCCAGCCCCGACTACTATCTCGACTGGGCCTTCGACGAGGTGCGCAAGCTCGCCGAGGACGGCAAGATCGGCCCCGAGCGCGTGCTGACCGTAAAGACCCCGCACGATCCAGCGATCCAGAAGCGCGCCGACGAGGCGGTGGAGAGCATCCTGCGCCAGCACGGCCAGGCCTACCGGGCCCGGCAGGCCGCCACGGTGATCATGGACCCGGACGGCGCCGTGCGGGCCATCGTCGGCGGGCGCGACTACGGCGCCAGCCAGTTCAATCGCGCGACCTCGAGCCTGCGCCAGCCCGGTTCGTCGTTCAAACCCTATGTCTACGCCGCGGCGATGAGCGCCGGTCTCTACAAGCCGACCACGATCGTCACCGACCGGCCGGTCTGCATCGGCAACTGGTGCCCTAACAATTACGGGCGTTCCTATTCCGGCTCGATGCCGCTGACGGTCGCGCTCGCCAAGTCGATCAACACCATCCCGGTGCAGATGTCGATCGCGATCGGCCGGGCGACCGGCGAGACGCATGAGGCGCGCGCGGCGCGCATCGGCCGCAACAAGATCGTCGAGACTGCCCGCGCCATGGGCTTGACGACGCCGCTGACCGACACGGTCTCGCTGCCGATCGGCGCCGCCGAGGTCACCGTGATCGACCAGGCGGCCGCGTTCTCGGTCTTCGCCAATGGCGGCAAGCGGGCCAAGCCCTATGCCGCCTTCGAGATCCGCAACTCGCTCGGCGACGAGATCTACCGCCACGACCGCGACGAGCCGCCCCCGGCCCAGGTGCTGAGCGCACAGGTGGCGATGGAGATGAACCAGATGCTCTCGACCGTGCCGACGGCCGGTACCGGCCGGCGCGCGGCGCTCGACGGCGTGATCAGCGCCGGCAAGACCGGGACGACCAATGGCTACAAGGATGCCTGGTATGTCGGCTACACCGGCAATCTCGTCGGCGCCGTCTGGTTCGGCAACGACGATTCCTCCGAGACCAACAACATGACCGGTGGCTCGCTGCCGGCGATGGTCTGGAAGGAGATCATGGCGTTCGCCCATCAGGGCATCGAGATCAAGCCGATCCCGGGCGTCGCGCCGCCGGCGGCAGACAAGGCGACCGTGGCGAAGAACAGCGGCCCGGCGCAGCCGAGCGCCGGCGCCAATGCCGGGCACATGCCGCGCAAATCCTTCGAGGTGCTGTCGTCGGTCGGGGCGATGTTCAAGGCGGTCGAGGCGCCGCGGGCGGCCCGGACCTCGGTCCAGGCCGGCATCGGCGAATTGCCGGCCGGGCCGAGCCTGACGCGCTTCCGCTGAGCCGTGCCGGCCTCGGCAGATTGCGCTTCTTCCACGCCAGCCGGCGCTCTAGACTCGGCGCGTCGCCCCAACCCGTCGAAGGGAGCTGCCCTCCGCATCATGCGCGTCCTCGAACTCGCCTATGTGATCGCTCTCGGCGCCGGGCTGGGGCTGGCTTCGGCACATTACGCCGTGGCCGAGCGGCCCATTGTCGGCCGGGCGCAGATCGGCGCCTGGACCACCTGGCCGAAGAGCGGTGCGCGCGACACCGATCCCTATATGCGGGCCTATCTGGCGCGCGGCGTCCACCTGCCGCTCGGCGCCGGCGAAGGGCTGCAGCTCATCGCCGAGCGCGACGATGCCGGGCAGCCGCTCGACGGCCGCTGCCGCTATAGCGTCACGGGGCTCACCCCCCCTGCCCGCGGCTGGTCGCTTGCCGTCGCCGACCCGGCGCGCCGCCCGCTCCAGCTCGCGGTCGCCCGCGAGAGCTTCAGCGATGCCGAGCTGGTTCGCGACGAGCGCGGCGGGCTGAGGATCATCGCCGCCGCGACACCCGAGGCTGGCAACTGGCTGCCGCTGCCGCCTTCCGGGCGCTTTCAGTTCAGGTTGCGGCTCTACGACACGCCGATCTCCAGCCATGCCGGCGAACTGCGACCGGAAGCCCTGCCCCGGATCAGCCGGGTGGATTGCCGATGAGCGCGCTAGACGATCCGCGGGATCTGCATGGCGCCCCTGCCGCGAAGCCGGCCAGGGCATCGGCCGCCGGCTGGCCGCGCCTGCTTGGCCGAGGTTTGCGTCGCCTCGTCCTACTGACCATGATGGGGCTGGTCCTCGCCGGCATCGTCCACATTCTCGCGGTGCTGCTGATCCCGGTGCTGGCCGAACGCGATGCCGCCTCCGTCTACGCCGCACTGGGCGACGAGGGCCATGCCGAGCTGGTGACGCCGGCACCGGCAGGGCTGCCTGGCTTGGCCGAGCCCGACCCGAACAGCGTCAGCGCCGTCTGCGGCTTCGATCTAAGCACAGGCCCCGTGCGCGTCTCGGCCCAGACGGGGGCGCTGCCGCTCGGCCTGACGCTGCATCGCCGCGGCGGCGGCGTCGCCTATGCGATCACCGACCGGGCGGCGATCCGCGGCGTGCTCGAATTCGTGGTGATGACGCAGGAGCAACTCGACGAACACCTAGCCCAGGACGAGGAAGGCGAAACCTCGCGCGAGCTGCGTGTCGTCGTCCCCGCGCCGCAGGGGCTGATCGTCGCCCGCGTCATGCTGCGCCGTGCCGTTGATCGCGGCGAGGCCGAAGCCCTCGCGACGAGCGTCGCCTGCACCAGCGCTGACTAGTCTGTTGCGTTATCGCATTTTCTTCAGGCGAACCGGTGGCCACTTCGCTCGAAAACGGGCTCTATCTCAAAGTGCGGGACGGATTCACCGATCAGATTGATCCAATCTGATCGGATCCGGCTCTAGCCCTTGTAGCTGACCGGGCGGTCGGCCCTTGGCACGCCCTCGCCGCGGAACACGCCGATCAGCGGCAGCTTGCACACCTGTTCGAGTTCGGCCTCCAGGCCCATGATCGCGCGCTCTGCCCTGACGGCCTCGCGCGAGGGCATCTCGACCACGAGATTGTCGAGGGCGTAGCGATAGCTGGACACGCGAAAGCGCAGGCGCTCGCAGACCCAGAGGATCAGCCCCTCGTTCTCCATCACGCGCGCCTGCGCGGGGTCGCGGCTTTCCACCGGGACGCGAGGCGAAGCCTCGAGGGTACGCAGCCGTGCGCGGTCCGCGTTGACGACCCGGATCGCATTGGCGCGGAACGGCCCGAGCAGCGCGCGATCGGCGTTGGCATCCTCGGCGAGGCGGTTATAGCGCGAGGCCTGCGAGGCGAAGGAGCCGGAGGTCAGCGCCCGCTGATAATCCGAGACGGCGCTCGACTGCGCCTCTGCCGGGAGGATACGGGCATGGGCGAGCGCCGAGAGCTGGCTTTCGAAGGTGCTGAGCTCATGCGCCGGCATCACCAGCCGCCAGGCGCGGGCCCGCATCTGCTGCTCGTCATCGGTCAGATGGAACCAGGATGAAGCCTCGCCGCGCATGCGCGCCGACCACTCGCCCATGGCGGGCGCGAACTGATCGCTGAAGATGCTGGGGCGGGGTCGGCCGAGATCGCCGGTCGTGCAAGCGGCGAGAAGAAGGCTGGACAGGATCGCCGGGAGGGCGAGGAGCTTCACCCCGGCCGCCTGCGGCGGGCGTCACGGCTCGCGCCCCCGGCCGGCCGCGGCCGGCGCTGCCGCTTGGCCGCAGGAGGCTCGGGCTGGCGTTCATAGCGAACCCCGGTGAAGAACAGGATCTGCGCCGGCGCTGCGTCGGCCGCGGCGGCTGCGGATCTGGCGAAGCGCCTGCGCGGCGCGAAAGGAATGACGTCGGCCATGATGCGCCTCCCTTGTTGGCGCCTGCGGGAAAATCGCAAACTTCGTCCGTCTCTCACCTGGAAGCACGAAGCGGGATTCATGCCAAACCGGCTCCCGCCGCACGCAGCCTGTCCTCAGGCGCTCCGGGTCAGGCAATCTGCGCGACGTCGGCACGCCATCCTCTCAGACATCAGGCCCTGTCATGGTTAACGCAGTGCTAACGCATCGGGGATAATTTTGCGGGAATCGAATTATTTTCTCCGCGAGCCCGCCAATGCCTTCCCGAATCGCCGCCGATCTCGCGCAGCTCGCCCGCCTCGCCAGCGATGGCGGGTTGGATCTGCGGCAGGTCGCGTTGCGGGTGAAGGCCGATCTCCTGCTCTCGACCGCCAACCCGCCGGCGGAAGACATGGAGGCCTTCCGCGAAATGGCGGCGACGCTGATTCCGATCGTCGACGAACCGACCGCGCTCGTGCTGGCCCGCAAGCTCGCCGGCTGGCGCCACACGCCACCGGAGATCCTGGCCGCCTTACAGGCACGCGGCGGCGAGGTGCTGGCGGCGCTGATCAGACGCGGCATGCCGCTCTCGCCTGCCGAGATCGAGGACATCGCCGTCGAGGGAGATCCTGCCGCGCAGCTCGCATTGGCGGGGCGCGCCGGGCTCACGGCAGCGGCGAGCACGCTGCTCGCCGGCCACCCGGATTCCGCCATCGCCCTGGTGCTTGCCGGCAATGCGGCCTCGGTGCTGCCGCGCGCGGCGCTCGACGTATTGCTGGCGCGGGCGGCTGCACTGCCGGCGCTCGGCCTGCACCTCCTCGCGCGCGATGATCTGCCGGTCGCAGAGCTCTCGCCGCTCTTCCTCCAGGCCAGCCTCGACAAGCGGCTGGCGATGATCGAGGCCGCGACCGCGCATGAGGCCCTCGCCCCCTCGCCGCGCCGTCCGTCGATCAGCGCCGAGCAGTTCCAGGGCCTCGTCGCGACCGCGCTGGTCGACCGGCAAGGCGCCTTCGAAGCCCTGGCCGACATCTTCGGCGCCGGCGCAGAGTTCGCGCGCGCGATTGCCGAGGATCACTCGCGCCAGCTTGCGGCCCTGACCCTCGTCGGCTGCGGCGCCAGCCCGGAAGAGGCGACACGCTTCCTGATCGGCCTCGGCGACGACACTGCCCTGTCGGTCCAGCGCATCTTCGCCCTGGCGGACCTGATGCGCCTGCTCACGCCCGCGACGGCACGGCGGCTCGCCTTGCAGATCGGACGGCTCTCGGAAAATGCCGGCTTCCGCCCGAACCTGCAGCCGGCGATGGACCCGAGCGGAACCCCTGTCAGGGCCGGCGCGGAACGGCCGGCAGCGCGGAGCAACGTGCAGGAAGTGCTGCGCCGCCTCGGCGGCAAGACGGGCTAGTCGACCAGTTGCAGCCTGGGATCGCCGGCCCGGTTCTCGATCTCGACGAGCCAGAGGTCGCCGTCGAAGCGGACCTCGCGGGCGACGCGGTCTTCCACGGTGAGCGGGTCGGCCTCGAGCAGGCGCTGGAAGCGGCGCCCGCCATCGTCATCGGCGAGCGCCTGCGGCGCCGGGCCATAGAGCACGGCGGTACCGTCGAGCCGGTCGAGCTTGACGAAGATCGCTCCGGCCTCGCTGGCGCCGCGACGGCGCAGCACCGCGACGAGGCCATCAAGCGCCGCTTGCCTGAGATAGGCCGACACCCAGAAATCGCTGGTCAGGCGTGCCAACGGTTCTGCTCCGTGCCGCGTCCTGATTCGGTTCTCAGCGCGGCGCGGCGCTGGCGCGCGCCGTCGCCGAGCCGCGGATATCCGCCGGCGGGCGCAGATCGGCGCCGTTGATCAGATCGGCGATCGGGTCGCGCGACGGTGCCGGGCGCGCGGCCGGAGCCGGCTGGGCCGACCGCGACGCAGGCGCAGGTGCTGGCGCCACGGCGGCCGGCGGACGCGGAGCCGCCTCGCGCTGAGCCTGCGGCAGGCTGCCGGGGCGAACCGGCGGCAGGAAGTCCTGCTGCGTCGGAATCCCCTGCGGCGCTGCCGGCTGCGACTGCGGTTGAGCGGCGGGCATGTCGGCACGGCGTTCGGTCGCGCGGGCCGGCGGAGGGCTGGCCGAGGGCGCCGACAGAATCGGCGCGGGGTGGCGTACCTTCTGGAAGAGCAGCGCGTTGAGCGTGATCGCCGCAGCGACCGCAGTGAACAGCAAGATGATGGCGGCCCTGCCGGGCTTGCGGCCCAGCCAGCGCATCAGCCGGCTCGACATGGAAGCCTGGCGCTTGCCGCCGCTGGCGCGGCGCGGCGGCATGGACAGCGTCGCATCGTTGCGGGCGCGGGCGGCGAGCGTTGCGGACATCTTCTCGGCTCTCGATCAGGCGGTCAGGCGAAAGGGCTGCTTGGTTTCAAGACCGCGGCGCGGGGCGCGGGCATGGGTGGCGATGCGGACCGGCTCGCAGGCGGCGGCGATGCCGGCCAGCGGCAGGCGAACGGCGACGCGGGTGCCGACGCCGGGCGCACTCTCGATGCTGAGGGTGCCGCCATGCAGGCCGACGAGCCCGCGCACGACGGAGAGTCCGAGACCGGTGCCGTCATAGGCACGATCATAGGAGGACTTGGCCTGGAAGAAGGGATCACCCAGCCGCGGCAAATCCGCTGCGGCGATACCGATGCCGGTATCGGAGATCGAGAGGTCGATCATGCCGCCATCGCGCACGACGGCGAGGGTCACGCGGCCACCGGGGCGGGTGAATTTCACCGCATTCGAGAGCAGGTTGAGCATCACCTGCTTGAGGGCGCGTCGATCGCCGAGCAGCGGCGGCAGGTCGGGACCGAGCACGCGCTCCAGCGTGACCTGGCCGGACTGGGCCTTGAGCGCGACCAGGGAGCAGCAATCCTCGGCGAGCTTGGCGACATCGAGCGGCGCCTGCTCGATGGTCATCGCCCCGCTCTCGATCTTGGAGACGTCGAGCAGCGTGTTGACGACGTCGAGCAGATGGTGCCCGGAATCATGGATGATCGTCGCGTATTCCTTGCGGCGCTCGGCGTCGAGGCCGCTGGCGAGGTCTCCGCTGAGCATCTCCGAAAAGCCGATGATGGCGTTCAGCGGCGTGCGCAGCTCATGGCTGACGGTCGCGAGGAACTGGCCCTTGACGTCGCTCGCCCTGACGGCCTCGGCATGGTGCCGCTCGCGCTCCTCGTCATGGACGCGGCGGTCGGTGACATCGCGGGTGACGCAGACCACGGCCGCACCGAAGCGCGCACCCGCCTGATCGATCCGCCGGGCATTGAGCTCGAGCCAGCGCACGGTCGGCACGCCCGCGGGCTCGCCGGGACGATTGGCGATGAACAGCACGCGGAAGCAGGCACTGGCCCGCCCCGGTCCATGGGCGGCATCACTGAGCGCCTTGAGGAAGAGCGGGCGATCGGCGATGTGGACGCGCTCGAACAGGCCCTTGCCGTGGAGTTGCGGCGGCTCGGAGCCGGTCAGGGCACGCGCCGCCTCATTGGCGAAGACGACGGCGCCGCCCAGATCGTGCCACGTCACGAGGTCGCCGACATGCTCCAGCATCAGGCGGGCGCGGGCATCCGAGGCGCGGTGCTCGCGCACCTCGTCATCGCGCCGGCGCAGAAAGGCCGCGGCGATCAGCAGCGCGTGCAGGATCGCGACGGCGGCAAAGAGCGGCATCGCCGCGACAATCCAGGGCGTGGGCTCGCCCACAACACCCCAGCCCTGGAGCGCGACGACGCTGCCGAGCCCGATCGCGGCGAGGGCACTGGCACGCGCAACATAGGGCCGCGAGCCCAAGAACATCGCCTGCGCCGGGACAGCGGCGAGCCAAAGCAGCAGTGGCGAGGTCGCGCCACCGGTCATGCAGGCAAGCGCCACGATGAGAAGCGTCAGCGCCGCCGCGGAAATGCAATGTGCGGCGTCGAGACGGCCGGTGCGCGACAGCACGAAAACCGCCAGCAGCGGCAGCCCGACAGCCACCAGCACCAGGGTCTCGAACGAATCGAGGCGGCCGCGCCAGGCGATATAGGCCGGCACCAGGCTGAGCCCGCCGGCGCCGATCGCCAGGCGGGTCAGCATGAAGCGCTCATGCCGCATGCGTTCGAGCGAATTCGGCAGCGCCGATGGATGAACCATCGCCGCGACCTGCGCCCTGACCGCCGTCATCATGCTGGAGAACCGCAAACGCTCAACCTCTGCCGGCCGGCGACGAAAAGCCGGGCCTTGTTGGGAGCGATCCTCGCGGCCCGCATTTAAGCGGGACTTAAGGCGAAAGCCCACCTAGCGGCGACGGGCGTAAGGGAAGCGAGATTTATATCTTTTATTTTCAATCACCTAGCTCTCATCAGCCAAAATTCTCCGAGGTTTCGCTTGTTGCCAGCAAGGTGAATGGAAACTGAAGAGCAAACACGGTCTTTGATTCAAATTGCGACCGTCCGGCACACCCGATGTTTCGACCCGTGTTCTAAGGTCGCAACGTCGGGGCCGGGACGCCCCGCGCTAGCGACGGGGACGATGATGGCCTATCTATTGCGAAGCATGGCCCTGATCGGGGCGATCGCCATGTACTCGCCGGTGCATGGCACGAAGAGCGAGCCGGAGGCTGCGCCTTTCGATGCGAAGGCCGCCATCTCCGTGCTGGCGCAGATCGACCCCAAGGCGGTGCTGCAAGGCGCGACCAGCCTGCGCGAGGCGGCCGAGGTGCTGGCCGGGCTTGAGCCCGAGACACGCGCCCGGGTGCTGGCGCTGGCGGCGGCCGCCGCGACGAGCCGCAATGGCGAGGCGCAAACGTCGCAGCGCTGACGCTTGACCTCGAAGGGCCGCGCGCCGAAGACAGCCGGCCAGACCGCCTCCCCCGCCGGCGGCCTGCAAGGTGAGCGACGGCCGATGAGCGAAAACCTCGACGAGATCATTGCCAATTTCGAGGTCCTGGACGAATGGGACGATCGCTACCGCTACCTGATCGAGCTCGGACGCACGCTCGCGCCGCTGCCGCAGGAAGCCTATAGCGACGCCAACAAGGTCCGTGGCTGCGCGAGCCAGGTCTGGCTCGAGACGACGCGTGAGGGTGGACCCGGCGAGGCGACCCTGCTGCATTTCCGCGGCGACAGCGATGCCCATATCGTGCGCGGCCTGGTAGCGCTGGCGCTGGCGATCCACTCCGGTCGCAGCGCCGCCGAAATCCTGGCAACCGACGCCTTCGGCATCTATGAGCGACTGGGCCTTGCCGCCCATCTCACGCCACAGCGCTCGAACGGGGTGCGCTCGATGATCGAGCGGATCAAGAGCGACGCCCGCGCCGCCCTCGCCTGACCAAGCTTCAGCCCGGCGAAGGAAACACCGGACGGGCATCCACGGCCTGCCAGGCGTAGTGCGCGACGGGATGGCGGCCGACCTTGCGCGCCAGGCCGTAGTGTTCGGCCAAGGCCGCCAGAGCCAGGCGCAGCACGACCTTGCCCGAGCGCGAAGGCCAACCTCGCTCGCGCTCGACCTCGTCCAGCCCCTTGAGGAAGCCGCAGACGTCGATCGCGAGCCCGGACAGCTCGGGGCCGAGGCGCTTGCAGGCCTGTCGAATACGCTGGCGCGCCGCCAGGCTGGCATCCGAGGCGCTGGCCGGGCCATGCGACGAGGCATGAGTTCCCGCAGCCAGCCCGGCATCCCAGTTCACGGTCACGCGCGGCAGCATCTGCGCCAGCGTGAGGTCGGCCCGGAAGCGCTCGCCGGCGGCGAATTCCGCGGCCGAGATCTGCGGCCTGCCGTCCCTGCCAGGCCGACGGTGCAGCCAGAGCAGCGGGCTTTCGCGCTCGTTCAGGGCGACTTTCCGCACTTCGCCCTCGATCATCACATCGGTCATGGCGACGGGGCGGGTTTCGGCAAGCTGCAGGCGGCGTGCCTTGCCGCTACCAAGCCAGACGGCGAGACCAGCCTCGACCAGTGCCGCCGCCTGTTCGGGCGGCGCGTACCCGGCTCCGAGGGTCGCCGCGCCCACGGTCCGATAGAGCGCGATGCGGCCGCAGCCGAAGGGAGATTCCGCAGCGAACGCCCCAGCCTGCCGAAGGTGTTGCAGCAGGCGCTCCGGAGCCGCCTCGGCGACAGCGCCCGCGCTCATCGGCCCGCCTCCGGCGCCAGCGACCGATGTCTCAGCGCCAGCGCAGCCTCCAGTGCCACGAGCGCGAGCTCGAAACCGGGCTCGCTGCGCCGATCTTCGACCAGCGCACAGGCATGGCGCACGGTCGTCCGGTCGCGACCGAAGGTGAGACCGACCTGGCTGAAGTTCAGCCCGAAGCTGACATGGGTGAGGTACATCGCGATCTGCCGGCCGAAGGCGACGCGGCTCACGCCGCGCCGGCCTTGCCGCAGCGCGGCCGGCGGCAGGCAGAGCGCCGCACAGACGGCCGCCTCGGCGAGCCTCGCCCCGGCGCTGCGGGACAAGGGATCGGGCCCATTGGCGAATTCAATGTTCATGATATGTTCACTTCCACATTGCGATCGTCTGGCGCGATCGGGGACAACGAACACAGGACTATATTCCTATTTCCGGATTTTCAAGGGCGCCAGCAAGGCCGGGGATATCCTCCTGCCATATCCTGGCAGGGGCGCTCCAAACGACAAAGCCGCCGGCACAGCCGGCGGCTCGACATGAATCCCTTGACGGAATCCGCTTCTGCGCGATGGCTCGCGGCAGGCTCCCTCAGCGGCGCTTGCGGCGCTGCTGGCCGAGGCCCATCTTCTTGGCGAGCTGCGAGCGCGCCTCGGCATAGTTCGGCGCGACCATCGGATAGTCGGGCGGCAGACCCCACTTCTCGCGGTACTGCTCGGGGGACATGTTGTACTGCGTACGCAGATGCCGCTTCAGCGACTTGAACTTCTTGCCGTCCTCCAGGCAGATCAGGAAGTCGGCCGTAATCGACTTCTTGACCGCGATCGCGGGCTTCGGCGCTTCGGCCGGGACGACTGGGGCTGCACCGCCAACGACGCGGCTCAGAGCCGCATGGACGTCGTTGATCAGCGCCGGCAATTCCGAGGCTGGAACCGAATTGTTCGAGACGTAGGCGGAAACGATATCTGCTGTAAGCTCGATAAAGTCCGAACCGTCGTGATCAGCCATGGCGGCGTTGCTCCGTTGTTTTTTTGAACCGGGCGTATCGGTGACTGTGCCCGCTCTGTTTACGTGGCGCGAACGCCTGCCGGAACCTGCACCGGCAGCAGGTCGAATTCTGCCGGACATAGAATCGTGCAAAACGGATCAGTCGTGCAATCGTCTAATCCAACAAAGATGACATCGCAAGTGGCAGTGATCATTTCGAATACGTTTATTCATGCCCAGTATTGGCGCTTCTTGCAATCGGCATGGTAACCAGAATGTGCAGCGGCTCGACCAGAATGTGCAATGGCGCGAATGGCCACGCGGAATGGTTGTCTTGCCAGCCCTTTTGCGCGGCTCTACGAGTCCGGGACCTGCCGCAACGTCCCGATATCGAGCAACGACGCGGCGAATGACCGCAACGCCGCGCTTCGAGACGGACCATGCCTGGAAAAGCCACTGCTACCCCGCCCCGCGCCGAAGCGCGCCCGCAGCATCGGACAGTGCACGGCGTCCCCCTCACCGACGACTATGCCTGGCTGAAGGCGGAGAACTGGCGCGACGTGCTGCGCGACCCGGCGGTCCTGCCTGCCGACATTCGCGCCTATATCGAGGCGGAGAACGCCTGGTGCGAGCGGCTGATGAAGCCGACCAAGGCGCTGCAGCGTGAACTCGTCAAGGAAATGCGCGGGCGGATCAAGGAAGACGACAGCGAATTGCCGCAGCCCGACGGTCCGTTCCTCTACTATCAGCGCTACCGGCGCGGCGGCGAGCATCCGTTGATCTGCCGCAAGCCGCGCCAGGGCAAGGGCAAAGCTACAGGGAATAGCGCCGGCAAGCCCGGCCGCGAGCAGATCATGCTCGACGCCGACAGCCTCGCCGAAGGCAAGGAGTTCTTCGACCTCGGCGATGCCACGCACAGCCCCGACCATCATCTGCTCGCCTGGAGCGCCGACGAGGCCGGCTCCGAACTCTACCTGATCCGCGTGCGCGACCTTGCGAGCGGGAAGGACCTGCCCGACGAGATCCGCGACACCAGCGGCGAGGTGATCTGGACGCAAGATGCCAGCGCCTTCGTCTATGTCGCGCTCGATGCCGATCACCGGCCGACGCGTGTGCTGCGCCATCGGCTCGGCACATCCCAAGGCGACGACGAGCTGCTCTACGAGGAAACCGATCCGGGCCTGTTCGTCGACATCGACGAGACGCAGTCGCATCGCTACCTGCTGATCTCGAGCAGCGACCACGAAACCTCCGAGGTCCGCATCGTCGACCTTGCGGCGGTGGACGGCCAGCCTCGGCTCGTCGCCGCGCGCCAGACCGGGCGGCAATATGCGATCGAGCACCATGGCGAAGAGCTGCTGATCCTGACCAATGCCGACGGTGCCGAGGACTTCAAGATCGCGCGGGCGCCGCTCGACGATCCCTCGCCGGAGCGCTGGGTCGATCTCGTGCCGCACAAGCCCGGCCGGCTGATCCTCAATCACCTGTGCCTGCGCGGCCGCCTGCTGCGCCTGGAGCGCGAGGACGGCCTGCCGCGCCTGGTGATCCGGGACCTCGCCAGCGGGGCCGAGAGCACGATCGCCTTCCCCGAGGAAGCCTATGGCCTCGGCATGGATGCCGGATACGAATTCGACACCGACAAGATCCGCTTCATCTATGCCTCGATGGCGCGCCCGGCCGAGACCTTCGATTTCGACATGAGCTCGGGCACACGCACCTTGCTCAAGCGACAGGAAGTGCCCTCCGGCCATGATCCGGACGCCTATGTCGTGCGTCGGATCTTCGCCACCGCGAAGGACGGCGCCAAGGTGCCGGTCTCGTTGCTGCACAAGCGCGGCCTCGTGCTCGACGGCTCGGCGCCCTGCCTGCTCTATGGCTACGGCTCCTATGGCTCGGCGATGTCGGCTTCGTTCCGAACCCGCCCCTTGAGCCTCGTCGATCGCGGCTTCGTCTATGCCATCGCCCATATCCGCGGCGGCACCGACAAAGGCTGGCGCTGGTATCTCGACGGCAAGCGCGAGAACAAGCCGAACAGCTTCACCGACTTCATCGCGGCCGGCGAGATGCTGGCGGCGGAGGGCTATACCTCGCGCGGGCACATCGTGGCGCAGGGCGGCAGCGCCGGCGGCATGCTGATGGGCGCCGTCGCCAATCTCGCGCCCGATCTGTTATCCGGCATCATTGCCGAAGTGCCCTTCGTCGACGTGCTCAACACCATCCTCGACGAGAGCCTGCCGCTGACGCCGATGGAATGGCCTGAATGGGGCGACCCGATCCGCGACGAGGCGGCGTTCCACTGGATCAAGGCCTATTCGCCCTATGACAATGTGCGGGCCCAGGCCTATCCCCCGATCCTCGCCATGGGCGGGCTGACCGATCCGCGCGTCACCTATTGGGAGCCGGCGAAATGGGTGGCGCGCCTGCGCGCGACCATGACCGGCGGCGGGCCGGTGCTGCTGCATACCAATATGGAGGCCGGGCACGCCGGCTCGGCAGGCCGCTTCGACTCGCTGAAGGAAACGGCGCTCGCCTACGCCTTCGCGATCACGGCGGCGAATGGCGGCTGGCAGCGGCAGGCATAGCCCGACGCCTGCCTGACGTGCCCTCCCCGGGCCACGCAGGCGCTGAGGCCGGCCAATCGCCCAGCGGCAGTGTCGCCGGGCCCGACGCTCAGCGGGGCCCGGATTCGAGCCGGCTCTTCTCGCTGGCGAGATAGGTCTTGAGCTCGTCCATCGAGCCGAAGACATAATCGCCGTCGGGCGTACGCGCCTGGATCGAGCCATCGGCGTAGATGGTGAAATGCGTCTCGCCGACCTGGTAGGCGCCGACGACGCCTTCATTGGAAGCGGAAGGCTTGTCGGCAGCGCGGGCGGGCGCCTCGGCTTCCGCAGGCGCGGGCTCCTGCGCTTCTGCTTCGGCAGCGTCCTCTTGCGCTTCCGGCTCGGCCGCGATGGCCGGCTCGTCCTCGGCGGACGGCGCCGGCTCGAGCGTCACGTCGGGTAGATCTTCGACGAGCGGAGGAACCTCGCCCGCAGCGGCGGCGGCCGGCTCTTCGAGGGCATCCAGCACGTCGCTGCTGCGCGGCTGGGTCACCGGCGGCCAGGCGCGCGGCGCCATCCAGCTGCTGACCGCATCGAGCGAGCGCTTTGGCGGCTCGACCTCGGGGACCCTCCCGGGCGTCGCGAGCGCGTCGTTCAGCTGCTCGCGCAGCGCGCTGAAGTCGTCGAAATCATGCCCGGCCTTCTCCTGCTTGGGCTCGTCGGCGGCCCGGTCGACCTGCGGCCACCACATCGGACCCGGTTCGCGCGCGGACTCCTTTGCCGTGTCGCCCGGGTTCACCTCGTCTTCCGGCACTTCGGAAGACGGCTCGAACGCCAGCTCCGCCTGGTCCTCCGAGACGGGCTCGGATTCGGGTTCGGGCTCTGCGTCAGCCTCGGAGCCATGTTCCACCAGCGTCTCGCGCTGTGCGGACTCTGGCTCCACGGGCGGCGTCGGCAGCAGCGCAGCCTCGAAGAAGTCGGGCTCGACCTTCTCGGTAGCGTCGTCCTCGCCCTGCGGCTGGGGGTCCCGCCATGAAGCAGGCGGCAGCAGCCAGTCGTCGTGCCCTGCGCTAGGCTCAGGCTCAGGCTCGGCCACTGCGACGGCCGGCGCGGCTTTTTCCTCGTCCCGTGACAGCGTGGGGCCAGCCGGCTCGGCAACCTCCACTGCATCCTCGCCGTCATCGGCGGACTTATCGGACTTTTCGGACTTTTCGGGCTTCGACAGACCAGCGAGCGCTCCACCGAGCGCGATGGCTCCGGCGCCGGTGGCAACGGCCGCAGTCCCGAGGCCCGGCGTCGCAGCCGGAGGCTCGTCGCGCGGAAGGACGGGCGCGGAGACAGGAACAAGAGCCGGCTCGCCGGAGCGTCCGCCGCCGAGCGCGACCGCCGTCATTGCGCCGGCGACCAGCGCCTTCAGCCTGCGGATTTCGGCGAGGATCGCCGCCGCGGACAGCATGAGCAGACCGGCCGCGAATGAAAGCGCGCCGAGGATGACCTCGGTGAACCCCCGCTCCAAGACCCGATAGGGCCAGCCATCGAAGATGGCATAGGCGCCGCCAACCAACAGGGCGAGCCCGAGAACCACGAACAACTTGACCAAACGCTCGCTCCTTCGAGACGGCAGAGTCCTGCGACAGCTTGCCGCCTCATGGTTAAACTATCGATACAGCCGGTTATTGCCAACCAAGCGAGCGGAGCTGCGCACCGCAAAGCCCAAGTCAAGCCGCACCCGCGCTGCCACGATCTCTCCGCTTGCCGGTTGCCGCTGCCGCCTTCGCGGCTTAACTAACGGGGGAATGGCGGACGTTCCGCCGGGCCTGACGGCTCTAGCGATACATCATTGCAGCCATTCTCACGTCGCGATTTCGACAGCCCCAAGGAGAGGCCCTATGTCCTTTACCCTGCCCGATCTTCCCTATGCCCATGATGCGCTGCAGCCCTTCATGTCGAAGGAGACGCTGGAGTACCACCACGACAAGCATCACCTTGCCTATGTCAACAACGGCAACAATGCGATCAAGGGCACCGAGTTCGAGGGCAAGTCGCTCGAGGAGATCGTCAAGACCTCGTACGGCAAGAACCCGGCTGTCTTCAACAATGCCGGCCAGCACTACAACCACCTGCATTTCTGGAAGTGGATGAAGCCGAATGGCGGCGGCAAGCTGCCGGGCGCGCTCGAGAAGGCGATCGTCGATTCGTTCGGCTCGGTCGACAAGTTTAAGGAAGACTTCGTCGCCGCCGGCGTCGGCCAGTTCGGTTCGGGCTGGGCCTGGCTCGAGGTCAAGGGCGGCAAGCTCGCCGTCAGCAAGACCCCGAACGGCGAGAGCCCGCTCGTCCATGGCGCGACCCCGATCCTCGGCGTCGACGTCTGGGAGCACTCCTACTACATCGACTACCGCAACCGCCGGCCCGACTATCTCAAGGCCTTCCTCGAGAGCCTGGTGAACTGGGAGTACGTCGCCGAGCTCTATGACGGCGCCAAGGCCTGATCCGGCCAGAAGCGATCAAAACGGAACGGGGCCCTCGCGGGCCCCGTTTTCGTTTCCGAAGCGGCCGGCCTTTAGAGCATTTTCGAGCGAAGTGGATACCGGTTCGCGTGAAGACAATGCGATAAAACAAAGAGCTAGAGCGTCCCGCGCTTCAGAGAAGCTCGGGACGCTCTAGACGGCAACGCGCTTGAGGAACTGGTCAACAGTCGAATCGAGCCGCATCGCCTGGGCCGAGACCTCGCCGGCGGCGTGGCGAACCTGCTCCGCCGAACGGCCGGTTTCCTCGACGCTGTCAGCCAGCACGCAAAGGTCGCTCGAAACCGACAGGGCGGAAGTGCTCGCCATGGCGACGCCGCTGGCGATCTCCCCGGTGGCGATCGCCTGCTGCTCGACCGTGGTCGCGACCGCGTTGGCGAAGCTCTCGATGGCGCCCATGCGGCTGGCGATGTTCTGGATCGCGCCGACGACCTCCCCCGTCGCGCCCTGGATAGCGCTGACCTGGGCGACTATGCGGTCGGTTGCATCGGCGGTCTGGGAAGCGAGGCTCTTCACCTCGGCGGCGACGACGGCGAAGCCGCGCCCCGCCTCTCCGGCCCGGGCGGCCTCGATAGTGGCATTGAGCGCGAGCAGATTGGTCTGGGCGGCAATGTCGCGGATCAGGTTGACGACTTCGCCGATGGCGCGGGCGGTCTCATCCAGCGCATGCACCGACCCGGCCGTATCGCGCGAGGCAGAGGCCGCCTCGACGATCTCGGTACGGACGCGGCGAACCTGCGACTCGACCTCGCGGATCGCCGCCCCCATTTCCTCGGCGGCCTGGGCGGCACTCTCGACATTGGCGGAAGCGCCCTGCGAGGTCTGCGCGGCGCGGGCGGCGCGCTCGGAGGACTCGGCTGCAACCTGCGCAAGCCCGCCCGAGGCCTCACCCATCCGGTCGGCGTTGCTCTTGAACGCTTCGAGCGCGATGCCGACCTCGCCGCGAAACATCGCGATCGCCTCGTCGACATGCTGCTGGCGCTGGCGGCGCTCGGTCTCGGTCACGAACTGCTGCTCCTGCAGCGTGGCGCGCTCTCCGAGGCGCAGCTTGAGGACGCCGAGGGCGCGGGCGATCGCGCCGATCTCGTCACGGCGTCCGGTCGCGTCGATCGGCGTGTCGAGCTTGCCGTCGGAGATGCTGACGATCGCCTGCGTCATGCTCTTCAGCGGCTTCATGGTGCGCGACAGCGAGAACCAGAGCAGCGGACCAAGGACGAGAAGAAGGCCCAGCCCGAGCGCGATCGTCACGAGCTGCTCGCGGGCCGCGCGAGCGACGAGGCGGCTCTTGTCGAAACGCAGCGCGACATAGCCGATCTGCTTCTGGTGACCACCGACCCGCACGACGAGGAGCTTGGTGAGGTAGATCTTGTCCTCGAGCTGGAGCGGGCTGTGCGCGCCGAGCGCATCCCATGGCTCGCGCCCCAACGCCCTGGCGAGGTTGTTCGGCGTCAGCGAGAGCCGCGCATCCTCGTCCCGGCCGGCGGTGGCGAGCGCCACCACGTCGTCGGCGACGATGCCCGCAGCGAAGTCGGGGTCTCGCTTCAGCGATTCCAGGATGTAGCTGAGCGTCGTGGTGTCCCGGGAGAGGATCAGGGCCGGCGCGGCGTTGACCACCATCGCGGTCAGCGAATTCATCTTCTGCTCGAGATCGCTGCGCGTCTTGCCGTCATTGTAGCGTGTGACGGCGATGACCACGATGACAATGGCTATCGCGACGATCGCGACCGCGGCACCGGCGATCTGTCTGCTGAGCGAGCCCGAAGCTTCCTCGGATGGGTCCCCTGCGGGTGGCGTGGCCTGCGGTTTCTCCGCCCGCAGCTTGAACCAGCTCATCTTGCTCTTTTCCTTGCGGGCGCAGCCGACGCGGCCGTGCTGGCGCAGCCAGACCGCTGGCGGGAAAGATGACAGAACAGGGTAAATTTTCGATTGCGACGCCTTGTCGGGATTTTACAATTATTGCGTGCAACAATGCCGATCTCAGCCGAGTTCGCGAAAGCGGGCGAGGCGCAGGCCGGGCGGCGGGACGAAGGCCAGGAGCGCGGCATGCTCGACCGGCCGGGATCCGATGACCGGGTCGAGCGCGCGCAATTCGTCGTCGATGAAACCGGGATGGCACATCACCAGATGGGCCGGCCCCGGCCGCTTCAGGAAGCGCGGCAGATCGGCGGCGAAATCGCGCGTTGGATCGAAAGGCGACACACCGGAGAAGCCATGATTGAGCGGGATTCCGCGCCGCGCCGCGGCCGGGCGCAGCCCGGAGGCGAGACCGGCGATGACCAGCGCCTTGCCGACGGCGACGCCGCGAGCTCGGATCGCCGTAACCGAATCCGCGGGATCGCGCAGATAGACCGAGCCCCGCGGATAGCGGGCCGCGATGGCGTCGAGCACGGCGCGACGAACGCCGGGCAGCACATGGACGTGCTGGTGGCCGTCGACGAAGTCGGGCGCGCGCCCGAGCGCGTCCTCGAAAGCGTCGAGCTGGCGGGCAAGTTCGGCGGCGATCTCGCGACGCGCCGCCGCCGAGCCCAGCGCCAGCCGCGACAGACCGCCCAGTTTCGGCAGGCTCCCGCCCGGAGCGAGGATCGGCATGGCCGCGAGCGGCGCACCGCTGGTCAGGTTGAAATGCAGGCCGAGATCGGCTTTGCCGGAGAAGGCCGCGAGCTCTCCCGCGAGCGGGCGCCAATGCGGCCGGTTCGTCATCGCGCCGGTGGCGGAGAGTCTGCCCTGCGCGAGCAGCTCGAGGATCGAACGGCTAACGCCCACCGTCATGGCGAAATCATCGGCGCAGAGCACGAAACCGCGGGTCATGACGGTCTGTTGTCCCTCGTTCATCGAGCGTGATGTAAGTAGCCGCCGGCGGAGCCGGTGCGCGTCCCGGTCCGCACCATCACGACGCCACCCCTATCCCACGCGCTGAGGTCGTCAAAGCCTTGTCTGCCACGCAGCCCCTCGCCGCCTCGGCCAATCCCGCCGCCCAGCCACGGCGGCCTGAGCTTTCCGTCGTCGTTCCCGTCCATGACGAAGCCGACAACCTGCCGCTGCTGGTCGAGCGCCTCAAGAGCGTGCTCGATGGCTGCGTCGCCTCCTGGGAGATCGTCTGCGTCGACGATGGCAGCCGGGACGGCACGCTTTCGGTGCTGCGCCTGCTGCACGAAGCCGATCCGCGCATCAATGCCATCTCCTTCAGCCGGAATTTCGGCAAGGAGATCGCGATCGCCGCGGGGCTCGACCATGCCAGCGGCGACGCCGTGGTGATCATGGATGCCGACCTGCAGCATCCGCCGGAGACCATTCCCGTCTTCCTGGCGAAATGGCGCGAGGGCTTCCTCAACGTCTATGGCCAGCGCACCGACCGCGAGGGCGAAGGCCGGCTGAAGCGCGGCTTCGCCAAGGCCTTCTACAGGCTGTTCGCCAGCTTCGGCGAGACCGAGCTGCCGGAGGGTGCCGGCGATTTCCGCCTGCTCGACCGCAGGGTGGTCGAGGCGCTGCGGGCGCTGCCCGAGCGGGCCCGCTTCTCCAAGGGCCTCTATGCCTGGGTCGGCTTCCCGGCCACCGGCGTGCCGTTCGAGGTCGCCGAGCGCGCCCATGGCCAGACCAAGTTCCGCTTCCGCAAGCTGTTCAGCTTCGCCTTCGACGGATTGTCCTCGTTCTCGACCGTGCCGCTGAAGATCGCGACCTGGCTCGGCGTGCTCATCGCCATCATCGCCGCCGGGACGGCGCTGTTCTTCGCGGTGCGCACCCTGCTCTTCGGCACCGACCTGCCCGGCTTCCCGTCGCTGATCGTCTCGATCATGTTCTTCTCGGGCATCCAGCTGATCTCGCTGGGCCTGATCGGCGAATATGTCGGGCGCATCTTCGCCGAGGTGAAACGCCGGCCGCTCTATCTCGTCGGCGAGCGCATTGGCTTCGAGAAGCTCGACAGCGTCCATCCGCGCGGCGACGCCCTGCCGCCGCTGATCCGCTAGTCCCGGACTGGACAATCGCCGCCGGCGACGGCATCGCTTGCCGCATGATCGTCGACGTCATGTCAGCGGGAGCGCCGAGATGACGAGGCGGGAGAGACGAGCCGCCATTCGATGCTGAAAAAAATCCTTTCGGTCAGCGGCTTCACGCTGCTCTCGCGCGTCTCCGGCTTCGCCCGCGACATCGTGCTCGCCGCCGTTCTCGGCGCCGGGCCGCTGATGGACGCGTTCTCGGTGGCGCTGCGCCTGCCCAATCATTTCCGCGCCATCTTCGGCGAAGGCGCCTTCAACCAGGCCTATATCCCGGCCTTCGCCCGCATCCGCGAGAAGTCGGGCGCGGCGGCGGCGCAGCATTTTTCGGACCGTGTTTTCACGCTGAACCTGATCGTCCAGCTGCTGATCCTGGGGCTCGCTCTGCCCTTCATGCCGGAGCTGGTGCGCCTGCTCGCGCCCGGTTTCGTCGGCGATCCCCAGCGCTTCGACCTCGCGGTGGCGCTGACCCGGATCACGTTTCCCTATCTCCTGTTCATCACGCTGGTGACGCTGCTCTCGGCCAATCTCAACGCGGTCGACCGCTTCGCCGCAGCCGCCGCAGCGCCGATCCTGCTCAATGTCAGCCTGATCGGCGCGCTCGCCGTCGCCTTCCTGTTCCCGAGCGCGGCGCATGCAGCAGCCTGGGGTGTCGCCGCCGCCGGCGTGCTGGAATGGCTGCTGCTCTGGCTCGCCGCCCGGCGGGAAGGCGTTTCGGCGGCACTGACGCGGCCGCGGCTCGATAGCGAGGTCAAGCGCTTCCTCAAGGCGCTCGGACCGGCTGTGATCGGCTCGGCCGGCGTCCAGATCGCGATCTTCGCCGACACGATTATCGCCTCGCTGCTGCCGGCCGGCGCCTATGCCGCGCTCTACTATGCCGAGCGGCTCTACCAGCTGCCGATCGGCGTCATCGCCATCGGCGTCGGCACGGTGCTGCTGCCGACGATGAGCCGTGCCATCGCCGCCGGCGACGAGGCCAAGGCCGACAAGGCGCAGAATCGGGCGATCGCGCTGACGATCTTCGCCGCAGCGCCTTTCGCCGCCGCCTTCATCGCAATCCCCGAGCTGATCGTCGCCGCCCTGTTCGAGCGCGGCCGCTTCGACGCAGCCGCGAGCCAGGCGTCGGGCGCCGTGCTCTTCGCCTATGCGATCGGCCTGCCGGCGATCGTGCTGATCCGTTCGCAGGTCTCGAGCTTCCAGGCGCGCGGCGACACGACGACGCCGATGATCGTCTCGCTCGCCGCGATCGCCGCCAATGTCGCGCTGAAGTTGTTGCTCTGGCGCGATCTCGGCGCGCCCGGCCTCGCGCTCGCAACCGCTGCCGGCGCCTGGATCAATGTCGGAGCGCTGTTCGTGCTCGCTTTGCGGCGCGACTGGACCCGGCCCGATCGCAAGCTTCCGGGCCTGATCCTGATCGTTGCGGTTGCCGCCGCCTGTGCCGGCATTGCCGCGCGCCTGCTGGCGCAGCCCCTCCAGACGGCGCTTGCCGGTTTCGCCTTCGAGCCGAAGCTGCTGGCGCTCGGCGTACTCAGCCTGCTTGCGGCGGCGCTCTACGCCGTCCTCGCGCTAGGTGGGCTGAAGCTAACGGGGTTGCTGCGGCTGCTGCGCTGACGCTGCTCAGCCTTCGGCAACGATGCCGGCGCCGCGGCGCAACTGCTCGGCCGCTTCCGCGACCACGCGCGCGACGATCTCGGCGGCCGGCGGCACATCCGTAATCAGCCCGGCCGCCTCGCCATAGATCGCGGCGGCCCTATCAGGATCGCCGGCCATGAAGGCCTCGCGATAGGCCGGTCCCTCGATTTCGGCCGCCGCCAGCAATTCGGCGTCGCGGCCGCGCCATTTGGCAATGAAGGCATTGTCGCCGACGCGGATGTCGAAGGGTTTTGGCCAATCGAGCCGGCGAGCGATGTCGGGCAGCGAGGAGCGCACGGTCTGATCACCGGTCGCGGCGATGGCCGCGGCCTGGTGGTTCTGGTGGACGAGCGCCTCACGGCTCGCCCAGAAGCGGGTACCGACGAGCACGCCATCGGCGCCCAGCATCAGCGCCGCAGCGAGGCCCCGGCCATCGGCGATGCCGCCGGCGGCCAGCAGCAAAGTGTCCGGGCTCTCGCGGGCGAGGAGGTCGGCGACCTCGGGAACGAAGGGCAGCGTCGCGCGGGCATGGCCATGGCCGCCGGCCTCGGCACCCTGCGCGACGATGACCGAGGCGCCGGCCGCCAGCGCCACCCTGACATGCCCGATGCTCTGGCACTGGCAGATCAGCGGAATGCCGGCCGCGGCGATCTCGCCCGCGAAGGGCGCGGGATCGCCGAAGGAGAGCATCAGCGCCGCCGGGCGATGGGCGAGCACCTCGCCGAGCAGATGCGGTTGCTTCGCCAGCGACCAGGTGATGAAGCCGCAGCCGGTGCGCGTGTTGCCGGCCGCCTCATACTGCGTCCTCAGCCAGTCGCCATCGCCATAGCCGCCGCCTATCAGGCCGAGCCCGCCGGCCCGCGTCACCGCCGCCGCCAGCGCCCCGCCGGCAGCGAGTGCCATCGGCGCCGAGAGGATCGGATGCTCGATGCCGAAGCGCTCGGTCAGGCGGGTGGCGAGACGGGCCATGCGAGGAACCCCGGTTACTTGGAGTGGGCGAAGTCCATGTAGAGTTCGCGCGCCTTGCGGAACATCGGGCCGGGCTGAACCTGACGGTCGTCGATCCGGTAGATCGGCATCACCTTCGAGTAGTTGCCCGAGGAGAAGATCTCGTCGGCCTGCTCGAAATCGGCATAGCTCAGGCTGGTCTCCTCGACCGGCACGCCGGCGCCGCGCAGCAGCGAGATGACGCGCTGGCGGGTGATGCCATTGAGGAAGGTGCCGTTCGGAACCGGCGTCTTCACCACGCCGTCCTTGGTGAGGAAGATGTTGGAGGTGCCGGTCTCGGCGACGTTGCCGAGCATGTCGAGCACCAGCGCATTGTCGAAGCCGCGGCCCTTGGCCTCGCGCAGGATGCGGGCATTGTTGGGGTAGAGGCAGCCGGCCTTGGAATCGGTCGGCATGGTCTCCATGGTCGGGCGGCGATAGGCGCCCTTGGTCACCGAGAAGCCCTTGCCGGGATCGCCCATCGCCGCCTCGAACAGGCACAGGCAGAACTTGGTCGAGTCCGGATCGGCCATGATGGTCGAGAGGCCGTCGGCGTCGGCCCAGTACATTGGCTTGACGTAGATCGCGGTGCCCGGAGCGAACTTCTTCACGCCCTCGGCGGTGCGCGCGATGATCTCCTCGGCCGAGACGGTCGCCTTCAGACCGAGCGCGTCGGCGGAGCGGTTCACGCGCGCGGCATGCTTGTCCATGTCGGGGGTAACGCCGTCGAAATGGCGGGCGCCGTCGAAGACGGTCGAGGACAGCCAGCTCGCATGGGAGCGCGGTCCCATGATGCCGGGGTTGCCTTCGTGCCACTCCCCTTCGAACCAGCTCCAGGTTTGCGAATACCAGGCCATAAGGCGCTCCGATCTGTCAGTCTTGTTGACCCGCACCGTCTGCCCCTGCCCCCGTGGCGTCAACACGCGGTCCCGGACGCGACGAACGAATGATGTGATGGCTCCGATCGTAACCGGTGATGGGTCACGATGTGAGGTGCAAATCCGCGCAGCCTGCTCGGCATCCCGCCCGTAGCTGCCGCTCAGAGGCCGAAGGCGCGCGCCAGCGAGACCGTGGCCATGCCGACGAGCAGCGCCAGCAATTCGCTGCGCCGCAGGACCATGCTGCAGATCGCGGCGACCAGCGCCAGGCCCGCGGCCAGTCCGAGGCGCTCGATCAGCGGCAGCACGGTGGCGAAGACGATCGAGCCCGGCAGCGCAGCGAGCCCGCGCCGCACACGCGGCGTCAGCGGCACGAAGCCCATCAGCACCACGCCGGAGATGCGGCAGAGATAGGTCGCCAGCGCCATCGCGAGGATGGCGAGATAGGGCCCCCAGGCGCCGGGATCAGGCAGCGTCATCGAGAAAGGCCCCGGCAAGGGCGCCCGAAAGCGCGCCGATGATGATGAAGGCATAGCCGTCGACCAGCTTGGCGACGACGAGGGCGACCACGCCTGCGATCACCCAGGGCAGCGCCGCCCGGCGGCCGCGCCAGAGCGGCACGATCATCGCCGCGAAGAAGATCGGCATGACGAGGTCGATACCGTATTGGCGGGGATCGGCGACGAGCGAGCCGAGCAGGAAGCCGGGGATGGTGGCGAGGAGCCAGACGATCCACAGGCAGAGGCCGGCACCCAGGACGACGCCGAGATCATTGCCGCCCTCGGCCCGGTAGCGCGTGCCGATCAGCCAGTTGGCGTCGGTGAAGACGAAGAGCTGGAAGGCGTTGACCAACCGCGGATAGCGCGCGAACCAGGGTTGCAGCGAGGCTCCCTGCAGGATCGAGCGGGCATTGACCGTCGCGGTGACGAAGGCCAGCCCGGCGATCGCTCCCCAGGTCCATTCGGGACGCCACAGCTCCATGGCGACGAGCTGGGCGACGCCGGCATAGACCAGCGCGCTCATCAGCAGCGCTTCCAACAGGCTCAGCCCCTTGGCCGAGGCCGCGGCACCGAAGGCGACCGCAAAGACGACGATGCCGGGCAGCAGCACGGAAACCCGGCGCAGGCCGAGCGCCATGCCGGCGAGAGTCAGCTGCGCCTGGGCGGCGGATGCGGAAGGAGTTTCCGGATGGGACATGGGCTTTTCGAAGCGGGTCGGCGGGCCGGCGTCAATGGTGGCGACGCGGCCGGCGCATGAATGCAGCGCAAGGCGGGTCGCAAACCACCCTCCCGTCACGACAGGCCGGCGGATCGCGTCTAGAACTGCGCATGCTCTGGCTCTCCTCCCCCGACCAACGCGCCGCGGCGCTGCCGGCGGTCTGGCTCGTTGCGACCGACCACCGTCCGGCCACCCTGACGGAGCGCTCGGCGCTGCGGCGCGGGCTAGCGCGCATCGTTCTCGCCGCACAGTTCAACCTTGAGCCGGACGCCGTGAGGGTCGAGCACGAGCCCGGCGGGCGGCCGCTGATCGCTGCGCCGTTTGGCAGCGGCTTGCATCTCTCGCTGGCAACGCGCGTGGGACTGGTGGCGCTGGCCCTGGCTCATGGCCCGGTCGGCGTCGATGTCGAGCAGGTCGACTTGGCCTCGCAGCCGCCGCTCGCGGCGCTGCATCCCGCCGAGCAGGCAGCGCTTCTTGCGCTGCCGCCGCCGGCCCGGCCGCTGGCCTTCGCGCAATTGTGGAGCGCCAAGGAAGCCTATGTGAAGGCGCTCGGCACCGGCTTCCGGCGCGCGCCGGACAGCTTCGAGGTCAGGCTTGCAGGACTTGACGGCTTTTCGGTCCAAGATCCTGAAAGGCCCGGCGCGCAGGCCGAGGGCGTCGGCCGCACCATAAAAAACGGCGGCCATGGAACCATGGCCGCCGCGTTCATTCAGCTCGCGTGAGCGAGGCTCAGCCGGGCTGGTTCACCGGCTTCTTCTTCAGCATGTAGGCGACGCCGACGACGAAAGCCGCGCCGATGACCGCCGCCGAGTAGAACGGCACCTTCGCCGGAGCCAGACCAACCGGGTTGGTGTCGGTGACCGGCACGCTCGCCACCCAGCTCGGAATGGCGGTCTGCAGCCACTGCAGCACGGCGATGTCGGAGAGCAGCATCTCGCCGGCGATCCAGCCGAGCAGCGCGGCGCCGAGCCAGATCAGGATCGGGAAGCGCTCCAGAATGCTCGAGAGCATGCGGGCGCCGAAGATGATCAGCGGAATGGTGAGCAGCAGGCCGAAGACGAAGAGCTCGAAATGGCCGCGCGCCGCAGCGGCGATCGCCAGCACGTTGTCGAGGCTCATCACCGCGTCGGCGATGGCGATGGTACGCACCGCCTTCCAGAGATTGTCACTGGCCGCGACCTCGCCATGCGCCTCCTCCTCGCCCTTGGCGAGCTTGATCGCGATCCAGAACAGCAGGAGCGCGCCCACCACCTTCAGGAAGGGGACGTTGAGCAGGTAGCTGACGATCACCGCGAAGATGATGCGCAGGCCGACGGCAGCGCCGGCGCCGAGCCAGATGCCGACCTTGCGCTGCTTCTCCGGCAGCGAGCGGACCGCGAGCGCGATCACGACCGCATTGTCGCCGGAAAGCAGCAGGTCGATCCAGATGATCTGGAGCAGTGAAGTCCAGAATGCGGAAGATGCGAAATCCATAGGTCGGTCAGTCCCTGTTCAGAGGGCCGGATCTGGCCGGCGTTGCTTGAGGAAATAGCCGAGGCCGAGCACGAGCAGGGCCCCAAGGATGGCTGCGGGGTATTCGAGCTGATGGGCCAGCGTGTCGCCGAGCTTGCCGATCAGCCAGGGGTCGGATTCGAACATCTCGCCCGCGACCCAGCCGAGAAGGCCGGCCCCGGCCCAGACCAGGATCGGGAAACGCGAGAGGAGATTTGTGATCAGCGAGGCGCCGAGCACGATCAGCGGGATCGAGATGATCAGCCCGCCGATCAGCAGCGGGATCGAGTCCTTGGCCACCGCCGCAATGGCGAGCACGTTGTCGAGGCTCATCACGATGTCGGCGATGGCGACGGTCTGCACCGCCTTCCAGAGCTTGCTGCTGGCGGCGACCGCGTTCTCGTCGCTCTCGCCGTCTTCGATGACGAGCTTGACCGCGATCCAGACGAGCAGGGCCGCGCCGATGATATGCAGGAACGGCATGTTCAGGAGGGAGGCGATCAGCACCGTGAAGACGACGCGGAGCAGAACCGCGACGCCCGCGCCGAGCGCGATGCCCTTGGCACGCTGTTCGGGCGCGAGCGCCCGGCAGGCGAGCGCGATCACCACCGCATTGTCTCCCGACAACACGATATTGAGCGCGATGATCTCGAAGAGCTTGCCCCAGAGCGCCGGTTCAAGCAGCGAAAACGTCAGATCGGGCACTTTGTCGCCTCCCTAAGTCTTACGTCTTATCCGGCGCCGGCCGGAGTTTGTGGCCGTGCGCCGGCCGTGTCGTCAACCCAGCGCCTGCTCGATCGCCTTGCCGGCAGCCTCGGTGCCGAGCTTGCCGCCGAGGTCGCGGGTGCGGGTGCGCTCGTCGCCGAGAGCACGTTCGATCGCGGCCTCGATCCCCTTGGCGGCTTCGGTCTCGCCGAGATGGTCGAGCATCATCGCGCCCGACCAGATCATGCCGACGGGATTGGCGATGCCCTGGCCATAGATGTCCGGAGCCGAGCCATGGACCGGCTCGAACAGCGAGGGATGATCGCCGGTCGGGTTGATGTTGCCGGAGGGGGCGATGCCGATCGTGCCGGTGCAGGCCGGGCCGAGATCCGAGAGGATGTCGCCGAACAGGTTGGAGGCGACGACGACGTCGAAACGGTCCGGGTTCAGCACGAAATGCGCGGTCAGGATGTCAATATGGTACTGCTCGACGGCGACGCCCGGATAGTTCTTCGCCATCTCCTTCACCCGCTCGTCCCAGTACGGCATGGTGATCGAGATGCCGTTCGACTTGGTCGCCGAGGTCAGCTTCTTGCGCGGCCGACGCTGGGCCAGTTCGAAGGCGTATTTCAGCACGCGGTCGACGCCGACACGGCTCATCACCGTCTCCTGCATGACGATCTCGCGCTCGGTGCCGGCGAACATGCGCCCGCCGACCGAGGAGTATTCGCCCTCGGTGTTCTCGCGGACGACGAAGAAGTCGATATCGCCGGGCTTGCGATTGGCGAGCGGGCCGGGCACGCCCGGCATCAGGCGCACGGGGCGCAGATTGACGTACTGGTCGAACTCGCGGCGGAAGAGCAGCAGCGAGCCCCAAAGCGAGACATGGTCCGGCACCTGGGCGGGCATGCCGACGGCGCCGAAATAGATCGCGTCATGGCCGCCGATCTTTTCCTTCCAGTCGTCCGGCAGCATCTTGCCGTGCTTGGCGTAGTAGTCGCAGGAGGAGAAGTCGAACTCGTCGAGCCGCAGCTCGAAACCGTACTTCTTCGAGGCCGCTTCGAGCACGCGCAGCCCCTCGGGCATCACCTCCTTGCCGATGCCGTCACCGGCGATGACGGCGATGCGGTAGACGCGATTGGTCCGGCTCATGCGACTTCTCCAAAAAACGCGGCAAATTCTGCGGCGACGAGATCAGGAATCTCTTCGGCCAGATAGTGCCCGCCGGGCAATGCCTTCCCACGCACATCCACAGCCCGCTCACGCCAGAGCGCGAGCACGTCGAAGCACTTGCCGACGGCTCCGCGATCGCCCCAGAGCGCCAGCATGGGACAGTCGAGCTTCCTGCCGCCGTCGGCGTCGTCATGGGCGATATCGATCGTCGCCGCCGCGCGGTAATCCTCACAGCTGGCATGGATCATCGCGGGATCGCGGAAGCAGCGGAGATACTCGGCAAGCGCCGCGGGCTCGAACAGCCGCATGTCCGAGGCGCGGCGGCTCGTCCAGTAGAACTCGGGATCGGCGCCGATCATGTTTTCGGGCATCGGCGCCGGCTGGATCAGGAAGAACCAGTGCCAATAGGCACGGGCGAAAGCGTCGCTGGTGTCGCGATACATCTCCCGCGTCGGCGCGATGTCGAGGGTCGCGAGCTTCAGCACGCGCTCGGCATGGTCGAGCGCCAGCCGGTGCCCGACGCGGGCGCCGCGATCATGCGAACCGACGAAGAAGCGTTGATGCCCGAGCGCGCTCATGAGCTCGGCCATGTCCTGCGCCATGGCGCGCTTCGAATAGGGGGAATGATCGGCGGAGGTCGGCGGCTTCCCGGAATCGCCGTAGCCGCGCAGGTCCGGGCAGACGAGCGTGAAGCGCTGCGCCAGCGCCGGGGCGATACGCCGCCACATGATGTGCGTCTGCGGATAGCCATGGAGCAAAAGCAGGGGCGGCCCCTCCCCGCCCACACGCACGCGGATGCGCGCGCCGGAGGTCGCGACGTCGAGCAGCCGGAAACCGGGGAAGAGATTGTCTTCGACGGGGAGCTCGGTGACGGACATCCAGCCTCGCAGATTGCAACAATCTGAGCCGATAGCCGGATTTTCAAACGATTTCGTGCGCCGATTATTTCATAATTATGATCAATAACGATGACCCGGCGGCACCTGGCCGGAAACAGCTCACAAAGTGAGGTGGGCCGCGGGCCTCGATTCCTTGCAACAAAAAAGGCGCCCGAAGGCGCCTCTTCCGTCCGGGACGACCGGCTCGACTTGTTACCCGCGCAGCGCCGCCTTGTAGCGCTTGGCCATCTCGGCAACGATCTTGGCGGCCACCGCCTCGATCTCGGCCTCGGTCAGGGTCTTCTCGACCGGCTGCAGCGTCACCGCCAGCGCGACCGACTTCTTGCCGGGCTCGACGCCGGCGCCCTCATAGATGTCGAAGACGCTGGTCTCGGCGATCAGGTTGCGGTCGGCGTTCTGGGCGGTCTTCGCCATGTCGCCGGCTGCCACCGTCTTGTCGACGATGAAGGCGAAATCGCGGGTCAGCGGCTGGAAATCGGAGAGCGCCAGCTTCGGCTTGACCTTGGTCGGCTTGAATTTCGGCAGCGGCAGCGCGTCGAGATGGATCTCGAAGGCGACCAGCGGGCCCTTGACGTCGAGCGCCTTGAGCACGCGCGGATGCAGCTCGCCGAAGGCGCCGATCACGCCCTTGGGGCCGAACTGCAGCGTGCCGGACCGCCCGGGATGTGCCCAGGACGGGCCGCCCGCAACGATCTGCAGGCCGCCGACGGGCACGCCGAGCCCGGCGAGCAGCGCCATGACGTCGGCCTTGGCATCGAAGGCATCGACCGGCTTCGCCGCGCCGTCCCAATGACGGCCGGCTCCTTCCAGCCGTGCCGTGCCGCGGCGCAGACCGGCCGCGGCGATCAGCTGGCCTTCGGGCTCATCGCTCTGGAAGACCTGGCCGACCTCGAACAGCGCGACATCGCCGAAGCCGCGATCGGCATTGGCCTGGCCTGCGCGGATCAGACCCGGCAGCAGCGAAGGCCGCATGTCGGAAAGATCGGCGGCGATCGGATTGGCGAGGACAAGCTTGCGCGAGCCGCCGCCGAACAGCTTGGCCGCCTCATGCGAGATGAACGACCAGGTCACGGCCTCGACCAGACCGCGGCTGGCGAGCAGGCGCTTCGACTGGCGCGTGCGCTTCTGCAGCACGGTCAGCACCGGCTTGACGACCTCGCCCTTGATCCGTGGCAGCGGCGCCGGCTCGACCCGGTCGAGCCCGGCGATGCGCAGGATCTCCTCGACGAGATCGGCCTTGCCCTCGACATCGGCGCGCCAGGAGGGAGCAGCGACCTTGACCCGTTCGCCGGCGCCCGAGACATGGAAGCCGAGCGAGGTCAAAGCCAATTTCATCTCAACCTGCGGCAGATCGAGACCGGTCAGGCGCTTGACCTCCGACCAAGGGAAATCGATGGCGCCAGCGCTCTCGGGCAGCTCGCCGGCAAAAACCATCTCGGAGGCCTCGCCGCCGCAGAGCTCGATGATCATCTGCGTCGCGAGATCGAGGCCGGGACGGGTGAAGTCCGGATCGACGCCGCGCTCGAAGCGATAGCGCGCATCGGAGGTGATGCCCAGCGCACGGCCCGAGCGGGCGATGTTGAGCGGGTCCCAGAGCGCGCTCTCGACCAGAACGTCGACAGTGTTCTCGTCGCAGCCGGAAGCCTCACCGCCCATGATGCCGGCGAGCGACTCGACGCCCTCCGCATCGGCGATCACGACCTGCTCGTCGGTCAGCGTATAGGTCTTGCCGTCGAGGGCCAGGATCTGCTCGCCGGCCCTGGCGCGGCGCACCGTCAGGTCGCCATGGACCTTGGCGGCGTCGAAGACGTGCAGCGGCCGGCTGCGGTCATAGGTCATGAAATTGGTGATATCGACCAGCGCGTTGATCGGCCGAAGGCCGATGGCGCGCAGGCGCGCCTGCAGCCATTCCGGCGACGGGCCGTTCTTGACACCGCGGACGAGGCGCAGGGCGAAGGCCGGGCAGAGCTTCTTGTCTTCCGGGGCGAAGTCGAGCTTGACGTCGACCGGGCACGGGAAGCTGCCGCGCACCGGCGCGATCGAAGGTGTCTTCAGCGTACCGAGACCGGCGGCGGCAAGGTCGCGGGCGACGCCGGACACACCGAGCGCGTCGGCCCGGTTCGGCGTCACCGCGATCTCGATCATCGCATCGTCGAAGCCGGCATAGGCGGCATAGGGCTGGCCGACCGGCGCATCCTGCGGCAGGTCGATGATGCCGTCATGATCCTCGGAGAGCTGCAGCTCGGCGGCCGAGCAGAGCATGCCGTTCGACTCGACGCCGCGGATCACGCCCTTGCCGAGGGTGATGTCCTTGCCGGGGATATAGGTGCCGGGCGGCGAGAACACGCTCTTCATGCCGGTGCGGGCATTGGGCGCGCCGCAGACGACCTGCACCGGCTCGCCCGAACCGGTATCGACCATGCAGACGCGCAGGCGGTCGGCGTTCGGATGCTGCTTGGCCTCGATGACATAGGCGATGGTGAAGGCGGAAAGCGCCTTGGCCTTGTCCTCGACCGCCTCGACCTCGAGCCCGACGCGGGTCAGCGTCTCGGAGATGGTGTCGAGGGTTTCCGAGGTCTCGAGATGGTCTTTGAGCCAGGAGAGCGTGAATTTCATGTGGTTACGTCCATCGGAGCGAAGGCTTCCACCAGACGGAAGCGCTCGCAAAGCAGGGGCATGTCGGGGCTGAAGACGCCGAGGCGCCGGAAATAAGCTTCATGGGCCTCGCGCCAGAAGGAGAGGCTGCGGTCGCCCTCGCCCTCCTCGAAGGCGAATTGCGCATCGACCTCGTCGAAGCGCCGGGGCGTGAGTTCGAGCGTCTCGATCACGCAGACCGGACGCTTCTCGCCGTCGAGCACGATCCAGAGCTCGCCAAGCTTCGGGCAGTCGGGTGCGTCCAGCGTGTTCACCGTCGCGGTCTTGCGGCCGCTGACCACCAGTGCCGCCAGCTCCGTCGCGAGCTCGGGACTATCGCCGAAGGAGAAGCTCGGGCAGTCGCGATAGCGTTCGGGGATGGTTTGCATGTCCAAGGTCACGCCGCCCCGTCCCGCCGTGCGGCCACGGACGACAGTTCCGGCGCATTGTCGTTCAGCCGGTCGTCGCCATCCGTCCTGATCTTCATGGCGTTGCCGCGCCAGCTGACCTCGCCGGCAAGGAAGGCATAGGCCCAGATGCCGGGGAAGACGAGATCGCGGGTGAGATAGGCCAAAGGCGTGCGCCAGTTGACGAACCAGCCGACGCCCTTCGCCAGCGCCATCTCGGCGCCATACCAGATCGCCAGCACCAGCAGCGGGGCCTGCCAGCTCGCAAGGCCATAGGCCGGGGCGGCGAAGGCGGCGAGCACCGCCGGCACGAGCGGGCCGACCAGA
This sequence comes from Allobosea sp. GW823-FHT02B03, assembly GCF_058797755.1. NCBI lineage: Bacteria > Pseudomonadati > Pseudomonadota > Alphaproteobacteria > Hyphomicrobiales > Alloboseaceae > Allobosea > Allobosea sp. GW823-FHT02B03. The sequence continues at coordinate 649,087 of NZ_JBXAJY010000001.1, read as the reverse complement.
ATCTCCGGCGCGAAGAAGGGCAGGAAGGTGACGCGGCGCAGGCGCGCCCAGCGGAACTGCCGCTGCACGACATGGCGCAGATGCCGGCGGCCGAGCGGCTGCTCGAAGGGCTGGTCGACGAGATGGACATGCTTGCCGGCGGCGCGCACCAGCTTTGTCGCCGCCGCATCCTCGGCGATCTCGGCAGCGAGCGCCGCGATGCCGCCGCGGGCATCGAGGAAGGGCTTGTTCCAGAGCATCGACTTGCCCTGGGCAAAGCCGAAGCCGAGCGCCTCGCCGGCATATTGCCAGCGCGCCTGGAAGGTATTGAGGAAGGCGCACTCCACCTCGGCGCCGAAGCAGAGCGGACGCGAGCCGGCCGGCGTCGAGCAGACGAGCCCGCTATCGTCGCGCCAGGCCGCCATCATCCGCTGGATGTAGTCCTTCGGCATCAGCACGTTGGAATCGGCGAGGACGACCCAGTCGTGCCGCGCCGCTTCCCAGCCCTTGACGCAGTTGTTGAGCTTGGGGTTGGCGCTGACCGCGACATCGCCGACGATCAGGCGCACGCGCTCCGGCCCATGGCTGGCGATCAGCTCCTCGACCAGCGGCACGATCGGGTCCTGCCCGTCGGCGACGCAGAAGATCGTCTCATAGTCGGGATAGTCGAGGACGAGACCGGAGGTCAGGGTCTCCCGGCTGAAGCTCTCCAGGCCGCAGACCGGCCGCACGATCGTCACCGGCGGGCGCTGGCGCAGCAGGCTGGATTCGACCGGCTTGCGACGCAGGCGCACGAAGGCGATGGCCAGGCACAGGAGATTGGCCGCCACCAGCAGTGCCGCGATCAGGCCGGCCCAATGTGCCGCGCTCATCCGCCCTTTCCTCTCCTAGCCCGCCCTGGTCACGACGACAGGCCGCCGGTCAGCGTCGGCAGGTCGAGCGGGCGGAAGCCGTAATGCGAGAGCCAGCGGACATCGGCCTCGAAGAAGGGCCGCAGATCCGTCATGCCGTATTTCAGCATGGCGATGCGGTCGATGCCCATGCCCCAGGCGAAGCCCTGATAGACATCAGGGTCCAGCCCGCAATTCCTGAGCACGTTCGGGTGGACCATGCCGCAGCCGAGAATCTCGAGCCAGTCGTCGCCCTCGCCGAAGCGGATCTCGCCTCCCTTGCGCGAGCACTGGATGTCGACCTCAGCCGACGGCTCGGTGAACGGGAAGAAGGAGGGGCGGAAGCGCATCTTGACGCTCTCGACCTCGAAGAACGACTTGCAGAACTCCTCCAGCACCCATTTCATGTGGCCGAAATGGGTCTTCTTGTCGATGACGAGACCCTCGACCTGATGGAACATCGGCGTATGGGTCTGGTCGGAATCCATGCGGTAGGTCCGGCCCGGGCAGATCACGCGGATCGGCGGCTCCTGGGCCAGCATGGTGCGGACCTGGACCGGCGAGGTATGGGTGCGCAGGAGCTTGCGCTCGCCATTGGCGTCGGGCGCGAAGAAGAAGGTGTCGTGCATCTCGCGGGCGGGATGACCGACCGGGAAATTCAGTTTGGTGAAGTTGAGATCGTCGGTCTCGACATCCGGCCCCTCGGCGACGGCAAAGCCCATATCGCCGAAGATCGCGGTGATCTCGTCGATGACCTGGCTGATCGGGTGGATGCGCCCGCGCGCTTCCGGCCCCTCGCGGACGGGCAGGGAGATGTCGAGCCGCTCGGCGGCGAGCCGCGCTTCCAGCGCCGCCTCGCCCAGCGCCTCCTTGCGGGCGGCGAGCGCCTGCTGGACGCCGTCGCGCAGGCCGTTGATCAGGGGGCCTTTCTCCTTGCGCTCGTCCGGCGTCATCGCGCCGAGCGTCTTCAGCAGGGCGGAAACCGAGCCGGACTTGCCGAGCGCGGCGATGCGCAACTGCTCGAGCGTCGCCTCGTCCTGCGCCGCGGCGATCTCACCGACAAGGGAATCGCGAAGGGTATCGATCTCGTTCATGCCTGATCTGGTCCGTTAGCGCGTCCTCCGCCGGGCCGGAACCGACCGGCCGCCGGGAATTCGCACCACTTCAAAAAGCCGGAGCGCGTCCCGGCGAGGCATCTTCTATGGCTTCGGCCATGCGGATGCCAGCCCGAATTGCGCTGGCAAAGCGTGCCGATCGCGGCGTTTTCACACATTCGACCTCGCCTGCCGATCGTTCATGACAAGACCGTAGCACTCGCCCCCCGCATGCGGGCGGCAGGGGCGACAGTCGCTCCCCTGCCCGGCTATGCAGGGAGCAAGCACGGAGATGCCGACATGACCGAGAACCACGCCCAGAAGAACTCGCCTTCCTATCGCCTCGCCGCGCTCGACCAGGACTTCATCCTGGGCGACTCCACCCGCGGCGCGCGCTTCATGCTCGAATACCAGAAGGCCGAGGACAATCTCAGGGCACGCGGCATCGTCTCCACCATCGTGGTCTTCGGCTCGGCCCGGGTGCGCGAAGGCGAGCCCTGGTACGAGGCGGCAAGGGCCTTCGCACGGCTCGCCTCCGAGCGCGGCGGCGCGCTCGATGCCAAGGGAAGCGGCCGGCACCACGTCATCGCCACGGGCGGCGGGCCCGGCATCATGGAGGCGGCGAATCGCGGCGCCGGCGAGGCCGGAGCGGTCTCGATCGGCTTCAACATCACCTTGCCGCACGAACAGGAGCCGAACGCCTTCTCGACGCCGGACCTGACCTTCCGCTTCCACTATTTCGCGATGCGCAAAATGCATCTCGCCATGCGGGCCTCGGCTCTGGTCGCCTTTCCCGGCGGCTTCGGCACGCTCGACGAACTGTTCGAGATCCTGACGCTGACCCAGACCGGCAAGATGTCGCCCGTCCCGGTCATTCTCTACGACAGCAGCTTCTGGAAGGGCCTGCTCAATCTCGAGCGGCTGGCCGAGGCCGGGCTGATCCGCAAGGAGGACCTCGAACTGTTCTGCTACGCCGACTCGCCTGAGGAGGCCTATGCAAGGATCGTCGAAGGCGCCGGCGACGACTGGATCCCGGCTGCAGCCGACAGCGTGCAGACGTAAGCCGGCGTTCGACCGCCGACCTCGTCCCGGGCGACCGCAGGGAGACCCGGGATCCATGCTTGAGCTTTTCCGAACCATGCTCCGGCATGGGTCCCGGATCGGCGCCGCTGCGCGGCTTGTCCGGGACGACCCGCTTTTTCCCGGTGCAGCAAAAAAGAAAAAGGCCGGCGTCGCCGCCGGCCTTTCGCAATTCGTCAGGTCAGACCGCTCAGGCGGCCTTGGCCTCGGCGCCGAGCGCGCCCTTGACCGTCTCGACCACCGCAGCGAAGGCAGCAGCATCGTCGATCGCGAGGGCCGACAGGGTCTTGCGGTCGAGCTCGAGGCCCGACTTGGTGAGACCGTTGATGAAGGCCGAATAGGTCAGGCCGTGCTCGCGCACCGCAGCGTTCAGGCGCTGGATCCAGAGCGCGCGGAACGAGCGCTTCCGGTTCTTGCGGTCACGATAGGCATACTGCATCGACCGATCGACGGCCGCCTTGGCGGCGCGGATCGTATTCTTGCGGCGGCCATAGAAGCCCTTGGCGGCCTTCAGTGTCTTCTTGTGCTTGGCGTGGGACGTAACGCCCCGTTTCACGCGAGCCATGTTTGATCTCCGGAAAGGTTGTCAGGCGTCAGCCGTTGGGGAGGAAGAACTTCTTCACGTTGGCAGCATCGCCCTCGAACAGGGTCGTCGTGCCACGCTGGTTGCGGATCTGCTTGTTGGTCCGCTTGATCATCCCGTGACGCTTGCCGGCCTGGGCTGCGAGCACCTTGCCGGTTCCGGTGATCTTGAACCGCTTTTTAGCGGCCGCTTTGGTCTTCATCTTGGGCATTTCAGCTCCTCATAGGTCGCGAGCGCGCGAACTGCGCCGCTTGAATTTTGCTTCGGGAAGCAAATAACGATCGCCACGGCAGCCCTTATCAGCCGGGCGATCGAAGGCCGGGCATATGACAGAAAAGCCCTGCCCTTGCAAGCGCGGCCGCCCTGCCCGCTCAGACGAGTGCCGGGCGTGCCCGCTCGGAAGCCGTGCCGGACAGCCTGCGTAGACCGAGCAGCAGGATGGCGAGCGCCGTGAAGCCACCGACGACCGAGACGTAGAAGCCGCTCGCCGCACCGTAATTGTCGATCAGCCAGCCCGAGGCCGCCGAACCCAACGCGAGGCCGACGCCGAGGCCGGTCATCACCCAGGTGATCCCCTCCGTCAGCTTGTAAGGGGGCACATGGCGCTCGACCAAGGCCATGGCGACGATGACGGTCGGAGAGATCGAGGCCCCCGCGACGAAAAGCACCGCGGCCAGCGACCAGAGCGAGCCGACCGCGAGCAGCGGCAATGTCGTCGCCGCGGAAAGACCGATCGCGAGGACGAACTGCCGCGCCAGCGACAGGCGCAGATGCAGGGCGCCGAAGATCAAGCCGGCGATCAGCGAACCGGCGGCATAGGAGGCCAGCACCAGGCTGGCGGCCGCCTTCTGTCCCTGCGCCTCGGCGAAGGCGACCGTCGTCACCTCCGAGGTGCCGAAGATCGCGCCGATGGCGACCATCACCAGGGCGATGAGACGTACGGCGCCGAAGCGGATCGCCGAGCCCTCGGCGCTCGCCGCCTGCTGATGGACCGGAGGCTCGCTGCCGCGCTGGAGCACGAACAGGGTCATGCCGATGGCGAGCAGGATGGTGGCGGCAAGCGGCCCCGCCTCGGGGAACCAGGCGACGCTGAGGCCGATCGCCAGCACCGGCCCGATCATGAAGACCATTTCGTCGACCACCGATTCGAAGGCGAAGGCGGTGCGCAGATGCCGCGTGCCGCGATAGATCTCGGTCCAGCGCGCGCGCACCATCGCCGCCATGCTCGGCTCCAGGCCGGAGAGCGCGGCGAACAGGAAGAGAACCCAGTTCGGCGCCTCGAAGCGCGTCGCCAGCATCAGTCCCGCGAGCGCGACGAGCGTCGCCAGCGTGGCAGGCACCAACACGCGGCTCTGGCCGTGGCGGTCGACAAGGCGCGATATCTGCGGCGCGATCAGCGCATTGGCGAGCGCGAAGGTCGCAGCCACGCTGCCGGCCAGCCAGTACTCGCCGCGCGCCTGCGAGAGCATGGTGACGATGCCGATCGTCACCATCGAGAGGGGCAGACGGGCAACGAAGCCGGCCGCGGAGAAGCCAACAGCGCCGGGCGCGCGGAAGATCTCGCGATAGGGATTGGCCATTGGCAGTAAAACTCCGGGGAAACGTCGCACGTCCACATACGGCGTGTATGTGAACGCCTAATTGCATACGCCCCGTATGTCAATTAACATACAGGGCGTATGCAAAGAGGATTTGGATGAGCCGCAGGCCACGCCAGCAGATGATCGCCGAGACGCGCGCGAAGCTGATTGCGGCGGCCCGCCACGCCTTCGGCACGCTCGGCTATGCCGAGACCGCGATGGACGAGCTGACGGCATCGGCCGGGCTGACGCGCGGCGCGCTCTATCATCATTTCGGCGACAAGAAGGGGCTGCTCGCCGCAGTCATCGCCGAGATCGACGCGGAGATGAACGAACGGCTGAACGCCGTCTCGGCACGCGCGGCCGACCCGTGGACCGGCTTCCGCGACGAATGCGCCGCCTATATCGAGATGGCGCTTGAGCCCGAAATCCAGCGCATCGTGCTGCGGGACGGGCCGGCCGTGCTCGGCGACCCGTGGACCTGGCCGACGCAGAGCGCCTGCATCACCTCGATGACCGACAGCCTCGGCAAGCTGCGCGACGCCGGCGTCATCCTGGCCATCGACCCTGAAGCTGCCGCCCGGCTGATCGCCGGCGCGACACTCCATGCGGCGCAATGGATCGCCCACGCCCCCGATGGCCGCGCGGCATCCCAGAATTCCATCGCCGCCTTCGACGCCCTGCTCGCCGGGCTCCTCGTCCGGCATTGAGATCATTCGCAGGAGACGAAACAAACGCGCTTGTTTCGAGCTCCTGAATTAGATGTTTCATATCAATGCCCGGCCTGCTAGCGTCGCAGTGTGGACCAGCCGCATCTGACCGCCGCCCTCTCCGCAGGTTTCGAGCAATTGCCGCAGCAATTGCAGGCGGCGGCACGCTGGGTGCTCGATCATCCTGCCGATGTGGCGCTGCTAACGACGCGCGAGCAGGCGAAACGCGCAAGCCTTTCGCCCGCGACCCTGACCCGCCTCGCCCAGCGCTTCGGCCTTTCCGGCTATGACGAATTGCGGGCGATCCATGCCGCCGCCCTGCGGCAGCGCCCGGAGGGCTTCGCCGGCCGCGCCGGCGAATTGATGCAGCGCCATGGCGACGAAGGGGCCGGCGCGATCGCGCAGGACATGTTCGCCGCGCTCGCCGAACATCTCAGGGCCCTGCGAGAGCCGGAAGCGCAGGCCCAGCTCGAACGCGCCGCCATCCTTCTGGCCGAGGCGCAGACCGTGTTCTGCTTCGGGCTGCGCTCGGCCTTCCCGGCCGCCTACATGCTCGACTATATCCGCGACCTGATCGGCGCCGGCTCGGTTCTGGCAGACGGCGCAGGCGGGCGCGGCATCGACGCTCTGCGTCGGATCGGCCCCGGCGACGCGTTCTTCGCCGTCTCGGTCTCGCCCTATACGCGCCTGACCCTGCAGGCCGCAGACCTTGCCAAGGCGAAGGGGGCAAGGCTCATCGCGCTGACCGACAGCCCGCTCTCGCCGCTCGCCGCGCTCGCCGACGCGACGGTCCTGGTGCGCACCGAGACCCCGTCCTTCTTCCACACGATGACGCCGGCCTTTGCCGCGGTCGAATGCCTGGCGGCGCTGATGACGGCGCGCAAGGGCGCGGCCGCGCTCGCCGCCATCGCCCGCCACGAGGCGGAGCTTCACGACACCGGCACCTTCCACCAACCCAGAGCCGCCAAGCGAGGCCGCAAATGAGCCATGTCCTGCATCGTGTCCTTGGCAAGACCTATCCCGTCGCCGAAAGGGGCGTCGGCGTCATGCTGCGTGACCGCGACGGCCGCGAGCATATCGACGCCTCGGGCGGCGCCGCGGTCTCCTGCATCGGTCATGGCCATCCCGACGTGCTCGCCGCGATGCATGCCCAGATCGACAAGCTCGCCTATGCCCATACCAGCTTCTTCACCAGCGACGTCGCCGAGGAACTCGCCGATCATCTGATCGCGCGGGCGCCGGCCGGCATGGACTCGGTCTATTTCTGCAGCTCGGGCTCGGAAGCGATCGAGGCCTGCCTGAAGATGGCCCGGCACTACTTCGTCGAGACGGGCGAGCTGAAGCGCGTCAACTTCATCTCGCGGCGGCAGAGCTATCATGGAATCACGCTGGGCGCGCTCGCGGTCGGCGGCCGGATGAAGGACCGCGCCGCCTTCGCCGAGATGCTGATGACCGGGCACCACATCTCGCCCTGCTTCGACTATCGCGGTCGACGCCCCGACGAAACAGCCGAGCAATACGGGCTGCGCGTCGCCGACGAACTCGAAGCGAAGATCCTGGAGCTCGGGCCCGAGACGGTCTGCGCCTTCGTCGCCGAGACGGTCGTCGGCGCGACGCTGGGCGCGGCCACCGCGGCGCCGGGCTACTTCAAGCGTGTTCGCGAAATCTGCGACCGTTATGGCGTTCTCCTGATTCTCGACGAGGTGATGTGCGGCATGGGCCGCACCGGCACGCTGCATGCCTGCGAGCAGGAGGGCGTGGCCCCGGACCTGATGGCGATCGCCAAGGGGCTGGGCGGCGGCTATGCGCCGATCGGCGCCATGCTGGTCTCGAAGCGGATCGCGGAAGCGGTCCGGCGGGGCTCGGGCCTCTTCCCGCACAGCCAGACCTATGTCGGCCATCCGCTCGCCTGCGCGACCGCGCTCGCGGTGCAAAAGGTGATCGAGCGCGACGACCTCCTCGCCAATGTCCGGCGCCAGGGCGCCAGGCTGGAACAACGCCTGCGCGAGCGCTTCGGCAACCACCACCATGTCGGCGACATCCGCGGGCGCGGCCATTTCTGGGGCGTCGAAATCGTTGCCGACCGCGCGAGCAAGACGCCGTTCGACCCGGCGCTCAAGCTGAACGCCCGGGTCAAGGAAGCGGCCATGGCGCGCGGCCTGATGGTCTATCCGATGGGCGGCACCGCCGACGGCACGGCGGGCGACCATGTCCTGCTCGCGCCGCCCTTCATCGTCGACGCCGCCACCGTCGGCGCCATCGTCGAGCGCCTGGGCGATGCGGTCGATGCAGCTCTGGGGACCGTGCAGCCGATCTGAGAAGACCACCATGCGGGCCGCCAAAGAGCCTGCCTCAACCAAGGGGAACTGCCATGAAACAACTGACCGTGAAACGACTGAAACAGGCGAGCCTCGCCGCGATCGGCCTCGCGGCGCTGGCGCTCGCCACGCCCGCAGCGGCGCAATCGGGAACGCTCGACCGGGTCAAGGCGCGTGGCGAGCTGATCTGCGGCAACCACATCGCCCTGCCCGGCTTCGGGCTGCAGGGGCCGGACGGTCGCTGGGCCGGGCTCGACATCGATCTTTGCCGCGCCGTCTCGTCGGCGATCTTCAACGACCCCAACAAGATCAAGTTCATCCCGACGACGCCGCAGATGCGCTTCCTCGTGGTGCAGAACGGCGAAGTCGACATGCTCGCCCGCAACGCCACCTACACCATGTCGCGCGACACCTCGGCCGGCATGTCCTGGCCGATCATCAACTATTTCGACGGCCAGGGCTTCATGGTGCGCAAATCGCTCGGGGTCAGCGAGGCGAAGGGGCTGAGCGGCGCCTCGATCTGCGTGACGCAAGGCACGACGACCGAACTGAACCTCGCCGACTTCTTCCGGGCCAACAACCTGAAATACGAGATCATCGGCTTCGCCACCAACGAGGAAGGGGTAAAGGCGCTGGAGGCCGGGCGCTGCGACGCCTTCACCACCGATTCCTCTGGGCTTGCCGCCGAACGGCTGAAATTCGCCAAGCCGGACGACTTCATGATCCTGCCGACGCTGATCTCGCGCGAGCCGCTCGGCCCGGCGGTGAAGCGCGGCGATGAAAGCTGGTTCAATCTGGTGAAGTGGACGCACTACGCCATGCTCAACGCCGAGGAACTCGGCGTGACCAGGGCCAATGTCGACGAGATGCTGAAATCGACCAATCCCGAGATCAAGCGCCTGCTGGGCGTCGAGGGCAAGTTCGGCGAGGGGCTCGGCCTCAGCAATGACTGGGCCTACCGGATCATCAAGCATGTCGGCAATTACGGCGAGAGCTTCGAGCGCAATGTCGGCATGGGCTCGAAGCTTCAGCTGAAGCGCGGGCTGAACGACCTCGCCTCGAAGGGCGGGCTGCAGTACCCGCACCCGATCCGATAATCCCGAGAGCCATTGCTAATGGCTCCCGGGATTCCGCATCTGGATGTCTCAAGCCTTTGGCTGCATTTGAGACATCCAGATTGGAGCAACGGCCTGACGCGTCAGCGTCACTGGTCGTTGGCATGAGGACCACCCAATGAGGATCGCGCTGATCCATGCGCTGCGCCATTCGCCGCCTCCGATCGAGGCGGCGTTTGCGCGTCTGTGGCCCGAAGCCAGGCTGATGAACCTGCTCGATGACAGCCTATCGGCCGACCTCGCCCGCGACGGCGAGATCACCGAGACGATGACCGGGCGGTTCCTGAGCCTCGCGCGCTATGCGAAGGCGACGGGCGCCGACGGCATCCTCTTCACCTGCTCGGCCTTCGGCCCCTGCATCGAGGCGGTTCAGCGCGAATTCGCGCCGATGCCGGTGCTGAAGCCGAACGAGGCGATGATCGAGGAGGCAGAAGGGATCGGCGGCCGGGTCGGCCTCCTCGCCAGCTTCGCGCCGACACTTCAGTCGATGCCGCCTGAATTCCCGGCGGCACTCACCGTCATGCCGAAGCTGGCCGAGGGCGCGCTCGCGGCCCTCGACCGCGGCGACGGCGATACACACGACCGGCTGGCGGCGGAGGCGGCCGGCGATCTCGCCGACTGCGACCTGATCGCCCTCGCCCAGTTCAGCCTGGCGCGAGCGGCGCCGGCCGTCGCGGCAGCGACCGGCAAGCAGGTGCTGACCACACCGGACAGCGCAGTCAGGAAGCTGAGGCGGCTGCTGGCCTGAGCGCTGCTCAGAGCCCTTCCATCCGGCGCAGCGCCTCGAAATGCTTCGTCGCCTGGTAGACGAGGACCTGGCGCCATTCGCGCGCCGTCGCCTCGATCTCCCCATTCGGGATCAGCTTGAGGGGCCGGCCGGTCGACATCGCCAGCACCTGCTGGCGGCAGGCACGCTCGAGGAAATAGAGGTCATCGAAGGCGACCGCGACCGACGGCCCGCCGATGGTGACACCGTGATGGGCGAGGAAGGTGATGTCGGCATGGCCCTGCTCGCGATTGGCCGCGACGATCGCCTCGCCCTCGCCTTCATCGAGCGCGAGTCCGCCGAAATGGTCCTGGTAGAGGGTGCGGCCATGGAAGCGGCAGGCAGTCTGGTGCGCCATCTCCAGCCGGCCGCCCTCGACCATGGTCAGCGCCGTGGCATAGGGCATGTGGACATGCAGCACGGCGACATGGCGCGGATTGGCCTTGTGGGCGGCGACATGGATGTTGCGGGCGGTCGCCTCGACCTCGCCCTCCCCTTCCAGCACCTGACCGTGCTCATCGATCAGCAGCAGGTCGGACGGGCGCAGCTCCGACCAGTGCACGCCATAGGGGTTGATCAGATAGCGCGGGCGACCATCGGGACCGTCAGGAAGCGCCACCGAGAAATGATTGCAGATGCCCTCGTTGAGCTCGAATCTGGCGGCGAGGCGCAAGGCGGCGGCAAGATCGCGGCGCTGCTCGGTCACTGTCGGCGTCGTCATGGCGGAAGGCCTCGCGCTGGCTCGGGAACCCGGAGCGAAGCATCGCGACCCCAGACATGACAAGGCCCGGCACGCGGGCCGGGCCTGTCTGGATTCGCATGACGGAGCGGCAGCCTATTTCGGCGCCAGCACCATCACCATCTGGCGGCCTTCAAGCTGCCAGTCGCTCTCGACCTTGGCGATATCGACCAGATCGGCCTTGACGCGCTCGAGCACCTTCACGCCGAGATCCTGGTGAGCCATCTCGCGGCCGCGGAAGCGCAGGGTCACCTTGACCTTGTCGCCTTCCTCGAAGAAGCCGTGCATGGCCTTCATCTTGACGTCGTAGTCGTGCTTGTCGATGCCGGGGCGCAGCTTGATTTCCTTGATCTCGATGGTGCGCTGCTTCTTGCGCGCCTCCGAAGCCTTCTTCTGCTCAAGGAAGCGGAAGCGGCCATAATCGAGAATCTTGCAGACGGGCGGCTCGGAGTTCGGGGCGATCTCGACCAGATCGAGACCGGCGTCCTCGGCGATCTTCAGCGCTTCGAAGAACGAGACGACGCCGCGGTTGACGCCCAAATCGTCGATGAGCTGAACATCGCGAACGCCGCGGATGTCGCGGTTCGAGCGGGGCCCGTCCTTGGTCGGGGTGGGTGCGGCACGGAAAGGACGACGAATGGCTGTATTCTCCTGTGATTGGCGCGCTACGCGCCGTTGGTGAGACACATTGCACAACGCGTAGCGTTGTCAATGGACGGCAAAGTCAAATGACGGGCGAAAACGGAAGATCGCCGGCTCGCGGGGCGCCTTTTGCCCGCGAACCCTGCTCATCCGTCCACCGGTTCAACGCCCGAGCAGGGCGCAGTAGACATCCAGCGTATCGTTGACCATCGCGGCCAGCGAGAAATGCCGTTCGACATGCAGGCGCGCCCGCCGCGCCAGCGCGTCCCTGGCGGAAGGACGCAGGGCCAGCGCCTCCTGCAGCGCCGCCGCCAGTGCAGGAGCGTCGCCCGGCGGGATACGCCAGCCGGTGCGCTCGGAAGGGGCGACCTGCGGCGGCGCGAGCACCGTCTCCGGCACGGCTCCGAGATCTGAGACGACCACAGGCACGCCCATGGCCTGCGCCTCGACGGCGACGCGGCCGAAGGCTTCCGGCTCGGTCGAAGGCACGGCGACGATCGCCGCTGCGAGCATCGCGGCAGGCATGTCGCTGCAATGCCCGACCCGGCGCACGCGCTTTTCGAGCCCAGCCTTGGCGATCTGCTCGTCGAGCTCGCGGACATAGCCGTCGCGCCCTTGCGGGTCGCCGGCGAGGATGAAAGCGGTGTCCTCGTCGCCGGCATCGCGCATCAGGCGCGCCGCCTCGATCAGGACCTTCTGGCCCTTCCAGCCGGTCAGCCGGCCCGGCAGCAGCACGATGCGCTGATGCGGCTCGACGCCCCAGGCGCGGCGCAAGGCGCTGACCCGCTCGGGCCCGACGGCCGCCGGCGCGAAGGCCGAGAAATCCGTGCCGCGGTTGACGATGCGGATTCGATCGCGGGCAAAGCTGTGCCGCGCCAGGATGAGGTCGGCGGTGTAGGCGGAGTTGGCGATGACGACGTCGCCGCGCGCCATCACCGAATTATAGTGGTTCTTCACCACGGAGCGGCTGTTGTAGGAGCCGTGATAGGTGGTGACGAAGGGCAGTTTCAGCGCCCGCGTCGCCGCCAGCGCGACCCAGGCCGGGGCGCGCGAGCGGGCATGGACGAGATCGACGTGCTCCTGCCGGCAGAGTCGCGCCAGCTTGCGTACGTTCATCGCCATGGCGAGCGGGTTCTTGGACGCCGCCGGGAACGGCAGCCAGATGCCGCCCTTGGCCTGCAACTCGGCGACGAGCCGGCCACCCTCGGTCGCGACCAGCGCGCGGGCGCCGGCCTCCGTCAGCCCCTCCGCGATATCCACGGCAGTGCGCTCGGCGCCGCCGGCCTCCAGATCGGGGATGATCTGCAGCACTGTGCGCCCACTCAGCGGGTGGGTCTCGGTCGATGGCAGCGAGAGTGGCGCTCCGGAGCGCAGGGTGGTGGTCACCGTTCGAAAGGGCCTTCTTGCAGACGGCGGGTTTGCTATCTGCGCCATGATGGGCATAGCGCTTGCGCGAAGCACAGCGGCCCGGTGCAGATTCCCGCGGTTCGTCACAGGAGAAATAGGGTGAATATGCCTCAACCGCAATTTCTGAGCGTCGGCGAGGGTGAGCGGCGCCGCGAGATCGCCGTACTGGACGAGCCCGGCCGCGGCCCCGCCGTGGTCTGGCTCGGCGGCTTCCGTTCCGACATGCGGGCGACCAAGGCCGAGGCGCTAGCGGCCTGGGCGCGGGCCAAGGGCCGGCGCTTCGTCCGCTTCGACTATGCCGGCCACGGCGAATCAGGCGGCGACTTCGCGCAGTGGACCTTGTCCGACTGGCTGGGCGACGCGCTCGCCGTGCTGGAAGAGAAGGTCGAGGGGCCGGCCGTGCTCGTCGGTTCCTCGATGGGCGGCTGGCTCGCCCTGCTCGTCGCGCGCCGGCTGCGCAAGCAGGGCGCTGCGCGGATGCCGGCCGGGCTGGTGCTGATCGCACCGGCGGTCGATTTCTCCGAGGAGCTGATGTGGGCGCAGATGCCCGAGGCGATTCGCCGGACCATCCTCGAAGACGGCGTCTGGCTTCGTCCCTCGGAATACTCGCCCGAGCCAACCCCGATCACGCGGGCACTGATCGAGGACGGGCGCAAGCATCTCATGTTCGGACAGCCGATCGAGACCGGCTGCCCCGTCCACATCCTGCAGGGAATGAAGGATCCCGACGTGCCCTATGGCCAGGCGCTCAAGCTGGTCGAGCATCTGCCGCACGATCCGGTGGTGCTGACCCTGATCAAGGACGGCGACCACCGCCTGTCGACGCCGGAAGACATCGAGCGCCTCATCGCGGCCGTCGAGGGAATCGCTCCCGCAGCCGACTGAGGCCCTGCCCGGCGCCCTTCCCGCCCGGCCGGAAAGGCCGAGCGGCGCGGGCGCCTAGTGCAGGCTGACCATCTTCAGGTCGTGTTCCCAGGCATTGGCCGTCGCGGCCTCGCGCGAATCGGTCACCAGGATCGGCGCGCCATCGGCCGAGAGCAGCGCGAAGAGCTGCAGACCCGGTTCGATATGCGGTGCCTGCGGGAAGATCCGCGCCAGCTCGTCCGAGGTCATCGGCTTGAGATAGGCGACCTGTCCGGCGCCGAGCGCGGCGAATTCCGCCGTGGTCAGGGGGGTGTTTCTGGTCTCAGTCATCGCGCCCTCCTTCAGAGCAGTGCGAGGCGGTTTGATTGTGGACTCATGATCATGAACGGAAGGCAAACCGCATGCCTTTCCCCGAACCGACCTCCTTCAGTCGCGGCTCATGATATCGATACGCCGGACGAGCCGTTCCGGTTCCGGACGGGCGAGATCAATCGCCAGCAACCCGTTCGAAAGATCGGCGCCTAGGACCTGCATGCCATCGGCGAGCAGGAAGGACCGCTGGAACTGCCGCGCGGCGATACCGCGATGCAGGAACTGGCGCGTCTTGTCGTCGATCTGGCGACCGCGGATGGTGAGCTGGTTCTCTTCCAGGGTGATCTCGAGCTGTTCGCGCGAGAAACCCGCCACCGCGAGCGTGATCCGAAGCTTGTCGGGCTCGTTATCCGTGCGCGGCATGCGCTCGATGTTATAGGGCGGGTAGCCTTCCCCGGCGCCTTTGGCGACCCGGTCGAGCGCCCGCTCGATATCATCGAAGCCGAGCAGGAAAGGATGCGACAGGCTAGGCGGACGCGTCATTGCGAAGCCCTTTGAAAGGCGCCTCTTCAAGATCGCAGGGCCCGCTGGCGCAGCACCCTGCCGGCAGCGGGCGAACCCCACTGCGTGCTCACGATATGGCGAGCGCCGGTTCCGGCTTCAAGCCCGCAAGCGTTCCAGGCTCAGTCGAGTGCCGCTATCAGCTCGATCTCGACCAGCAGGCGCGGATCGACCAGTGCGGTGACGCCGACCATGGTGCTGGCGGGATAAGGCCCCTCGCCGAGATACTTCACCCGCACCCTGTGGATCGCCGCCGCCTTTTCCGGCGTCAGGTCGACGACATAGCTCACCGTCTTGAAGACCTTCGAGAAGTCGGCGCCGGCGGCGGCGAGCCCCGCGGCGAGATTGGCGAAGACCTGTTCGGCCTGGGCGGCAAGATCGCCCTCGCCGACCACCTGGCCCATCGCGTCGAGCGCGATCTGTCCGGAGATGTGGACCTGCCTGCCGGCGCTGACGACGGCGACATGACAGTAGCGCCCCGGCGGCGCAAGCGAGGCGGGGTTGAGGCGGTCGATCTTCATCGGCATGGCGCAGGTCCTGACGGATTCGATGTGCAGCATCGGCCCACCGGGAGCGGGTTGGCGCGGCACGGGCCTGCGCGGCAGACTAGGCCGCCGGAGCGGCGCGCTGCAATCGAACGATGTCGGGTCTGGTGGAGGGAATGGTACAGCCACCCCGGCTTGAACGGGGGACCTCTAGATCCACAATCTAGCGCTCTAACCAACTGAGCTATGGCTGCACAGCTTCGCGAAATCCGCGATGCATATCCCTGCCGGCATGGCCGGCGGGCGCCGGTTCGTTGCCGATCCAGCGACGGCGCGGAACCTAGTGCCGCGCTGCGCCGAATGCAACGGAGAAATTGCGGCCGGTGCACAGAACTCGCACCGGCCTGCCGATCAGGGGCGCGGCAGCTCCTTGCGGGCGGTCGCGGCGAGGTCGCTGAGATGGCTCGACAGCGATTCGTAGCCGCGGCGGAACGCCTTCGCCTGCAGCGCGACAGCATCGGCCGCGCTCTGGGTGCGGGCCAGAGTCTCGATCTCGCCCAGTGTCGCCTTCAGCTCGGCGCAGGCATGATCGAGCACCTTGGCCTGGATCGCGCCGAAGGCACGGGTCAGCGCCAGCGTCTGGCTCAGCCACGGCGAAACCGGCTCGCTGACCGCTTCGATCGCGGCAATGAACGGCTTCGTCGTCGGGACCGGACGGACGACAGCTCCCAGCTCGACCGCCTTCGCCGCGACGGCAACCGGCGCTGCCGCCTTGGCAGGCGCGGGCTTGGCAGGCGGAGCCTTGGCCGCGACAGCCGTCGCGGCAGCGGATTTGGACGGCGCGGCCTTGGCCGGCTTCGGCGCCTCGACCTTGGCGTGTGGCGCCGCGACCTTGGCAACACCGCTCGCTGCGATCTTTCGGGCAGGCGGGGCCTTGGCCCGCGGCGCCTTCGCGACGGCCTTGCCAGCCGGCTCGGCGGTGGCCTTGGCGGCGCCTTCGTCCGCGATCTTCGCGGCCGGAACGGCAGCGGGCGCAGGCGGCTTCAGCGGCGCCGCCTTTGCAGCAACGACTTCGGCGACAGCGGCGGCGACGGGATTGGCAGCGGCCGGCTTTGCAACCATGGCGGCCGGCGTGACGTAGGCAGGCTTCGCCACCGCGGGATTTGCAGGCGCGGGACTTGCTGGCGTGGCAGGGGCCGGCTTGGCCGGAGCAGCCGCTACCGCAGGCTTCTCAGCAAGCTTGGGAACGACAGGGGTCGGCTCGACCTTGGCGGGAGCCGAAGCGGCCGGCGCGGGGGCCGATGGGACAACCGGCGCCGCCACGGCGCTCGGGGTGGGCTGCGATTCGCTCATCGCCTTGACCGGAGCAAGGCTGATCGGAGCTTTGCCGGGCGTAGTCTGTTTCGCCATCACCGTTCTCCTTCATGTTTCGGGCCGGGCGCTCCTGCAAGCGCGTGGCCGGCTCGGTACCGGCCACGACTCTTGAAAGTCCGCTCCGCCCTGGCAGCAGGCCGGCGTCAACTGACCTGCTTACTTGGTCTTGGTCGCCTTGGCCGCGGTCTCGGCCGTCTTGGCAGCGGCTTCCTGAACCGCCGAGCCCAGCTCCTTGAGCTGCGTCTGGAACGAAGCCATCTGCGACTTCAGGAACTCGGACTGGTGCTGCAGCACCTCGTTGACGTCGCGCGAACGCACCAGCTTCTGGGCGAGATCGAAGGCGGCCGCGACATTGGCCTCGGCATAGCCGATCGCCTTGCGGGTCGCGTCCTGCGCACTGACGCGAGCCGACTCGGCCGAGCCATGAGCGCTGTCGACAGCCTTGTGAGCGGCACCGATGAAACCGTCAAAAGCCTTGCGCGCCTGGTCGACGCTCTTCTCGGCGAATTCGCGCATCTCGGTAGGAACCTCGTAAGGGGTCTTGCCGTCCATGATCGATCCTCCTGATGGTTGTGACCGGAGGCCTGCCGCGTGTTCCGCCAGGCTTTATTGTGCACTGCAATATCATTATTGCGATGCGATGACAACGCGCTGCGCGCCTGCCCTCTCAGCCACATTAACGCTGTTTGGAAACGTCAGGGGAGAGCGCCTGTTCCCGCATGGCTTCACAAGGATTTGGTCGCTATTAAAGTTTTGTTAGGCATAATCACGCCGGATTGCAGAGTCGCCGGAAGAACGGGACGGAATGAGCGGATCCGAACAGGATTGGACAACCCTGGGCAGCGCATTGGCGCTTGACGGTGCTTTGGCGCCGTTTGCGGCCGAAGGGGCATTGCTGGTCTGGTCGCTCGACGGCCAGAAGCTTTTGCACGCCAATCCGGCAGGCAGGGCGCTGCTCTCACGTGGACCTGCCAGTTTGCCGGCTGCGGTGCAAGAGCGGCTGCGCCTGCTCGGCAGCGGCCTCGCCACCGCCGACACGGTTCGGCTCGAGCGTTTGCGCCTCGGCACGGGCCTCTCCGGGCTGGTGACCTGCGCCTGCAAGCTCATCGAAAATCCAGCCGGGAGGGCGCTGGCACTCGGCATCACCGGCGCGGAATTGCGCCGAATCGGCGTCAGCGTCCCCGCGGAAGCCCCTCCGACCGCGAACATGGTTCCAACGTCGGCACAGGCGGAGATCTCGACCGAGAGCGCCGCCGCCGAAGCGCCGGCGCCTGCCGCGCCAGGGCGCCGGGCCAATCTCCGATTTCTGTGGGCAAGCGATGCCGAGGGCCGGTTCACCAGCGCCTCGCCGGAATTCGCCGAGCTCGCCGGCGCGGAAACGGCGGCGGCCCTGCCCGGTCGCACCTGGAGCCAATTGCTCGGCTGCGAGATCCTCGACCTCGACGGCGACCTTGCCGAACGTCTTGCGACGTCGAACACCTGGAGCGGCCGCGCCGTGATGTGGCGCGTCGCGCCGGGCGAAGGCGCACGCGTCGAGCTTTCCGGCTTCCCACTGTTCGACAAGGAGCGGGCGCCGGCCGGTTTCCGCGGTTTCGGCCTCGTCCGGCAAAGCGAGAACGAGCCCTTCCCCGAGCCTGAAGCCATCGTCGAACCGGCGACACCGATCGCCGAGGCTGCGCCTGTGAACGCCGCTTCCACCGGTGAAGACGAGGCGCAGCAGTCGGCATCTGAAGCCAATCTCGCGGTCCCGACCACCGAACAGGCGATCGCGGATGCCGACGAAGGCGCCGCCGAGGCGGCCGTCGCCGAAGTGACCGAGCCTGTCGCAACGTCCGTGAACGCGGCATCCGAGGCCAGCGAACCCGAGCAGGCTGCCGGAGCTGGAACCGAGGCCTCGACCGCAAACGAGCCGTCGGGCGAGGCCGACGAAGAGCCGGTGAGCGACGAAACCCAGCAGGACGCCCAGCCACCGGCCCCGGCCGCTGCGAGCGACGAGATTTCCGAACCTGCAGCCTCCGAGGCTGCGGCCGCCAAGACCGATGCAGCCGACGCGCCGCCCTCCCCCGGCAATGTCGTGCCGCTGCGCAACGGGCAGCTTGCCGGCGTGCGGCCGGTGCTCGAACCGTCGAAGACGCTGCTGTCCTCGGCCGAGCGCAGCGCCTTCCGCGAGATCGCCAAGGCGCTCGGAGCGAGAATCGCCGGTGACGACGACGTGGAGACCGGGTTGCGCCTGCCCGCCGCGGCGCCATTGAAAGTAGGCGACGAGAGCAAGGCGGAGGCGCAGGTCGCCTCCCCGACCGACGCACAACCAGCCGCCACCGTGGTCGAAGGCCGGCCACGCATCGCCAACGCCCATGCCGAGATCCTCGACCGTTTGCCGATCGCGGTGCTGGTCAATCGCGACGAGACCGCGCTCTACGCCAACCGCACCCTGCTCGACCTGCTCGATTATGCAGATCTCGACGACCTGACAGCGGCCGGCGGCGTCAGCCGGCTGATCAAGGGCGCCGCCCGCAGCGCCGGCGGCGCGATGATCCTGGTCGACCGCAAGGGCGGGCTGGTCAGCGTCGACGGCAGGCTCTCCAGCATCGGCTGGCAGGGCGAGCCTGCGACGCTGATGGCCTTCCGCAACAGCGTGCCGGGGGGTGACCTCAAGCTGCTGACCGAGGAGGAAGCGGAGCAGCACGAGCTCGCCGCCGAATTCGAGGCCGAGGAGGAAGAGGTCGCCGCGCGCGTCGCGTCGCTGAAGCTCGAAGGCTCCGCCAACGAATCGCGCGTCGCCGAGCTGAGCGCCGTGCTCGACACGGCCACCGACGGCGTCGTCACCGTCGACGGCCGCGGCCGCATCCTCTCGCTCAACAAGAGCGCCGAGGCGCTGTTCGGCTACGACCAGCGCGAGGTCGCGGGCGAGCTCTTCACCCTGCTCTTCGCGCCGGAAAGCCATTCGCCGGCGCTCGACTATCTCGATGGCCTGATCGGCGGCGGCGTCGCTTCGCTGATGAACGACGGACGCGAAGTCGTCGGGCGGGTCCGCCAGGGCGGACGCATCCCGCTGTTCATGACGATGGGACGGATCGCAGAGGGGCCGGACAGCAAGTTCTGCGCGGTGCTGCGCGACATCACCGCCTGGAAGAAGACCGAGGGCGAGCTGGTCGAGGCGCGCAAGGCGGCCGAGAAGGCCAGCGCCCAGAAATCGGACGTGCTCGCCAAGATCAGCCACGAAATCCGCACGCCGCTCAACGCGATCATCGGCTTCGCCGAGGTGATGGCCGAGGAGCGCTTCGGGCCGATCGAAAACGAGCGCTACAAGGAGTACCTGCGCGACATCCACCAGTCGGGCGGCTATGTCATCAGCCTGGTCAACGACCTGCTCGATCTCGCCAAGATCGAGGCCGGCAAGCTCGACCTCGACTTCGTCGGCGTGAACCTCAACGAGATCGCCTTGTCGGCGGTGAACCTGCTGCAGCCGGAGGCGCAGCGCGGGCGCGTCGTGCTGCGCTCGGGGCTGGCGCCGAAGCTGCCGCCCGTCGTCGCCGACGAGCGCTCGCTGCGCCAGATCGTGCTCAACCTGCTCTCCAATGCGGTGAAGTTCACCGATGCCGGCGGCCAGGTCATCGTCTCGACCGCGCTCGGCGACCAGGGCGAGGCGATCCTGCGGGTGCGCGATACCGGCATCGGCATGGATGACGACGAGATCGCGCTGGCGCTCGAGCCCTTCCGCCGGGTGCCGACGACGCGCAAGGCCGGTGGCACGGGCCTCGGCCTGCCGCTGACCAAGGCGCTGGTCGAGGCCAACCGCGCCGCGCTGACCATCACCAGCGTCAAGAAGGAAGGCACGCTGGTCGAGGTGACCTTCCCGCCGCAGCGGGTGCTGGCCGGCTGAGGTCAGCGCGCAAGCGCGTGCCGGTAGAGATTGCGTTCCAGTTCGGGCACGTAGCGCTCGATCGCGAAACCGGCCTTCTCGAGAACCCGGCACGAGCCGACATTCTCCGGGCGGGCGAAGGCCCGCAGCTCCGGCAGCCGCAACCGGTCGCGCGCCTCGGCGACGCTCGCCACCGCGAGTTCGCTCGCATAGCCCGTGCCCCAGGCCGAGGGCGCCAACCAGTAGCCGAGCTCGACACCCCAGCCCGGATCGAACGGGTCCTCGAACAGCCCTCCCCAGCCAATGATCGCCCCGTCGCTCCGGTTTCGGACCGTCCAGGGCGCGCAGCCGAGCCGGCGACGCTGCCACTCATGCCCGGCGACGTGGCGGCGGCAGGCGCGCAATGTGGTGAAATGCGCGGTGTGCCGCATCGCCTGCGCGTCGCCGAGAAAGCTGAAGAGCGCCGGCACGTCGGAGGCTTTGGTGGGGCGAAGCGAGAGCCGCTCGGTCAGGATATCCATGGAGGCCTTCAAGCAAGAACCGCGCCCGCGCTGCAAGGCGGGCGCGGCTCGTTCCGCTAAAGCAGCGTCCCGGTCAGGATCAGCGAGGCGATGCTGAAATAGATCGCCAGCCCGGAGACATCGACCAGGGTCGCGACGAAGGGCGCCGAGGCGCTGGCCGGATCGAAGCCGAGCCGCGTCATGATGAAGGGTAGCATCGAGCCGGTCAGCGAGCCGAAGGTGACGATGCCAAGCAAGGCCGCGCCAACCGTCGCCGCAACCAGCAGCCAGTGCTCGCCATAGTCGTAGAAGCCGAGCTTCTGCCAGACCACGACGCGGACGACGCCGATCGCCCCGAGGATGGCGCCGAGCGTGATCCCGGTCGGCAGCTCCCGGAGTGCAACGCGCCACCAGTCGCCCGGCACGAGTTCGCGCAATGCCAGCGCCCGAATGATCAGCGAAGTCGCCTGCGAGCCGGAATTGCCGCCCGAGCTCATGATCAACGGGATGAACAGGGTCAGCACGATCGCCTTCTCGAGCGCGCCCTCATAGTGCTGCAGCACCGAGGCCGTCAGCATCTCGCCGAGCAGGAGCACGCTGAGCCAGCCGGCGCGCTTCTGGATCATGCTGAAGAAGCCGATCTCGCGGTAGGGCACGCCGAGCGCTTCCATGCCGCCGAGCTTGTGCACGTCCTCGGTGGTTTCGGCGATCATCGCGTCGATGACGTCGTCGACCGTGACGATGCCAAGCACGCGGCTGTTATCGTCGACCACCGGCACGGCGAGCAGGTTGTACTTGGCGATCAGCCGCGCCACCTCCTCGCGATCGGTCAGCGGCGAGACGCTGACCGGTTCGCGCCGCCCGGCGGCGGAACCCACCAGCGCCCCCGGCTCGGCCGAGATCAGGCGGCGCAGGGCTACCGCCTGCTGCAGGCCGCCGGTGACGGGATCGAGCACATAGATCGCATAGACCGTCTCGCGGGTGCGTTCGACGGTGCGGACATGGTCGAGCGTGCGCGCCACCGTCCAGTCGGCCGGCACGCTGACGAACTCGGTGGTCATGATCGCGCCGGCGCTGTGCTCGGGATAGGCGAGCAGCGAGGCGAGAGCGGCCTTGGTCTCGTGGTCGAGCTTCGCGACATAGCGATGCCGCTCAGGCTCGGAGAGGTCGTTGCGGAACAGCTCGGCGACGCGGTCCGACGACATCGCCTGGATGAAGGCGACCGCGCGCTCGAGCGGCAGCGCCTTCAGGATCGCACCCGGCTCGCGCAATTCTGGCTGGTCGAGAACGTCGACCGCGCGCGCCTTCGGCAGATCGAGCAGGACATCGGCGGCATAGGCCGGCGGATGCTCGTTCAGCGCTTCGACGATGTCGGCGACATGGGCGCGGCTCAGCGTGACGGCGAGAGCCGACGCGGCGAAGCCGACGGTGGGCAGGATTTCGGTAACAGCGGCGTTCATGGCCCGCTTCCTTTCGTTCGGCCGTCGATCGGCCGAACGCGGGCGAGCCTGCCGGTTAGGGTTCAGGCGCCCGGGCGGGCCGGCGACGGCAAGGACTGTCGACTGGGACTGTCGCTTGGCATGGGGTTCAAAGGTTCCTGTGAGGTCGCCGGACGAGCGGAAGGCGCGAGCCGGCGAACAGCGCGGCACATGCGCCTCGCGATCCGCGCCGTCAAGTCGAAACTTCAGGGTTCGGGCGAGCGCCCGCCAGCGCAAAACCCGCCGGGCAAAGCTTCGCGTTGGCGCCAACGACGGCGCGCTCTAAGCTCCCCGTCATCCGTCCAGTCCAGCGAGCGCAACCGCATGCAATTTGCCTTCACCGAAGAGGAAGAGCTGATCCGCGACAGCGCCCGCAAGCTCGCCACCGACCGGCTGGCTCCGCTCGCCGAGACGCTCGACCGCGGCGAAGGCCGGGCCGAATTCCTCGCCAACCTGAAGCTGCTCGCGGAGAACGGCTTCATGGCCCTCAACATCCAGGCCGGCTTCGGCGGTTCGGAAGCGGGCACCGTCGCCTTCGCCCTGGCGCTGGAGGAGCTGGCCGCAGCCTGCGCCTCGACGGCGGTGACGACCTCGGTGACCAACATGGTCGGCGAGGTGATCCAGGCCGTCGGCAGCTCGCAGCAGCAGGCCGAGCATCTGCCCAAGCTCGCCGACGGGACCTACCCGGCCGGCGCCTTCTGCCTGACCGAGGCGGGCGCCGGCTCCGACCCCGGCGGCATGAAGCTGCGCGCTCGCCGCGACGGCGACGCCTATGTCCTCGACGGCGAGAAGATCTTCATCACATCCGGAGAGTATGCCGGCCTCTTCGTGGTCTGGGGCGTGACCAACCCGGACGCGCCGAAGGGCAAGGGCATCTCGGTCTTCCTCGTCCCCGCCGATACACCGGGCGTCAGCGTCGGCAAGGCCGAGAAGAAGATGGGCCAGACCGGCTCGGCGACCAACACGATCCGCTTTGAGGGCACGCGCATTCCCGCCGAGGCCCTGATGGGCAAGGAGAATGACGGTTTCCGCGTCGCGGTGGGCGAGCTCGCCGGCGGGCGCATCGGCGTCGCCTCGGTTTCGCTCGGCATCGCCCGCGCGGCGATGGACGCTGCCAAATCCTATGCCCGCGAGCGCAAGCAGTTTGGTCAGGCGCTGACCGAATTCCAAGGTCTGCAATGGCTGATCGCCGATCGCGAGCTCGACCTCCACGCCTCGCGCCTGCTGATCCTCGACGCCGCCGCGAAGAAGGACCGCGGCGAGCCCTTCGCCAGGGAAGCCTCGATGGCCAAGCTCTTCGCCTCGGAGGCGGCGCATCGCTGCACTGATGCCGCGATCCAGATCCATGGCGGCGCCGGCTATTGCCGCGACTTCCCGGTCGAGCGCTATGCCCGCGACGCCCGGATCACCCGCATCTACGAGGGCACTTCGGAGATCCAGCGGCTGATCATCGCCCGCGAGACCCTGCGTCAGCTCGGCTGAACGAGGTCTGCGTCGACAATGCCGGCGGTGGACATCACAATTCGGGCGGGAGCGGAGCGGCAGAAGGCTACGGGCTGCAACGGCGATCACAGGGCAACGTCAGGGGGCGATCGTGTCGAGGGCACTGGTTTTCGGATTGTGCCTTTCCCTCGGGCCCGTCTCCCGCGCCTACCCGTCCGAGCTGCTGGCCAAGGTGGAGTTCATCGAGCAGCACGAGCGGATCGCGCCCTCGCGCGGCTTCAGCCACACGAAGGTCGAGATCAGCGCCGCGATCAAATCGACTGGTCAGGTCAGCGTCGCGGAAAGCCGGGCCAGCGGGCGCGCCGCATCTTCCGGCAACCGATCCAGCACACTGGGAAGACCGGGCACCAGGCAGCTCTGGAAGGTGATCAGCGAAAAGAGACTGGCGAACTATACGGCCTATACCAACTTCACGCGGGTCATTTACCTGACCATCGATGGCCCTCGCTGCTCGATCGAGGTCCAGTACCCACTGCAGCCGGGCGAAACGGAGTATCGCTACCGGCGGATCTCCAACGGCGAAAGGGCGGTCGCGCGCTCGATCTCGATCAGCCATCCGCGCTGTGAACTGAGAACCATGTGAGCAAGGGCGTCCCGGGCCGCGCCGGCACGCGCGCAGCGATCTTGACAATCGCCTGATCCGATCCGCTACCTGAACGGGCTCGCTCCGGTTACCTGCGATCCGGAGTTCCTCCCGCCCGCCGGAATTCCGCCCATGACCCTGACCATCTATGGCTGTCACCGCTCGCGCGCGACGCGCAATGTCTGGCTCGCCAACGAGCTTGGCATCTCTTTCAAGCAGGTTCCGGTGATTCAGGCCTACCGCCTCGCCGATCCAGACGCGCCCGGCGCGCCGCTCCATACCCGCAGCCCCGAATTCCTGAAGGTCAACCCCAACGGACACATCCCGTCGATCGATGATGACGGCTTCGTCCTGCACGAATCGCTGGCGATCAACCTCTACCTCGCCCGCAAGCATGGCGGGCCGGTCGCGCCCAAGGACGTGCAGGAGGAAGGGCTCGCGGCAATGTGGGCGCTGTGGGCCGCGACCGAATGCGAGACGCATGCGCTCAACCTGACCTATCACCTCGCGGCCTATCCGCCGGAGAAGCGCGACCCGGCCATCGTCGCCGCCGCGCTCGCCGCCCTGCCCGCCCCCTTTGCAGTGCTCGACAAGGCCCTGGCGGAAGGCGGCGGCTATGTGATGGGCGGGCGCTTCACCGTCAGTGACATCAACGTCGCCGAGATCATCCGCTACGCCAAACCGGCGGCGCAGCTCTTCGACGCCGCCCCGAACGTCAAGGCCTGGCTCGAGGCCTGCCATGCCCGTCCGGCCTTCAAGGCGATGTGGGCGGCGCGCGAGGCGGAAGCCGCCTGAGCCTGCCTTGCGGAAATCGGGTGGCCGGGCAAAGCCCGGCCGCCTACTGACGCAGGCTGACCCGCCCTGCGAACACAGATTGCACCATGACACAGCCGACCTCCGCTCCCGCGCTGCGCATGGGCCCGACCGAGTGGCTCCTGCTCGTCGTCCTATCCGTCCTGTGGGGCGGCTCGTTCTTCTTCAACAAGCTCACCGTGGCGGAATGGCCGCCCTTCGCGGTGGTTCAGGTCCGCGTCGGCCTTGCCGCGCTGTCGCTGCTGCTGGTGGTCCGGATCACCGGGCAATCCATGGCGGTGGGACGCAGTCTCTGGCTCGCCTTCTTCGGCATGGGCGTCCTCAACAACCTGATCCCGTTCAGCCTGTTCCTTTGGGGCCAGCAGCAGATCGCAAGCGGCCTCGCCTCGATCCTGAACGCCACGACGCCAATCTTCGCCGTGCTGGTGATGCATTGCTTCGGCAATGAGAAGGCGACCGGGTTGAAGCTCGGCGGCGTCCTCGCCGGCCTCATCGGCGTCGGCATATTGATGGGGCCCGATGCGCTCGGCGGCCTCGGCTCCAATCTCGCGGCGCAGCTCGCCTGCGTTCTTGCTGCGGTCTCCTACGCGTTCTCAGGCCTGTTCGGCCGGCGCTTCCGCGGCCTGCCGCCGCTCGTCGCCGCCACCGGCCAGTTGTCCGCCTCGACCATCATGATCGTTCCGATCGTGTTTTTCCTGCACCCGCCCTGGACGCTGCCGGTCCCCTCGCAGCAGGCCGTCCTCGCGGCGGTGGGCCTGGCGCTGATTTCGACGGCCCTGGCCTACATCATCTTCTTCCGGATCATGCGCACCGCCGGGCCGAGCAACGTCATGCTGGTCACCTTCCTGATCCCGGTCAGCGCCATCCTGCTCGGCTCCGGCCTGCTCGGAGAGGAGCTTCTGCCGCGCCATTTCGCCGGCATGGCCGCGATCTTCGTCGGACTCGCACTGATCGACGGCCGGGTCGCAACCTTGTGGAACACCAGACGAGCGGGCGCCCCGACCGCTTGACCGGCTTCTGTCAAGCGCGGAAAAATCCCCAAAATTCAACCGATTACAGCATCGCCCGGCCATGGGAGCGGCTTTCCCCCTGTGGATGCCGCCGCCGTGGCAATGAGCTTTGTTGCCAATAAATTATGAATTGCTCTAGGGTCGCAAATTAAGCGGTTGACGCTAAAGGGGCATAACAGAAATCACTGGACGATATCACAAAAAGCGATACGCCAGAGGGGAGACGCGACAACCATGGATCTGCGGCAACTGCGATGCTTCATCGCGGTGGCGGAGGAGCTTCATTTCGGCCGTGCGGCCGAGCGGCTCGGCCTCGCGCCACCCGCTCTCTCGCGCCAGATCAGCGCGCTGGAGGATGGACTCGGCGTCAGCCTGCTGACGCGCACGACCCGTCAGGTCGCACTCACGCGCGCCGGCCTGATCATGCTCGAGGAAGCCAAGGGCATCCTGGTCAGGATGGAGCGTGCCTCGCGGTCCGTCCGGGAGGCTTCTCTGGCCTCGAGCCGTGTGCTGCGGGTCGGGGCGATCGACGCAGCCTCCTCCAGCTTCGTGCCCGAGGCGCTGGTGACCTTCCGCGCCCGCCATCCCGGCATCGAGATCAAGTTCGTCGAGGCGATGACCGCGCCGCTCGTCCAGATGCTGGAAGCCGGCAAGCTCGACCTGGCGCTGCTGCGCCCGCCGCGCAAGCCGACCGACTGCGCCTTCGAGGTGTTGCGGGTCGAGCGCCCGATCGTCGTACTGAACGACGCACACCCCCTGGCCGCGCGCGACGATCTCACCATGCAGGACCTCGTCGGCGAGCCCTTCGTGGTGCCGTCGAAACGAATCCGTCCCTTCGCCTACGACCTCGTCATGGCCTATTTCGAGAGCGTCGGCGCCGTTCCCAACGTCATCATCGAAGCAACCGAAAAGCCGGCGATGATGTCGGCGGTGGCGGCCGGGCTCGGCATGTCGCTGGCCCCGGACTGGGTTTCGCGGTTGAGTTTTCCCGGCGTCACCATGCGCCGCCTGCGCGGCGCACTGCTCGACCCGCCGCCGCCCGGCGCGCTCGTCGGTGTCGCCTGGCGGCCGCAGCAGAAGCTTTCCGCGCGCGACGATTTTCTCGCCATCCTGCGAGAGAGCGTCACGCTGATCGACGAGCGTATCACCCTGCCCTTCACTGTGCCGGTACACGCCCGAAAGCCCGCGATGCGCGCCGTCGCGACCCAAGCCGGAGGTTACTGATGAGTTTGAACAAGATCGAGTCGGCGCAGGGGCTGCGTATCCGATCGACCCAGGATTTCGCGGCGGGACTGTTCATGATCGGCCTCGCCGGGCTCGCCTTGTTCCTGTCGCGCGATCTGGCAGCCGGCACCTTGCGGCAGCTCGGTCCGGGCATGCTGCCGAAATCCTTCGCCGTGATCTGCGCGGCCCTCGGCCTGCTGCTGAGCGTGAACTCGCTGCGCTACAAGGGCGAGAAGCTGGCCGGCTGGTCCTGGCGCGGCGTCCTGTTCGTGCTCGGCGCCGCCTGCCTGTTCGGCCTGACGATCCGTGGCTTCGAGATCGGCCCGCTGAAGGTGCCAGCCCTCGGCATGCTGGTCTCCGGGCCGCTCGTCGTTTTCGTCTCCGGCCTTGCTGCGGAGGACGTCAAGCTCAAGGAGCTGGCGATCTTCGCGATCGCGATGACCATCGCCTGTGCCCTCCTCTTCAAATACGCGCTGAGCCTGCCGATCCCGCTGGCGCCCTGGCTCTTCGGGATCTGACACGATGCATGACATGATCGCCAATCTCGGGCTCGGCTTCTCCGTCGCGCTCGGCCTGCAGAACATCGCCCTCGCCTTTGTCGGCTGCCTTGTCGGCACGCTGATCGGCGTGCTGCCGGGCGTCGGCCCGGTCGCCACCATCGCTATGCTCTTGCCGATCACTTTCGGGCTCGACCCGGTCGGCGCGCTGATCATGCTCGCCGGCATCTATTACGGCGCGCAATACGGTGGCTCGACCACCGCTATCCTGGTCAACATCCCCGGCGAGGCGACTGCGGTCGTCACCACGCTCGACGGCCACCAGATGGCCAAGCAGGGCCGCGCCGGCGTCGCGCTCGGTACCGCGGCGATCGGCTCCTTCGTCGCCGGCTGCTTCGCGACGCTGATCATCGCGGCGCTCGGCGCCCCGCTGACCAAGCTCGCCCTGCTGTTCGGCCCGGCCGAATACTTCTCGCTGATGGTGATGGGCCTGTGCTTCGCGGTCGTGCTGGCGCGCGGTTCGATCCTCAAGGCCTTCTGCATGATCATGCTCGGCCTCTTGCTCTCGACCGTCGGCACCGACCTCGAGACCGGCCAGGAGCGCATGACCTTCGGCTTCCCGCCGCTGGCCGACGGCATCGACTTCGCCGTGCTGGCGATGGGCGTGTTCGGCTTCGCCGAAGTGCTGCGCAACCTCGAGAATCCCGAGGCGCGCGACGTCGTGAAGGCCAAGATCGGCCGGCTGCTGCCGAGCTGGGAAGACATCAAGCAATCGGCCGCGCCCTGCCTGCGCGGCACCTTCATCGGCGGCGTTCTGGGCATCCTGCCCGGCAATGGCGCGGTGCTCGGCCCGTTCGCCAGCTACACGCTCGAGAAGAAGATCGCCAAGGATCCGTCGCGCTTCGGCAAGGGCGCGATCGAGGGCGTCGCCGGGCCGGAATCGGCCAACAACGCCGGCGCGCAGACCGCCTTCATCCCGCTGCTCACCCTCGGCATTCCGCCGAATGCAGTGATGGCGCTGATGGTCGGCGCGATGACGATCCACGGCATCATCCCCGGCCCGCAGGTCATGACCAAGAACCCGGAGCTGTTCTGGGGCATGATCGCCTCGATGTGGATCGGCAACCTCATGCTGCTGATCATCAACCTGCCGCTGGTCGGCGTCTGGGTGAAGCTGCTGCAGGTGCCCTACCGCCTGATGTTCCCGGCGATCCTGATCTTCTGCTCGATCGGCATCTACTCGGTGAACAACCAGCCGGTCGACGTCGCCTTCACCGCGCTGTTCGGCCTGTTCGGCTATCTCCTGATCAAGCTCGGCTTCGAGCCGGCTCCGATGCTGCTCGGCTTCGTGCTCGGCAAGCTGATGGAGGAGAAGCTGCGCCAGGCACTGATCATCTCGCGCGGCTCGTTCATGACCTTCATCGAGCGGCCGATCTCGGCCGGCCTGCTGGTGGTCGCGGTCGCGATCCTGGTCATCGCGCTGCTGCCTTCGATGGCGAAGAAGCGCGACGAGGTCTTCACCGAATGACGGGGTTGCCTCGCAGCCCTGAACCTCGCAACGCTCACGACAACCGTTCAATGGGAGGAATACGCATGAAGAAGCTCGCCCTCGGCGTCGTCGCGGCTTTGGCGCTCGCCGCCCCGGCCCAGGCCCAGACGAAATACCCGGAGCGTCCGATCACCATGATCGTGCCCTTCGCGGCCGGCGGACCGACCGACATCATCGCCCGCATCGTCGGCGAGAGCATGTCGAAGACGCTCGGCCAGCAGGTCGTGGTCGAGAACGTCGCCGGCGCCGGCGGCACCACCGGCATCACCCGCGCGCTGACTGCGGCGCCGGACGGCTACACCATCGCGATGGGCCATCTCGGCACCTTCTCGGCGGCGCCCTCGACCTATCCCGGGCTGAAATACGACCCGATCAACGGCATGCAGCCGATCGGCCTCGCCGGCGGCACGCCGATCCTGATCGTCGCCAAGAAGGATCTCGCGCCGAAGGACCTGAAGGAGTTCGTCACCTTCGTGAAGGCGAACCCCGACAAGCTCAACGAGGCGCATGCCGGCGTGGGCTCGGTCTCGTGGACGACCTGCACCCTGCTCAAGGGCCAGCTCGGCGTGCCGAAGCTCAACTCGGTCGCCTATCGCGGTACCGGCCCGGCGCTGAACGACCTGGTCTCGGGGCAGATCGACTTCATGTGCGACCAGATCGTCTCCGTCTCCGAGCAGGTCAAGGCCGGCACGATCAAGGCCTACGCCATTGCCTCGGCTGAGCGCTCGCCGGCCCTGCCCAACATCCCGACCACCAAGGAAGCCGGGCTGCCCGAGTACCAGATCGAGGCCTGGAACGGCCTGACCGCGCCGAAGGGCACCCCGAAGGAGGTCGTCGACAAGCTGGTCGACGCGCTCGACAAGGCCCTGAACGACGAGAACGTCAAGAAGCGCCTGCTCGACCTCGGCACGGTCATCCCGACCGCCGAGGAGCGCAAGCCGGCCGGTTTCGCCGCGCTGATCAAGCGCGACGCCGACAAGCTCTCGCCAGTGCTCTCGGCCGCGCCGAAGTAAACTCCGGGCGCTGAAGCATCGCAGCATCGTCACGGCGGGCCGCAAGGCCCGCCGTTTGCTTTCGGGCTCCGACAGGGCCCGCGATCTCCATAGAGGATGCAGCATGAACCGGACGATCCGTATCCCCTTAGCGCCGCTGACGCCGGAGGCCTTCGCGCCCTATGGCCGCGTTCTCGCTCCCTCCGGCCCGCGCGATGCCGGTCGAGATGGCTACGACATCTGGGTCCAGCCCTTCGCCGCCGAGACCAGGCCGCGCCTGCAGCTCGTGCGCTACCATGCCCGGCCCTTCGTCGTGGCGGTGATCGAGCGCCATCTCCACGTCACCGAGGCGCGCCTGCCGCTCGGCGGGCCGCCGGCCATCATCGTGGTCGCAGAGCCTTCCGAGACACCGCCTGAGCCGGAGGCTCTGCGCGCCTTCCGCCTCGACGGCGAGGGCGTGATGTTCAGCCGCGGCACTTGGCACGCGATCGATGCGTACCCGGAAGCCGGGCCGCATGCCGACTTCCTGTTCCTCTCCGAGGAAGCGACCGTCGACGAACTCTTCGCCAATGCCGGCAGGCCGCCGCAACGGACTCAGGTCTTCGATTTCGCCGCAGCCGGGACGGAGATCGTGATCGCCACGAAGCCGCTGATCGACAAGGACAATCCCTGAAGCCGTTCACGAACGTTCACAGCTCGTGACCCGGACCGGCGGAACTTGCCGGGTGTTTTGCCGTTCTTGCTGCCGAGGTTTCCCTCAGAAGGAGAACGGAAATGTTCAAGAAGCTTGCTCTCGTAGCGGCCCTCGCCATTGTTCCGGCCACGGCCTTTGCCCAGCAGAATCCGCAGGGCGCCCAGGGTGGCGCGGTTGGCGGCGCGACGGCCGGCGCGGTCGGCGGCGCCGTGGTCGGCGGCCCGGTCGGCGCTGTGGTCGGCGGTGTCGGCGGTGCCGTCGTCGGTGCGATCATCGGCGACAACACTCCGCGCTTCCAGACCTATGTCGTCGAGCAGCGCGTTCCGTCCTACACCTATGCGGAGCCGGTCGTGGTCGGCGCGACGCTGCCGCGCGAGGGCGTCCGCTATTACGAAGTCCCGCGCGAATACGGCGTGACCGATTATCGCTACACGGTCGTGAACAACCGCACCGTCCTGGTCGATCCGCAGACCCGCCGCATCGTCCAGGTCATCGAATAAGCGAGCAGTTTCAACGCTCCGGCTCCGCTCGCGCCATCGCGGCCTGAGTGAAAGCCGGCAGCGGGGGCCCGCCCAGAAATGGCCGGGCCTTTCGCATGACAGGAGCGTCGCGCTTAGAGGATCGTACCGGACAGCGGCAACCAGAGGCGGCGGTCGAAGCTGAATTTCTGTTGCCCGATCACCGCGACGGAACGCCCGCTGACACGCGCAGGGTTGATCAGAAAGTTGGCGCTACGCGGCGCGGCGAAGGAGGGCACTTTCAGCACCGGCGTATACCCGTCCGCCAGCCAGGCGTCGCCGAGCTGTCTCGGGTTCTCCGGCAATACCGTGATCTCCTCACAAGCGGCCTCGGCGAGGTCGATCTCGACCAGGACGTAGTCGTCGGGGATCAGGTCCGGCTCGAGATCGAGATGGACCCTGACTTCCAGGATGGCGAGGGCGGGATTCTCGGCAGTGTAGACGACCGGCCGCCCCGGCGAGTTCCAGCGCCCGCCATAAAGCCTTGCCCCCTCCCCGCTGAGATCGGCGAACGCGGCGCGGCAGACGCGCCAGACCCGCATCAGGCAGCGATGCCGTGCGCGATCCGCCCGAGCAGCGTCTCCACCTCGGCCGCGCCCTCGCTGGTGTCGAGCAGCGCGATCGGCTTCTCACCGCCGAGCGCCTCGGTCGGCCGGCGCAGCCACCTGCCGGCTTTCTCCTGCGAGCCGAAGGTCTCTTCCGCTTCTGCGATGACGCGGGCAGCCCGGACCAGCCGGTCGGACTGCTCGCTGGTTAGGGTGCCGATCTTGCGGCGATGGCTGAGCGTCTTGCGCGGCAGCACGACCTCGTCGATCTCGGCCAGCGTCATGCGGCCGCTGGCGATGACGTGTTCCACCGCCGCCACCGGGAAGCCGCGCCGGACCGCAGCGATGATCGCGCGCGCGCTGTCGAGCGGAGCGCCGATCACCTCTGGGCCGCCAACCACGTCCACTGCACGGATCGTCGTCACCGTCGCCTCCTTGGCAATATGCCTACAAGATAAGGGCATATCGCCAGAACGACAAGGACAGGCGCTCAGCGCGTCCCGAACATGCGGTCGCCGGCATCGCCGAGGCCGGGTACGATGTAGCCGTGATCATTGAGACGCTCGTCGATCGCGGCCGTCCAGATCCGGACATCGGGGTGGGCGTCGCGCATGCGGGCGATGCCCTCGGGCGCCGCGAGAAGGCAGACGAAGCGCAGGTCATGCGCCCCGCGCTCCTTCAACCGGTCGACGGCGGCGACCGCGGAGTTCGCCGTCGCCAGCATCGGGTCCATCACCACGATCATGCGGTCGGCAATGTCGGAGGGCGCCTTGAAGTAGTACTCGACCGCCTGCAGCGTCTCGGGATCGCGGTAGAGGCCGATATGGGCGACGCGGGCGGCCGGCACGAGCTCGAGCATGCCGTCGAGGAAGCCGACGCCGGCCCGCAGGATCGGCGCGAAGACCAGCTTCTTGCCCGAGATCACCGGCTGCATCGATTTCTGCAATGGCGTCTCGATCTCGATCATCTCGGTCGGCAGGTCGCGGGTCACCTCGTAGCAGAGCAGCATGCCGATCTCGTTGAGGAGCTGCCGGAAGCTCTTGGTCGAGCGGTCCTTCTCGCGCATCAGCGTCAGCTTGTGCCGCACCAGCGGGTGGTCGACGACGGTGACGCCGTCGGAATGCGTTGCCATTCTAGTAGCCCCTCATTTGTCGTCTCGACGCTCACCCTGAGGCGCCAGCCGAAAGCCCTGCGCCCGAAGGATGAGGGCCGATGATGTCGCTGGCCCTGAACTCAGAATACCGTGCCGTCGCTGACGATGGTCAAGGGCGGCCCGCCGCCCTCGCGCTTCTCGGCTGCGATGCGGCGGCCGGCTGCCCATGTACCGCCTTCGAGCACCTTTGCCAGCGGCAATTGCTCGCGCGTTAGGCCGAGGCGCTCGCGCACCAGCTCTCCGATCCGGTCGAGCAAGGCGACGGTCAGCGCCCGCCATTCGACGACGAGCTCGGAGCCGACCTCATGGGCGCCGGCACGATCATCCTCGTGCTTCAGCGCGATCACGCCGAGGTCGAGCAGCAGACCGCCATTGCGGTATTCCGGCAGGCCGGTGAGCTCGTCGATGCCGACGACGTCGACACCGGCCCATTGCAGCGGCTCGATCAGCGAATAGCTCAGCCATTGCGAGAGCTTGTGGAACGGCACGATGCCGGCGGTGATGCTGCCCTGCGCGATCAGCGGATGCTTCCAGCTGTCGCCGAGCGGGATGCCGGCATAGCTCAGGCGCGAGGGCCAGATGCCTCCGAGCACCTCGAGCACCTGCGACAGGATATAGCTGGCGCGGAGCGTGCCGCCCTCAGCCGCGGCGAAAAGCCGGTCGAACAGGCCGCCCGGCCGGTCGAGACCGTGCTTCTCCAGCTCCTCACCGAGCCGGTTGAGCAGGGCGGCGCGGCCCTCGACACTGAGCAGCGGATTGTCGGGGCCGGCCTGAAAACCCTCGGCGAGCGCCGCCGCATCGAGCCTCTTCAGCGCAGCGCTGTCGACGCGCAGCGGGTCGGCGGGATCGCCGGAGAACAGGCCGGCGGCGAACATGTCGAGCGAGGCCAGAGCCAGCCCTTCCGAAC
Source organism: Allobosea sp. GW823-FHT02B03 (assembly GCF_058797755.1). NCBI lineage: Bacteria > Pseudomonadati > Pseudomonadota > Alphaproteobacteria > Hyphomicrobiales > Alloboseaceae > Allobosea > Allobosea sp. GW823-FHT02B03. Next base: position 614,760 of record NZ_JBXAJY010000001.1, on the reverse strand, counting down.
GGGCGATGAACTCTCCGGTCAGCGCGTCGCGATAGCGCCAGGCGGGACCGGCGCCAGCATCGAGGAGGACGCTGACGATGGCGAGATCATAGGCGGCACGGCCGCGCGCACCGGCATCGGCGAATCCGGCGGCCTCGTCGAGGGCGCGCCAACGATCGGTGCCGGCGACGAAAAAATGCCGCCAGCGCGCATGGAAAGGAATCTCGAGCGTCGGATAGTTCCGGCGGATCGTCGCCAGCACATAGTCCGCGCAGGCTTCGAGCCGCTCGGGATGCACGGTGAAATGCGAGAGCCGTCCATCCAAGCCGAGCTGCAGCATCTCCTGCGCACGCTCGCGGATGACGGCCGGCTTCAGCAGCTGGCGGACGGCTTCGGGATCGCGATCGGGCATGGCACTCAGAACTTCTCGAGGTCGCGGCCGACCGTGGATTTCAGCGCATTGTCGCCGGGCGCGCCGTCCGGCGAATAATAGCCCGCGGCCTTCTTGGCCTCGATCTCGACCGAGGCATCGGGCGGGATCAGTTCCGGCGGGATCGCGACGCGCTCGCCGATCTCGATGCCGCTCTCGACCATGGCGTCGTACTTCATGTTCGACATCGACATCAGCCGGTCGATCTTCCTGACGCCGAGCCAGTGCAGCACGTCCGGCATCAATTGCTGGAAGCGAGCGTCCTGCACGCCGGCGACGCACTCCGTGCGCTCGAAATAGGTCGCGGCGGAATCGCCGCCCTCCTGACGCTTGCGGGCATTGTAGACGAGGAATTTGGTGACCTCGCCGAGCGCCCTGCCCTCCTTGCGGTTGTAGACGATCAAACCGACACCGCCGCCCTGCGCTTCCTTCACCGCCTCCTCGATGCCGTGCACGAGATAGGGCCGGCAGGTGCAGATGTCGGAGCCGAAAACGTCGGAGCCGTTGCACTCGTCATGGACCCGGCAGGCGAGCTTGCGCCGGGGGTCGGAGATGGCCCCGACCTCGCCGATGACATAGGCGGTGATCGAGCCGATCGGCGGCAGGAAGACCTTGAGGTCGGGCCGCGTCACGAGCTCGGGATACATGCCGCCGGTCTGCTCGAACAGGGTTCGGCGCAATTCGTTCTCGCTGGTGCCGAAGCGTTCGGCGATGCCCGGCAGGTGCCAGACCGGGTCAACCGCGATCTTGGTGACGCTGATATCGCCGGAGCCGTGCAGGATATGGCCGTCGGCGGCGAGCCGGTGGCCGGCCATGGCGGCGAGAATCTCCGGCAGGTTGAGCCTCGCCTTGGTGACGGCGATGGTCGGGCGGATGTCGACGCCCTCGCCGATCCACTTGCCGAAATCCTGGGCGACGCGATGGCCGATCGGATCGAGCGAAACGATCCTGCCGGGCTCGAACCATTGCGGCTGCGGCAGGATCTCGGTGGTCGGGTGCGTGTTGGTCAGGTCGGGCCGCTGCGCCGGATTCATGGCGCGGGCCGAGATCGCGAGCGCCCGATAGACCGAGTAGGAGCCGCCATGAGCGCCGATGACGTTGCGGTCGGCCGGGTTGGTGGTCGAGGCGATGACCGGGCCGCGCTCCTCTGGCGTCGCTGCGCCCCAATGGATCGGGAAACGGGCTGCGGCGCTGCCGGGCTCGGGATGGGAGGTCAGCCGGATATGGGTGGTGCGATTCTGCGACGTCATCGCGGGGTTCGCTCTTCGAACGGATGAGGGCCCCGCGACGCGCTGCGTCCGGGGCCCTCTGGACCGAAGAAAGTCTGGATCAGCGCGCGGCCAGCGTCAATCGCAGCCGGCGGTCGCAAAAGTGACGATTTCGCGCGTCTCAGAACACGGCGAGATAGCGCAGCAGCGAGATGATGCCGATGATGATGACGATGATCTGGAGGATGTTCTTGATGTTGCCGTCGAGCGGCAGCATCCGCACGAGATAGAGCACCAGACCGATGACCAGAATCGTGATGAAAAGCGAAATCAAAAGACCCATGGCTCAAATCCTCTTATCGCGGCCGAAAGCCGGCCCCCCGAGGCCCTGACTGCGAGGCATTCGCAAGCATAGCACTCGGGCAAGAGAACGTGGAGCCCTGGGAAAAAGTTCCGGAAGGGTCGCTGGCCGAGGGGTTGGGCGCGGGATCCCCTCTCCTGGAAGGAGAGGGGTAGGGGTGAGGTGTTCGGACTGGAAACCTTAGCTTGAACCTGACCGCGCGGTCAGGCCTCGCGGAGCTGGTCGCAGGGCCTACACCTCACCCTGCCCTCTCACTGATCTCGGGCCTGCCCGAGATCAGCACTTAAAGTGTCGAAGTCGGGTTACCCGACTTCGATGCAGGAGAGGGTTCTGCGTCGTGCATCCCGTGCCTTACCCCGCGATCCGCCCGAAATCCGCGACCGCGCGGGTCGCTTCGCGAAGCTGGTTCAGCAGCTTGAGGCGGTTGGCGCGCAGGGCCGGGTCGGGATCGTTGACCGTGACCTTGTCGAAGAAGGCATCGACCGCCGGGCGCAGCTCGGCGAGGGCCGCCATGGCGCCCTCATAGTCCTCGGCGGCGATGGCGGCTTCCGCCTTCGGCGTCGCCTGGGCGAGCGCGACGGCGAGCGCCTTCTCCTCGATCAGCCCGGCAGCAGCGATGAGCTGGAGATCGGCGGCACCGGCGAAGGCGCCCTCGCCGTCCTTCTTCTCCTCGGCCTTGAGGATGTTGGCGGCGCGCTTGTAGCCGGCGAGCAGACTCTTGCCGTCCTCGGTTTCGAGGAAGCGACCGAGGGCCTCCGCAGTTCTCACGATAATCGAGATTACCCGGACGTTTGCCATTCCGGGCATCATCGCTTCACGACGAATGCCCTGACCTGCAACGGCATCCACGATGTCGTGAGCGATACCTCTGTCGCGCAACATTACTTTGATGCGCTCGACGATGAAGCCAATCAGGTCAAATGCTGCAACAGGCGCATCGACGTTAGGCCACCAACGATCAAACAATGACGTCAGTAGCAACTCCAGCTGAAGCCCATTGAGATTGTGCTCGTCACAAATCCGGCTGACGCCTAACGCCGCGCGGCGCAGCGCATAGGGGTCCTTACTGCCGGTCGGCTTTTCGTCGATGGCCCAGAAGCCGACGAGGGTATCGAGCTTGTCGGCGAGTGCGACGGCGACCGAGACCGGATCGGAGGGGACGCGGTCGGAGGGGCCGAGCGGCTTGTAATGTTCCTCGATCGCAGCGGCGACCGACGCATCCTCGCCCTGCAGTTCCGCATATTTGCGGCCCATCAACCCCTGCAATTCCGGGAACTCGCCGACCATCTCGGTCGGCAGGTCGGCCTTGGCGAGCTTCGCCGCACGCTCGGCCTTGGCCGGATCGGCACCGACGATCGGGGCAAGCTCTTTCGCCAGCGCCGCGATGCGCTGGACGCGCTCGCCTTGCGTGCCGAGCTTGGCGTGGAAGACGACGCCGAGCTTGTCGAGCTTGGCCATGCGCTGGTCGAGCGGCTTCGACAGGTCGAGCCCGAGCTTCTCGGCGCTCGCCTTCAGCGTGTCGAGGTCGGGCAGCGGGCCGCGATCGGTCGCCCAGAAATAGGCGGCGTCCGAGAGGCGGGCGCGGACCACGCGGCCATTGCCGGCGGTGATCGCCAGGCCGCCATCGCTGGCGACGAGATTGGAGACCGGGATGAAGCGGTTCGCCAGTTCGCCCGTCGCGGGATCGCGCAGCACGAAGCATTTCTGGTTGGCGCGGATAGTGGCGCGGATCGCCTCGCCGGGAATGTCGAGGAAGCGCTCCTCGAAGGAGCCCATCAGCACGACCGGCCATTCGACCAGCCCCGCGACCTCCTCCAGCAGCCCCTCATCCTCGACCAGTTCCAGCCCGGCCGCGAAGGCGAGGTTCCGAGCATCGGTCGCGATGATCTCCTTGCGGCGGTCGGCGTCGAGCACGACCTTGGCCCGCTCCAGGCTCGCGACATAGTCGTCGAAGCGGCGGACCGTGATCGGGCCCGGCGCATGGAAGCGGTGGCCATAGGTGGTGTTGCCGGAGGTGATGCCGTCGACCTCGAAGGCGACGACTTCCGGATCCTCGGTCTCGGCGCCGAAGGTGCAGAGGATCGAGTGCAGCGGGCGCACCCAGCGCAGGCTGGCGCCGGCGGCCGAGGCCTTGCCCCAGCGCATCGACTTCGGCCAGGGGAAGGCGCGGATCACCGCCGGCACGATCTCGGCGATGGCCGCAATCGTTTCCTGGCCGGGCTTCTCGATCACGGCGATGTAGGAATCGCCCTTCTTGGGATCGCTGACGATGGTCGCCTGGTCGAGCGAGGCGAGGCCGGCAGCCTTGAGGAAGCCCTGGACGGCGGCCTCGGGCGCGCCGACGCGCGGCCCCTTGCGCTCCTCGCGGACATCGCGGCCGCGCACCGGCAGGCCTGCGACGGTGAGCGCCAGCCGGCGCGGCGTGGCGAAGGCCTTGGCGCCCTCATAGACGAGGCCGCGCTCGACCAGCGCATCGGTGACCAGCTTCTTCAGGTCCTCGGCCGCCTTGCGCTGCATGCGCGCCGGGATTTCCTCGGAGAAGAGTTCGAGCAGAAGATCGGGCATCAGTTCGCTCCGCCGCCGACGGTCTTCAGCCAGGCCTGACCGCAGGCCTTGGCGAGCTCACGCACGCGCAGGATGTAGCTCTGGCGCTCGGTGACCGAGATCACGCCGCGCGCATCGAGCAGGTTGAAGATATGGCTCGCCTTGATGCACTGGTCATAGGCCGGCAGGGCGAGCTGGTGCCTGACGCCGCCATCGGCCTCGCCGGCGGCCAGCAGCGCCTTGCACTCGGCCTCGGCGTCGGCGAAGTGGCGGAAGAGCATCTCGGTGTTGGCATGTTCGAAATTATGCCGCGAGAACTCCTGCTCGGCCTGGAGGAAGACGTCGCCATAGCTGACGCGATCCTCGCCCTCGAGACCGTTGAAGTTGAGATCGTAGACGTTCTCGACGCCCTGGACATACATCGCCAGGCGCTCGAGCCCATAGGTCAGCTCGCCGGCGACCGGCGCGCATTCGACACCCGCCACCTGCTGGAAATAGGTGAACTGGCTGACTTCCATGCCGTCGCACCAGCATTCCCAGCCGAGCCCCCAGGCGCCCAGCGTCGGGCTCTCCCAGTCGTCCTCGACGAAGCGGACATCGTGCAGGGCGAGATCGACGCCGATGGCCTGCAGGGAGTCGAGATAGAGCTGCTGCAGGTTCGGCGGCGACGGCTTCAGGATCACCTGGAACTGGTAATAGTGCTGCAGCCGGTTGGGGTTCTCGCCATAGCGACCGTCCTTCGGCCGGCGAGAGGGCTGGACATAGGCCGCGTTCCACGGCTTGGGCCCCAGCGCGCGCAAGGTCGTCGCTGGATGGAAGGTGCCGGCCCCGACTTCCATGTCGTAGGGCTGGAGGATGACGCAGCCGCGTTCGGCCCAGAAGCGCTGCAAGGTCAGCAGCAGTCCCTGGAAGGAGCGGGTCGGATTCATCGAAGCGGAGGGCGACGCAGCCAAGGGCTCAAGCCTTCGAAATTTTCAGGAAACAGGCGGTGTGCTTAGGGGCTGGCGACGCTTCCGGTCAAGCATTCCCGCATGAACCGCGGGTGAACCTCGATCGAAGGACCTCGTTCATCATCGCTGGCATAGGGTGCGTGCCATCGCGGTCCGCGGTGCTCGGGGCGAGCGCTTGAGCCGGACCAGCGCCCAGCAAGCAGGAGTTTTGCAATGCTGTCATCTCGTATCGCCGCCGCCCTGCTGGGCGCCGGTGCACTTCTTTCGACTGCGCTGATTGCCGCCCCGGCCAATGCTGCGCCGATCGGCGCCGGCAGCGCGCCCGCCGTCAGCAGCGAGGCCGGCGGCCTCGTGCAGCAGGTCTGGCATTACGGCCGGCCCCATTACGGGCCGCGGCCGCCCTATTACGGCCGCCCGGTCTACCGGCCGCGCTGCTTCTACAGCGATCGGCGGGTCTGGAACGGCTACCGCTGGGTGATCCGCCCGGTGCGGGTCTGCCGCTAACCGGATGAAGACAGGCTGAACGGCGCGCTCCGCTGCCGTTCAGCCGCTCCGACGCAGATTCGCCGCAACGGTGACGCCCGGAGCCCCGGAACAACGCCGTGAACATCGCGAAGGAGGAGCATCACATGCTTCGCAAGCTGCTTCTCGGCTTTTCGGCCGCCGCCACGCTCGGCGTCGCCGCGATCGCCTCGACCCCGGCCGCGGCCCAGCCCTTCGGCGACGGCTATTATGACGGCCCACGCTGGGGCGGCGGCTATGACCGTCCGTATTACGGCTACGGCCGCCCGCCGGGCTATGGCTATGGCCGCCCCTATTACGGCCCGCGCTGCTTCTATCGCCCGGTCCGCTACTGGGATGGCTGGGGCTGGGTGGTGCGCGAGAGACGCGTCTGCCGCTGATCAGGCGAGACCCGCCTCGCCACGATGGAGAGCTTCGCTCTCAGCAGTGAAGCGGCCATCGGGACCATTGAGAACCACAGCCGGCAGCAACGCTGCCGGCTTTTTGCTGCCGAGCCGGGCGGAGACGATCACGCGGATCGCCGGTCGTTCGGCCAGCGCCTGCACCGGCCGGATCGAGACCTCGCCGAAGCCCGTCGCCAGCGCCGCCAGGATCTCGGGCAGCGCCTCGGCGCGATGAATGATCGTCACCCCACCGCGCGGCCGCAACGCCCGCCTTGCCGCCTTCAGCCAGAGGGCCAGCGGCGTGTCGGCGACATGGGCGGCGCGGCGATTCGGCACCGGCGAGGCCTTGGCCGCACCGGCCTCGAAAAATGGCGGATTCATCGCGACCCAGGCTGCCGAAGCGTCCGGCAGGCCGGCCTGCAAGGCGCCGTCGCCGCGCTCGCCGATCGCAGCGACGACGACGCGGACGCGCTGATCAAGTCCGTTGAGGGCAGCGTTGCGTGCGGCGAGAGCCGCGAGTTCCGGATCGCGCTCGACCAGCACGACCGAAAGCGCCTCCTGACGCAGGGCGGCGGCCAGGCCGGCGGTGCCGACGCCGGCGCCGAAATCGGCCAGCGGTCCTTCCGCCAGAGCCGGCAGGGCGGCGGCGAGCAGGATCGCATCCGAACCGGCGCGGTGCCCCTTTCGCGGTTGCAGCAGGCGCAGCCGGCCGTCGAGCAGGCGGTCCTCGCCGATAGCGCCGAGGCCCGGCAGGATCTCATCGGTCATGGCGGATCACTCGGGCCGCAATTCGCCGCCGAAGCCGGCCTCGACCAGCAAGGCCCGGGCGCGCTTCCGGTCGGCCTCGCGCACCAGCAGCCGGCGCGGGAAGGCGCCGATCATGCCTTCCAGCGCGCTGATATGCTGGTCGGCTATCACGCAATCGAGATTGGCCGAGGCGAGCAACGCCTCGATGGCGCCGAGCAGGACGAGATCATTGGAGCGGACCAGTTCGTGCATGGCGCCATGGAGCCCGTGGCGGATAAGCCGCGCAAGCCCAAAATCGCCGCGCTGCGACATCGTCACACCAGATTGTGCGGCGCGACAGAGATTGCCGGGGCTGGCCACGCATGCGACGGTCATGGCAAAGGGCAGTGCAGCAAAGACAGGGCGCGCCAGCCGCGCCGGTAAAGTCGGAGTTTGAGCGTGGGCGTCGTCGTAGCCTTCGAGGACAAGGAAGCCGGCAAGGCCGGGATCGAGGCTCTGGTCGGTCTGACCCGCCCCGACATGGAGCGCGTCAATGCGATGATCCTGTCGCGGACGGGTTCGCAGGTGACGATGATCCCGGAGGTCGCCAACCATCTGATCTCCTCGGGCGGCAAGCGCCTGCGGCCGATGCTGACGCTGGCGACGGCGGCGCTGTGCGGCTACGAGGGCGAGGGGCACGTCAAGCTCGCCGCCTCCGTCGAATTCATGCACACCGCCACGCTGCTGCATGACGATGTCGTCGACGAGAGCGACATGCGCCGCGGCAAGCTCGCCGCCCGCATGCTCTGGGGCAACGAGGCGAGCGTGCTGGTCGGCGACTTCCTGCTCGGCCAGGCCTTCAAGATGATGGTCGAAGTCGGCTCGCTGCGGGCGCTCGATATCCTCTCGACCGCCGCGGCGGTGATCGCCGAGGGCGAGGTGATGCAGCTTGCCGCCGCCAAGAACACCGAGACGACAGAAGACGAGTACCTCGCCGTGATCCGCGGCAAGACCGCCGAGCTCTTCGCCGCCGCCTGCGAGGTCGGGCCGGTGATCGCCGGTTCGCCCAAGGCCGGCGCCGCCGCCTGCCGCAGCTATGGGCTCAATCTCGGCATCGCCTTCCAGCTGATCGACGACGCGCTCGACTATGGTGGTTCCTCCGGCGCGCTCGGCAAGAACACCGGCGACGATTTCCGCGAGGGCAAGATCACGCTGCCGGTGGTGCTCTCCTTCCGCCGAGGCGACGAAGAGGAGCGGGCCTTCTGGCGCCGCACCCTGCAGGAAGGCCAGATCAACGAGGGCGACTTCGCCCAGGCGCAGGCGCTGATGCGCAAGCACAAGGCGATCGAGGACACCGTCGAACGTGCCCGGCACTACGCCAAGATGGCGAAGGACGCGCTCGGCCTTTACCCGCAATCGCCGATGAAGCAGGCGCTCAACGACGCCGTCGACTTCTGCGTGGCGCGCGCCCATTGAACGAGGCCGCCGGAAAGCCCTCCGAGAAGGCGCAGGAGCAGCCGGCGGAGATCACCGCGCTGTCCTCGCGGGTCGTCTATGAGAATCGCTGGATGCGGGTGCGGGAGGACGAGGTCCTCCGGCAGGATGGCTCCACGGGAATCTACGGCGTCGTCGAGAAGACGGATTTCGTCGCGATCGTCGCCGTCGAGGAGAATGGCGACCTGCATCTCGTCGAGCAGTATCGCTACCCGGTGGGAGGCCGCTTCTGGGAGCTGCCGCAAGGCTCCTGGGAGAGCAGGCCGGATGCCGAGCCGGTCACCGTCGCCCGCGGCGAGCTGCGCGAGGAAGCGGGCGTCGAGGCCGGCGAGATGATCGAGGCCGGTTACCTGTTCGAATGCTATGGCTACTCGAACCAGGGCTGCCATGTTTTCCTCGCCCGCCAGCTCAGCGCCGCGCCGCGCCAGCTCGATCATGAGGAGCAGGGCCTGGTGACGCGCCGCTTCTCTCCCGCCGAAGTCACCGCGATGATCGAGAGCGGCGCCATCCGGGACGCGATCACCATCGCCGCGCTGGGACTGATGATGCTGAAGGGGCTCCTGCCCGGCTTCGGCGCAAGCGGCGCTTAAGGCGCCCCCTGCGGTCCAGGCGGGCGGGTCGTCAGCCCAGCACGGTCGGCTTGATCCACCAGCCCGGCTGCCGACGCGCGAGCGTCCTGGCCGCTACCGTACTCGCCCGGCAATCGTCGAACAGGGCAAAGCAGGTCGCGCCCGAGCCCGACATGCGCGCCAGCCGGCAGCCCGGCAGCTCGGCGAGCAGCTCCAGGACATCCGCTATGACTGGCGCGGCGCCACGGGCCGGCGCTTCGAGGTCGTTTCTCGTGGCTGCAAGCGCTTCGATCACAGAGGGAGCGGAGGCGTGGCCCTGCCAGGAGGCGTCCGTCGCCGGAGCCGGCTGGATCGCCGCCTCCCCCGGCTGCAGGCCGAGATTGCGGAAGACCGCGGCGGTCTCGACCGCGACGCCCGGGTTGACCAGCAGCGCGAAGAGGCGCGGCAGGCGCATCGGCGACCCGAGCCGCTCGCCGATGCCCTGCATGATGCGCGTCTTCGCTGCGAGACAGACCGGGACGTCGGCGCCGATGCGCGCGGCGGCGGCATAGAGCGCGGGAGCGTCAGACGGCAGGCCGTTCAGCCGCGCGAGCAGGCGCAGCGCGGCAGCGGCATCGGCCGAGCCGCCGCCGATCCCGGATGCGACGGGCAGGCGCTTGACGAGCAGGAATCCGCCGGAACGCAGCCCCGGCACCTGATCGCGCAAGGCAACTTCCGCCTTCAGCACCAGATTGTCGGCTGCAACCGAGAGCCCCTCGGCAAAGGGGCCGGAGATCGCGATCCCGCTCTCCGCGCCCGGCAGCAGCGTCAACTGATCGCCGACACCGGCGAAGGCGACGAGGCTGTCGAGCTCGTGATAGCCGTCGGCACGCCGGCCGAGGATGCGCAGGCTGAGATTGATCTTGGCCGGGGCGCGGGTGGTGAGACGAGCCTGCAAGGCTCAGCCGCCATCCTTCTTCGGCTCGGCGGCGTTCGCCGAGGGCGGAGCCTCGTCGAGCCCCTTCTCGATCTTGCGCAGGATCTTGACCAGATCCTCCGGCTCGGGATTGAGATCGCGGGCATGGTTCCACTGGAACTTCGCCTCTAGCTGGCGGCCGGTGCGCCAGTAGACATCGCCGAGATGGTCGTTGATCACCGGGTCGGACGGACGCAGCTCCATCGCCCGCTCCAGTTCGGTTACGGCCTCGTCATAGCGGCCGAGCCGGTAGTGCGCCCAACCCAGCGAATCGATGATGTAGCCATCGCGGGGCCTGAGATCGACGGCGCGCCTGAGCATGCCGAGCGCCTCGTCGAGCTTCAGATTCCGGTCGACCAGAGAATAGCCGAGATAGTTGAGGACCAGTGCCCGCTCGCGGCCGAGCGCCTCGGGCATCAGCTCCAGCGCCTTGCGCAGGTCCGCCTCGGCCTCCGGCCACCGCTTCGTACGCTCATAGGCGATGCCGCGCGAATAGAAGAGATCCCAGTTCGAGCGCCCGGGCGAGGTGAGCTTGGCGATCGCCTTGTTGTAGGTGTCGGCCGCTTCCTCGAAGCGCTTGCGCGAGCGATAGATGTTGCCGAGCGCCGAGATCGCCTCGATATCGTCCGGGCGGGCAACGATGAGCGCTTCCAGCTGCTTGACGGCTTCGTCGGTCTTGCCGAGCGCCTCGAGGCCGAGCCCGACCTGGATGTCGGCAACCGGACGCAACGCCGAAGTCTCGGGCATGCGGCGATAGACCTCGACCGCGTCCTCAGTCTGCTTGGCGCGCTCGAGAATGTCGCCCAGCGTCAGCACGGCGAGATCGTGACCCGGGTCGAGATAGACGGCGAGCCTCAGATAAAGCAGGGCCGTGGCCTCGTCGCCCTGAAGAATCCCGGCGCTGGCGAGGCCATAGAGCACTTCGGCGGCGCCCTGCTGCGCGTTGCCGACGATGCGGGGCAGCGGCTCCTTCGCGGAGACCTTGGCGAGCGCGTCGCGCACCACCGGATGGTTGGGGCGGACGCGCTGCTCGAATTCGTTGAGCGTCGCCAGCGCCGCATCGCGGTCACCGGCACGTGCCTGATGCCGAGCCCAGAGATCAACCAGACGCAGGTTGGTCTTCTCGGCGTCGTAGGCGGCCTTCAGCCGGCGGGTCGAATCGGTCTTTCGGCCGGCGATGTCGAGAATCAGGCCGGCGTGATAGTCGCGGAAGCGATCGAAGCTCGCTTCGCCGCGCAGCCGCTCCAGAGTTTCGAGCGCGCGCTTGGTGTCTCCGGAGCCGGAATAGGCCCAGGCCGCCAGCAGCGTAGCAGTGATGTCGGCCGACCGGCCGCGCCCGCCGCGCTGAAGATGGTTGCGCGCAGTCGCATAGGATTTCTGCTTCAGCGCCCGCACACCGAGCGCAAGCTGCGCCAGGCCGTTCGAGGCATCGCGCTGCACGAGCTTCTCTGCGGCGCGGAACGTGTCGCCCATCGCGCCGTCGGCAAGGAAGGCGACGAAGCCGCGCTCCAGCAATTCGCTGTTCTGCGGATCGTCCTTGATCGCCTCGCGCAGATAGACCGAGGCGGCGCCGAGATCGCGCCCCGAACCTGCGACCACGGCCGCGAGATAATTGCCCTCGAGACTCTCCGCCGGCTCGAATTTCTCGACCGGGCGTGCCTCCGCCCGCGCCGGAATCGATGCGCCAGTCTGCAGGAAAGCCAGGAAAGCCAGCGCCAACACGGCGCCACGGCCGCGGCCGTCGCTCTGAAACGTCACGTTCGCCATTCTCCCTCGGTCCGCCCCTCGCCCGCCGCCGGGAGCCTGTCCGTGGACTGGACCGTGACCTGATCGGTTAAGCGCGCAACATGGCTGTTTCCGGGCGACCCGACAAGCCTGCCGCTGCATTGCAGAAGATGCGTCACGCTGTCGTGAAACGCCGATCGCGAGAGACTGTCGGCGTTCCCGATAGATTTCATGAAGAAATCGGGCGTAGCCTCCAAACTGTCGCGGCCTTTCGCGGCGATTCGTCTGGGACATTTCCAATGAAGAAGGTCTCGCTTGCGCTTGCGGCCGTCCTCGCTCTCGCCAGCTTCGCTGGCGGTTGCGCGACGCCAGCCCCCGAACAGCCTGCTCCGGTCATCCGCAAAGGCTGATTCGCCGGCCTGCCGCTGCTTCAGGGCCGCGCCGGTCCAGCCGGCGCGGCTCTTCTTGTCTCCGGCGACACCACAAGATTTCGCCGGACGGAAACGTCATCCGCTCTGAAAAGCGGCCTCACATGTTGGAGTAATTTGGACCTCCGGCGCCCTCCGGCACCGTCCAGGTGATGTTCTGGGCGGGATCCTTGATGTCGCAGGTCTTGCAGTGCACGCAGTTCTGCGCGTTGATCACGAAGCGCGGCTCGGTCTTCTTGTCGGGATCGGCATAGACGACCTCGTAGACACCGGCCGGACAATAAAGCCGCGCCGGCTCGCCATAGAGCGGCAGGTTCTGCAGCACCGGCACGTTCGGGTCGGTGAGCTTCAGATGGGCCGGCTGGTCCTCCTCGTGATTCGTCGCCGAGAGGAAGACCGAGGAGAGCTTGTCGAAGGAGATCTTGCCGTCCGGCTTCGGGTAGACGATCGGCGTGACGTCCCCGATCGGCTTGAGCGTGGCATGGTCGGGCTTGCCGTGCTTCATGGTACCGAAGGGCGACCAGCCGAAGAGCTGGTTCAGCCACATGTCGATGCCGCCGAGAGCGACGCCTCCGAGCGTGCCGAGCTTCGACCAGAGCGGCTTGACGTTGCGCACCAGCTTGAGATCGCGGCCGATCTCGGAGGAGCGCCAGCTGTCCTCGATGCCGTCGACCACGTCATGGGCACGGCCAGCCGCCAGGGCCGGAACGAGATTTTCGGCCGCCAGCATGCCGGAGAGGATGGCGTTGTGGCTGCCCTTGATGCGCGGCACGTTAACGAAGCCGGCGGCGCAGCCGATCAGCGCCCCGCCCGGGAAGGTCAGCTTCGGCACCGACTGCCAGCCGCCCTCGGTGATCGCGCGCGAGCCGTAGGAGAGGCGCTTTGCGCCCTCGAAGACGTCGCGGATCATCGGATGGGTCTTGAAGCGCTGGAACTCGTCGAAGGGCGAGAGCGTCGGGTTCGTATAGTTGAGATGGACGACGAAGCCGACCGAAACCAGATTGTCGTCGAAATGGTAGAGGAACGAGCCGCCACCGGTCGACATGTCGAGCGGCCAGCCGAAGGAATGCTGCACCAGCCCCTTCTTGAACTTCTCCGGCTTGACCTGCCAGATCTCCTTGAGGCCGATGCCGTATTTCTGCGGCTCGCGGCCTTCGTCCAAAGCAAAGCGCTTGATCGCGATCTTGGAGAGCGAGCCGCGGGCGCCCTCGCCCAGCAGCGTGTAGTGGCCGCGCAGTTCCATGCCGCGGGTGAAACGGTCCGAGACGCTGCCGTCCTTGGCGATGCCCATGTCGCCGGTGGCGATGCCGGCGACCGAGCCGTCCGCGTTGAACAGCAGCTCAGCGGCTGCGAAGCCAGGATAAATCTCGACGCCGAGCGCCTCGGCCCGGGTCGCCAGATAGCGCGCGACGAGGCCGAGCGAGCCGACGAAGTTGCCGTGATTGTCCATCAACTTCGGCATGGCGAAGTTCGGCAGGCGGGCGCCGCCGGCCGGACCGAGGAAGTAGAACACGTCCTCGCTGACCTGGGTGTGGAGCGGGCGGGCCTCGTCCTCGCGCCAGTCGGGAAGGAGCTTGTCGAGGCCGATCGGATCGATCACCGCGCCGGAGAGGATATGGGCACCGACCTCGGACCCTTTCTCGACCACGACGACCGAGATGTTCTCATCGAGCTGCTTCAGGCGGATCGCGGCGGCGAGTCCTGCGGGGCCGGCTCCGACGATGACGACGTCGTAGTCCATGCTCTCGCGCGGGGTGCTCTGCGCTTCCTCGAGTGTCATCCTGCCCTCCGCCAACGGCCCGCTCTGCCTCGATCCGCAATATAGTTTATATGTGAACTATCATGCCCGCCCGTGCAAGACGGGCGGATGTCGAGATTGGAACCCTTCTATCCGGGCGCGGGCGTCAATTTGCAACTGCGAAAAGCCGTGTATCTGCCCGGCGCAGCGACGTGCCGCCAACGGGGAACTCGCTCCATCTCCGCAAGCGAGACCTCTCGGGAATGGCGATGCCGGGCGGGGCACACCCGGAGCGAACCGCCGCGCTGAAACGAGCACAGCCCGACGCTCCCGAACGGGTCGCATCGCCAGTGCTTTCCGTGCTAGCTGAGCCGATCATGTCGTCAGTCGAGCCACATCCCGCCGAGCTCATCGCCTGGTATGCCGAGATGGGCGTCACCGAGGCGCTCGACGAAACGCCGCACGACCATTTCGCTGCCCCACGGCCGGCTGCTCCCGCGCGCCCCGCTCTCGTTCCCGTTGCCGGGCAGGCCGCGCCAATGCGCCACGCCTCCTCCGGCGAATTTGCGCCGCCGGACGAAGCGGCGGTCTCGGCGCGCGCTCTGGCGCGCGAAGCGAGAACGCTCGACGAGCTCAAGGCCGCGATGGCGGGCTTCGAGGGCTGCGCGCTGAAGGCGACCGCGAAGAACCTGGTCTTCGCCGACGGCAATCCGGCCGCGCGGGTGATGCTGGTCGGCGAGGCGCCGGGCGCCGACGAGGACCGCGCCGGCCTGCCCTTCGTCGGTCGCTCCGGGCAGTTGCTCGACCGGATGCTGGGCGCGATCGGGCTGACGCGGGCCGAGCAGGTCTACATCGCCAATCTCCTGCCCTGGCGCCCTCCGGGCAACCGCACGCCGACGCCGCAGGAGGTCGCGATCTGCCTGCCTTTCATCCAGCGCCAGATCGAGCTCGTCGACCCCGACATCCTGGTCTGCGTCGGCCGCCCGTCGTCGATGGCGCTGCTCGACGTCAAGAGTATCATGGCAGCACGCGGGCGCTGGCTCGAATATGACAGCGGCAAGCGCCGGATTCCCGCCCTGCCGATCCTGCATCCGGCCTATCTGTTGCGCAGCCCGCTCGACAAGCGCCTGGCCTGGCGCGACCTGCGCACGCTGAAGGCGGCGATAGAGACGCTTTGAGCAGGAGCGGCATCACGCCGCTGCGTCATCGTCGGGCCCTGCCCTCGCGCCTCGCCTTGATTAATCAGACTACAGAGTAGAACCTGTGGCCCGCAGGGTCTCACGGCCATGATGCAGCTGGCCGGAATACCGGAGCGACGCGATGGAAATCGACGCCTTTCTGCTATCCCGCATTCAATTTGCCTTCACGATCTCCTTCCACATCGTCTTCCCGGCCTTCACGATCGGGCTTTCGGCCTATATCGCGACGCTGCTCGGCCTGTGGCTGAAGACCGGCGACCAGAAATTCCATCTTCTCGCCCGGTTCTGGACCAAGATCTTCGCCGTCTCCTTCGCCATGGGCGTGGTTTCCGGCATCGTGCTCTCCTATCAGTTCGGCACGAACTGGAGCCGTTTCTCCGCCGTCACCGGCAATGTGCTCGGCCCGCTGATCGGCTACGAGGTGCTGAGCGCCTTCTTCCTGGAAGCCTCCTTCCTCGGCGTGCTGCTCTTCGGCTGGAAGCGGGTGCCGCCCTGGCTGCACTTCCTCTCGGCTGTGATCGTCGCCGGTGGCACGGCGCTGTCCGGCTTCTGGATTCTCTCGGCCAATAGCTGGATGCAGTACCCGGTCGGCCACGAAGTCCGCGACGGCATCGTCTATCCCGTCGACTGGATGAAGATCGTCTTCAGTCCGACCTTCCCGCTGCGCTACGCCCACATGATGACGGCGGCCTATCTCACCACCGCCTTCGTCGTGCTGGCGACCGGCGCGCGCCATCTGCTCGCCGGCCACCGCACGGAATCGGCCAAGACGATGGTGCGCATGGCGATCCTGATGATCGCGCTGACCGCGCCGCTGCAGGCCCTGATCGGCGACTTCCACGGCAAGCAGACCGCGATCTACCAGCCGGCCAAGCTCGCCGCGATCGAAGCGCACTGGGACTCGTCCAAGCCCGGCGCGCTCGTGCTCTTCGCCTGGCCCGACGAGAAGGCGGAAATGAACCGCTTCGAGATCTCGATCCCGGGCGTGGCCAGCCTGCTCACCCATGGCAGCATGGACGCGCTGTTTCCGAGCCTGAAGGATTTCGCCGTCGAGGACCGTCCGCCGGTATTGATTCCATTCTTCGGCTTCCGGCTGATGGTCGGGCTCGGCACGCTGATGATCCTGTTCGGCTGGGTCGGCGCCTGGTTCTGGTGGCGCGGCCGGATCTTCGAATCACGACGCTGGCTCTGGATCGCCCAGTACACCTGGCCCGCCGGCTTCGTCGCCATTCTCGCCGGCTGGTTCGTCACCGAGGTCGGGCGCCAGCCCTGGGTGGCGACCGGCATCCTGCGCTCCAAGGATGCGGTCTCGCCGATAACCACGGCCGAGGTCGCGATCTCGCTGGCCCTGTTCGTCTTCGTCTATTGCGTGGTGTTCACCGCAGGCATCCTCCTGATCAACCGCCTGATCGACAAGGGGCCGGACGAGATCAGCCCGGAAGACCCGCCCGAGCAGCCCTCGAAGCGGACGCTGAAGGCGGCGCAGGGGCCCGCCTCCCAATTGTTCGGCGACGGCAAGCCCGGCGACGACAAGATCCAGCCGGCGCTCTGAGGAGAATCCAGATGGAATGGTATCTCCCCGTGATCTGGGCCGGGCTGATCGGCACCGCCGTCATGCTCTATGTCGTGCTCGACGGTTTCGACCTCGGCATCGCGATCCTGTTCCCGACGACCGGGGACGAAAGCGAGCGCGACCAGATGATGAACTCCGTCGCGCCGTTCTGGGACGGCAACGAGACCTGGCTGGTGCTCGGCGGCGCAGGGCTCTGGGTCGCCTTCCCGCTGGCCTATGCGGTGATCATGCCGGCGCTCTATCTGCCGGTGACGCTGATGCTGCTGTCGCTGATCTTCCGCGGCGTCGCCTTCGAGTTCCGCTGGGTGGCGAAGCCGAAGCACCGGATCTGGGACCTCGCCTTCTGGCTCGGCTCGACCAGCGCCGCCTTTGCCCAGGGTGTCATCCTCGGCGGGCTGATCCAGGGCATCAAGGTGGTCGACAGGCAGTTCGCCGGCGGCCCGTTCGACTGGCTGACGCCTTTCACGCTGATGTGCGGCGCTGGCGTCGTCGTCGGCTATGCCCTGCTCGGCGCGACCTGGCTGGTCTTCAAGACCGAAGGTCCGGTCGCCGACCGCGCCCGCCGCCAGGCCAAGGTGCTGCTTATCGGCCTGCTCGCCTTTGCCGTGCTGGTTTCGCTCTGGACCCCCTATGCCCATCCGCGGATCGCGGAGCGCTGGTTCACGCCGTCGAACCTCATGCTGCTCTGGCCCTTCCCGGTGCTGACCGCCTTCTTCGGCTACATGGTCTGGAAGCGACTGCACGGGAACCACGAGTTCACGCCATTCGCCTTCACCATCGCGATCTTCGTGCTCTGCTTCCTCGGGCTGGCGATCTCGAACTATCCCTATCTGGTGCCGCCCAACCTGACGATCTGGGATACGGCGGCGGCACCGAGCTCGCACATCTTCGTGCTGATCGGGGTCAGCTTCCTCCTGCCGATGATCCTGTTCTACACCGCCTTCGTCTACTGGACCTTCCGCGGCAAGGTGAAGGCCGATAGCGGCTATCACTGAGCCTCTGCGAAAGATCGGCCGGCACGGAACCCGGCCGGCGCGGAATGAAGGCTTGAGTTCCCGCGCCGCCTCGCGGAAATTGGCAGCGCTGAAGCAAGGGCGTCGCGATGCGTTGGGAAGATTACCGCCAGTCCGAAAACCTCGAGGACAGGCGTGGCGGCGGCGGTGAGTTCGCCGGGCTCCCCGGCGGCCGCGGCGGGATCGGCATCGGCACCATGGTCGTGCTCGGCCTGGTCGGCTGGGCGCTCGGCATCGACCCGCGAATCCTGATCGGCGGCGCCGAGATGATCGGTGGCATCGGCGGGCGCAGCGCGCCGACGCAGGAGCAGCGCCAGTCGGCCGGCCCGCCGAAGGACGAGATGGGCCGTTTCATCTCGGCGGTGCTGGCTCAGAACGAGGACATCTGGTCCAAGGTGCTGCCGCAGCAGGCCAACCGGAAATACCAGCCGCCGCGCCTCGTCGTCTTCGACGGCGTGACACGCTCGGGCTGCGGCACCGCGCAGTCGGCGATGGGGCCGTTCTATTGCCCGAACGACCAGCGGGTCTATCTCGACACCTCCTTCTTCCAGGAAATGCAGCGCAAGCTCGGCGGCGGCGGCGACTTCGCCTATGCCTATGTGATCGGCCACGAGGTCGGCCATCACATCCAGAACCTGCTCGGCATCCTGCCCAAGGTGAACCAGATGCGCGAGCGGCTTTCCGAGCGCGAATCGAACCAGCTCTCGGTGCGGGTCGAATTGCAGGCCGACTGCTTCGCCGGCGTCTGGGCCTACAACATCAAGGCGATGGACCGTATCGAGCCCGGCGACGTCGAGGAGGCGATGCGCACCGCCGCCGCGATCGGCGACGACAAGCTGCAGCAGCAGGCTGGGCGCGGCGCCGTGGTGCCTGATTCCTTCACCCACGGCTCGTCGGCACAGCGCATGCGCTGGTTCAACGCCGGCTTCAATTCGGGCTCGATGCAGGCCTGCAACACCTTCCAGACCGACCGGCTCTGACGAGCCCGCCCCCCGGCAGGCCCTATCCCTGCGCCCGCTCGCGGCGCACGGAAAGACGACGCGGCGAGGCCGGCAGGCGGCCGGAGAGGAGCTGCTTCTTCGGCGCGATCAGCCCGGCCCTGACGCCGCGCGAACGCAGCGAAACCGCGCCCCATTCGCGTAGCGCCGCGATGCCGCGCAGCGGCATAAGCGCGGGCGTGGTCGCGGCCGTCATCAGATGCCGCTCGACGCTCTCGGCCCAATGCGGCTCCGGCAGATCCCCGGCCTCGAGCAGCAGCACCCAGTCGCCCCGCGCGCGCTCGATGCCGAGCGCCCAGCTCGCGCCGTTTCGCGCTGCGACATAGCTCGCCCCGGTCACATCGGCGAGCCGCTCGGTTTCGCTGTCTTCCCCGGCGCCGATCACCACCGCATGGCCGATCGTGCCGCCGGCCACCGCCGGAATCAGCACCGACAGGGTCGCGGCCAGCGCTTCGGTGCGGCCATTGGCACGAATGACGGCTGTGAGCATGGTCCCGATGCTATGCCGCAGCGCAACATGTCGCAATCCTGTCACTTGCAATCTGTTCCCGTTATGTTCACATTCATACATCGTGAAACCGGCGATTCCGGCGAGGAGCCCCCCGATGCGCCAAGCCCGACCTTCCGCAAGGCCGCCGACGACGCAGGCGCTGAAGCGCCGCGACGCCGAGCCGGCCTCGATCTCCGCCCGAATCGCGCCGGTAGACCCGCTCGCCCTTGCCGGGCACCGCATCGACCCGGAGCGGCGACGCGGGCGCGGCGCGACGATCAATCCGGGCGGGCGCTTCGAGGCCGAGCAGCGCTTCGACGAGGATGATGGCTGGGGCTCGCTCGGCGAATTGCCGCCCTTCAAGACCGAGATCTCAATCGAGAAACCGCGGACGATCATTACCCGCAATGACTCCCCGGATATTTCGTTCGACCGCTCGATCAATCCCTATCGCGGCTGCGAGCATGGCTGCGTCTACTGCTTCGCCCGGCCGAGCCATGCCTATCTCGGGCTCTCGCCCGGCCTCGATTTCGAGACCAAGCTGACGGCAAAGCCCGATGCGGCGCTGCTGCTCGAAAAAGAGCTCTCCGCCGCCAGCTACCAGCCGCGCACCATCGCGATCGGCACCAATACCGACGCCTACCAGCCGATCGAGAAGAAGCTGCGGATCATGCGCGGCATCCTGGAGGTGCTGGCGAAGTTCAACCATCCGGTCGGGATCGTCACCAAATCGGCGCTGGTGCAGCGCGACATCGATATCCTCGCGCCGATGGCCGAGAAGGGCCTGGTCAAGGTCGCACTCTCGGTGACGACGCTCGACGCCAAGCTGTCGCGCGGCATGGAGCCCCGTGCCGCCTCTCCCGCCAAGCGCATCGAGACGATCCGCAAGCTCTCGGAGGCCGGCATCCCGGTCACCGTGCTGGTCGCTCCGATCATCCCGGCGGTGAACGAGCACGAGATCGAGCGCATCCTCGACGCTGCCAAGGCGGCCGGCGCGCGCGAGGCCGGCTATGTGCTGCTGCGCCTGCCGCTCGAAGTGAAGGATCTGGTGCAGGACTGGCTCGTCACCCACCACCCCGACAAGATGCGCCATGTCGTCTCGCTGATCCGCTCGACGCGCGGCGGCAAGGACTATGATGCGGCCTGGGGCCAGCGCCAGGTCGGCTCGGGGCCCTATGCCTGGATGATCGGCCGGCGCTTCGAGATGGCCGCCGAGCGGCTCGGCTTCAACACGGCGCGGCTGCGCCTGCGCAGCGACCTCTTCATCAAGCCCGAGAAGGAGAAGGCGCAGCTCAGCCTGTTCTGACGAGCCTTACCGGCGCTGCACTGTGGAAGCCGGCATGGTCAAGGCAGACCGCGGCGCCGCGATCTGGCATAGCCTGCCGTCATGTTCGCCGATTTCAGCCATGAGGCGCGCGCCATCGCGCAGGGTTGCCAGCTGGTCGCCGGCGTCGACGAGGTCGGCCGCGGCCCGCTCGCCGGCCCGGTCGTCGCGGCCGCAGTCATCCTCGATCCGCAGGCGGTTCCCGGCGGGCTCGCCGATTCGAAGCTGCTCAGCGCCCAGCGGCGCGACACGCTGTTTGACATCATCCTCCGGCAGGGGCTCGGCATCGGGATCGGCAGCGCCTCGGCGCTGGAGATCGACCGGCTGAACATCCGTCAGGCGACGCTGCTGGCGATGCGCCGCGCGGTAGCGGCCCTGCCGTTGGCACCGGGGCTCGTCCTCGTCGACGGCAACGACCCGCCGAGCCTGGCCTGCCCCTGCGAGGCGATCATCGGCGGCGACGCGCTGATCTCGTCGATCGCCGCGGCCTCGATCATCGCCAAGGTCACGCGCGACAGGATGATGGCACGGCTCGGCCAGCACTACCCCGCCTATGGTTTCGCCGGCCATGCCGGCTACGGCACCGCCCAGCATCGCGCCGCGCTCAAGGAGCATGGTCCCTGCCCGGCCCATCGCTATTCCTTCGCGCCGGTGAAGGGCACCTGGACGCGGCCGGCCTGACGTCCACGAGGCCGACGCTCGGCCTGGCCGGAGCAGAACGCGGCGAGGGCCAGAAGCGCGCGTGAAGGCCGGTAGCGGGACGCCCGTCCCTCGACCGGGGACGCGCATGTCAAGCCTAAGCGGGCGTTTCCCGCAGCGGCCCAGAACGCTTACCCTTCCTTAACCTCCGTTACTGATTCATCAACATATTCAACAGGCTAGGCAAAATCTGCAGCCCCAGAATGGGACGCATTTTTTTCAGGCCGGAAACCCGGTCTTTACCCTGACCGGCCCAAGATCATGACCGTTGAAGTTGCGTAACGGTCTGGGCGTCATGAGTATCTCGCGTACCGGGACCGCCAGTGCCGCCGTCCGGATTCAAGTCTCGCGTACCGGACGGCCCGCACTGGGGGCCCGGATGAAGGCCAAGAGCCTTCCCTCCAAAACGGGCCTTTTCCCGGCACTGCCGCTCGATCAGGTCATCGTCGGCGACTGCATCGCCGCGATCGAAGCGCTGCCTCCGGCCAGCGTCGACATGGTCTTCGCCGACCCGCCCTATAATCTCCAGCTTGGCGGCGATCTGCGCCGGCCCGACGACAGCCTCGTCGATGCCGTTGACGACGACTGGGACAAGTTCGCGTCCTTCGCCGAATACGACGCGTTCACGCGGGCCTGGCTCTCCGCCTGCCGCCGGGTGCTCAAGCCCGATGGCGCGCTCTGGGTGATCGGCTCCTATCACAACATCTTCCGCGTCGGCTCGATCCTGCAGGATCTCGGCTTCTGGATGCTGAACGACATCGTCTGGCGCAAGGCCAACCCGATGCCGAATTTCCGCGGCCGGCGCTTCACCAATGCGCATGAGACGCTGATCTGGGCGGCGCGCGGCGAGAGTTCGAAGTACACCTTCCATTACGAGGCGCTGAAGGGCGGCAATGACGACCTGCAGATGCGCTCGGACTGGTACCTGCCGCTGTGCACCGGTGACGAGCGCCTGAAGGACGAGGCCGGCGTCAAGGTCCACCCGACGCAGAAGCCCGAGGCGCTGCTGGCCCGCGTGATGCTCTCCGCCAGCAATCCCGGCGATGTCGTGCTCGACCCGTTCTTCGGAACCGGCACGACCGGCGCCGTCGCCAAGGCGCTCGGCCGGCGCTTCATCGGCATCGAGCGCGAGCAGTCCTATGCGAGGGCGGCGCGTGCCCGCATCGACGCTGTCGAGCCGCTGCCGCCGGCAGCCTTCGCCACCGCCCCTTCCAAGCGCACCGAGCCGCGCGTGGCCTTCCTGAGCCTTGTCGAGGCCGGGCTGGTCAAGGCGGGCGAGCGGGTCTTCGACGTGAAGCGACGCCATGAGGCGCTGATCCGCGCCGACGGCACGCTGCTGCTCGATCCCGTGGTCGGCTCGATCCACAAGGTTGGAGCACTGGCCCAGGGCCTGCCGGCCTGCAATGGCTGGACCTTCTGGCATGTCGAGCGCGACGGCGCGCCGGTGCTGCTCGACTCCCTGCGTGGCGAGATCCGGGCGCAGATGGCCGCCGCCTGACGGACTAGCCTCTTCATCATCCGGCGCAGCAACCACCTGCGCCGGATGGTCGGCCGTCGAGCTGGATCGGCGGACAGGGCACAGACCCGTAAGAGCAGAACACGCAGCAATCGCCCGGCTTCGGCCGCAGCACGACGCCGCACCCCTCGCATTCATAGAAGAACTGGCAGGCGTCTTCCGGCATCGCCTCCCGCTTGCGGTGCCCGCATTCCGGACAGGTGATATCGCTGTGAAGCTCAGGCCGTGCGATCGGCTTATCGGCTTCGGTCATTGCGGCCTCCGGCAATTCGCGCGGCCAGCCAGATGGCGCGCTTCGTCCCGCGGCAGCAATGCCGGCACCGGGATTAGAGCATGTGGTGACGGGACAGGCCACCGGCGGCCACGCCATCAATGCTGCCGCAACCCTTCCAGTCCCGCCTCGAGCGCCTTGAGGAAGACGCTCGGAAAGGCTTCCTCCCTTAGCCTCGCGAAGGGGGTGAAGCGCATGCCCTCGGGCGCCTGCGCGTCCAATGGAAGTTCGGCGACGAAGATCGTCAGCTCCAGCGGGAAATGCGTGAAGACGTGCCGCACCGGCGCGATCAGCCGGTGCCATTGCGCTACCAGCGGCGCATCGCGCAGCGCGTCTTCCAAGAGATAATCGGCCTTCCATTCGCCTCCCGGCACCTCGACCATGCCGCCGAGCAGGCCCTTGGCGGGGCGGGTGCGCACCAGCACGGCCCCATCCTCCCGCATCGCGACGAAGGCGGCGCCAAAGCGGGTCTTGCCGGTCTTCTTCGCCGCCTTGCGCGGGTAGGTCTCCTGCGTGCCGGCGATGCGCGCCCGGCAAGGCTCGCGCCAGGGACAGAGCCCGCAGGCTGGGGAACGCGGCGTGCAGATCGTCGCGCCGAGATCCATCAGCGCCTGGGCGAAATCCCCGGGGCGGGACGGCATCAGCGCCAGCACGCGCTCGCGGACCAGCGGCTTGGCGCCGGGCATCTCCTCCTCGATCGCGAAGAGCCGCGTCATCACCCGCTCGACATTGCCGTCGACCGCCGCCGCCGGCCGGCCGAAGGCGATCGCGGCCACGGCCCCGGCCGTATAGGCGCCGATGCCGGGCAGTTCGCGCAGACCTTCCTCAGTGTCCGGAAAGCGGCCGCCATGCTGGCCGGCGACAACCTTGGCGCAGGCATGGAGATTGCGGGCACGCGAATAGTAGCCGAGCCCGGCCCAGGCCTGCATCACGCTTTCCGACGGCGCCTGCGCGAGCGCATCTACGGTCGGGAAGCGCGTCATGAAGCGCTCGAAATAAGGCTTCACCGCCGTGATCGTGGTCTGCTGCAGCATGATCTCCGATGCCCAGACCCGGTAAGGATCGGCCTGCTCGCCCGGCAAGGCGCGCCAGGGCAGCACGCGGCGATGCCGGTCATACCAGGCGAGGAGATCGGCGGCGCGAGGCTGGCGAACGGTGGCGTCCATGCCTTCCCGTTTAACGCGCGCCGTCCGGGCCGCAAGGGCGTCCGCGCCGATCGGGCTCAGCCTGAATTTCCATCGGCGACGAATTGCGCTGGCGCCTGAACTACGAAAATCTCCCGCTCCGGTTCCGAAGGGCGTGAAAATGTCCGCCGACGGCTTCATGCCGCGGCGAGGAACCGGTGCGGGGCTTCCGGGCGAGCAGGGAGCAGAGCGATGCCTTCGAGCTTCAACGTCCGCAGTGCCGCCGGCTATGAGCGCCTCATGGGCCGCTGGAGCCGCTTGCTTGCAGAGCCTTTCATCCGCTTCGCCGGGGTTGCCGATGGCGAGCGTATCCTCGATGTCGGCTGCGGGACGGGCAGCCTGACCTTCGCGTTGCCGAAGGCGGCCGCGATCGGCGAGATCGCCGCGTTCGATTTCTCGCCGGTCTTCGTGGAGGAGGCGCAGCGCCGCAATACCGATCCGCGCATCACGATCCGGCAGGGCGACGCCACTGCGATTCCGTTCGAGGATGGACGTTTCGACCGGGCGCTTTCGCTGCTGGTGCTGCATTTCGTGCCCGAGGCCGACAAGGCGGTGGCCGAGATGCGCCGGGTCGTACGCCCCGGCGGCGTGGTCGCCGCTGCCGTCTGGGACCATCTCGGCGGCATGTCGGGCATGCGCATGCTCTGGGATACGGCTGCCGCGATCGATGAAGGCGCGCAAGCGCCGCGCAGCCGCTACTGCTTCCAGCCGATGACCGGGCCGGGCGAGATGCGCCGAAGCTTCGTTGCCCAGGGCCTGCGCGACGTCACGGAAAGCTCGCTGACGATCCGGATGGATTACGAGAATTTCGCCGATTACTGGGAGCCGATCTCGGCCGGCGAGGGGCCAATCGGCCAGTATGTCGCTGGGCTCGACCCGCCCCGCCAGGGCAGGCTGAGAGAAGCCCTCAGGACCGCCTATGAAGCAGGACGACCGGACGGTCCGCGCTCCTTCGCAGCCACCGCTTGGGCCTGCCGCGGCATCGCTCCATAAGGCAGCCACCCGACCCTGCGGAAACACGTGCGCGGCGCACGGCGAACGCTGGTTTCGCCGAGTGCCAGCCACTAGCGTCACATCAACGATTCGCCGATGGAATGGCGACGTCGCGTTGAGGGGCTGTGGCGATGATTCGGCTAAGGGGGGCCCGGCGGCGAGCGCCCGGCTTGTGGGCGGCGCGGGCTCTTGCCGCGTTCGGCGTTGCAGCGTGTGGTGCGTTAGTACCCGAAGCAGCATCCGCGGCGGAGAACGGCACCGGCTTCTATCTGCTCGGCGGCCGCGGACCGATGGCGGGGTACCTCCCCCCGCCCGGCTTCTATTTCGAGAGCGACACCTATTCCTACGACGCCAAGCTCGATGCCCGGAAGTCGCTTCCGGCGGGCGGCCGGGTGATCGCGAACGTGCGCAGCCAGGCGCGGGCCGACTTCCTGAACGGGACCTGGGTGACGCCCTGGGAGGTTTTCGGCGGCAATTTCGCGGTGGGCGCCGTCCTGCCCGTCGGGCGCGTCGCGGTCTCGGCCGGCGTCGAGCTCGATTCGCCGCGCACCAACGCCATCATCGGGCGCTCGCTGCGCGACAAGGCGACCATCGTCGGCGATCCCGTCCTGTCCGCCACGATGGGATGGCATTCGGGCAAGTTCCATTGGAGCACGACCGCGCTGGTCAATGTCCCGGTCGGCGATTATCGCGACGGACAGCTCGCCAACCTCGCCTTCCATCGCTGGGCGGGCGATCTCTCCGGCGCCCTGACCTGGTTCGACCCCGAGACGGGCATCGATCTCTCCACGGCGGTGGGCGTGACCTTCAACGGCGTCAACCGCGCGACCGACTACCGGACGGGAACCGAGTTCCATGTCGAATGGGCGGCCTCGAAGGCGCTGACCAGCGCGCTGTCGATCGGTCTCATCGGCTATCACTACCAGCAGGTCACGGGCGACAGCGGCGCCGGCGCGCAGCTCGGCCCCTATAAGGGGCGCACGACCGCCCTGGGCGGGACGGTCGCCTACAATTTCCAGGTCGGCAAGACGCCGATCTCGACCCGCATCAAGGTGCTGCAGGAATTCAGCGTCGAGAACCGGGCGCGCGGAACGGTGGGATTGCTCACCGTCTCACTCCCCCTGTCGGTATCGCAATAGCGAATGACGAACGGCCGCACTGGGTTTGCCAGTGCGGCCGTTCGGAGCTTCAGCCTTACCCCGGGCCCGCGAGCAAGGCCGCGAACCCGGAACCCATACGCCAGGTCAGGGCTTGGCGAATTCCAGCGGCGGCGGCGTCAGGTTGATCTTGAACGGCGCGACGCGCAGCCCCTTGGCATCGAGGTCGAAGCTGTTGAGGTCGACCATCCGCAGGACCTGATCCCGGTAGCCCTTGATGTAGTACTTCCTGGCGCGCAGGTCGGCGACCGAGGTCCACTGCGTGTATTCGAGCTCGCCACCCTTCGCAGCCGAGTTGATGAAGCCGATCGGGATGTCGAAATTGTTCATGATGTGCTCGACTAGGCGCACGGTCTGCGGGCCATCGGGCAGCTGCTTGGCCGAGGCGGCATAGCCGAGGGCGCGGATGAAGCGCGAGGGCGGCGTCGGATCGCCGGGGATGCCGAGCAGGCCCGAACCCTGGCCGAACGGCTCGAAGGTCTTTCCGCCGATCTTCAGCGGATCGGCAGCGACCGGCGACATCTTCACATAGTTGCGGATGTTGTTGAGGTGCCAGTCGAAGGGCGGGGAATTGGTCAGGACACCCATCGGGTTGTCATAGACCTTCAGCTTCCCGTCGATCGGCTCGATGACGATCGAGGCACCGGTCGCGTCATGGATCGGGAAGTGGAAGGGCAGCGTGAAGTTCACCATCGGCGCCGGCAGATCGACGATCACCGCCTTGTCGAGCGCGGCCTTGACCTCGGCCACGGTCGCAAAATTCGACAGGACCCAGCTCAGGAACTCCCATGGGGCCAGCGCGGTGTTCGGGTCCGCCTTGGCCGGCGGGGTGTAGCTGGCGAAATCGGGGAAGTAGAGCGCGCCGCCCGCGAGCCCCTTCTCGTTCATGCCGTCCGAGACGAAGGGCTGGCCGAAGCTCATGACGCCGACGAAAGCGTAGCGCGAGGTCCATTTGGCGCCGGGCGCATTGTTCGGACGGGTGCCGACGAATTCATGGTTGCGCGGCACGACGACGACGTCGGACTGGGTTTCGAGCGCGTATTCCAGGGTTCGACCGTAGACCGGCGTTCCGTCGGCCGCCATCAGCAGGATATTGGTGCAGGCTTGAGCCGGCATGACGCCAGCCGCCCAGCCTGCCAGGACCACCGCGGTAGCCCGCTTGGCGAGGCCTCGAACCCATAGGCGCATACGATGTTTCTCCGTGTTTGATGCACGGCCCTTTCCTAGCGGCAACATCTGCAACAACCGTGAATCGTGGGACACGGACGTTTGAAGGCGCCGCGAAAAGCGATGGGTCGGTAAATCACCGTTTAATGACGCGAGCCGGCCCTCGGCCTCTCCCTCGGCGCTCACCTGTCCGCCTCAGGCAGTGCACCCAAAAAGGCCGGTTCGCGGACCGACTTCCGGATGCGGAGACGCCACGGCCACTCAGGCCGGTTTGCGGCTGAGGAAAAGTCCGGTCTGCTTCTCGACCTCGAGCACGCCGCCACCCCGCCGAAACGCCTCCGCGATCGCGTGACGAAGACTGGCGAGCTCGGCTAGGCCGGCGGTGTCGCCCGGTGGATAGGAGGTCAGCGCCAGAAACACATCCTCAGGATCGGTGATCCGCAGCCGCGCCGGGTGCTGCGCCATCGTTACATTGCCGAACCGCGCGGACATCAGCTGCTCGGCGCCGTCATATCCGAAGGCGAGGGCCGAAGGGTCGACAGGGGATGAGCCGAGCGTCGTCGCAAGGGCATAGAAGCCGCGCATGTTGCCGACGCCGTTCGTGGTCACCGCGAGATGGCCGCCGGGCTTCAGCACGCGATGCATCTCGGCGATCCCGCAGGCGGGGTCAGGCAGATGATAGAGCATGTGCATCGCGACGACCGTGTCGAAGCTGTCGTCGGCGAAAGGCAGCGCCATGGCGTCGGCCTGCTCGGCGCGGAGCACGGCGAAAGCACCGGTCCGGCACCGCTCCTGCGCTTCCGCGACCATGCCCGGCGAGAAATCCACAAGCGTGAGATCCAGCCCTTCCGGCAGTTGCTCGGCAGCCGCAGCCCAGAACCAGCCGGGCCCGCAGCCGACATCGAGCACGCGCTGGCCTCTCGCGAGCGGCAGGTGTCCGGCGACCCAGGGAAACCAGCTTTGCTCGGCGACCATGTACTGCGTGTGGAGGCGCGCCCGCGCCGTCAGCTTGCGGCTGTCGCCATACTGGCTGGCATTCTCCTGCGCCGACACAGCCATTCCGGCCTGCTCCATGCTTGAACGTTTGCTCGGCTCGATAACCGCTCGCCGGATCAGCTTGCCATGCCCCCGGCTGCTCGCGCAAAATGGGTGATGGCCGCAAAACCTCTCGCCGAACTGATCGATGACTGCCTCGCCCCGGCGCTGGCGGCGCAGGGCTTCGCCGGGCGCTCGGTCGTGACCTTCTGGCCGGAGATCGTCGGCGAGCGCCTGGCCGAGCGAACGCGGCCGCTGAAGATCGACTGGCCGCGTCGGCGCAACGCGCCCGGCGAGACGGCCGATCCGGCGACGCTGGTGGTCCGCGTCGAGGGCGCCTTCGCGCTCGAGATGCAGCAACTCGGGCCGCTCGTGCTAGAGCGGGTCAACACCCATCTCGGCTGGCGCGCCGTCGGCAAGCTCGTGCTCAAGCAGGGCCCGGTCGCCCCGCCGCCCCGCCCCCAGCCTCCGGCGCCGCCGGACGCGGCCACCCTCGCCCGGATCGCGGCCCAGGTTGCCCAGGTCGAGGATGACGGCCTGCGCGAGGCGCTGGCGCGGCTGGGGCAGGGAATCGCACAGCGCCGGCGGGACGCCCGCGACGACACGGCTTCGTGAGCGGAGCAACCGCGGCGTGAACCGGTCTTGCCACAATCCTCGTGGCCATTATGGTCCGCACCCTGTCATTGCCATCAAGGAATTACCCATGACCAGCCGCCGCCAAGTGATGCTCGGCACCGCCGCCTTGGCACTTTCTCCCCTCCTGGCCGGCCATGCTGCGCAGGCGCAGGACATCGGTGTCGCAAGCCCTCTCGGCGATGTCTGGCTCGGCAAGCCCGACGCCAAGGTCTCGATCATCGAATACGCCTCGCTGACCTGCGGCCACTGTGCCACCTTCCACCGCGACACCTGGCCGGCGCTGAAGGCCAAGTACATCGACACCGGCAAGGTCCGCTTCCTGCTGCGCGAGTTCCCGCTCGATCCGCTGGCCACTGCCGGCTTCATGCTGGCGCGCTGCAACGGCAACGACAAATACTACCCGATGACCGATCTGCTGTTCGCGCAGCAGCGCAACTGGGCCTTCACCGAGAAGCCGGTGGATGCGCTGTCGACGATGGTGAAGCAGGCCGGTTTCACACAGGAATCCTTCGAGGCCTGCCTGAAGCGGCAAGACATCTACGAGGCCGTCAATCAGGTTAAGGAGGGCGGCGCCAAGGCCGGCGTCGACTCGACCCCGACCTTCTTCATCAACGGGCAGAAGCGTTCCGGTGCACTCAGCATCGCCGAATTCGAGAAGATCATCGAGCCGCTGCTCGGCAGCTGATCTCGCGGCAAAGCCTGAGGCGCGCCGATGCATCTGACGCGCCTCAAGCTCGCCGGCTTCAAGACCTTCGTCGAGCCCACGGAATTCCTGATCGAGCCGGGGCTGACCGGCATTGTCGGGCCCAATGGCTGCGGCAAGTCCAATCTTGTCGAAGCCCTGCGCTGGGTGATGGGCGAAAGCTCGTTCAAGAACATGCGCGGCTCGGGCATGGACGACGTGATCTTCGCCGGCTCATCCGAGCGGCCGGCGCGGAACATGGCCGAAGTCGCCCTCACCCTCGACAATAGCGACCGCAAGGCGCCGGCCGCCTTCAACGACGCCGAGGTGCTGGAGGTGACGCGCCGGATCGAGCGCGAGGAAGGCTCGACCTACCGCGTCAACGGCAAGGAGGTCCGGGCCCGCGACGTCCAGCTGCTCTTCGCCGACGCCGCCACCGGCGCGCGCTCGCCGGCGCTGGTGCGTCAGGGCCAGATCAGCGAGATCATCGCTGCCAAGCCGCAATCGCGCCGGCGCATCCTGGAGGACGCCGCCGGCATCGCCGGCCTGCACAGCCGCCGCCACGAGGCGGAGCTGCGCCTGCGCGGCGCCGAGGACAATCTCACCCGTCTGGAGGACGTACTCGCCGCGATCGACGGCCAGGTCGACGCGCTGCAGCGGCAGGCGCGACAGGCCTCGCGCTATCGCAGCCTCGCCGCCGACATCCGGCGCGCCGAGGCGGTGCTGGCACTGATCGCCCATGACGAGGCGCGCGAGCAGGACGCGCTCGCCGGGCGTGCATTGGAGGCGGCGGTCCGCGAGGCCGCCGCGCGCACCGGCGTCCAGGCCGAAGCCTCGCGCCTTCAGGCAATCGCCGCCCATGCCCTGCCGCAGCTGCGCGAGAACGAGGCCGCGGCCGCCGCCGCCCTCGTCCGGCTGAAGCGGGGGCTCGACGAGCTCGAAGCCGAGAACCGGCGCGCCAAGCAGCGCAGCGAGGAACTCGGCAAGCGCCTGACCGAATTGCAGGCCGATCTCGGCCGCCAGGAGAATCTCGGCAAGGACGCCACGCAGTCGCTGGCGCGGCTGACGGAAGAGGACGAGGCCCTGCGTCGCGAGGCGGAGGCAGCGGCGGCGGCCGGTCCATCGGCGGAGTCCGGGCTGGCTGCCGCCGAGATGCGGCTCAACGCGGCCGAAGCCGAGCATGCGGCGGTCCAGCAGCGCCTGTCGGAACTGACGGCGCGGCGCGGCGCCCTCGAGCGGACGATCCGCGAAGCCCGGGAGCGCGAGGCCCGTCATGCCGTCGAACGCGACCGACTGCTGCGCGACCAGGCGGCGCTCGATCAGGATGGTACGGCAGCGACCCTGGACGGGCTGCGCCGCGAGGTCACGGCCGGCGAGGCGGCGATGCGGGCTGCCGATCGCGCCGCCGCCGCGGCACGGGCCGCATTGGCAGCGGCGCGCGACGAGGAAGCGCGGCTGCGGACGCCGCTGGCTGACGCGGACCGTGCGGCGCAAAGGCTCGATACAGAAGCCCGAACGCTCCAGAAGCTGCTTGCGCCGGCAAGCGGCGGCAGATGGCCGGCGATCCTCGACGTGATCACCGTGGCCAAGGGCTACGAGGCAGCCCTCGCCGCCGCCCTGGGCGACGACCTCGATGCCTCGGCCGACCCGGCTGCACCTGCGCATTGGGACGATACCGGCGCCGGCGATTCCGACCCTGCCTTGCCCGAGGGGGTCGAAAGCCTGAGCCGCCATGTGCGCGGTCCCGCCGCCCTGCTGCGCCGACTGCGCCAGATCGGCCTCGCCACCGCGAACGACGGGGCCCGCCTGCGCGCTCTGCTGCTGCCCGGCCAGCGTCTGGTATCGCGCGAAGGCGATGTCTGGCGCTGGGACGGGCTGACCAGCGCAGCCGAAGCGCCTTCGCCCGCAGCCCGCCGGCTCAGCGAGAAGAACCGGCTCGGCGATCTCGAAATCGAGGTGCAGCGCGCCCGCGAAGCCGTCGAGCAAGCCCGCGCCGGGCTCGGCGCGGCGACGGAGCAGGCCCGCAGCGCCGGCCAGGAGGAGGCGAAGGCGCTCGAATCGGTGCGCGAAGCCCGGCGCCGGCTCGACCAGACGCGCGAGCGCGCCGCCGCGGCCGAGCGCAAGGCGAGCGAGACGGCTTCGCGCCGCTCGGCCCTGACCGAAGCCATAGGCCGGCTCGGCCAGAGCATCGGTGATGTCGGCGCCCAGGCCGAAGCTGCAGCGAAGGACCTTGCCGCGCTGGCACCGGCCGTGGAGCTGGAGAATGCGCTGCTGACGGCCCGGGCCGAGCTCGCCGAGCGCCGCACCGCCGCATCGGAAGCCCGGGCATTGGTGCAGACCCGGGCACGCGAGACGGAGCTGCGCGCCCGCCGGCGCGAGACGATCGCTCAGGATATCCGCGCCTGGCGCGAACGGGCCGGCGCCAGCGAACAGACCGCCGCCGAGACCCGGCGCCGAATCGCTGCGGCGACGGCCGAGCGTCAGACCCTGCTCGATGCACCAGACACCTTCCTGGTCGAGCGCCGGCGCCTCCTCGCCGAGATCGAATCGGCGGAACAGGCACGCAAGGCCGAAGCCGACAAGCTCGCAGCCGGCGAATCGGCGCTCGCCGAAGCGGACAGGCAGGCCCGCGCAGCGCTCGAAGGTCTTGCAGGCGCCCGCGAAGGCCGGGCCAGCGCCGAGGCCCGGCTGGAAGCGGCAAGGCAGCGCCTCGCCGACATCTCCCGCCAGATCGTCGAAGGGCTCGATACCGACATTCCCGGCTTGCGCGCTCTGGCGGGAATCGCGCCCGGAGGCCCCCTGCCCGAGGCGGAAGGCGTCGAGCGCCGGCTTTCGGGCCTCAAGGCCGAGCGCGAGCGCCTCGGAGCCGTCAATCTGCGAGCCGAGGACGAGCTTTCGGAAGTCCAGGGCAAGCGCTCGGGCCTGGCGAGCGAACGCGACGACCTGACCGAGGCGATCAGGCGCCTGCGCCAGGCGATCGGGGCGCTGAACCGCGAAGGCAGGGAGCGGCTCCTTGCCGCATTCGAGGTCGTCAACGGCCATTTCCAGCATCTCTTCGGCGTGCTGTTCGGCGGCGGCATGGCCGAGCTCTCGCTGGTCGATTCGGAAGACCCGCTCGAGGCCGGGCTCGAGATCATCGCCCGGCCGCCGGGCAAGAAGCCGCAGGTCATGACCCTGCTCTCCGGCGGCGAGCAGGCGCTGACCGCGACAGCGCTGATCTTCGCGGTGTTCCTGACCAATCCCTCGCCGATCTGCGTGCTCGACGAGGTCGACGCGCCGCTCGACGACGCCAATGTCGAGCGCTACTGCGACCTGCTCGACGAGATGGCACGCAACACCGCGACGCGCTTCATCCTGATCACCCACAACCCGATCACCATGGCGCGGATGGACCGCTTGTTCGGTGTCACAATGGCCGAGCGCGGGGTCAGCCAGATGGTCTCGGTCGACCTCGATACCGCCGAGCGCATCCGCGAGGCCGTCTGAATTCGGGCAGAATCCGCGCCACAATGCAGCAAAAATGCCGCACCCCGGCAAAATATATAATTACTTCAATTAGTTGAATGCCAAAGCCCCGCCTTGACAGCCGTATGGGGGGCCAATAAAGGAGGCCGTGCTGACGACGGCTCGGTGATCGGGCCGGGAAGGGTGTGCGAAGGTTTTTGGCGTGACCGTGCCGAATTCACGGTCAAACGAAGAGGCCCGGCATGTCCGAACCGGACAAGACACCTGGTGATCCGGAGTTGCGCACGAGACTGGAATCGCTCTCCGCCGCCTTGCGGCAGACCGGCAAGGCCGAAGAGGCCAAGGTCGAAGCGGAGAACAGGGACAAGGTGCTTGCGGGCGCGATGTCCTCCGGCTTTCGCGCGGCGACGGATCTCATTGGCGGCGTCATCGCAGGTGGCCTGATCGGCTATCTGGGCGACCGGTGGCTGGGAACCTCGCCGTTCCTGCTGATTGCCTTCCTGGTAATCGGCACCATCGCCGGTTTCCGGTCAGTCTATCGACTGGGAGCGCGGCCGACCTCCGGACGGGCGCAGAACGCTCCCAAGGATTGAGTTTTTCGCGGCCAAGTGCCGCATTGAGAGGGTTGAGAGAATGGCGGCCGGCGGCGGTATCGATCCGATCCACCAATTCGAGATCAAGCCGATCGTCGGCCTGAAGCTCTTCGGACTCGACCTTTCCTTCACCAATTCCGCGCTGTTCATGGTGCTGACGGTCGCCGTCATCGCGCTGATCACGCTGTTCGGCTCGCGCCAGCGCGCCACCGTGCCCGGCCGGCTGCAGTCGCTCGCCGAGATGTCCTACGAGTTCGTCGCCTCGACGCTGACGGGCGTGATGGGCAAGGAAGGGATGCGCTTCTTCCCCTTCGTCTTCTCGCTGTTCATGTTCGTGCTGACCGCGAACCTGCTCGGCATGATCCCCGGCTCGTTCACCGTCACCAGCCACATCATCGTCACCGCCGCCTTCGCCTTCCTGGTGATCGGCGTGGTGCTGGTCTATGGCATCGTCAAGCATGGCAGCCATTTCTTCGGCCTGTTCGTGCCCAAGGGTGCGCCGGGCTGGCTGCTGCCCTTCATGGTCCTGATCGAGGCCGTGTCCTTCGTTTCCCGCCCGATCTCGCTGTCGCTTCGTCTGTTCGGCAACATGCTGGCCGGCCACGTCGCGCTCAAGGTGTTCGGCGGCTTCGTGGTGATGATGACCGGCACGATCGGCGTCGGCATCGTGCTCGCCCCGCTGCCCATGCTGCTGGCGATCGCGCTCACCGCATTCGAGTTCCTCGTCGCTTTCCTGCAGGCCTACGTCTTCACGATCCTGACCTGCGTCTATCTCAACGATGCCCTGCACCCCGGCCACTGAGGCCAGCAGGTATCGCGAGAGTTAAACACCCCCTACCGCCCTAAGTTCACTCGGAGAAAGACCATGGATTTCACTGCCGCCAAGTACCTCGCCGCCGGTATCGCCTGTCTCGGCATGGGCCTCGCGGCCATCGGCGTCGGCAACATCTTCGGTCAGTTCCTGTCGGGCGCCCTGCGCAACCCGTCGGCCGCTGACGGCCAGTTCGGCCGCGCCTTCATCGGCGCCGCGCTCGCCGAAGGTCTGGGCATCTTCGCGTTCGTCGTGGCCCTGATCCTGCTGTTCGTGGTCTGAGGACGACGACTTCATTCGCTCCCGCAGGGCCTTCGCGTCCGGCGGGAGCGTGTCTAATCCGATCAGCCTGAAAGGCGTCGTGATGCATATCGGCATTGCCACGAACCTCCTCCGGACGATTGCTGCAACGGCGCTGGTCGCTGCGGCTTTCGCCCTGCCGGAGGTCGCGCTCGCGGCGAGCGATACCGGCGCTGCCAAGGGCGCCTTCCCGCCCTTCGACAGCAAGACCTATCCCAGCCAGCTGTTCTGGCTCGCCGTCTCCTTCGGTGCGCTCTACTGGCTGATGTCCAGGGTGGCGCTGCCGCGTATCGGCGGGATTCTCGCCGACCGCGCCGCGGCACTGTCGCGCGATCTCGATGAAGCGGCCGGCGCCCAGGCGAAGGCGGAAGCCAGCGCGAAGGCCTATGAGCAGGCTCTGGCGCAGGCCCAGTCCCGCGCGCAGGGCATCGCCCAGACCGCCCGAGAGACCAGCGCCAAGCAGTCGGACGAGCGCCGCAAGGCGGTCGAAGCCGAGCTCTCGGCGAAGGCCGCCCAGGCGGAAGCGTCGATCGGCGCCGCCAAGGCGAAGGCGATGGAAAGCGTCCGCGATCTCGGAGCCGAAACGGCGGCCGCGATCGTCGAGAAGCTGACCGGCAAGGCGCCGAGCGCGGCCGAGGCGGCGAAGGCCGTCGACACCGCTCTGGCGCGTTGAGGAGAAACTGATGGATACTTTCTGGGTAGGCATCGCGTTCTTCATCTTCATCGCGATCGTCGTCTATGTCGGCGGTCACAAGAAGATCCTCGCCGGGCTCGACGCCCGCGGCGAGCTGGTCGCCAAGGAACTGGCCGAGGCGCGCCGCCTGCGTCACGAGGCGGAGCAGCTGCTCGCCGAGTACGAGGCCAAGCGCAAGGCCGCCGAGGCCGAGGCCGAGACCATCGTCGCCAACGCCAAGGAGGAGGCCGAGCGCCTCGCCAAGGACGCCGAGGCGAAGCTGGCGGAGTTCGTGACCCGGCGGACCAAGTCGGCCGAGGACAAGATCGCCCAGGCCGAAAGCCAGGCGACCGCGGAAGTCCGCGCCGCTGCCGCCGAGGCCGCCACCCAGGCTGCCGAGGTAATCCTGCGCGGCCAGGTCGCAGGCAAGGCGGGCGCCGATCTCGTCGCCGCCGGCCTCAAGGACGTCAAGGCCAAGCTCAACTGAGCCGCCACGCGCAAGCGACTGAAACGAATGAGAACGCCGCGGTCCAAGGACCGCGGCGTTTGCGTTTGGGACAGCTGCATTCTCGACCAAGCGCGCTCGTCATCCGCCGGGCAAGCACACGAAGCGCCGTAGCTTCAGCGGGACACTGACTTTGCCTTTTGCTGCTGCGCTGGGAACGGAATCTGGTTCCGAACGAGCTGACATTCCGGACAAGCCGCCAGGCGGCGCAGCTCCGGAATCCCTCCTAAAGCAGCGGCGCCTTGCGGATGGCTTCCGGCATTCCGCTTCGCTCAAGCCGGAATGACGAGGCGGCTGGATCGGCGTGCGATCCGTTGGACCCGGAAGCCTTCGCGCACGCGCCGGACGCCCCCTGCCCCGCCTCTACTGGATCGCTACGGCGGTCGGAACGATCGGCCGCGGCGCCGGGATCGGCGTCACCGCCGGCCGTGGGGCGACTGGCCTTGCCGCTGCAGCAGGTACGGCCGCGGGCTTGGGCTTCGGCTTGCGCGGCTGGATCGTCGAGGTGACGATGCCCTGTGGGGTATCGAGCCCGTAGATGTCGTCGCGGAACTGCACCAGCCCGGCAGCATCCTGCCAGCCGGTCATGTAGACCCAGGCGACCGGAACCGGCTTCTTCAGCACGATGTTCTTGCGCTCGCCCTTGGCGATCTCCGCCTCGATCGCCGGCAGGTTCCACTCCGTGCCTTCCAGCAGCCAGCTCGCGAGATCACGCACGCCCTCGATGCGGGCGCAGCCCGAGGAGTTGAAGCGGACATCGTTGCGGAACAGCGTCTTCTTCGGCGTGTCGTGCATGTAGACCGCCTCGCCATTCGGCATGTCGATCTTCATCTGGCCGAGGGAGTTGGTCGGGCCGGGCTCCTGCCGGACATAGA
Source organism: Allobosea sp. GW823-FHT02B03 (assembly GCF_058797755.1). Lineage (NCBI taxonomy): Bacteria > Pseudomonadati > Pseudomonadota > Alphaproteobacteria > Hyphomicrobiales > Alloboseaceae > Allobosea > Allobosea sp. GW823-FHT02B03. The sequence goes on along the minus strand of NZ_JBXAJY010000001.1, from coordinate 577,589 downwards.
AGTAAGGGTTGGTCAGGCTGGCCCAGTTGACGCTGGCCGGGTCGATCTCGCGGTTCTCGGCGCCGAGCAGCTTCATGTTCGACTTGGCGATGAAACTCGGGTCCTTGCGCATATGCGGGATGATGTCGGCCTTCACGATCGACATCGGCACCGTCCAGTACGGGTTCAGGTTGACCGAAGTGATGCTGGTCTGGAGCACCGGCGAAGGCCGGTCCGGCCGGCCGACGATGGCGAGGTGACGGCGCTGGACGATGCCGCCCTCGACCGCCTCGGCGCTCGCACCGGGGATGTTCACCACGACATAACGCTCGGTGAAGTTGAAGCCGTTGCCCTTGAGGCGTTCCAGTGTCGCGGTGAGCTGGTTGAGGCGGACCTCGACCGGCACGTTCAACGCCTTCAGGGTCAGGCGGCCGACGGTGCCGAGTTCCGAGAGGCCATGGCGCTTCTGGAAGCGCTTCACCGCCGCGACCACCGCCTCGTCATAGATGTCGCCCGGCAACGAGGCGGGCGGCAGGTCGCCGCTCAACATCAGGCGCTGCTTCAGCAGCGCGACGTCGGGCCCTTGCGAATCCGGCTTCAGCGCGGTCGCGCCAGCCGGCACTTTCGGCCAGCCGCCGCGATTGGCGATGTCCTCATGGGTGATCAGCGCCTCGAGCGTGCGGTCATAGGTCTTCGGACCATAGCCCGGCTCCTCGGCCCGCGAAGCCGTCAGCATCGCCGCGAAGGCGACGGCGGCGGCGAAAGAATGGCGAAGGCGAACGCACTGCATGAGCCGATCCCAGCGTGCGAGAATACGCACGGAACCAAGCATTCCTCGCACATGGTCAAGGAAGCCTTAAGGCAGGCGCAAACAGGTTACGAAAGGGCAGAGGCGGGAGCGCTTCGGCCCCGCCCCTGAAAAATTCTACTCCGCGGCTTGCTTGACCGGCGCGGGCTTTTCCCATTTCAGCACCGGCTGGCGGGCGGCCCTGGTCTCGTCGAGACGGCGGATCGGCGCGTGATGCGGAGCAGCGGTGAAGCGGCTCTTGTCGTTGCCCTTGGTCGCGATGGCGAGATCTCGCAGCGTGGCGACGAAGAGATCGAGCGCCGCCTTCGACTCCGACTCGGTCGGCTCGATCAGCATGGCGCCATGGACGACGAGCGGGAAATACACCGTCATCGGATGGTAGCCCTCGTCGATCATCGCCTTGGCGAAGTCGAGCGTCGAGACGCCGGTGCCCTTCAGCCATTCGTCGTCGAACAGCACCTCGTGCATCGAGGGGTGGTCCGGGAAGGGCAGCGACATCAGGTCGGACAGGCTGGCGCGAATGTAGTTGGCGTTCAGCACGGCGTCTTCCGAGGCCTGCTTCATGCCGTCGGCGCCATGGCTGAGCATATAGGCGAGCGCGCGGACATACATGCCCATCTGGCCGTGGAAGGCGGTCATCCGGCCGAACGGGTCGTTGCCCTCCGGCGCGTCCGACTTGTGCTCGACCAGGCGCGGGCTATCGCCCTCGACATGGATAAACGGCACCGGCGCGTAAGGCGCCAGCCGCTCCGACAGCACGACCGGGCCGGCGCCCGGCCCGCCGCCGCCATGAGGGGTCGAGAAGGTCTTGTGCAGGTTGATGTGCATGGCATCGACGCCGAGATCGCCCGGACGGGCCTTGCCGACGATCGCATTGAAGTTGGCGCCGTCGCAGTAGAAATAGGCGCCAGCCTCGTGCAGCGCCGCCGCGATCTCGACGATCTCAGGCTCGAAGATGCCGCAGGTGTTGGGATTGGTCAGCATGATCGCGGCGACGTCCGGGCCGAGCAGCGCCTTGACGTCCTCGACCGCGACGGTGCCGTCCGGACGGGCCGGGACGGCCTTGACCGAGAAGCCGATCAGCGCCGCCGTCGCCGGGTTGGTGCCGTGCGCCGACTCGGGCACGAGCACGACATTGCGGGTCGCGCCCTCGCCCTTGGCCTCGATCGCGGCCTTGATCGCCATCATGCCGCAGGCCTCGCCATGGGCGCCGGCCTTGGGCGAAAGCGCCACCGCCGGCATGCCGGTCAGCGTCATCAGATAGCGGGCGAGCTCCAGCATCAGTTCGAGCGCGCCGGGCACGGTCGAGACCGGCTGGAGCGGATGCACGTCGGAGAAGCCCGGCAGGCGCGCCACCTTCTCGTTGAGGCGGGCATTGTGCTTCATCGTGCAGGAACCGAGCGGGAAGAGCCCGGTATCGATGCCGTAGTTCTTCTGGCTGAGGCGCACATAATGGCGCATGGCCTCGGGCTCGGAGAGGCCGGGCAGACCGATCTCACCCTGGCGGGCATGCTTGCCGAGCCGGCTCTTGAACGGCGCCGGCTTGTCGATGTCGACGCCGGTCGACTCGTGATGGCCGATCTCGAAGATCAGCGGCTCGATCTGCTGAAGGGCCTTGTTGCCGGTGAAAGTCTCGTGGCTGCGGCTCTCGGCCTCGCCGGCGGCAGTCGGGCGTCCCTGACGGTTCAACATCACAGCACCTCCGCGAGCGCCGCCACGAAGGCCGCCCGGTCCTCATCCGTGTTCACTTCGGTATTGGCGACGATCAGGAGATCGTCGAGCCCGGCGCCCGGCAGCAGGCGCGAGGCCGGCACGCCGGCCAGGATGCCCTTGGCGGCGAGCGCCTCGACCACCTCGGCAGCGGGCTTGGCGAGCTTCAGCGTGAACTCGTTGAAGAAGCTCTCGTTGAGCACGTCGACGCCCTTCACCCCCGCAAGCGCATCGGCGAGCTTCACGGCATTGGCGTGGTTGACCTCGGCGAGCCGGGTCAACCCGGCCTGGCCGAGCAGCGTCATGTGGATCGTGAAGGCCAGCACGCAGAGGCCGGAATTGGTGCAGATGTTCGAGGTCGCCTTGTCGCGGCGGATGTGCTGCTCACGGGTCGAGAGCGTCAGCACGAAGCCGCGGCGGCCATCGGCGTCGACGGTCTCGCCGCAGAGCCGGCCCGGCATCTGGCGGACATATTTCGACTTGGCGGCGAAGAGGCCGACATAGGGACCGCCGAAATTCAGGGCGTTGCCGATCGACTGGCCCTCGCCGACGACGATGTCCGCGTCCTGGGCACCGGGCGGGACGACCGCACCGAGCGATACGACCTCAGTGAAGACCGCGATCAGAAGCGCGCCATGGGCATGCGCCTTCTCGGCGATCGGCTTGAGATCGCGCAGATTGCCGAAGACGTCCGGCGACTGGACGACGACGCAGGAGACGCTGTCGTCGATCGCGGCGAGAATGTCCTCGGTGGCGCGAACGTCGGGCTTCAGCGCCACGACCTCGTCATTGGCCATCTCGGAGAGGGTCTCGACGACCTGGGTGTAGTGCGGATGCAGGCCGCCGGAGAGGACCGCCTTGCGCCGCTTGGTGACGCGATGCGCCATCAGCACCGCCTCTGCCGTACCGGTCGAGCCGTCATACATCGAGGCGTTGGCGACCTCCATGCCGGTCAGCGCCGCGACCTGGGTCTGGAACTCGAACAGGTATTGCAGCGTGCCCTGGGCGATCTCGGGCTGATAAGGCGTGTAGCTGGTCAGGAACTCCGAGCGCTGGATCAGATGGTCGACCGTCGCTGGGACATGGTGCTTGTAGGCCCCTGCCCCGACGAAGAACGGCACTGCGCCGGCAGCCGTGTTCCTGGCCGACATCCTGCCGAGGATGCGCTCGACCTCGAGCTCGCCCTTGGCACGCGGCAGATCGAGCGGCTCCTTGAGCAGCTTGCCTTTCGGCACATCGGAGAAGAGCGCATCGACATCGGGCACGCCGATGCGCGCCAGCATGTCCTCGCGGTCGGTATCGGTCAGGGGCAAATAGCGCATGGAGGTTCCGTTCTCCGATACGGTCGAGGACCGTTCAAAAACTGCATGGTCGTCCCGGGCGACCGGAGGGAGACCCGGGACCCATGCCGGAACCGTTCAGGCATGGGTCCCGGAACTGCGCCGCTGCGCGGCTTGTCCGGGACGACCCGGTGAGGGTCAGAGCGTCTTGACGTAGTCCTGGTACTCGGCCTCGCTCAGCAGGCCTTCGAGCTCAGCTGGGTCCTTGAGCTTGATCTTGACGAACCAGCCCTTGCCGGCGGGGTCCTCATTGACCGTGCCGGGAGCGGCTTCGAGCTCGCTGTTGACGGCGACGATCTCGCCGGACACCGGAGCATAGACCTCGGACGCCGCCTTGACGCTCTCGACGACCGCCGCCTCGGCGCCCTTCGCCAGCGACTTGCCGATCGCCGGCAGCTCGACGAAGACGACGTCGCCGAGCTGGCCCTGGGCGAAGTCGGAGATGCCGACCGTGCCGGTGTCGCCCTCGACGCGGATATATTCGTGGTCCTTGGTGTAGCGGGTCTCGGCCATGGTTTTCCTCCGGCGAATTGGTGTGAAGCTCAGCGCTTGTAATGGTTGGGAACGAAAGGCATTGCGGCGACGGTCGCCGGCAGCGGCTTGCCGCGCACGATCAGGTCGAGCTTGGTGCCGGGAGCGGCATGTTCCCTGGCGACATAGCCCATGGCGCAGGGGCCGTTCAGGGTCGGGCCGAAGCCGCCCGAAGTGACCTTGCCGACGATGGTGCCGTCGGCGAGCGCGATCTCGGCGCCCTCGCGTGCGGGAGCCCGCCCTTCCGGCAACAGGCCGACGCGGACCCGCGCCGTGCCTTCGGCGAATTCGCGCTGGATGCGGGCCGCGCCCGGAAAACCGCCTTCCTCGCGCCGACGCTTCTGGATCGACCAGTTCAGCCCGGCCTCGACCGGCGAGGTCTCCGTGTCGATGTCATGGCCGTAGAGGCAAAGCCCCGCCTCGAGACGCAGCGAATCGCGGGCGCCGAGACCGACCGGCTTGACGCTGGCGTCGAGCAGGAGCGCATCCCAGAGCTCGCCGATACGGTCGGCCGCCGCGGAGATCTCGTAGCCATCCTCGCCGGTATAGCCGGAGCGGGTGATGTTCGCCTTGACGCCACCGAGCTTGAGGGTGCGCGCCGACATGAAGCTCATTTCCGCGACTTCGGGGTTGAGCGCCGCCAGCGCCGCCTCGGCCTTCGGCCCCTGGAGCGCGATCAGGCCACGATGCTCGGCCCGGATCAGCTTCACATTGGCCGGCAGGCGCGCCTCGATATGGGGATAGTCGGTCAGCTTGCAGGCGGCGTTGACGACGAGCAGCAGCGCGCCATCCTCGTCGGGATCGGCTGAGCGCGTCACCATCAGGTCGTCGAGGATGCCGCCCTCCTCGTTCAAGAGCTGGGTATAGCGCTGCTTGCCGGGCTGGAGGTTGACGATGTCGGCGGGGACCAGCGCTTCGAGCGCGCGCGCCGTGGTCTCGTGATCGGGCCCGATCAGGAAGGCCTGGCCCATATGCGAAACGTCGAACAGACCGGCATTCTCGCGGGTCCAGACGTGCTCGGTCAGGATGCCGCTCGGATACTGTACCGGCATGTCGTAGCCCGCGAACGGCACCATGCGGGCACCCAGCGCGACATGGCGGGCATGAAGCGGGGTCCTGAGCAGCGGCTCGGCGTTTGCGGAGTTTCCGTCGGCCTCTTGGGCTTCGGCAGCCATGGCGTCCCTTCCAGAATCGAGCGCGAGCCCCGAACGGAATCGTCCGGAGCGCGCCCCCTCTGTCTCGGGACCTGAGAGATTTCCCTGCGAGCCTAGGCCTGCAGGTTACCCCCGTCGGTGGGCGAGCCTTTACGGCCCGCCGCTTTCCAGAGCGCCAATTCCCACGCGGTCCGTTTGCCTGAGCGTTTCCGGGGCGGTTGCGCCTTCGGCGCCGGGGTCGAACAAGTCCGATCCCGGTCTCTCCCGCGGGGATGATGCGGCTGAAGCAGCAATAGCTGAGAGCGGTCTTAAGTCAATCGAGGCACGGCTCGGAGGCAAGCCTGTCCACGATCACCTTTGGCACATGGCGCGCCCACAAAAGCATCGGGCCGAGACGTCCAATTCACGTCCCGGCCCGATAGCCGATCACAGCGATGGCCCGCTTTTTCGCGTCCAGCCGGACACGTGGCGGCCTAACGGCGACGGCGGCGGGCCGGATCGGCTCCGCCCACGCCGAGCGATACGACGATCTCCGTCTCGCCGGAACCCGGCGGAACGACGATATTGTCCTCGACATGCGTGAAATCGGCTCCGGACTGGCCGGAAGAGAGCGTCGCGCCGACACGCGAGGCGCGCCGGGCGAGGACCTGGCCGTTGCGGATCACCTGCGTCGTCAGGGTGGCGGTGTGGCTGCCCGAGCCGCCGGCCGGGCCCGCCAGCACGCGCCCTTCGACGCCGACCTTGAGGGTGAAGCCGCCACCGGGCCCGGTCGCCTTGCACTCGCGAGCGACATTCTGGATCGAGATCTGATGGCGCAGGCTCGCGCTGTCGGGACCGGTCTGGGCCCGGATCGCGGCGCCCCCGTCGGCGATGATGACGGCCGGGCAGATCAGCTCGTCCTCGGCATCCTTCGGAAGCTGGTCGACCGGCGGCGGGGTCGTCGACTGGAAGGCCAGGATATTGCCGAACTTTTGCATCGCGCTCGGCTCGCCGGTGGAGTTCGACGAACCGCAGCCTGCGAGCGCGACGGCGAGCACGGGCATAATGAGCCAGGTCTTACGGCCGGTAAGCATATCAATCACGGCAGGGCCTCCACGCCCGGGCCGAATCCATTCAGCGAAACCGGGATACCGACGCCTTCCTCGGGAGTCTGGAAGACAATGAATGTTGCGCTCTTGCCGCCCTTGAGCTGGCCGAGCAGCGTGTCGTCGATCACCACCTCGGCGACGCAGCCGGTGGTCAGGCAGCGCACGAAGCCGGCGCGGCCGATATCGTTGTTGTCGATCTTGAGGCCGAGGCCCGAGGGCAGCAGCACGCCGAGCGGCGCAACGACACGCAGCAGCCGACTCTTCTGATCGGCGGTCTTGAGCACGATCACCAGGAGCGTCAAATTCGGCCTGTCCTCGGCCGCGACGTTCTGAACCAGCGCGCATTGCTCGGTCTTGGCGCCCGGGGGCACCTCACAACGCAATTGCCAATCGCCATGCGTAGCGCGCACCGCGCCCTGCGCCTGCGCCGGCAGCGCCGTGGCGCAAAGCCAGCCAGCAGCCGCCAGGGCTGCGGCGGCGAGGCCAAGAAGTTGGCGCATCCCTGTCATTCCTCTCTATCGGGGCGCCGGGCGCAAGCGGCGACGGCGGCCGGGAGATCTCTTCAATCGCGACGTGCGTTGGGACCATGTGGTCCCTTTCCTGTCAAGACGAAGCATTCCTTCGGCGGCCGAGACTCACTTGCGAAAGCTGGATCTGAGCGATGACGGGCGTGCCTGCGTCCCTGCGCCTCGCGTACTTATGCCGCACGGCCCTTGCGCCAGCCTATCATTGCCCCACTGGCGCAAGCGTGATCTTTGATTTATCGCAATGCCGAAGAACAAGGGGCGGCCCGCAAGGGCTGCCTGGACGCGTGCAAGCCGACCCAGGCGGAACCGGGGGCCGGCACGGCATCACAGGAGCTATGTCGGACCGATGCGATTTGTGACCTCGACCCTCAGGGACGCCGCCGCGGCCGTCGCCGCGATGCTGATTGCGTTCTTCCCGGCCGCCGCATCGGCCCAGAACGGCATGCCGCAGCCCTGGCAGATTAATCTCCAGCCCGCCGCGACCGAGGTTGCGACGTTCATCCACTGGTTCCACGACTGGATCAACGTCCTGATCTTCGTCATCTGCATCTTCGTGCTCGGGCTGCTGATCTATGTGGCCTACCGCTTCAACGAGCGCCGCAATCCGGTGCCGGCCAAGACCACCCACCACGCCCTGCTCGAGGTCGCCTGGACCATTATCCCGGTGCTGATCCTGGTCGTGGTCGCGATTCCCTCCTTCCGCCTGCTCAAGCTGCAGCTCGAGGTTCCGAAGGCCGACATCACCGTGAAGGTGACCGGCAAGCAGTGGTACTGGTCCTATGAGTACCCGCAGGATGGCGGCGCCTTCGGCTTCGATTCGCTGATGCTCGACGAGAAGCAGCGCGCCGAGGCGATCCAGTCCAAGAAGATCGCCGAATCCGAGGCTCCGCGCCTGCTCGCCGTCGACAACGAGGCAGTGGTTCCGGTCGGCAAGATCGTGCGCGTGCAGGTCACCGCCGCCGACGTCATCCACAAGTTCACGGTTCCGGCCTTCGGCGTGAAGATCGACGCCATTCCGGGCCGCCTCAACGAAACCTGGTTCCGGGCCGATCGCGAAGGTATCTTCTACGGCCAGTGCTCGTTCATCTGCGGGCAGAACCACGCCTATATGCCGATCGCCTTCCGGGTCGTCAGCGCCGAGCGCTACGCCGCCTGGCTCGCGGAATCGAAGCAGAAATTCGCCAATGCGGCCGATGCCGCCGGCAAGGTCGCCGACGCGACCCGCTGAACCCGATTGACTTGAACTCACGCGAACCGATTTCGCAGGAGGAGACGAACCTCATGGCCACCTCGGCTCCCCACGCCCAGGGTTACGGGCACGACGACGCCCACGCACACGCCCATCCGACCGGATGGCGGCGCTGGCTGCTCTCGACCAATCACAAGGACATCGGCACGCTCTACCTGATCTTCTCGATCATCGCGGGCCTGATCGGCGGCTTCCTGTCGATCATGATGCGTATCGAGCTGCAGGAGCCGGGGCTTCAGATCTTCGCCAACGGCCAGAGCTACAACGTCTTCGTCACCGGCCACGGTCTGATCATGATCTTCTTCATGGTCATGCCCGCGGTCATCGGCGGCTTCGGCAACTGGTTCGTGCCGCTGATGATCGGCGCGCCGGACATGGCCTTCCCGCGGATGAACAACATCTCGTTCTGGCTCACGGTCTCGGGCCTCGTGCTGCTGCTGATCTCGCTGTTCACCGAAGGCGCCCCGGGCGCGAAAGGCGCGGGCACGGGCTGGACGGTCTACCCGCCCTTCTCCTCGGCCGGCCATCCCGGCCCGGCGGTCGACTTCGCGATCCTGGCGCTCCACCTCGCCGGCGCGGCCTCGATTCTCGGCGCGATCAACTTCATCACCACGATCCTGAACATGCGCGCGCCCGGCATGACCATGCACAAGATGCCGCTGTTCGCCTGGGGCGTGCTGGTCACCGCCTTCCTGCTGCTGCTGTCGCTGCCGGTTCTCGCCGGCGCCATCACCATGCTGCTCACCGACCGCAATTTCGGCACGACCTTCTATGATCCGGCCGGCGGCGGCGACCCGGTGCTCTACCAGCATCTGTTCTGGTTCTTCGGCCACCCCGAAGTGTACATCATGATCCTGCCGGCCTTCGGCATCGTCAGCCACATCATCTCGACCTTCTCGAGGAAGCCGATCTTCGGCTATCTCGGCATGGCCTATGCGATGGTTGCGATCGGCGTCGTCGGTTTCATCGTCTGGGCCCACCACATGTACACGGTCGGCCTTTCGCTCAACACGCAGCGCTACTTCGTCTTCGCGACGATGGTCATCGCGGTTCCGACCGGTGTGAAGATCTTCTCCTGGATCGCGACGATGTGGGGCGGTTCGCTGCGCTTCACCGCGCCGATGATCTGGGCGATCGGCTTCATCTTCCTGTTCACCGTCGGCGGCGTCACCGGCGTCGTGCTGGCCAATGCCGGTCTCGATCGCTCGCTGCATGCGACCTACTACGTGGTGGCGCACTTCCACTACGTGCTGTCGCTGGGCGCGGTGTTCGGCATCTTCGCCGGCTTCTACTACTGGTTCCCGAAGATGAGCGGCTACGTGATCCCGGACTGGATCGGCCGCCTGCACTTCTGGATCGCCTTCATCGGTGCGAACCTGCTGTTCTTCCCCCAGCACTTCCTCGGCCTCGCCGGCATGCCGCGGCACTATGTCGACTATCCCGACGCCTTCGCGGGCTGGCACTTCTGGTCGTCGATCGGCTCCTACATCTTCGCGGCCGGCCTGCTGGTCTGGATCTACGGCGTGATCGTCGCCTTCACCAGGAAGGAACTGGCCGGCGACAATCCGTGGGGCGAAGGCGCGACGACGCTGGAGTGGACCCTGTCCTCGCCGCCGCCCTTCCACCAGTTCGAGACGCTGCCGCGGATCGCAGGCTCGGACCACTAAGAACAAAGCGGCGGCGGGCCAGTCCCGCCGCCGCCCTTCTCCCGAGAGCCTTGAAGGGGCTTTCCGGAGGCGGGCGGCGCCCAGCCCCCAGAGTTCTGAAGTTCACGGCCCGCTGTGGCCCCCCTAGAGACGAGACGAAGACCAAGTACCGATGTCTGCTGCGTTCGATCAGATCGCCCCGCACCGTGATGGCGCCGCTCCGACCTCCACCGGGGAGGCCGGTGACTATTTCGCGCTGCTGAAGCCGCGCGTGATGTTCCTCGTCATCGTGACGGCGCTCGGCGGCATGGTCGCAGCGCCCGGCTCGGTGAACCCGATCATCGGCTTTGCCGCCCTGCTCGCGATCTCGGTCGGCGCCGGCGCGTCGGGCTGCCTCAACATGTGGTGGGATGCCGATATCGACGCCGTGATGACGCGCACCGCCAACCGGCCGATCCCGGCCGGGCGCATCCTGCCTTCGGAGGCTCTCGCCTTCGGGCTCACGCTCTCGGTCGGCTCGGTGCTGGTACTCGGCCTCGTCGCCAACCTGCTCTCGGCGGCGATGCTTGCCTTCACCATCTTCTTCTACGCCGTCATCTATTCGATGTGGCTGAAGCGGGCGACGCCGCAGAACATCGTCATCGGCGGTGCGGCCGGCGCCTTCCCGCCGATGATCGGCGAGGCCGTGGTGACCGGCGATTTCGGCATCACCTCGATCGTTCTCTTCGCCATCATCTTCCTGTGGACGCCGCCGCATTTCTGGGCACTGGCGCTGGTCAAGTCCGGTGACTACGCCCGCGCCGGCATCCCGATGCTGCCCAACGTCGCCGGCCCTGCCGCCACCCGGCGCCAGATCGTCGCCTATACCTTCGCGCTCGCTCCAGTCGCGGTGCTGCCGGCGCTGATGGGCTTCGGCGGCGCGATCTACCTCATCGTCTCGGTCGTGACCGGGCTGATGATGATCGCGCTCTCGCTGCGCGTCCTCAAGGTCACCGAAGGGGACGCGGCCTACAAGGCGGCCTATCAGCTCTTCGGCTTCTCGATCCTCTACCTCTTCCTGCTCTTCGCCGTTCTGCTGGCAGAGAACGGACTCGGCCTGATGTGGGCCCTGCCCAAGGTGCTGTGATGAGCGAGAAGCCACAACACCAGCCCGCGCCTTCGAAGCCCGAGCCGCCGGCGCCCTTCTCGCCGGAGGACATGGCAAGGCGCAATCGTCGCTCGATCGCGCTCGCGCTCGTGCTCGCGGGCCTCGTCCTGTTCTTCTTCGTGGTGACCCTGGCCAAGACCGGCCCGGCGATCCTCAACCGTCCTCTGTGATGCGATGACAGACGCTTCCGCCAAGAACCGCCGCATCGTGCTGATCTGCAGCGGCGTCGTGCTGGGCATGACCGGGCTCTCCTTCGCCGCCGTGCCGCTCTACGACATGTTCTGCAAGGCGACCGGCTTCGGCGGCACGCCGATGGTCGGCACCGCCGGCGCGAACCGCGTCATCGACCGGACGATCGCGGTGCGCTTCGACGCCAATGTCTCCCCTGCCCTGGGCTGGCGCTTCGACGCCGAGCAGACCGAAATCACCGCGCGTGTCGGCGAGACGCAGACGGTGTTCTACAAGATCACCAACACCTCGTCCCGACCCGCAACCGGGATCGCGACCTACAACGTCCAGCCGTCCCAGGCGGCGGCGCATTTCGTCAAGATCCAGTGCTTCTGCTTCACGGAGAACACGCTGCAGCCGGGCGAAAGCATCGAGGCGCCGGTCGTGTTCTATATCGACCCCGAAATCGAGGCGAACCGCGAGCTCGCGAGCCTGAAGTCGATCACCCTGTCGTACACCTACTTCCCGTCGAAGTCCGGGCAACCGGTCGCGGAAAGCAAGGGTGACGCCGCCAAATCAAGCCTATAAGCAGCAAGCCAGCGCGCTGCACTTCTATCGGACGCGGAGACCACGATGGCCGAGGCCCATACCAAGAACCACGACTACCACCTCGTCGATCCGAGCCCGTGGCCGCTTGTCGGCTCGATGAGCGCGACGATCATGGCGATCGGCGCCGTGATGTGGATGAAGCACATGCCGGTCGCCGGCATGCAGCTCGGCCCGTTGGTCTTCGGTGCTGGCCTGCTGGGCGTGCTCTACACCATGCTGGCCTGGTGGATGGACGTCGTGCGCGAGGCCGAGCATGAGGGCCACCACACCCGCGTCGTGCAGATCCATCACCGCTACGGCATGCTGATGTTCATCGCCTCCGAGGTGATGTTCTTCGTCGCCTGGTTCTGGGCCTTCTTCGACGCCAGCCTGTTCACCGGCGAGCATATCCAGTACGCGCGCGCCGAGTTCACCGGCGGTCACTGGCCGCCGAAGGGCATCGAGACCTTCGATCCCTGGCACCTGCCGCTGCTCAACACGCTGATCCTGCTGACCTCGGGCACCACGGTCACCTGGGCGCACTATGCGCTGATCCAGAACGATCGCGCCGGGCTGAAGCAGGCGCTCTGGCTGACCCTGATCCTCGGTGGCATGTTCACCATCGTCCAGGGCTACGAGTACGCGCACGCCTCCTTCGCCTTCGCCGGCAACATCTACGGCGCGACCTTCTACATGGCGACCGGCTTCCACGGTTTCCACGTCATCATCGGCACGATCTTCCTGGCGATCTGCCTGTACCGGGTCTATCTCGGCCACTTCAAGCCGAACCAGCACCTCGGCTTCGAGTTCGCTGCCTGGTACTGGCATTTCGTCGACGTGGTCTGGCTGTTCCTGTTCGCCGCGATCTATGTCTGGGGTTCCGGTACGCCGGCCGCCCACTGATACGAGACCGGTCGCGGTCGCAGATCCCGAGGGGCGGCCGCGAGGCCGCCCCTTCCGTTTGAGGAGAAGCGCATGACAGAGCCGCACCCTGCCGGCCCCTCGCCGTTTTCGACCGGCCTCGCCGGCCGCTGCCCACGTTGCGGCGAAGGCAAGCTCTTCGACGGCTATCTGAAGCTCAGGCCGCGCTGCTCCGCCTGCGGCCTGGATTTCGCCTTTGCCGATTCCGCCGACGGGCCGGCGGTGTTCATCATGCTGATCGCAGGCTTCTTCGTGCTTGGCCTCGCGCTCTATGTCGAGATCGCCTACGAACCGCCGATCTGGCTGCATCTTGCGCTCTGGCTGCCTCTGGCGCTCGTCACCTGTCTTGGCCTGCTGCGGCCGATGAAGGGCATCGCGGTCGCGCTGCAATATGTGAACCGCGCGCAGGAAGGCAGGATGAAGAAGTGAGCATGCCCACCACCGCCTCCCCGTCGCGCCAGAAGCTGCTCCTGCCTACGCTGCTCACCGTCATCGGTGTCGGCGTGCTCTGCCTGCTCGGCAGCTGGCAGCTCCAGCGCATGGGCGAGAAGCACGCCTTCATCGCGCGGCTGCAGGCGCAGGCCGGTGCGCCGCCCTCCGCCATGCCGCCAGCCGCCGAGTGGCCGAAACTCGACCCGAGCCGGCTCGACCTGCAGCGCGTCGAAGCCAGGGGCACCTATCTCGACAACGGCATTGCCGGGGTGCGCACGACCATCGCCGCCGGTCCGCCGGGCACGCGCCAACTTTCCGGCTTCGGCCGCTGGGTCTTCCAGGGGTTTCGCCTGGAAGACGGCGGCACCATCCTGGTCAATCGCGGCTTCGTTCCGGAAGGCCGCTATGCCGGCATCACCCCGACCAGCGGCCCCGCGACCGTCGTGGGCTTCCTGCGCGCGCCGGAGGCTCGCAACAGCTTCACCCCTACGGACCTGCCGGGACAGCGCGAGTTCTACACCCGGGACCCCGCCGCGATCGCCGCCTCGCTGGGGCTGCCGGGCGCGCCGTTCTATCTCGAGGCCGAGCGCAGCGGCGACGGCATGACCCCGCCGGCCGGGGTCGACGTCAAGGAGCTGATCGCCCGCATTCCCGACAATCACCTGCAATATGCCGTGACCTGGTTCGGGCTGGCACTGACACTGGTAGGTGTGTTCGCCGTCTTCGCATGGCAGAATCGCAGGCGGCGGCAAGCCGGCTAGGCGTGTGGCGCGGGCCCCGAGCCTCCACCCGTCGGCCTTTGCTTTTGCCCTCCCCCGCCAACGGGCCTATAGGATCAGGCACAACCTCGAAACGGAACCGTCGTGCTGCATATCTCGACCCGGGGCGATGCGCCCTCGCTCTCCTTTGCCGATGCTCTTCTCGCCGGGCTTGCCCGCGATGGCGGCCTCTACCTGCCGAAAGCCCTGCCGCGCTTCTCGGCGGCGGAGATCGCGGGCTTCGCCGGCAAACCCTATGCGAGCGTCGCGGAGCAGGTCGTCGGTGCCCTCGCCGATGGCGACATCGAGAGCAGCGCGCTGAAGACGATGATCGGCGAGGCCTATGCCAGCTTCCGGCACCCGGCCGTCTGCCCGCTGGTCCAGCTCGGCGACAACCTGTTCTCGCTCGAGCTCTTCCATGGCCCGACGCTCGCCTTCAAGGACGTGGCGATGCAGTTGCTCGGGCGCCTGATGGACCATGTCCTCGCCCAACGCGGCGAGCGCGCCACCATCGTCGGCGCGACCTCGGGCGACACCGGAGGCGCCGCGATCGACGCCTTCAAGGGCCTGGAGCGGGTCGACATCTTCATCCTCTACCCGCAGGGCCGCGTCTCGGACGTTCAGCGCCGGCAGATGACCACGGTCGATGCCGCCAACGTCCACGCCATCGCGGTCGAAGGCACCTTCGACGACTGCCAGAACCTGGTGAAGGCGCTCTTCAACCATCACCGCTTCCGCGACGAGCTGCGCCTCTCCGGCGTCAACTCGATCAACTGGGCAAGGATCGCGGCGCAGGTGGTGTATTACTTCACTGCCGCGAGTGCGCTCGGCAGCCCGCACCGGCCGGTTTCCTTTGCTGTTCCGACCGGCAATTTCGGCGACGTGCTCGCCGGCTGGATCGCCAAGCAGATGGGCCTGCCGATCGGGCGGCTGGCGATCGGCACCAACAGCAACGACATCCTGGCCCGGACGCTCGAGACCGGGGTCTACGAGATGCGCGGCGTCAGCGCCACGAGCTCGCCCTCGATGGACATCCAGATCTCCTCGAATTTCGAACGGCTTCTGTTCGAAGCACATGAGCGCGACAGCGAAGCCGTGCGCCGGCTGATGCAGTCGCTGCAGCAGTCCGGTCGCTTCGAGATCGCCGCCGGTCCGCTCGCGCGGATCAGGGCCGATTTCGACGCCGTCGCGATCGACGAGGCCGCGACCGCCGCCGAGATCGGCGCGATCTGGCGCGATGCCGGCTACCTGCTCGATCCGCACAGCGCGATCGGTGTGCGCGCCGCCCGCGCAGCGCTGAAAGCCGATCCTGCGACGCCGGTCGTCGCGCTCGGCACGGCGCACCCGGCCAAGTTCCCTGACGCTGTCGAGGCAGCGAGCGGCGTGCGGCCGGCGCTCCCGGCCCATCTCGCCGATCTGATGGAGCGCAAGGAACATTCCAGCCTGCTGCCCAACGACCAAAGCAAGCTCGAACGCTTCATCTCCGAGCGCGCACGAGCGGTGCGGAGCGCGGCGGCATGAAGACGCTCAACGCCCGGACCGGTAAGCCGAAGCCAGCCAAGCGCGAGGAAGAAGCCCTCGCGCATGACCCGGCGGTCAGCCTGACCACGCTGCCGTCGGGGCTGCGCATCGTCTCCGAGCACATGGCCCATGCCGCGACGGTCTCGCTCGGCATCTGGATCGGTGCCGGCGCGCGCGACGAGCTGCCCCACGAGCACGGGCTCGCCCATCTGCTCGAGCATATGGCGTTCAAGGGCACGGCGCGGCGCTCGGCCCGCCAGATCGCCGAGGAGATCGAGAGCGTCGGCGGCGATCTCAATGCCGCGACGTCCGTCGAGTACACCTGCTACACCGCCCGCGTGCTCGGCCAGGACCTGGCGCTGGCGGTCGACATCCTCGCCGACATCCTGACCGAGCCGGCGCTGACCGAGGAGGAGCTGGCGCGCGAGAAGGGCGTCATCCTGCAGGAGATCGGCGCCGTCCAGGATACGCCGGACGATCTGGTCTACGATCGTTTCCTCCAGGCGGCCTTCCCCGACCAGCCGCTCGGCCGGCCGATCCTCGGCACGGCGCAGACGGTGAACAGCTTCACGCCCGAGGCGATCCGCGCCTATCTCTCGCGGCACTACCATGCCGGCAACATGGTGCTCGCCGCGGCCGGCGCGGTCGACCACGCCGAACTGGTGGCGCTCGCCGAGAAGGCGCTGGCCAAGCTGCCGGCGCGCCCGGCCGAGCCTCCGCCGGGCCGCGACCTCGCCGTGTACCGTGGCGGTGAGGCGCGCATCGACGGCGACGAAGAGCAGGTCCATGTCGTGCTCGGCTTCCCCGGCAAGCCGTTCAAGGACGGGGCGCATTACCCGCTCCAGATCTTCTCGGCCGTGCTCGGCGGCGGCCTGTCCTCGCGCCTCTTCCAGGAGGTGCGCGAGCGCCGCGGCCTCGCCTATGCGATCGACGCCTTCCACTGGCCCTTCTCCGATTGCGGCGTCTTCGGCATCAGCGCCGGCACCGCGCCGGAGGATGTCGGCGAGCTCGTCGACGTCGCCTTCGACTGCCTCAGGCAGGCGGTGCGCGATGTCAGCGAGGTCGAGATGGCGCGGGCCCGGGCGCAGATGAAAGTCGGCCTGCTGGCCTCGCTCGAAAGCCCCGGCGGCAAGCTCGAGCAGATGGCGCGGCAGGTGCTGGTCTTCGGCCGCGCCATCCCGCGCGAGGAGCTGGCGCGGCGGCTCGATGCGGTGAGCCTCGCCGATGTCCGCGCCGCCGGCCGCAGCCTGCTCAAGGGCCACGCCACGGTGGCGGCCGTCGGCCCGCTCGACGATCTTGCGCCGGCTGACGCCCTGCGCGCCGCCCTCGCCCGCCCGGCCTGACCGCCATGGCCCTGTTCCGCTTCGCGACCGACCCGCCGACGCGGCCGCTGATCCGGACCAAGAACCTCGTATTGCGCCCGCCGCTGGCCAATGACTATTCCGCCTGGGCGGCGCTGCGGCTGGAAAGCCGCGACTTCCTGACGCCTTGGGAGCCGGTCTGGAGCGAGGACGACCTGACGCGGAACTCGTTCCGGCTGCGGGTGAAGCGCGCCGCCCGCGAGATCGCGACCGACGAAGCCTATTGCCTGTTCGTGCTCGATGCCCGCACCGAGGCGCTGCTCGGCGGGCTGACGCTGGGCCTGGTCAGACGCGGCGTCGCCCAGGCCTGCACGCTCGGCTACTGGATGGGCGAGCGTCATGCCGGCAAGGGCCATATGACGGAAGCCGTGCGCGGGGCGCTCGGCTTCGCCTTTTCCGAGCTCGCTCTGCACCGTGTCGAGGCAGCCTGCCTGCCGCAGAACACGCCATCCCGCCGGCTGCTCGAGCGTGTCGGCTTCCAGCGGGAAGGCGAGGCGCGCGGCTATCTGCGGATCAACGGCGTCTGGGCCGACCATCTGCTCTACGGGATGCTCGCAGCCGACCTCCGCAAGGCTTGAGGAAGACGCCGTGGGCTGCCTTGCCCTCGCCACGCCCGGCCGATACGACTGACCAGATAAATTTTAAACGTTCAGACCCGCCCGAAAGACCGAGCCCACCTTGTCATCGACGCACCGTTTCCTCCGGCTCGGCATCGCCATATCTGGCCTCCTGGTGCTGATCCTGCTCACGGCGCTGCGCCCGGCGCTGGCAGTCGAGGCGCAGCGCGTCCCGGTCGACGTGCCCGTGCTCGACCTCACCGACGTGGTCGAGCGCAACAAATCCGACGGCGACGTCATCCAGATCTCGACCGCGCCGGGCCCGGACGGCATCGTCCGGCGCATCGCGGTTCGTGCCCGCGAATCCGGCGCAAGGCCGGACTGGATCGTCTTCGCGCTCACCAATGATTCCGACGAGCAGATCGACCGGCTGCTGGTCGCGCCGTTCCACCGGCTGATCGGCTCCGGCGTGATCTGGCCCGATCTCGGCGACCGCCGGATCGAGGCGATCACCGCGAGCCAGGGCCTGCGGCCGGAACGCGAGGATTCGCCCGACGCCGACGTTTTCCAGATCACGCTCGACCCCGGCACGACCGTCACCTTCGTGGCCGAGCTCAAATCGCCGAACCTGCCCCAGCTCTATCTCTACGAGCCGGAGGCCTATCGCCAGAAGACGAACGGGCTGACGCTCTACAAGGGCATCATCATCGGCATCGCCGGCCTGCTCGCGCTGTTCCTGACCATCATCTTCGTGGTCAAGGGCGCGGTGATCTTCCCCGCCGCTGCGGCGCTCGCCTGGGCAGTCCTCGCCTATGCCGGGCTGGATTTCGGCTTCTTCCAGCGCATCTTCCCGCTAACGCCCGCGATCGAGCGAATATATCGCGCCGGCGCCGAGGTGGTGCTGGCGGCGACGCTTCTCGTCTTCCTCTTCGCCTATCTCAACCTGTCGCGCTGGCATGTGCGCTACAGCCACATCACCCTGGTCTGGATGCTCGGGCTCGCCGGGCTCGTCGGCCTCGCCGTGGTCGATGCGCCGATGGCGTCCGGTGTGGCGCGCATCTCGATCGCAGCCGTCGCGGCGATCGGCTTCGTGCTGATCCTGCACCTCGCTACCCATGGCTATGAGCGGGCAGTGATGCTGATCCCGACCTGGTTCCTCCTGTTGGTGTGGGTCACGGCCGCCGGTTTCACCGTGACCGGCCAGCTCGCCCGCGACCTCGTGCCGCCGGCGCTGATCGGTGGCCTCGTCCTGATCGTGCTGCTGATCGGCTTCACCGTGGTGCAGCACGCCTTCGCCGGCGGGGCGCTGGCACAGGGGCTGGTCTCGGACACCGAGCGGCGAGCGCTCGCGCTCTCCGGCTCGGGCGATCTCGTCTTCGACTGGGACGTCACGGCCGACAAGATCTTCGTCTCGCCGCAAACCGAAATCCTGCTCGGCCTGCCCAAGGGCGCGCTCGAAGGCTCGGCCGCGCGCTGGCTCGAATACATGCATGTCGCCGATCGCGACCGCTATCGCGTCACCCTCGATGCGGTGATCGAGCAGCGGCGCGGCAAGCTGCAGCTCGATTTCCGCCTGCGCGCCGGCAACGGCGCCTATCACTGGTTCAGCCTGAAGGCCCGCCCGGTGATCGGCTCCGATGGCGAGGTGATCCGCGTCATCGGCACGCTCGCTGATGTCACCGAGCAGCGCACGGCCCAGGAGCGGATGCTGCACGATGCCGTGCACGACAACCTGACCGGCCTGCCCAATCGCGAGCTCTTCCAGGACCGGCTCGCCGCCGTCTTCGGTTTCTGCCGCGCCGATGAGAGCATTCGCCCGACCGTCATCGTCATCGACATCGACCGCTTCAAGCAGGTCAACGAATCCGTCGGCTTCTCGGCCGGCGATTCGATCCTGCTGACGCTGGCGCGCCGCCTTGGCCGCCTGCTGCGGGCCCAGGACACGCTGGCCCGCATCGGCGGCGACATCTTCGCGATGATCCTCGTTTCCGAGCGCGAGCCCGAACGCATCCTGGCGCTGGCCGAGCTGGTGCGCCGCGCCGTCTCGACGCCCGTCACCTTCGCCGAGCGCGAGATCGTGCTGACGCCCTCGATCGGGCTCGCGCTGTTCGACGGTACACCGACGGCGCGCAAGGACGATGCGCTGAAGAATGCCGAGCTCGCCATGGCCCATGCCAAGAACCAGGGTGGCAACCTCGTCGAGGTCTTCGTCCCGGCGATGCGCAACGACCGCAACGACCGGCTGGCGCTCGAAAGCGACCTGCGCCGGGCGATCGAGCGCGGCGAGATCCAAGTGATGTACCAGCCGATCGTGCGGCTGGAGGACCGGACCATCGCCGGCTTCGAGGCGCTGATGCGCTGGGACCATCCGCGCGAGGGCCGGCTGCTGCCGCAGGACTTCCTCTCGATCGCCGAGGAAACCGGGCTGATCGTCGATCTCGGCGTCTATGTGATGGACCGGACGGCGCGCGAGCTCGCCGCCTGGCAGGCGGCGCTCGAGGTCGAGCCGCCGATCTTCGCCAGCGTCAACGTCTCCAGCCGCCAGCTGCTGCGCCACGACCTGCTTCGCGACGTCAAATCGGTGCTGGCGCGCCGGCGCGTACTGCCGGGCACGCTGAAGCTCGAGATCACCGAGAGCCTGGTGATGGAGAACCCGGAATACGCCGCGCAGATGCTGTCGCGCATCCGCGATCTCGGCGCCGGCCTCTCGCTCGACGATTTCGGCACCGGCTATTCCTCGCTGTCCTATCTGCAGCGCTTCCCCTTCGACACGATCAAAATCGACCAGAGCTTCGTGCGCCAGATGGGCAATGGCCGCCCGCCGGTGATCCTGCGCTCGATCGTCCAGCTCGCCGCCGATCTGCGCATGGACGTGGTGGCGGAAGGCGCCGAGACAGAGTCGGATGCGATCGAGCTCTACCAGCTCGGCTGCCAGTACGCGCAGGGCTACACTTTCGGACAGCCGATGACGGCGGCGGAAGCGCGTCGGCTTGTGGGGGCGTCGAGCGCCTCGACCGAGGCGGCCTAACCGGCAACGCGCCACCTGCCGACGACCTGCACCGTCATTCCGGACAAGCTGCGTAGCAGCGCCGTTCCGGAATCCATCGATAGGCGGCGCGTTCCGCGATGGATTCCGACGCTCCGCTTCGCTTCAGCCGGAATGACTTGAAAGGTGAATGCGCCCTCTCAGGCGTGGCCGGCCTGGTTCGAGAGGAAGGCGGGGTCGATGCCGAGCTTATGCAGCGCCCGCTCGTATTTGGTGTCGAGCCCGTCATCGAAGAGCAGGTCGAAATCGGCCTCGCAGTGCAGCCAGCCATTGGACTGGATCTCGGCCTCGAGCTGGCCGGCGCCCCAGCCGGCATAGCCGAGCGCCAGGACCGCATTCTCCGGGCCGCTGCCGAGCGCCATGGCGCGCAGGATATCGAGCGTCGCCGTCAGGCAGATGCCGTCATCGATCGGCAGCGTCGCCGATTCCAGGAAGAAGTCGGCGCTGTGCAGCACGAAACCGCGCTTGGTCTCGACCGGACCGCCACGCAGCACCTGGACGCGCTCGACCTGGCTCGGCAGGCGAATCGCCTGGTCCGGCGGGATCACGTCGAGCTGCACCAGAAGCTCGGGAAAGCGCGTGTCGGCAGCCGGCTTGTTGACGATGATCCCCATCGCCCCGTCCTCGGAATGGGCGCAGAGATAGACGACGGTGCGGGCGAAGCGCGCATCGCTCATGCCCGGCATCGCGATCAGGCACTGCCCGTCGAGATAACTGCGACCGCTGACCCGCTGGTTCGAACCGATCTTCATGGCGCCATGCTAAGCCTTTGCGGGCGCGCTGGGAACGGGGGTACAACGCCAAATTATCGTGTCCCGCTCGCGCCGCATTCCTCTGTCACGGAGGCTGACCTCCCGCCCTAACGCAAATGTTTGAGGTCGCGACTGCGTGTTTCTCGCTATTCTCGCCCGGATCGCCTAAATCAGCTGTCGTGAAATTTCTCGCCGCCCTTTTTTCGGCTGCCCTGACGCTCGGCACACCCGCCGGGGCGCAGGAAGCGGCCGTTTCGCTCTGGTCGAAAAGCACCCATTCCTCGATGCGTCTGATCGCCGGCGCAACCGCAGCCTCCGGCAAGCAACGTGTCGGCGTCGAGATCGTGATGGCGCCAGGCTACAAGACCTATTGGCGCAGCCCCGGCGACTCCGGGGTTCCGCCGGTGTTCGACTGGAGCGGCTCGGAGAATGTCGGCGGTCTCGATGTGCGCTGGCCGGCCCCCGAGCGCTTCGAGGACGCGAACGGCTTCGGCATCGGCTATGTCGGCGAAATCGTCGTGCCGGTCTCCGTCCAGCCGGTCGATCCGACTCGCCCGGTGACCGTGGCGCTGAAGCTCGATTACGCCGTCTGCGACAAGATTTGCGTGCCCGCCAAGGGCGAGGCCCGGCTCTGGCTTGAACCAGGCGTGACCTCGGTGACGTCGCCCAGGCTCGAAGAGTTCGAGGCGCGCATCCCGCAGCCCGTCAAGCTCGGCCTCGCACGCGACCGCCTCTCGATCATCGAGGTCACGCGTGGCGAGAAGGAAAGCGAGCATGCGCTCAAGCTGATCCTGAAGGCTCCGGAAGGCGGCGCGATCGACGACGTCTTCGTCGAGGGCGCCGGACAATGGTCGTTCGGCCGCCCGCAGCTCACCCCCCTCCCCGACGGCACCGTCGCGGCGAAGCTTAAGATCGTCGACCGCCCCAAGGGGGCCAGCGGCCTCACACCCTTCATCGTAACGCTGAGCGGTAAGCCGGCCGCGGTCGAGACGCGGCTGGAACTCGACATCGGCGCCGGCAAGCCGTAACCCTGCCAGCGGGGCGGCCATCAGCCGCGAGCATGTTCCACGAAAGCGGACACCACGTTCGTGATGCGGACATGCTGCACCAATTATGAGCTAGCGCGAATTCTGGTCGTTCGGCCATGCCCGGCCGAACGGGGAGCGCGAGGATGGAGAACGGCACGATGTCGATCAAGGTCGGTGACAAGCTTCCGCAGGCGACGTTTCGGGTGATGACGGCCGAAGGCCCGGCCGCGAAGACGACAGAAGATCTGTTCAAGGGCCGCAAGGTGGTGCTGTTCGCCGTGCCCGGCGCCTTCACGCCGACCTGCCACAAGAACCACCTGCCCGGCTTTCTCGCCAAGGCCGGCGAGATCAAGGCCAAGGGCGTCGAGGAGATCTTCGTCACGGGCGTCAACGACGTCTTCGTGATGGACGCCTGGGCGAAGGCCACCGGCGGCGCCGGCATCATCGGCTTCCTCTCCGACGGCAATGCGGATTTCGCCAAGGAGATCGGCCTGTCGATGGACGGCTCGGGCTTCGGCCTCGGCACGCGCTCGCAGCGCTATTCGATGGTCGTTGAGGACGGCGTGGTCACCGCGCTCAATGTCGAGGAAGCACCCGGCAAGGCCGATGCCTCAGGCGCCGAGGCGCTGCTCGCCCAGCTCTGAGCCGCATTTCCGGTTCGAACGACTTCGCGCCCGCGCCATCCCGGCGCGGGCTTTTCTATGGGGCGAGAGGAGTAGAGACCCCGACGAGACGAATGTCGCTCTTGGGTCAGGAGCAGGCATTGATCTGGCAGCAAAAATCGCATCTCCATTGCCACCCGCTACGAGCGATCACCGCTACAGATGTTCAGATTTGGCTGCCTCCCAGTGCTCTTGCTTGCCGTCGCGGCTGCGATTTGGGGCTACAATGCTCAGTACTCCTCTCCCCGACAAACCGTTGGGATAGACCTTCCCGGGGCGAACGCGAAAGCACGTTTTGAGTGGTGGTTAGGTGAAGACTGGATACCCTTCTCGCGGATAGTTGTCGAAAACGTTCATGGGAAAACCGATAGGCGCATGTGGGAAGATTGGGGGCCGGCGAGTCGCGCGAGCGTCTATCTAACGCCGGAGAATTGGCTTGTCGTTGCTCATCCCGGCGGAGGTGCAACGGCGGTCACGCTGAATTCAGAACGTGCTCCAGAAGAGATCAGCTATTTTGCGGTTAAGAGGAGTCCTTCAGAGCGATGGCGTTTCATTGGTACCGTCGATAGAACGCGTCAGGGGGACCTCCGATACTACTCACCGGACGAGGTGCGCGAATGCATCCCCCTGTTCGGAGCGGGCTCGGCGCCTTTCCGCATCGACCATCAGGATCAACGCGATTGCGCATTTAGATAGATGTCAGCTTTAGGTCGGAAGCCGACATCGAACCCGTCGCAAAGCTGGTCGCGCCCCTTGACCCGCAGCAGGCCCTCGCGACGGAAATGCCTCCGGCTCTCCAATCTCAACGGCTTCTTGGCAGGATAAAAGGCTCTAGCGAATTCCTCACAATGAGCTTCGATTTGCGTGCAACGTCGAGGAGGTTGAAACATTCCCATGCTGCGGCGCGATATCGCGGCTGACACTACCGCAAATTGGGGTCGACGACCTTTTCGAATGCTTCACCCTGCTTGATGCGCTCAAGATAAGCATAAATTGACGAATAGCCCACCTTGTTAGCCCACAAAGCGACTTCGAATTTTGCGGACGCATAGTTACTGGTCAACACATCCGAATCCGAAACGAAGAAATATCGAGCAGACCCCATATCTCTAACGGACTTACTATCCACATCCGCCCCCGCCCGAATGTCGTATTCCGACCTGAAATCGACCTGCATGGCGAGGCCTTCATCGAACCATGTCGGAAGCTCAGTGAACTTGGCCAAAGGCCCGACACGATCCGCAATTTCGGCATGCATTAGTTCATGAGCGACGATATCTACGTTCTGGCCTTTAGGACCGATCAGAACGCAAATTCTTGAACCAATGAATTGCGTGCTGCCGTATTCATTAAGTCGAAATGGCCCAAATCTGGCCGCACCATCAAAGAACAGGATAATTGGCTTCGATCGGGGTTCTCCAAAAACCTCTGCAATTCTGCCTTTTGCATCCGACACAAGGCGCTCGATCGCGCGGGCTTGATTTGGCTCCAGAGTGTCTGATGCGACCAAGGTTCCGTCATTCAGGCGTGTCGATGGTATGACGTCCAACGCAGCGCACACCGCCGCGCTAGGATTTGCTGCGGCGTACCCCACCACAGCAAACCCGAAAACGGCCACGAAAACTGCCAGAACCCGTGAAATTCTGAAGCGCAAGGCCATCTCCCATATGTGAAACCGGCACCGATCTCAGCCGCCGGGATTGACCATGTCGCGACAATCACGATCAAAGCGACAGAAGATCTCCCGACTTTGCGACGCCACAGAATGGGTCTTTTCGCGGCAATGGCAACGTCTGCACGTCGGCGCGAGCTTTCTGCCCGGCGGGTCCTTTGGCGGCTCTGCAAAGTCGGCGCCGTGAGCGCTTCACGATTGAGTCCGACGCATTCTGGGTCACGGCTTCTTTTGCCCCGGCTTCGCGGCTCGTCGCCACCGGGTCGCGCCAACGGCCGATAGCCAAGCCGCCCGGAAAGGCGCAACATCCGCGCGGAGCCAGGGCCGGCGCCATGCCTTCGCGACGTCCTGGGTCTTCGGCCTCGGCTCTCTGGACGAGCGCCCACCGTGAACAGGAACCGCGTCGCACAGGCGCAGCAGGTCGAACGCAAGCTCACCGCGATCCTTGCTGCCGATGTCGTCGGCTATTCGCGCCTGATGGGCGTGGACGAGGCCGGCACGGTCGCGCGCCTCAAGGCGCTGCGGGCCGAGGCGGTGGAGCCGTGCATCGCCCGGCGCGGCGGGCGAACCGTCAAGCTGATGGGCGACGGCGCGCTCGTCGCGTTCGCGAGCGTGGTCGAGGCGGTCGCCTGCGCCGTCGAAATCCAGCAGGCCATCGCGGCGCATCAGAACGAGGTGGCGGCGGAACGGCGCATCGCCTTCCGCCTCGGCGTCAATCTCGGCGACGTGATCCTCGACGAAGGCGAGTTCTACGGCGACGGCATCAACCTCGCCGCTCGGCTGCAGACCATGGCGGAAGCCGGCGGGCTCTGCATGTCCGGGATGGTCCACGAGCAGGTCCGGGACAAGCTGCCTTATCCCTTCGAGGACATCGGCGAGCAGCAGCTGAAAAACCTGACCCGCCCGGTGCGCGTCTATTCGCTCTCGCCGGTCAGCATCGCGGCGCTCGCGCAGGGCGCGCCGACGCCGCGGCAGAGCTGCAATAACCCACCGCCCCTGCCCGACACGCCCTCGATCGCCGTCCTTGCCTTCACCAATATGAGCGGCGGTCCCGAGCAGAGCCATTTCGCCGACGGGATCAGCGAGGACATCATCACCGGCCTCTCGCGCCTGCGCTGGCTCTTCGTGATCGCCCGCAACTCCAGCTTCGTGTACCGGGACAAGGCGGTGGATGTGCGGCAGGTCGCCCGTGAACTGGGCGTGCGCTATGTGCTCGAGGGTAGCGTGCGCGCCGCGGGCGGGCGCATCCGCGTCGTCGTCCAGTTGATCGACGCCGGTACCGGCAAGCATATCTGGGCGGAAAAGTACGACCGCGACCTCGCCGACATCTTCGCCGTGCAGGACGAGATCACCGAGCATGTCGTCGCGGCGATCGAGCCGCGCCTCTATGCCGAGGAAGGCGTGCGGGTCTCGGGCCGCCCGCCCGGCAGCATCGACGCCTGGGGCCTGGTCGTGCGGGCGATGGGGCTGATCAGCAAGGTAGGCAGGCGCCAGAACGACGAGGCGCAGGCGCTGCTGCACCAGGCCATCGCCATGGACCCCACCTATGCCCGGGCCCATGCGCTGCTGAGCTGGGCACTATGGTGGGCCTCGCTCTGCTATTGGGTGCCGGATACGCGCGAGGGCTACCGGCAGGCGGCGCAGCATGCCGAGGACGCGCTCGCGCACGATCCCGGCGATCCCTGGGCGCGGATGACCCGCGGCCTCGGCCTCAGCACCGCGGGACAGCACGACAGGGCGCTGGTCGAGCTCGAAGCCGCGCTCGCCCTCAATCCGAGCTTCGCGCTCGGCCGCACCGCCCATGGCTGGGCTCTGCTTCGGGCGGGCCGCTACGACGAGGCGATCGCCGAGACCGGCAAGGCCGTGCGCCTGAGCCCGGCCGACAGCTTCGCCGGGATCTACACCGCCATTCACGGGCTCGCTCTGCTTGGCGCAAGGCGCTTCGCGGAAGCGCTGCCCCACCTGCGCGCCTCGGTCTCCGCCTTCGCGGAGTACTCTGGGCACTACAACACGCTGATCAGCTGCTGCGGCCATCTCGGCCTGATCGACGAGGCGCAGGAGTTCATCGCCGCCCGCGCGCGGGTCGGCCCGCCCCTGCACCTCTCGGTGCTGCGCGAGAACCTCCGCCATTACGCGCATTGCGAAGTCTTCGTGGAAGGCATGCGCAAGGCCGGCGTTCCCGAGTAGTGCACAAGCCCCGGGCGGACGCCGAGCCCACAGCGATGCTGATCGAAATCATGACGCTTGGTCATGAGACAGGCCCGCCCGGCTCGCGCTAGCCTCCGGCCCATTCATGGAGGAGCCCTTGTCCGAGATCACCATCCGCCCGCTCGTCGCAGGCGACCGCACCGCCTGGGAGCCGCTCTGGCAGGGCTATCTGACTTTCTACAAGGCATCGCTTGCCCCGGAGACATCAGACACCACCTTCGCGCGCCTGACGGGCGGCACGGAGCCAATGGGCGGCTTCATCGCCCTGCGCGACGGCAAGGCGATCGGCATCGTCAACTATGTGCTGCACCGCACGACCTGGAGTCCGAAGGAGATCTGCTATCTGCAGGATCTGTTCACCAGCGAGGAAGCAAGAGGCGGCGGCGTCGGCCGCAAGCTGATCGAGGCCGTCCGGCAGATGGCGGAGAAGAAGGGCTGCTTCCGCGTCTACTGGCAGACGCATGAGAGCAACGTGCAAGCGCAGGAACTCTACGACAAGGTCGCGCAGAAGTCGGGCTTCATCGTCTACCGGCAGCCGCTGGGCTGAGCCGACAGCCATCCCGCCAGGTCCGCCGGGATTGCATCGCGACATTCACTTGCGTGCATGAACGCCAGGGCGAAGCCGCGAATCGCACCTATATGAAGGACATGCACGCCCGACGGCGCCGGCCGCTCGGGCGTTTTCCTTGTCGCGGAACGGCTCCGCGCTCGCGGTCATTCACAGGCGCTGCACGATGAAGAAGATCGGCTTCCTTTCCTTCGGCCACTGGTCCCCCTCCCAGCAATCGCAGACGCGCTCGGCCGGCGACACGCTGCTGCAGTCGATCGATCTTGCCGTGGCGGCCGAGGAGCTGGGCGCGGACGGCGCCTATTTCCGGGTGCACCATTTCGCGCGCCAGCTCGCCTCGCCCTTCCCGCTTTTGGCCGCTGTCGGCGCCAGAACCAAGCGCATCGAGATCGGCACCGCCGTCATCGACATGCGTTATGAGAATCCGCTCTACATGGCGGAGGACGCCGGCGCGGCCGATCTCATTTCCGGCGGGCGCCTGCAGCTCGGCATCAGCCGCGGCTCGCCCGAGCAGGTCATCGATGGCTGGCGCCATTTCGGCTACCAGCCGGCCGACGGACAGAGCGATGCCGACATGGCCCGCCACCACACCGAGGTCTTCCTCGACGTCTTGCGCGGCGAGGGCTTTGCGCGTCCGAACCCGCGCCCGATGTTCCCCAACCCGCCCGGCCTGCTGCGGCTCGAGCCGCATTCCGAGGGCCTGCGCGAGCGCATCTGGTGGGGTGCCGCCTCGGACTCGACCGCGGTATGGGCGGCGAAAGCCGGCATGAATTTGCAGAGCTCGACGCTGAAGACCGATGAGAGCGGCGAGCCCTTCCATATCCAGCAGGCGAAGCAGATCCGCGGCTACCGGCAGGCCTGGAAGGAGGCCGGCCATCAGCGCGAGCCGCGCGTCTCGGTCAGCCGCAGCATCTTCGCCTTGGTCGACGATCGCGACCGCGCCTATTTCGGCCGCGACGGGCAGGGCAGCGATTCGATCGGCTATATCGACGACAGCACGCGCGCGATCTTCGGCCGCTCCTACGCCGCCGAGCCCGACAGGCTGATCGAGGAGCTGAAACGGGACGAGGCGATCGCCGAGGCCGACACGCTGTTGCTGACGGTGCCGAACCAGCTCGGCGTCGACTACAACGCCCATGTGATCGAAGCGATCCTGAAGCATGTCGCGCCGGAGCTGGGCTGGCGCTGAGGCGGCGCACCGCGGGGGGTTGGAATGCTCGGCTGTAGCTGCTCGGTGTCAACGGCACCGGCCGAAACAGCGAGCCCTACGGTCGTGCGCCAACGCGGTTGACCCAAGGCGGATATTGGCGCTGCGCGGCGCTCCTGGGAAACCACCGGGCTGGGCGAAAATGGCTCCGTTCTCGCTCTCGGGCAGTCGGCGGAGACGACCATCACGTCGCTACAGAAGGCTCGCCTGTGCTCTGCCCGCGCTGGGAGTTCAGCACAGCCCGACGCGCCGTGATCGAATAGCGGGCGTGGTTGATTGCCAGGGCCATGGTGGATTCGCCGCCAGCATTGCCTGCAGAGGCAAGAGCCTCGTCGATCAGGTGGTGGAGTGATCGGTCGAGGGTTTCCAGCTTCTCGGCATCGGCCCCGTGGGCCTGGTCGGCGATCTGGATCAATTGCCCCGTCCGCTTCTGTTCTTGGCGCATTCGCCGGGTCTTCATGCGCCCCATGATGACCGTCGCGGCCGAACCCAAGATGCTGACGACAGCCGCGGCGAGATAGAAATAGCCCTGAATCTCGTCGAGAAAGCTCTGCTCGCCATTGTTGAGATAGTTGGCGACACCGGGATGGATCGGCAGGATCGGGTTCTTTGCGTCGGGGTCGGGCGCCTCGATCTGATTGGCCAGCGGGGTGAGCGCGGCCAGCTTAGGCTTCGACGTCAGGAGAGACCGGCCTATCGCCCCGGCGACCAGGTTGAGCATCGTATCGGGTGCTACGAGTCGGTAGGTCACGGCGAGCGTCGTGACAGTGTCGTCAGGGGTCGCAGGCCGAGACCTAAAGGCACCTTCCGGCACATCGAACGTTTCGAAGGCGGGGAAACGCCGATTGAAGGCGTCCGCGTCAGAGAAAGCCAGAATCGTCGGCGTCCCTGCTGTTCCCTTGGCCATGGCCAGTACGGCGCCAACGACCTCGCCTGGACCGACCGGGCCTACGGCAAGAATCGCCGCCACCTGCCTTTGATGGACCGCCGTGATCATTTCGTCGGAACTCAGGAAGAGCCGCTTCACGTCGTGAGGCGCGACATTGTAGTAGCTCAGGATGATATCGAGCATCGCAGAGTTGACGTCCTGCAGACGTCCTTGCGGAATTGCGATTGTCTTGCCGGAGAGCTTTCCGATGCTGTCGATCGGCGATTTCGGAGGCAGCACGAAGGCCACGACATCGCGGCGCAGTATCGCGATAGTCTGGCCATTGGTCGGTGGAGAAACGTCGCTGCGGATCAAGGCGAGTTCGGCATCGCCGGTCTCGATCGCCTTTGAACTGGCGGCCAGATCATTGACTTGAACCGGCTGGATCTTCACGCGGGGATGATCCTTGGCAACCTCGGTCACGAGGGCACCGATAAGGCGCTGGGCCTCTGTGCCGAAGGGGCCAGTTGTCACTCGCAAGGTCGCGTGCGGCGACCAAAAATGGATCGCGGCCGCTAGGGCCGCGATGACGAGGAGCCCCCCTGTCCACAGGGCAAATCGCATCGTGCTGCTCCCCGTCACCGGCATCGAGACATCAGGCAGGGCGTTCTGCAGGCCGAGGCCGCTTAGGTGCGACCGTGGCGATGATAGGGCCTGCACGCCAGCGTCAGAAAGGATTTCAATGTACCGCGCGGGCCGGATCGGCGCGCCTCGCCCTGATTCTGGCCCACAGGTTCAGCATGCCGGCCGCTCCGTGCCCGAGCATATCGAACGCAGAACAGGGTGCGAAGTGGCCTTGCCACAGGCTGTATGACCCGGCGCACTTCGTTCGCGCATCCGCCTGATGTCAGGGCTACGCCGCGTCGATTTCGCATGAAGCGAGATCCCGGCGACCTCGCAGCCTCTCTAGCCGGCAGACGTTGGATGAACGCGATCGCGGCAGGCGCACCAGTGTACGAAACCTCGTGCATCGAGATTTGGCCGGCGCGTCACCGAAGGTCAACAATCGACGCGCAGCCGCCGTCCCCCGCCCTTCACCGCCCCGGTTTGAACGGCGCCATCCCTGCCCGCGCGAGCGCGTCGGCGCGTTCGTTCATCTCGTCGCCGGCATGGCCCTTGACCCATTTCCACTCGATCTTGTGCTGCTTGAGGGCAGCGTCGAGGCGCTTCCAGAGCTCCTCGTTCTTGACCGGCTTCTTGTCGGCGGTCTTCCAGCCGTTCTTCTTCCAGCCATGGATCCAGGCGGTGATGCCCTGGCGCAGATACTGACTGTCGGTGTGGAGCGCGACGGTGCAGGGCCGGGTCAGCGTCTCCAGCGCCGAGATCGCTCCCATCAGCTCCATGCGGTTGTTGGTGGTCAGCGCCTCGCCGCCCGAAAGCTCGCGCTCCTTGCCCTTGTAGCTGAGGATCGCACCCCAGCCGCCGGGGCCCGGATTGCCCGAGCAGGCGCCGTCCGTCCAGACTTCGACGACGTCGCTCATCGGCGCAGCCCGTATTCGCGCGCATCCGAGACGCGCTGGTGGAAGGCGAGCTTGCGGTCGTATTCGAGCGGGTCGAGCGGCTTCACGAAGGCGCCTTCCGGCACGTTCAGCCAGTCGACCAGGCGGGTCAAAAGGAAGCGCAGCGCCGAGCCACGGCACAGCGCCGGCAGGGCCGCGACCTCGGCCGCCTCGAGCGGCCGGACGCTCTCATAGCCGGCGAGCAGGGCCTGGCCCTTGGTCAGGTTGAACGAGGCGTCGGCCTCGAAGCACCAGGAGTTCAGGCAGATCGCGAGGTCGTAGGCGAAGGCGTCGGTGCAGGCGAAATAGAAGTCGATCAGCCCGGAGAGCTGGTCCTTGATGAAGAAGACGTTGTTGGGGAAGAGGTCGGCATGGATGATGCCGCTCGGCAGCCCCTGCGGCCAGTTCCGCTCATGCGCCTCGATCTCGGCGAAGATGCGCTTCGACAACCCGGGCAGAACAGTGTCGGCCTCGGATCCCGCCTGCTCGGCGAGCGGGCGCCAGCCGGGTACGGAGAGGACGTTGGCGCGCTGCATACCGAAATCCCGGCCGGCCTCGTGCAGCAATGCGAGCCCGCGCCCGACCTCGCCGCAATGCGCGACCGTCGGCCGGCGAACGGAAAGACCGTCGAGGAAGGTGACGATCGCGGCAGGGCGCCCCGCGAGGCGCCCCACGGCGGCTCCGTCCCCGGTCCGCAGCGGCTGCGGGCAGATCAGGCCGCGCTGCGCCAGATGCTCCATCAGCCCGATGAAGAAAGGCAGATCGTCGGCGCAGACCCGCTCCTCATAGAGCGTCAGAATGTAGAAGCCCTGCGTGGTGTGCAGCAGGAAATTCGAGTTCGAGACGCCCTCGGCGATGCCCTTGGCCGACAGGAGGTCGCCAATGC
This sequence comes from Allobosea sp. GW823-FHT02B03, assembly GCF_058797755.1. Classification (NCBI taxonomy): domain Bacteria; kingdom Pseudomonadati; phylum Pseudomonadota; class Alphaproteobacteria; order Hyphomicrobiales; family Alloboseaceae; genus Allobosea; species Allobosea sp. GW823-FHT02B03. The sequence continues at coordinate 545,648 of NZ_JBXAJY010000001.1, read as the reverse complement.
CATAACCCGCCACGAAGGCAGCCATCTCGTTATCGGGTACTTCGGTATAAACGGCCACGATCAGCTCACACGGCCGGGGTCGAGGCCGGCTCGCCGCGCAATTCGCGCGGCAGGGGGAAGAAGACGCTCTCATCGGCGGTCGAGACGGTCTCGACCGTGACCTCATAGCGTTCGGCGAAGGCGTCGATGATCTCCTCGACCAGCACCTCCGGCGCGCTCGCGCCAGCTGTGAGGCCAAGGCGGCGGATATCGCCGAACAGCGACCAGTCGATCTCATCGGTGCGCAGGACGAGGCGCGCCACCGGGCAGCCTGCCCGCTCGGCGACCTCGCGCAGGCGCTGCGAGTTCGAGGAATTGGGGGAGCCGACCACGATCAGCCCGTCGACCAGCGGGGCGACGCGCTTGACCGCCTCCTGCCGGTTGGTGGTGGCGTAGCAGATGTCTTCCTTATGCGGCGCGATCAGCGCCGGGAAGCGCGCCTGCAGCGCCTCGACGATACCGCGGGTATCGTCGACCGAAAGCGTCGTCTGCGTGACATAGGCCAGCGGCTTGCCCTCGGGCGGGGTCAGCGCCGCGACGTCCTCGAGCGTCTCGATCAGGGTTATCGCACCCGGCGGCAACTGCCCCATGGTGCCGATCACCTCGGGATGGCCGGCATGGCCGACAAGCAGGATGTGCCGGCCGCGCTTGTGGTGGACCTCGGCCTCGCGATGCACCTTGGTGACCAGCGGGCAGGTCGCGTCGATGGCGAAGAAATTGCGCGCCTGCGCCTCGGCCGGCACCGACTTCGCCACGCCATGCGCAGAGAAGATCACCGGCCGCGTCGCATCGGGAACCTCGTCGAGCTCGGCGACGAAGACCGCGCCCTTCCGCTTCAGCGACTCGACCACGTATTTGTTGTGCACGATCTCGTGGCGGACATAGACCGGCGCGCCATGCAGCGTCAGCGCCTTCTCGACGGCGTCGATCGCCCTGACCACGCCGGCGCAGAAGCCGCGCGGGGCGCAGAGCAGGATGTCGAGCGGCGGTTTCGGCGCGGCGGTCACGGGGGTTCAGAGGCTCCGGCAAGGGCTGCGCCTTCTTTCGGTCTCACGCGAATGATGTCAAGGAAGCGGCTCGCCGCAGGCCGCAGGGGCGCCCCGCTCCTGCCGCCCCTCGCAGACGTGCCGCACAACGCCTAAATTGCCCCGGTCGGCCTGCCCTTGGCGCGCCAGGCCGCCCCATTCCAGCACGAGTCCTTCATGGCCGATGCCTCGCACGCCAGCTATCTGCCGCCGATCCTGACCTTCTGCGCCGGGGCCGTCGTCGCGGTTCCTCTGTTCCGGCGCTTCGGGCTCTCCGCCGTGCTCGGCTATCTCGCCGCCGGCATCGCCATCGGGCCGTCGCTGCTGGCCGTGGTCAAGGACCCGGACGCGATCCGTGGTACGGCCGAGATCGGCGTCGTGCTGCTGCTCTTCCTGGTCGGGCTCGAACTGCAGCCTTCGCGTCTTTACTCGATGCGCCGCGACATCCTCGGCTCCGGCCTCGCCCAGATGGTGCTGAGCGCGGGCGTGATCGGCGGCATCGCCTGGCATCTCGGGCTGAGGCCCGGCGGGGCGGTCGCGGTCGGCCTCGCGCTCGCCCTCTCCGCGACCTCGATCGCCCTGCAATTGCTCGAAGAGCGTGGCGACGGCGCCGAGCGCTATGGCCGGCGCTGCTTCTCCGTCCTGCTGTTCCAGGATATCGCGATCGCGCCGATGCTCGCCGTGCTGCCGCTGCTGGCGACGACCGGCGTGGCCAATGACGAGAACGCCGTGCAGGCGCTCGCCGGGCTTGGACTGGCGCTGCTCGCGGTCGCGGCGCTGGTGTTCGCCGGCCGCTATGCGCTGAATCCGTTCTTCCGCCTGCTCGCCAAATCCGGCGCAAGGGAGGTGATGACGGCGGCTGCGCTGCTCGTCGTGCTCGGCGCGGCGCTGGTCATGGAGAAGGTCGGCCTCTCCATGGCGATGGGCGCCTTCCTCGCCGGCGTGCTGCTGGCCGACTCGCATTTCCGTCATGAGCTCGAGGCCGACATCGAGCCCTTCCGCGGCGTGCTGCTCGGCCTGTTCTTCATGGCGGTCGGCATGTCGATCGACCTCAAGCTGGTGCTCGACAATGCGCTGCTGCTCGCGCTCGCAGCGCCCGCGCTGGTCCTGTTCAAGATTGCCGTCGCAGCCGCGATCCTGCGCGCCTCCTGTTCGACCTGGACCGAGGCAATCCGGGCCGGCGCCCTGCTGTCGCCGGCCGGCGAATTCGCCTTCGTGCTGCTGCCGATGGCGGCCTCGCTCGGCCTGCTCAGCGAGCATCACGGCGCCATCGCCACCGCGCTCGCCGCCCTCAGCATGCTGATCGGCCCGGTTCTCGCCAAGCTGATCGACGCCTGGCTGCTGGCGCGCGCCGCCCCGCCGGAGGAGATCGAGGAGGATTTCAGCGGCACCACGCCTTCCGTGCTGGTGATCGGCTTCGGCCGCTTCGGCCAGGTGGTGACGCAGGCGCTGCTGCTGCAGCATATCGACGTGACCGTGATCGATTCCGATGTCGAGCGCATCCGCTCCGCCGCCAAGTTCGGTTTCAAGATCTACTATGGCGACGGCACGCGGCTCGACGTGCTGCGCGCGGCCGGAGCGGGCAAGGCCAGGATCGTCTGCATCTGCGTCGACAATCGCGAGGCGGCACTGCGCATCGTCGAGATGGCCAAGGCCGAGTTCCCGACGGTGCGCCTGCATGCCCGCGCCTTCGACCGCGTCCACGCCATCGACCTGATGCGCGCCGATGTCGACTTCCAGATGCGCGAGACCTTCGAATCGGCGCTCGGCTTCAGCCGGGTGACGCTGGAGGGGCTCGGGCTCGACTATGAGGAGGCAAGCCTGGTGATCGAGAACGTGCGCGAGCGCGATGCCCAGCGCATGGAAATCCAGTTCAGCGAAGGCATCGCCGCCGGCCTGCAGAAGGTGCCGCGCGTCTCGCCCGAGCCGCTGGTCAAGCCGAAGGCCAAGTCGAAGGCGCTCTCCGAGGAGACCCGCGAGGTCATCGAGGACGGCGGTGCCGAGGTCGCGGTCGGCGGTGTCGGAGAACCGGCCGAGTGAACGCTCCCAGCAAAAGCCCCGCCGTCTTCGTCACCGGCTCGACCCTGCGCCATGTCGCGGTGATGACGGCGACCGCTTCCGTCGGCCTGATGGCCGTGTTCGTCGTCGACCTGCTGTCCCTGCTCTATGTCTCGCGCCTGGGGCGACCGGCGGCGACGGCCGGCGTCGGCTACGCCACCATCGTCCTCTACCTCGTCGTCTCCTTCAATGTCGGGCTGATGATCGCGGTCACTGCCCTGACGGCGCGCGCCCTTGGCGCCGGCGACCGCGCCGCCGCGCGCCGGCTGGCGGCGTCGTCGCTCACCCTGATGGCCGTCGCGGCCTTCGTGCTGAGCGCCCTGATCCTGCCGCTGCTGCCCTGGCTGCTGACGCGCCTCGGCGCGCAGGGCGAGGCCTATGCCGTCGCCCATTCCTTCCTGTGGATCACCTTGCCGTCGAATGTGCTGATGGCGCTCGGCATGGGGTTCTCCGCCGTGCTGCGCGCTGTCGGCGACGCCAAGCGGGCGATGTATGTCACGCTGTCCGGCGGCGTCGTGATCGCCGGACTGGACCCGCTGCTGATCTTCGGACTCGGCCTCGGGCCGGACGGCGCCGCCATCGCCACCGTGATCTCGCGACTGATGCTCGTCGCGGTCGGCTATCACGGCGCGGTCAAGGTCCACGGCATCGTGGCGCGACCGACGCTCGCCGCAGTGCGGGCCGATGCCGGCCGCTCCTTCGCCATCGCCGCGCCGGCGATCCTGACCAATCTCTCCAACCCGATCGCCAATGCCTTCTTCGCCAGCATCATCGCCCGCTTCGGCGACCAGGCGATCGCCGCGACCGCGATCATCGACCGGCTCGTGCCGGTGGCGTTCGGGGCGCTGTTCGCGCTGTCCGGCGCGATCGGGCCGATCCTCGGACAGAACTGGGGGGCGCTGCGCTTCGACCGGATGCGCCGGGCGCTGACCGACTCGGTCTGCTTTGCCGCGGCCTGCGTCGCCATCGCCTGGCTGCTGCTGGTGCTGCTGCGCCACCCGCTCACCACCCTGTTCGATGCGAGCGACGAAACGGCGGAGATCGTCGTGTTCTTCTGCCTGATCTCCGGCCCGATGTGGCTGTTCGTCGGCGCCCTCTTCGTCGCCAATGCCGCCTTCAACAATCTCGGCATGCCGCTCTACTCGACCGTGTTCAGCTGGGGCCGGGCGACGCTCGGCACCGTGCCGATGGCCTTCATCGGCGCGCACTATGCCGGGCCGAAGGGCGCCATCGCCGGTGCGGCTCTCGGAGCGGTGCTGTTCGGCGTGCTGGCCCTGGTCTTCGCCTATCGCGCGATCGGGAAGTTGGAGCGGCAGGCGGCGGCGCAGGCGGCCTCGCTTGCCTGATCCCGCCCGGCTGATATCGTCGGGGCAATGGCTGGCGCGCTCCGGTGGTTCGACCGATTCCGGCCGAACGGAAGACGCGCCGATGGCGGGACCGAACCCGCAAGGGAGCATGCCATGATGAACCTGTTCGAGATGATGCAGACGGCCCAGAACGGCCAGGCCATGCAGAATCTGGCGCGGCAATACGGCCTCTCCCAACAGCAGACGCAAGCCGCGCTCGATGCGCTCTTGCCGGCCTTCTCCATGGGCCTGCAGCGCCAGACGCAGAACCCCTACGCCTTCGGCAATCTCGCCCAGATGATGACGGCGACGCCCTTCGGCCAGATGTACGACACCGATGGCGACGGCATCCCCGATTCCGCGGCGCCGATGGGCAAGGACGTGCTGAGCCAGCTCTTCGGCTCCAAGGAGGTCAGCAACGCCATCACCGCCCAGGCGGCCGCGACCAGCGGCGTCGGCCAGGCGATCCTCAAGCAGATGCTGCCGGTGATCGCCGCGATGGTGATGGGCGGGCTGTCCAAGTCGGCCGGCAATCAGGGCCTCGGCGGCATTCTCGGCCAGTTCGCCGAGATGATGCGCGGGCAGGCGCCGAACCCGCCGAAGCCGGGCATGCAGGCCAGTCCCGGCAATCCGCTCGAGGCCATTCTCGGTGGACTGTTCGGCGGGCAGGCGCCGGCGACCGGACAGGCCCCGGGCGGCGGCCCGTTCGGTGGCGCGCCGATGCCGGGCAACCCGGCCGATATGGGCAACATCTTCGGCCAGATCCTGACCGGCATGTTCGGCGGCGGCCAGCCGCCGCAGGAAGGACCCAAGCCGGCGCCGCAGCGCCGTCAGCCCGAGCCGGAACCGGAACCCCAGCCGCAGCAGCCGGCGCCTTCCGGCGAGACCAGTCCCGGCTCGATCGGCCTCGATGCCCTCAACCAGATGTTCGAGCATGGCCGCAAGGTGCAGGACAGCCACCAAGACGCGCTGAAATCGATCTTCGATGCGATGCTCGGCGGCGGCCAGCGCCGCGCCTGAGGCTTGCTGCAAGACCGGGCCGTTCAGAACAGACCGCCTCACCTTCTCGGCGGATACGGCGCAAGAAAAAGGGCGGCGGCCGAAGCCACCGCCCGCAGGAACGCGTCACGCCAAGGGGTCAGGCGTTGCACGCGATCTCGATGGTCCGCGCCGTCGGCGCGGCGGCCGGCTGGGCTACGGCATGTCGAAGACCAACCTCTCGGCGGTGCGCGGCCGCCGACTGCTGCTGCGCCGAGCGGGCCGAGAGAACGGCGGAGGGATCGCGCAGCCAGGAGGTCGCCAGCGCCCCCTCGACGTCGGAACGCACGAGGCCGATATCCTTCAGGCCGCGCTCGTCGAGTTCGCTGAGCTGCAGCACTTCGCGGCGGTGCACCCAGGCGCGGATCAGATTTTTGAAGCCGGTGACCGTCTGGGTGGCGGCACGCGTCGCGCTGCCGCCGAGGGCAGACGTGGACTTCGCGGCATAGGTCATGATCAGCATGACGGCCTCCTCGGGTTGAACGGCGGATCGGGTTTTCCGGGCCAGCTGGTCGCGCCATGACAGGAACCGGAAAGTGACCCAAAGGTAACTCCCCGCTGGTCATCAGCCAAACGAATGGTTATGATGTTTGGCACAATTAATTTTGATACCCCTTCGGAGGGACGCCGGCATGGCCCATGTGCTCGACGCCGACCAGCTCAAGACCTTCGTCGCCATCGCCGACACCGGCTCCTTCACCCGCGCCGCCGAAATCGTCTTCAAGACCCAGTCGGCTGTTTCGATGCAGATGAAGCGGCTCGAGGAGCGCGTCGGACGGCCCCTGTTCGGCCGTGACGGGCGCCATGCCAAGCTGACCGAGGATGGCGAGCGCCTGCTCGACTATGCCCGCCGGATCGTCCGCCTGAACCTGGAATGCGTCGCGAGCTTCACGGAAGCTGATCTGAAGGGCCGGATCAGGCTCGGTGTGCCCGACGACTATGCCGACCGCTATCTGCCGGAGATCCTGGCGCGCTTCGCCCGCTCGAACCCGCGCACCGAAGTCACCGTGGTCTGCGAGCCGACGCCGATGCTGGCCGAGCGGATCGCCACCGGCGACATCGACCTTGCGATCATCACCCATGTCGAGGGACGCGGTCAGGGCGAGATCATCCGGATCGAGCCCCTGCTCTGGGTCACCTCGGCGCGCCATTGCGTGCATGAGGAGGACCCGCTGCCGCTGGCGCTGGGGCGGCCGACCTGCAATTGGCGGCAGGCGGCGGTCGAGGCGCTGGAGAACAAGGGGCGGCGCTTCCGCGTGCTCTATGCCAGCTGGAACTCGACCGCGGTCGGCGCGGCAGTGGTGGCGGGGCTCGCCGTCTCGGTGCTTCCGGAAAGCGCCGTCCGGCCCGGCATGCGCATCCTCGGCGCTTCGGAAGGCTATGCCAGCCTGCCCTCCTGCAAGATCGGGCTGCTCAGGACCCGGCACGACCCGTCGATCCTCTCGAACGCCCTCGCCGAGCACATCATCCAGAGCCTGGACAATCTGCAGAGCTTCAAGACCGCGGCGGAGTAGGCGAACAAAACTCCGAGGATCAGCTCTTGCGCAACCTGACCGTCACGGCCGAAGAGCGGAAATTCATGGTGGTGAAGCCCCAGTCATCGGCCAGGCGCAAGATGATCGGCTGATGGGTATAGGTGGCGAGGACCCCGATGCCGCTATCACCTTCGTTCAGAAGCGCCAAAGCGCGTGCGTTCATATCGGCCGGCAGGTACGTCATGTTGCCGCCGAGGCTGTTGCCATCGATCTGGTTGTTCTTCTCGTTGAAACGCACCATGCCCAGTTGGATGGTCCCAAGCTGCGGCGCGATGTTGGCCCTCCGATCCATGATCGACAGGATCGTCGTATCGACACAGACCTCATTCGCGCAGGCCGCGAGGACCTGGGCGATCTCGGCCGTAAGGCGATTGAGATCACGCCTGATGGTGACGGCCTGGGTCGCGTCAACCGCTGCCGACAGCATCGCGAACATGGCCGCGCTGATCAGGGCGAACTCGACGGCGGCGACGCCGCGCTCATCGCGGACGAAACTACGCCGCTTCGCATTCCGAAACAGTCTAGCGACAGGCTTCATCATGGCCTCACATAGAGCGCGGCTGCTGAGACATGGAGCGTCGGTAGCCCAGGCACGAAGGTAATGACCGGCGCCCGAGCGCGCATCATCATCGCGGCACCGGAAGGCCCGGCAACGAAGGTCGCTCCGGTGATCGGCTGGGCGGCCGGCCCGTAATTCGACAGTGGCTGGGTTTCGAGCCGCAGATTGCCGGCGCAGTTCTCGAGCGCGATCATCCGCTGGCAAATCTGCTGCGCCACTTGTGCGCGGTTGCCCGCATAGGTGCCCGCGGTGCGGCCGGTTGCCGCCTCGGCAACCGCGTCGCGGATGTACATCTGCGCCAGGAAGGCGAGAGAGAATTGGAGGATGCTGAGCAGCAGGATCATCGAGGTCAGGCCGATGAACGCGAACTCGACCGCGACTGCGCCCTTCCTGTCGCGACGGAAGGCTTGGAAGCACACCGCAAGGCGCCTCGCATAATCCAATCGACTACCGATCCTCATCGTCTCAGCACTCCATCACGGGCAGCTACCGCTACAGAACCGGATGTAGTCGATCAGCCCGCCATACGTGTCCTCGCGGCCGGCAGCCTGGAAGAAGATGCGGTAGGTTCCTTTCGTCGTGACCTTCAGTGGAATCTTGCGCGGGGTCCACTTGTCGGTGTGCACGCAGACGTCGACCTGGTCGGTCGCCTTGTCCACGTCCTTGTTAGGCGTGACATAGGAACTCGCCTTCTTCTGGAAGAAGACCTCGATGCGGTTGGTCTGCTCTCTCCAAGTCGCCGCCTTGAGCTTGTCCCACTCCGCCTTCGCGTCGGTCTTGTAGGCGCATAGGGTCTGGCCGGCGTAGGCCGGGTTGCGCTCGCGCGAGATGTACCAGTAGCTCAGTTCGTAGTCGCCGACCTCGAGGTTGGTGAACTCGCGCCACATGCTGGAATTGGTCTTGCAGCCTGAGGTGTAGCAATGCGAATCCAGCTCGGCGAAGAAGTTACCGAAGCGGATCTCGTTCGCGGCGAGCGACGGGATACCGTTGATCTCGATACCGCCCTGGGAACTCTGGGTCGTCCAACCGTTCCAGTTCTTAAGCACGGTCCAGGCGTTCGAGGCGACATTGTGCTCGGTCTCGAAGGATTCGGCGAACAGGACCTTGCCGGTTCCCGTGGGCGGCGTCCCCGGAGTCCCGACGACATAATTGCACTGGCGCTCGACGCGAAGCGCGACCGTCTGATAACCGAGAATGCCGCTAAAGGCATTGGAACTCGTGGCCGTCGCAACCGCAGTGATAACGTTGCTTGCCAGCGTCGTGTCCACCGCGACGCCAGTGACTCCGGGCTGGGAGAGCTTGCTGACCGCATCGTTGATCTTGGTCTTCGCGAACGAGGTATAGTCCCTTTTGGGATCGGCCCCGGTCTTTCGCGACTCGACGTTGATGTCGAGGGCGGCCTCGCGGCAACTCAGTTCGACGACACTGGCGATCGCCTGACGCCGCGCTGCCGCCTGACTGTAGTCAATGCCGCCGCCGACGGCGAGCGCAAGCACCGGCAGGCCGAGGGCGAACATCAGCGCAGTCGAGCCGCGGGCATCCTTCAGGAAGCTGCGAAATAGGGGCGTCATTCCAAGGCCTCGCGGAAAGCGCCGAAAATGCGGCGCGACGATGCCAGAACCGTACGGGCGGGCGGATTGACAAAATCTTGCGCAGGCTCGTGAAAACCGGGGGTATCGGCGCATGAGCGGGCCAGATCGGCTGCCGCGGGCTGAATATGGTAAAGTTTAGTGAAACTGCGCCGCGCAATTTCCAGGCCAATCGACAGGCAGCGCTCTTGCGCGCGCACGATGTAAGGCAGGGCGCAGCGGCGAAAGCCGCGATTGCTCAGGGATTGAAGCCGGCGGCCGCCTGCTGGAAGAAGCCGAGCACGCTCTGTCCGATCGTCGTCGCCGCCGTAACGCAGGCCAGCGAGATCATCGCCGCGATCAGGCAGTATTCGACCGCCGTGGCGCCACGGTCATCGTGCAGAAAGTCGCGGGCAAGGGCGAAAATCGGCTTCATGTCGCCATTGCTAGCGGCAAGCTGCGGAGAATTCGTTAATCCGAACCGCAAAATTCGGGGGCAAGCGCAATTATCGGCCCGAGGCCGCCGCGCGTGCGCACCCTTCCCTGCTTCGGTGCCTCACAACACCAGTTCGGTGAACGCCGGCTCGGTCCGCCCGCCCCAGGCCCCCTGCTGGCGCACTGCCAGCCGCTCGGCGAGGCTGCGCCCGGCATCGGCGATCGCGATCACCGGCTCGAGATAGCGGGTTTCGTCGCGGCCCTGCGCATCGAGGCGGGCGCGACGGGCGAGGCCGGCGCGCGACAATTCGACGACTTCGCGCGCGATGTCGCGCAACGGACGGCCGCCGATTCTGGCATTGAGCCCGGCCTTGGGAACATCGTCGCGCAAACGCTGGCGCTCCTCGGCGCTCCAGCCCTTGACGATATCCCAGGCTGCAGCAAGCGAGGCATCGTCATAGAGCAATCCGACCCAGAAGGCCGGCAGCGCGTTCAGCATCTCGACCGGTCCGGCATCGGCGCCGCGCATCTCGATATAGCGCTTCAGCCGCACCTCGGGGAACAGGGTGGAGAGATGGTTGGCCCAATCCGACATGGTCGCGCATTCGCCCGGCAGCTGCGCGAGCCGGCCCGCAAGCAGGTCGCGGAAGGAGGCGCCAGCGACGTCGTGATAGATGTCGCCGCGCTTGACGAAATACATGGGAACGTCGAGCGCCCAGTCGACATAGGCCTCGTAGGACATGCCTGCATCGAAGGCGAAGGGCAGCATGCCGGCGCGGGCATTGTCGGTGTCGCGCCAGATCTCCGAGCGCATCGACTGCAGGCCGTTGAGCTTGCCCTCGCTGAACGGCGAAGCGGCGAAGAGCGCGGTCGCGAGCGGCTGCAAGGCGAGCGAGACGCGCAGCTTCGCCACCATGTCGGCCTCGCTGGCAAAGTCGAGATTCACCTGCACGGTGCAGGTTCGGAACATCATGTCGAGCCCGCGCGTGCCGACCTTCGGCATGTAGTTCGCCATGATCTTGTAGCGCCGCTTCGGCATCATCGGCGTCTGCGCGAGTGTCCAGAGCGGCGAATGCCCAAGGCCGAGGAAACGGATGCCGTGCGGCTCCGCGACCGCGTGGAGATCGGCCAGATGAGCATCGAGCTCGGCCGCGGTCTCATGCACGCTTGCCACCGGCGCGCCGGAAAGCTCGAACTGGCCACCCGGCTCCAGAGAGATCGCGCCGCCACCATCGGGGCCGGCGAGTCCGATGATATGGCCGTCGTCGAGGATCGGCTCCCAGCCGAGGCGTGCTTGCATGCCCTCGAGCAGGGCCCGGATGCCGCCACGTCCGCCTTTGCCCTCATAGGGCACCGGGCTCAGATCGCCGGCATAGAATGGGAATTTCTCGTGTTCGGTGCCGAGCTTGAATGCGGAAGCGGGCTTCTCACCCTCGGCGATCCAGCCGATCAGTTCGGCCTTCGAGCTGATCGGAGTGGAATCGGACACGTCGCGGGCCATCAGGCGCTCCGGCAAGGAAGGCTTCGGAGCGCCAGACATAGGCGAGCGCCGCCGTGACCACAACGATCACGGATGCGGGGGTGTGGTCACAATCTTGCCGAAATGCATGATCCGCGGTTCAGGCGGCACCGCGCAGGGTCGTGCCCGCCTGCCCGTTGCCGCCGGCACGGGTCTGTGCCGCCAGCCAATCGACGACGGCGCGCATTCCGGCATCCTGGCCGCCGCTGCCGGCGCGGGCCTCTTCAAAGATGGCGAGCTGTATGTCGGCGCTGGTCCCGCCCGCGACGATGCTGCGGCACGACGCCAGATCCGCCCCGCAGCCCAGCGCGGCGGCGTCCTCGGCCAGCATCGCCAGCACCTCGTCGAGCACCTCGGCGACCGGGCGCATGGCGCGCCGATCCGCGCAGACGAAGCCGCCATGCAGCCCATAGCGCTGTGCCCGCCAGATGTTCTCGGCAGCGATGGCACGCGAGGCTGCGGTGAGCTTGCCGTTGAGCGTCGGCTTGCGGGCAAGGTGGCGCACAAGGCAGCGGTAGAGCGCGGCGATGGCGAGAGTGTCGTCCAGCCGTGTGCAACTGTCGGCGACCCGCAATTCCAGCGTCGGGTGCTTTTCCGAGGGGCGGATAGACCACCAGATGAAGCTCGAATCGCGGATCGCCCCGGAGGCCACCATGGTCTCGACATAGGCGTGATAATCGGCCGCGTCGGTGAAAAGTTCAGGCAGGCCGGTGCGCGGCAATTCTGCATAGGCGCACAGGCGATAACCCATCAAACCGGTACGGCGACCCTGCCAGAAGGGCGAGGACGTCGAAAGCGCCAGCAGCAGCGGCAGATAGGGCAGCATCCGCACCATGATGCCGATGCGCAGATCCTCGTCCGGCACCTCGACATGAACATGCAGGCCGCAGAGCTGGTTGCGGCTGCCGAGCATCTGCAGGTCACGCATGATGCCGTCATAGCGCTTGGCCTCGGTGGCACGCTGGCGCGACCAGACGGCGCTGGGATGAGTGCCGCAGGCCAGCAGCAGCATGTCGTGGTCGAGCGCAATCGCAGCGAGCCCGGCACGCAGCCGCGACAGGGACAGCCGGGCCTGCGCCATGTTCTCGCAGATCGGCGTCATGACCTCGATCTGCGACTGCAGCATCTCGCGCTGCAGCTCGTTCGGAAAGGCCGCCTGGGCCGCCTCGATGAAATGCGGAGAAATCTTGCGCGCGATGCCGCGGCTCTCGGCGTCGGACAGGAAATACTCTTCCTCGATGCCGAAGCGATAGGCCTTGCTCACCATATCCACCCTCCCCCTGGCCGGCGCCTCCTCGGCGCGGCGCCAGACTGCCCGTCATTGAGTCGGAACTGCGACCGTGGTCCTCATTCCCTGTGCTCAACTCGGCAGGGGGCAGCCACGTTCCGCTGTGCGGGCGGGCGAGCCCTTCGCGCAAACTCCGGGCGCTATTGGCTTATCCAGTCGCCGAGCGTCGCCTGAACGAGGGCGAGCGCAGCGACCGCAGCCGTGTCCGCGCGCAGGATGCGCGGGCCGAGCGAGAGCCGCAGAACGTGCTCGCGCGCGAGTACGAGCGCGCGCTCTGATTCGTCGAATCCACCTTCCGGGCCGATCAGCACCGCGACCCTCCCGCGCGGCGCGGACTGCAGGGCCATGACGGGCCCCTCGGGAGCGAGCGCTTCATCGCAGAAGACGAGGAGGCGGTCGGGCTCGAGCCCGTCCAGGGCCGCGGCCAGCGACAGCTCGGGCCGAATCTGCGGCAGCGAGAGAATGCCGCATTGCTCGGCCGCCTCGACGGCATTGGCCGCAAGCCGCTCGAGATTGAGACGCGAGACCTGAGTGTAGCGGGTCAGCACCGGCTGGAGCACACCCGCCCCCATCTCGACCGCCTTCTGCGCCATATAGTCGAGCCGCGCATGCTTCAGCGGCGCGAAGAGATAGACCAGATCGGGCGCGGGCGGCTGCGGCCGCACCTGCCGGAGCGCTTCGAGACGCGCCTGCTTGCGACCTTCGGCTCTGACCGCACAGAGCCATTCGCCGTCGCGCCCGTTGAAGACCAGGATGCTGTCATCGGTGCGCAGGCGCAGGACGTTCAAAAGGTAGTTCGCCTGTTCGCGGGCGAGGTCGATCAGGGCACCCGCGACAAGCTTCGCGTCGCAGTAGAGCCGGTGCTTGGAGAAATCGCGCATGCGCCGTGGATCCGCCTTGCTGGCGCGCTGCCCTTCCGCCGGAAACGGCCGGACCGGGCAAGGACGCGCGAGATCACATAGTCGGCCCTGTGCCAGATCGCAAAACCGGGGCATGCGGTAGCGAGACGCAGCGGCATACTCAGCACGTGGACGCGAAAACCGCCACAATCGGCGGCTATGGGCGAGCACATTCGGATACAAAAGCGCGTCGACACTTTGCGGTGTGCGGCGTCGGCTGTTATGGACGTGCGGCGCCGGGACGGCGTGGGTGGTGAAGAATGCGGAGCGGGACGATGCGGCGATACGCAACCCTGAAGCTGGCTGCGGCGCTGGCGGGCGCAGGTTTGGTGGGTGCAAGCCTGGCACAGCCGGCGCTGGCGCAGTCGCCTTCCGGTTGCGAGAACATGCAGAAGCTTCTGCAGGAACGTCAATCGATCGTGCAGAGCCTGAACGCCTCCAGCAAGGCGAAGCGCAAGCTGACCCCGCAGCAGGCCTGCGGCACGCTCGGCCGCCTCGTCAACAATGGCAATGCCACGCTCAAGTTCGCCACCGCCAACCAGGACTGGTGCCAGATTCCGCCGAGCTTCATCGACGGCATGAAGGCCGACAATGAAAAGGCCGCGGCGGTCCGCAACCAGGCCTGCAATGCAGTGAAGCAGCATGAGGCGATGCAGCGCCGCGCCCAGCAGCAGGCGCAGCAGCAGCAGGGCGCCAACCCGTTCGGCGGCTCGGACTCCCTGACCGGCGGCCCGATGCGAGTGCCGCAAGGCGCTCTCTAAGACAAGGGCACGACAGCGATGGTGCCTGCGCCCGAGATCGCCGATGCACCGCTGCCTGATGCGATGCGCGGCCATTGGGTCGATACGCGTGCGCCGCGCCGGCTGCGGCCTTATCTCAAACTCGCCCGGATCGAGCGCCCGATCGGCTGGTGGCTGCTTCTGCTGCCGTGCTGGTGGGCCGCCGGGCTCGCGGCGATCGCCGCCGGCCTGCCCTACCCGAATCCCTGGCATATACTGCTGTTCCTGATCGGCGCGATCGTGATGCGGGCCGCCGGCTCGACCTTCAACGACATCGTCGACCGCAAGCTCGATGCGCAGGTGGCGCGCACGCGCGGCCGCCCCCTCCCCTCCGGTCAGATCAGCCCGCGTGCAGCCGCTCTCTTCATGGTCGGCCTGTCGCTGGCCGGGCTCCTCGTGCTGCTGCAGTTCAACGCCTTCACGATCGCCGCCGGCATCGCCTCGCTCGGCATCGTCGCGATCTACCCGTTCATGAAGCGCATCACGAACCTGCCGCAGTTCGTGCTCGGCCTCGCCTTCTCATGGGGCGGGCTGGTCGGCTGGAGCGCGGTGTTCGGGCGACTCGATCCGCCAGCCTTCCTGATCTATTTCGCCGCGGTGTTCTGGACCATCGGTTACGACACGGTCTACGCGATGCAGGACATCGAGGACGACGTCATCGCCGGGATCAAGTCGAGCGCGCGCTATTTCGGCCGCTACACGCAGCAGGCCGTCGGCCTTTGCTATGCGGTGGCGACGCTTTTGGCGGGACTTGCGACCTGGCTCGCCGGCGGCGGCATCGTCGCCTTTGCGGGACTTGGTCTTTTCGCGCTGCATCTCGGATGGCAGGTGCGCCTGATCGGCGGCGCCGACGGTCCGACTGCGCTGATGCTGTTTCGCTCCAATCGCAATGCCGGCCTCATCCTCGCCGCCGGCTTCGCGCTCGACGCAGCGGCCAAGGCGGCGTTCTAAGTGTCTGATCGAGACTTCACTCAGCCCTCATCCTGAGGAGCCATTTCACCAGAAATGGCGTCTCGAAGGATGCTTCAGGAGACTCCGGAGACATCTGGAGCATCCTTCGAGACGCCGCTACGCGGCTCCTCGGGATGAGGGCTCCATTTATGAGCCAGGTCGTAAGGATCGCCAGTCCCGATCGGACCTGACGCAGCAGGCGCGCCAGCGCTGACGCACGCATCCAAACGGATCAGGCCGAGGCTCGCGATGCGCGCCCCGGCCTGTGATTGGATTCGTCGTGGTCGACGCGACAGTTCTCAGCCCGACAGGATCTCGCCCTGGATGACGACGGGGCGCTCCGAGAAGCGGCCGGTCTTGCGGCGCGTCAGGAAGCGCGGCCGCCGGCCGGCCAGCAGAGAGTAGCGGCGGCGGATGCGGACCGGCCCAAGCGCGAGCCGGCCGAGCTGCGGAAAGGGCTCGGTGATGACGCCGTCGGTGGACTCGAGCAACAACGGCAAGCCGCTGGAGCGCCCGAAATCGCGCCAGGCGGCGACCGCCTCGTCCTCGTCGAGAACCGCGACCGTGATCGAGCGGCCATCGCCGGCCGTCAGCGCGAGCTGGAACCGTGCTTCCTCGCCCTCGCCGCTGACCAGACGCAGCGCGACACCGCGCCAGCCGGTGCTGCCGCGCAGGATGCGCACCGCCCCGAGCCGCTCGATCCGCGGCGCCTCCGCCTGCTGCGAGGAGGCCCCATGCGTCCTGTAGGGCTGGCCATTGTAGTTGCTGGTGCCGCCGGGACTGCTCGGCTGGAAACCGATCTCCCCGGCGGCTGGCGTGACGCTTGCCATGGATTTAACGCCTCTCTTAATTCCCTGCTGCCCGGAACCCTCTGTCGAATGCGGGGTTCTCGTGCTTGCCGTGAGAGATTGCGTCCCGGGTCTGTCCGAGCGCTTAAGAGCTTCGGTTAAACAAAGGTATCGTGCGCCTTTTCGGGGCCGATCCGGCCGCTTTCCGACCTGATGCTTGACGAAATCTTTCCCCGGCGCGCGGCTTTTTCCTTGTTCCGCCATCAGCGGCAGTCATAACGGGACATCATGCATCCCAATTCCCTGCCCCACGCCAAGGATCTCCTGCCCGCCATTCGCGCTGCCTGCACCGAGGCCGGCCAACTCGCGCTCGACCTGTTCCGCCCCGGCGAGAAGACGGCGGCACGGACCTGGTCGAAGGCCGGCGGCTCGCCGGTGACGGAAGCCGATATCGGCGTCGACACCTTCCTGCACATCCGGCTCTCGGCGCTGCTGCCGGAGGCCGGCTGGCTCTCGGAAGAGACCGCCGACGATGCGATCCGCTTGTCGCGGCGCTTCGTCTGGGTCGTCGATCCGATCGACGGCACCCGCGCCTTCATGAGCGGCTCGCCGGATTGGGCGGTCTGCGTCGCACTGCTCGACGACGGCCTCCCGATTGCCGGTGTGGTTCACGCCCCTGCCGCCGCCGCGAGCTATTCGGCGATTCTTGGGGGCGGCGCCATGCGCAATGGCGAGCCGATCCGCACGAGCGGCATCAGCGACCTCTCACGGGCCCGCATCGCCGGACCCAAGCCGATGCTCGATGCGCTGGCCCGGCAGCAGAGCTTCGTCGCCGTCGACAAGATCCCCTCGCTGGCCCTCAGGCTGACGCGGATCGCCGATGCCAGCATCGATGCCGGGCTGGTCTCGCCGGATTCGCGCGACTGGGACCTCGCCGCCGCCGATCTGGTCCTGAGCGAAGCCGGCGGAAAGCTGACCACCGCCGAAGGCGGGCCGGTGCTCTACAATCGCGAAAATCCGATCCACGGCATATTGCTCGCGTCCGGCACGGAGCTGCTTTCCCCGCTCGACCGTGTGTTGCGCCGCATGCGCGAGAGCACGCTGCAGGGCGGCTAAGTGCCGTTCGATGGCGCAATGCGACTATTGGCGCGTCATTACATACGAAAATGCCCGAAATCGGCGCTCGCGCGCGCGACCCGAATGGCTTAACTGAACGCGCGGCGCGCATGGCGTGCGGTCGCCCGGAGCGGTTTTCGGGCGGCGCCATGAGCCTGCTCTCGCTGGAGAGCCCGCAACCCGAAACCGGAGGGAGTCGATGAGCGAGAGCCAGGAAAACAAGCAGCTTCTGCATCTGGTGATCGGTGGCGAACTGAGCTCGCTCGACGGTGTCGAGTTCAAGGACCTCTCGAAGCTCGACATCGTCGGGGTCTATCCGAACTATGCCGCCGCCCATGCCGTCTGGAAGGCCAAGGCCCAGGCGACCGTCGACCAGGCGCAGACCCGCTATTTCGTCGTGCACCTGCACCGCCTGCTCGATCCCTCGACGGCGCAGCGCTGAGCAGAGGCGACTTCGCACCGTTCGATGGGTTTCTCGCTGCTCAAGACGCGATTTGCACAGGAGGCGCTCGGGCGCAGCCTGGCCTGGTATCTGCGCCTGGTGCGCCGGACGAACCGTTTCGTCGTCGAGCCCCAGGACATTTACGAGCGCGTGCGCCCGGAGCTGCCGCTGATCATCGCCATGTGGCATGGCCAGCACATCATGATCCCGTTCGCGCGGCCGGACTGGATGCCGGCCTGCTCGCTGGTCTCGCGCCATGGCGATGGCGGCTTCAACGCGGTCGCGCTGCGCGAGCTCGGCATCGGCGCGATCCGCGGCTCCGGGGCGATGGGCAAGAAGGTCCGGGAAAAAGGCGGCGCGCCGGCCTTCCTCGCGATGATGCGCCGGCTCGCGGCCGGCGAGACCATGGTGCTGACCGCCGACATCCCCAAGCGCGCCCGGGTGTGCGGCGCCGGCATCGTCGCGCTGGCGCGGGCGTCGGGCCGCCCGATCTACCCGATCGCCGTGGTGACCAGCCGGCGCATCGATTTCAACAGTTGGGACCGGGCCTCGATCGGGCTGCCCTTCGGCCGTGGCGCCATTGTCGTCGGCGAAGCCGTTACCGTGGCGCGCGATGCCGACGAGGCGACCTGCGAGGCGGCGAGGCTCGCGGTCCAGGCCGGGCTCGATGCCGCGCATGAGCGCGCCTATGCGCTGATCGGCGCGCGCGACCCGGGCGCCGGCCTCCGCGAAGCCGCAGCCGCCAAGGACGCTGCCACGGCAGCGGCGAAGGCAGCGACACCATGATCGGCCGCAGCCTGATCATCAGCACCTATCGCACGCTGACGGCGCTGCTCGAACCGGCTGCTTTCGGCCTCCTGCTCTGGCGCCGACGCCGCGGCAAGGAAGATCCGGCGCGCATCGCCGAGCGGCGCGGCTATCCGAGCGTCGACCGGCCCGACAAGACCCTGGTCTGGCTGCATGGCGCCAGCGTCGGCGAGACCGTGACCCTGCTGCCGCTTGTCGAGCGCCTGCAGCGCCGGGGCCTCGCGGTGCTCGTCACCTCCGGCACGGTGACCTCGGCACGGCTGCTCGAACAGCGCCTGCCGGCCGGCGCGATCCATCAGTACCTGCCGCTCGACGTGCCACGCTATATGCGCCGCTTCCTCGACTATTGGCGCCCGGACCTCGGCCTGGTCTGCGAATCCGAGATCTGGCCGAACCTGATGATCGAGGCCGGGAAGCGCGGCATTCCGCTGGTCCAGGTCAATGCCCGCATGTCCGAGCGCTCCTTCCAGCGCTGGTACAAGTTCCCGAAGACCTCGCGCTATCTGCTCTCCGGCTTCGAGCGCTGCCTCGCCCAGTCGCAGGAGGACGGGCAGCGCCTCGCCCAGCTCGGCGCCCCGCGCGTCAGCATCGCCGGCAACCTGAAATTCGACGTGCCGGCGCCGCCGGCCGATCCCAACACGCTTGCTCTACTAGACGGCTTGATGGCAGGGCGCCCCGTCTGGGTCGCCGCCTCGACCCATCCTGGCGAGGAAGAGGACGTGCTCGCCGCCCATCTCGGGATCAAGGCGCATCTGCCGAAGCTCCTGACCATCATCGCACCGCGCCATCCAGAGCGCGGCGAGGAGGTCGAAGCGCTGGTCCAGGCGAACGGCGTCGTCAGCGCGCGGCGCTCGCTCGGACAATTGCCGGAGCGCGATGTCGAGCTTTATGTCGCCGACACGCTCGGCGATCTCGGCCTGTTCTACCGGCTGGCGCCGGTCGCCTTCATCGGCGGCTCGCTCGCCCCGATCGGCGGCCACAACCCGATCGAGCCGGCCAAGCTCGGCTGCGCCCTGCTGCATGGGCCGCTGGTCCACAAATCCGCTGACCTCTTCGCCGCCTTCGACGCCGGCGGCGGCGCCCGCCAGGTCGCCGACCGGCAGGAGCTCGCCGGCGCCGTGCATCGCTGGCTGAGCGACCCGGCGGCGGCCCGCCAGGCGGCCCGCGCCGCCGCCCAGACCAGCACCCAGCTCGGCGGTGCGCTGGAGCGCACCGTGCAGGCGCTCGAGCCCTTGCTGATGCGCGTCGCGCTCGGCCAGCGCGAGACGGCACCATGATGTCGGCGCCGGGCTTCTGGTGGCTGACGCCACCGGCCGTCCCCGCCCGGCTGCTGCAACCTCTCGGCGCTCTCTACGGCGCCGCCACGCTCTCGCGCATGCGCCGCCCCGGCGCCGATGCCGGCATACCGGTGATCTGCGTCGGCAATTTCGTCGCCGGCGGTGCCGGCAAGACGCCGACCGTCCTCGCGCTGGCGGAGCGCCTCGCCGCCATCGGCGAAAAGCCATTCGTGCTGTCGCGCGGCTATGGCGGACGCGAAGCCGGTCCCCTGCGGGTCGAGCCTGCGCGCCACGGCGCGGCCGAGATCGGCGACGAGCCCCTGCTGATGGCCGGCCATGTCCCGGTGATCGTCGCCCGCGATCGGCCCGCCGGCGCGGCCCTGGCACGCGCGCAGGGCGCCAGCCTGATCGTGATGGATGACGGGCTGCAGAACCCTTCGCTGGGCAAGGACCTGCGGCTGGCCGTCGTTGATGGCGCCGCCGGCATCGGCAACGGCTTCTGCCTTCCGGCCGGGCCCCTCCGGGCGCCGATCGAAGGGCAGCTCGGGGAAACCGATGCGGTCATCGTGATCGGAGCCGGCGAGCCGGGAGAGATCGTGGCGAGGAAAGCTCGGTCGGCAGGCCGCCCGGTGCTGCGCGCTGCGCTTTCGGTCGTGCCGGAGGTTCGGGCCCGCCTCGCGGGGCTTTCGGTCCTCGCCGCCTCAGGGATCGGCCGACCGGAGAAGTTCGCGGCGACCCTGCGCGAGAACGGCGCGAGCATCGTTGGCGAGCGCCGCTATGGCGACCACCACCCCTATGCCGCGAGCGATGTCGCTGCGCTGATCGCGGACGCGAAGGCGCAGGGCTGCGTCGTCGCTGTCACCGAGAAGGATATGGTCAAGCTGGAGCCGCTCTGGCCGGCCGACGAGCGCGAACGCCTGCTCGCGGTTCCGGTCAGGCTCGGCTTCGAGGACGAGAACGCGCTCGCGGCGCTGCTGCTGCAGGCGCTGTCCGGCTCAGGGGCGGCCGCCGCGGCGCACCCTTAGCTGCACCGCTTCCGGCGAAACATAGGCTTCCTGCCACTCGACCGACCAGTAGCGCAGATCCTCGAGCCGGATCGGCGCTCCCGTGACCGCGCAACGCACGAAGGCGCCGGGGCGGACGACACGAAATTCGCCATGACCGTAGTCGAGCAGGGCCTCGGAGCCGGCGGACGGCAGGCGCTCATTGATGTTCATGACGAATCCGGTCTGCGGTGATGCGACGGGCACCGCCGCGGGCATTGCCACGGGGCGCAGAGACAAGTGTATGAATAAATTGCCTGATCATGGCGCTCTTGTGTTAACGTTCCGGCCGATGATGTCCAGTCTGGTCCGTATCCTGCTCCTCGCGGCAGGGCTGCTGCCCTGCCTTGCCGCCGCCGCAGGGGCCGGGGGTTATGAGCGCGTGCGTATCGCGCTCGACGATGTCCAGCTCAATGCAGTGCTCTACCGGCCGCAGGGACCGGGCCCTTTCCCAGCCGTGGTGGCGCTGCATGGCTGCGGCGGCCTCTGGCGCGACAAGGACAAGCTCTCCACCCGCCATAGCGACTGGGGCGAGCGGCTCGCCGCCGCCGGGTTCATGGTGCTGATGCCGGACAGCTATGGCTCGCGCGGCCTCGGCTCGCAATGCGGCGTCAAGGAACTGACCGTGCGGGCGAGCCGCGAGCGGGTGATCGACGCGGTCGCCGCGCGGCACTGGCTGCAGGCCCGGCCTGATGTGCGCGCCGACGCGATCTCGCTGCTCGGCTGGTCCGGCGGCGGCTCGACCATCCTCGCCGCGGTCCGCTCCGACCGGAGCCCGGCCGACAAGCAACTGGATTTCAAGCGCGCCGTCGCCTTTTACCCCGGCTGCCGCACGCAGTTGGAATCGCGCAGCTTCGCCGCGCGCCTGCCCGTGCTGATCCTGATGGGGTCAGCCGACGACTGGACCCCGCCGGCGCCCTGCGACTATCTGGCGAAGGCCGCCCGCGCCCGCGGCGAGTCGGTTAATCTCGTGGTCTACGAGGGCGCCGTGCATGATTTCGACCATCCGCGCCTCGATATGAAGCAGCGCGACGACATCGCCTATTCGGCGACGGGTACCGGCAAGGCGACGGTCGGCACCGACCCGGCGGCACGCGAAGACGCGATCCGGCGCGTCAAGGAATTCCTGGCAGGGAAATGAGCGATCGCTCGCGCTTCCGGAGCGGCTGCTCCGGAGCGGGCTTTCAGTGCGCGGTCGAGGCGAGCGTCACGCCGGGCGCCCGTTCGAGCAGCGAACGGGCGATATCCT
Organism: Allobosea sp. GW823-FHT02B03; assembly: GCF_058797755.1. Classification (NCBI taxonomy): domain Bacteria; kingdom Pseudomonadati; phylum Pseudomonadota; class Alphaproteobacteria; order Hyphomicrobiales; family Alloboseaceae; genus Allobosea; species Allobosea sp. GW823-FHT02B03. The sequence continues at coordinate 523,887 of NZ_JBXAJY010000001.1, read as the reverse complement.
GCGCGAGGCAGGAGTAGCCGGCATCGCTCATGTGGAAACGGTCACCGGCGAGCGCCGCCATGAAGCCCTCCGCATCGCGCTGATACCAGCCGGACATCGCCGCGAAGCGCGACAGGACCGGAACGCCATTGGCGCGGGCGATCTCGGCGATCGCGTCGACATAGGCACGGTAGCGCGCCGTCTCCTTGATCCCGGGATAGAATTGCGGGTCGAGGATGGCGAGGCGGGTCTGCGACTGGCGGGCCGCCGCGATCCCGTCGGCGATGAGCGCGCGGAAAGCCTGGAGATCGCCGCCGGTGACGGCATCATTGGTGCCGACCTGCCAGATCACCAGATCATAGCGCGTCTCGGCCAGCGCCTTCTTCAGCCGCTGCAGGGTCTGCGGCGCGATCTCGCCACCGATCCCGGCATTGACGATCTCGACCGCCCGGCCCGAGAGCCCCTGGCGCAGCAGCGCGGCGAGCCGCGCCGGATACGTCCGGTCCTTGGCGCTGGCGCCGACGCCTTCGGTCGAGGAGGAGCCGATCGCGAGGAGACGCAGCGGCCCGTCACCCTTGCGCCAAAGCGCAGTGAAATCCGGGGTAGTGGCGGTGGTGATGAGCGAGGTCGGCCTGCAGACGAACTCAGAGGCCTTCGCCGGCGCAAGCGCAAGGCCCGGCAGGGAAAGCATCGCCAAGGCGCAGGCATAGGCCGTCCGGATCCGAATCCGCATCAGGCACCCCCAACCGTCGATACCCTGCGGTTAGCCGGCGCTTGCTGAACGCTGCCTGAACGGTCGCGCGTCGACGCTGCTTCAGAAGAGATCCCCCTGCCCGCCGGGCGCCACGGTCTTGCGCGGCGCCGGACGCGGGGTCGCGCCGCCCGGCACGACGGCGCCGAAGCTGCCATCAGCGAGCGTGACCTGCAGAGCCATGCCCGGCCGCGCCGCCGACGCCTGCCGCAGCAGCACGCCGTTCTCGTCGCGCACCAGCGCATAGCCGCGCGCCAGCACGGCCTGTGGGCCGAGGGAGGCGGCGAGCGTCCACAGGCCGTCGAGCCGGTCGCGCCGACGCTGGACGAGGCGCGCGAAAGCGGCCTGCGCCCTCGCGGCGACTGCCTCCAGCCGGTCGTTGGCACGGGCGATACGCTCGCGCTGCCGGAGCACGACATTGCCGCGGGCGAGGACGAGCCGTCCGCCCAGGCTGTCGAGCTTCACCGCTAGCGTCGCCAGTCGCGCCGCCGGTGACTGTACGTGCAGGCGGCGATCGAGCTGGGCGAGCCGCTGTTCATAAGCGCGGGCATTGCGCGCCAGCGCGGGACCAAGCCGGGCAGCCGCAAGATCGAGCCGCTGACGTGGGCCGGCGAGCAGGCTCTCGGGCGTCGGCAAGGCGCGTCCGAGCGCACGCAGATCGCTGCGGCGTCGATCGAACAGGCGCAAGGTCGCGCCCGCATGGCGGCGCGACAGGTCGGTGACCTGCGCCAGCAATTCGGCCCGCACCGGCACGACCTTCTCGGCCGCGCCGGTCGGGGTCGGGGCGCGCAGATCGGCGGCGTGGTCGATCAGCGTCCAGTCGGTCTCGTGGCCGACGGCGGAAACCAGCGGGATCAGCGAGGCGGCCGCGGCGCGCACCACCGCCTCCTCGTTGAAGCCCATCAGATCCTCGAGCGAGCCGCCGCCGCGCGCGACGATGATCACGTCCGGGCGCGGGATGCGACCGCCCTGCGGCAGCGCGTTGAAGCCGCTGATGGCGTTGGCGACCTCGGCGGCGCTGGTCTCGCCCTGGACGCGTACCGGCCAGACCAGCACGCGACGCGGAAAGCGCTCCTCCAGCCGGTGCAGGATGTCGCGGATGACGGCCCCGGTCGGCGAGGTGACGACGCCGATCGTTCCCGGCAGATAGGGGATGAGCTGCTTGCGGCCTTCGTCGAACAGGCCCTCGGCGGCGAGCTTCTTGCGGCGCTCCTCGAGCAGCGCCATCAGCGCGCCGACGCCGGCCGGCTCCAGCGAGTCGATGACGATCTGGTAGCTCGACTTGCCGGCAAAGGTGGTGATCTTGCCGGTAGCGATCACCTCGAGCCCCTCCTGCGGCCGGGTCTTCAGCCGGCCGAAGACGCCCTTCCAGATCACCGCGTCGATCTTGGCGTTGACGTCCTTCAGCGAGAAATAGACATGGCCGGAGGAGACCGGACCGCGATAGCCCGAAATCTCGCCGCGCACGCGCACGAAGCCGAAAGCGTCCTCCAGCGTGCGTTTGAGCGCGCCGGAGAGGTCGGAGACCGACCATTCGGGGGCATTGCCGGCAGGCTGAGGCGATTCGTTGTCCATGGCGCGGACCTTACCGACGCGAGCGCGATAGCTGAAGCGTTGCCCCGTCGGTCCGCGAGGGTTATTGCGCCATGCGAGGTCAGCATCCAACGAGCCCTCATCCTGAGGAGCCGCGAAGCGGCGTCTCGAAGGATGCTTCCAGCGCGCTCTGGAACCATCCTTCGAGACGCGCCTGACGGCGCTCCTCAGGATGAGGGCTGTGGGTGACGCGACAGAGCGGAGACGGCGCAATGAACATCCTTCTGATCGGCTCGGGCGGACGCGAGCATGCCCTGGCCTGGGCGATCTCGGCCTCGCCGCTCTGCGACAAGCTCTTCATCGCGCCCGGCAATCCCGGCACGGCCGAATGCGGCGAGAACGTCGTGATCGACATCGCCGATCACGAGGCGGTCGCCAATTTCTGCAAGCTGCAGAGGATCGGCCTCGTCGTGGTCGGGCCGGAAGGCCCGCTGGTCGAGGGCATCGTCGACGATCTCGCGGCGGCCGGCATCAAGGCCTTCGGCCCGTCGAAGGCCGCGGCCCAGCTCGAAGGCTCGAAGGCCTTCACCAAGGAGCTCTGCGCCGAGTTCGGCATCCCGACGGCAGCTTTCGCCCGCTTCGACGATCCCGACGCCGCCAGAGCCTATGTGGCGAAGCATGGTGCGCCCCTGGTGATCAAGGCGGACGGGCTCGCCGCCGGCAAGGGCGTGGTGATGGCCGAGACCGTCGAGCAGGCTAATGATGCGATCGCGATGATGTTCTCGGGCGGGCTCGGCACCGCCGGCGAGGAGATCGTCATAGAGGAATGGATGATCGGCGAGGAAGCGAGCTTCTTTGCGCTTTGCGACGGCGCGCATGCGCTGGCCCTCGCCTCGGCGCAGGACCACAAGCGCGTAGGCGACGGGGACACCGGCCCGAATACCGGCGGGATGGGCGCCTATTCGCCGGCCCCGGTGATGACGAAGGCGATGGAAGCGCGCGTCATGGCCGAGATCATCCGGCCGACGCTCGCCGGCATGGCGCGGCGCGGCTCACCTTTCAAGGGCGTGCTCTTCGCCGGGCTGATGATCACGGCGGAGGGGCCGAAGCTGATCGAATACAATGTCCGCTTCGGCGACCCCGAATGCGAGGTGCTGATGCCGCGTCTGAAGAGCGACATCGTGCCGGCCCTGCTCGCCGCCTGCGACGGCGTGCTCGGTGCTTTCGATCTGCGCTGGTCGGAGGAAGCGGCGTTGACCGTCGTGCTGGCGGCGAAGGGCTATCCCGGCACGCCGGAGAAGGGCAGCGTCATCGCCGGCGTCGAGAAGGCGGCGGCGCAGGACGGCGTGCTGATCTTCCACGCCGGCACGCAGAGCAAGGAAGGCAAGCTCGTCGCCAATGGCGGACGCGTGCTCAATGTCGTCGCCCTCGGCAAGAGCGTCAGCGAGGCGCAGGCGAAGGCCTATGCGGCGGTCGACCTGATCGACTGGCCGGGCGGCTTCTGCCGCCGCGACATCGGCTGGCAGGCGGTGAAGCGCGAGCGCGAAGGCTGACAGAACCGGGTACGCGGCCTAGATAGGCTGTGACGGCCGAATGCTCTCGGCTGCCGGGCCTGCGGAGGACGCGCCATGACCAATATCGACTCGCTCTTCCCCGGCTTCACCTCGCACTGGATCAACGGCCCGGTCGGCAAGATCTTCGTCCGCGTCGGCGGCGAAGGCCCGCCGCTGGTGCTGATCCACGGCTTCCCGCAGACCCACGCCGAATGGCACATGATCGCGCCGGAACTGGCGAAGAGCCACACCGTGATCTGCCCGGACCTGCGCGGCTATGGTTGGTCGGCCGCGCCGCGTGGCGACGGTGGCACGGCGCTCTACTCCAAGCGGGGCATGGGCGAGGACATCGTCGCGGTGATGGACGCGCTCGGCCATGTCCGCTGCGTCGTCATCGGCCATGATCGCGGCGCCCGCGTCGCCTACCGTCTGGCACTCGATCATCCCGGCCGGGTCGAGCGGCTCGCCTTGCTCGACATCCTGCCGACGCTCTCGATGTGGGAGGGCATGAACGCAGCGCGCGCCATGCAGGTCTATCACTGGACCTTCCTGGCGCAGCCCGAGCCGGTGCCGGAAAACCTGATCAAGGGCGATCCGGCCGGCTGGCTCGACCATACGATCGCGAGCTGGACACGGGCCAAGGAGCTGAAAGCCTTCCATCCGCTGGCGCTCGCCTCCTATACGGAATCCTTCAACGATCCCTCGCGCATTCACGCCGCCTGCGAGGATTACCGCGCCGGCGCCACCACCGATCTCGCCCAGGACAAGGCCGACCTTGCGGCCGGCAAAAAGATCCTCTGCCCGGTGCTGGCGCTGTGGGGCGATGGCGGCATTCCGGCCAAGGGCGCAAGCCCGCTCGAGATCTGGCGGCAGACCTTCGCGCCCCAGGCCGAGGGCCAGGCCATCGCCAGCGGCCACTTCCTGCCTGAGGAAAACCCGCAGGCGACCCTGGCGGCCCTGAAGCCGTTCCTTGCCCGGCCCGCGGCATGACCGCCTCGCCTTCTCCCGCCCCGGCGAGCCCGCCGGAACTGGTTCTGGTGCTGGGCTCCGGAGGGGCGCGCGGGCTCAGCCATATTCCTGTGCTCGAAGCGCTCGACGAGCTCGGGATCAGGCCCGCTTTGATCGCCGGCTCCTCGATGGGCGCGATCATCGGCGCAGCTTATGCCGCGGGCCTCTCGGGCGGTGAGCTGCGCGAGCATGTCGAGAAGACCTTCCGCGACCGCGCAAAGGTGGTCACCCGGCTGCTCGATGCGCGGGTCGGCAAGTTCGCCGATCTCTGGCGCGGCTTCGGCAATCCGGTGCTGCTCGATGGCGAGCGCCTGCTCGACCTGTTCTGGCCGGAAAAGGTGCCGGACCGCTTCGAGGAGCTCGGCATCCCCTTCCTCTCGGTCGCGACCGACTACCACCTGCATGAAGAGGTCGTGCTCGGCAACGGCCCGCTGACGCCGGCGGTCGCCGCCTCGCTGGCGATCCCCGGGCTGATCCGGCCGGTGACGATCGGCGGGCGGGTGCTGATCGATGGCGGGGCGGTCAATCCCCTGCCCTATGACCGGCTGCTCGCCCCGCACCGCATCGTGCTCGCCATCGACACCAGCGCGCCGGCCATGGTCAGCGACAGCCGCGTGCCCGAGCCGCTCGAAGCCCTCGTCGGCGTCTCACAGATCCTGACCCGCGCCCTCGTCCAGCGCATGGTCGAGCGCCAGCCGCCCGATATCCTGATCCGCGCCGGCGGCGACGGTTTCGGCGCACTCGACTTCTTCAAGACGCAGGCCATCCTCGACGCCGCCGCGCCGGTGAAGGAGGAGGTCAAGCGCAAGCTGTCGCAGGCGCTCGAACAGCGGGCGTAGGCTGCTCCGGCGCATCGCAGCGAAAGCCGGGCAGGCCTGCCTCCAGCGCCTCGCGCCCGGCATCGGTCAATTGCACGGCGCGGCTGTCCTTGATCCGCCGCACCCAGCCGGCCTCGAAGCAGCGGCAGGCGAGCGCGGCCGCGAGCGAGCCGGCGAGATGCGGGCGGCGCTCGCTCCAGTCGAGGCAGGGACGCATGGGCGCACGGCGGCTCTTCTGCGCGGCGGCAAGGTCGATGCCGAGCCCGGCGAAGATCGCGACGCCGGAACGGGTCAGGCCATAGCCACCTTCCGAAACCGAGAGATGCCCACCAGCGACCAGCGCGTCGTGGATGGCGATACCGAGCCGGCCGGCGAAGTGGTCATAGCAGGTCCGCGCCTCGGCGAGATCGGCCCCGACGCGCGACGGCAGGCGCCGACTGGTCGGCTGGCCGCTGGAAAGCACCATCAGCCCTTCCAGGGTCGCGGCGACATCCGGCCCAGCGAGACGGTAATAGCGGTGACGCCCCTGCACGGCGACGCCGAGCAGGCCGCCCTGCAGCAGCTTGGAAAGATGGCCGCTTGCCGTCTGCGGCGCGACGCCGGCGAGGAAGGCGAGCTCCTTGGCGGTGAGCGCACGACCATCCATCAGCGCGTGCAGCATGTTGGCGCGGGCGGGATCGCCGATCAGATGCGCGATCTCCGCGAGATAGGGTCCGTTGATGGCCATGGGTAGAGCCTCCCCTTGCTCGCACATCATCACCCGCACGGAGCCGCAGGCAAGCGACGACACTACGGTGATGACCGTAGTGTCAGAGCGAGACAGCGTCCGGCAGGACTGCCACAAGCGGTTGATGGCAACCGACTTGAAGGGCCGGCCGAACCATGGACCAGACGACGCTTCTCCTCTTCATCGCCGCGACCTTCGTGGTCGCCGGCTTCGTCAAGGGCGTGATCGGGCTCGGCCTGCCGACCATCGCGGTCGGTATTCTCGGCGTGGTGATGGCTCCGGCGCAGGCGGCGGCGCTGCTGGTGATCCCCAATCTGGTGACCAATAGCTGGCAGCTTTCCGGGCCAAAGCTCAAGGCGATCGCGCTTCGACTCTGGCCGATGCTCGCCGGCACCTGCCTCGGCACCTGGGCCGGCGCCGGCCTGCTGGAAAAAGCCAAGGACGGCTCGGCGACGCTCTGGCTCGGGGTTGCGCTCGTGCTCTATGCGCTGGTCGGGCTGAAGGCGGCGAAGCTGCGGGTGCCAGCCGCTCACGAAGCCTGGCTCGGGCCGGTCGTCGGCGTGCTGACCGGCGTCTCAACCGCGGCGACCGGGGTCTTCGTGCTGCCCGCAGTGCCCTATCTGCAGGCGCTCGGCTTCGAGAAGGAGGAGCTGGTGCAGGCGCTGGGCCTCTCCTTCATCGTCTCGACGGTCGCTCTCGCCTTCGGGCTGGTCGGCGCCGGCGCGCTCGACTGGACCATCGCCGGCGCCTCGCTGCTGGCGCTGCTGCCGGCGCTGGCGGGAATGGGCGTCGGCCAGGCGATCCGGCAGCGGATCTCGGCCGCGACCTTCAAGCTCTGCTTCTTCGCCGGGCTGCTGGCGCTGGGTTGCTATCTCGTGTTGCGGGCGCTGTGACCGCCCGTCAGCCTCAACGCAGGGTCGCCTCGAGCTGCCAGCGATGGCGAAACAGCCACGCGACGCTGCGTGCCTGCCAGGCGATCCCCCAGGCGCGCGGCAGATGCTCGGTTTCGGGTGTTATCCCTTGCTCGACCACCTCGTTCGCAGTGCTCGCCGCCGCGAATTCGAGGATCCGATAGGCGAGCCGTTCCCGCTCGGCAGCGGCGAGCTCGTAGCCGTCGCAAAAAATCCGGACCTGACGCAAGCGCTTCCCGGCTTCCGTCAGCCCATTCATCTCCGCAACATCATCGTCATAGAGCTGGGCGTTGTTCCAAGCGACCATGGCGAGCTCCGTCAGCCGGTCGACCGGCCCTGCGGCCTCCCAGTCGATCAAGGCCACCGGCCTGCCCTGCCTGGACACGACGTTCCACGGCGCGGCATCGCAATGGCCGACGATGTCCGGCGTACCGATGTCGCGGCCGAACCAGGGTCGCCAGGTCATCGCGGCCGTCGGGCGAAAACTCGCCGTCGCCTCGTGCAAGCGCCGCATCAGGCCGCCCAGCTCATGCATCCCCTCGTCCGACCAGGGCGTGGGGTTGATGATCTCGCCCTCGACATAGGTCAGGACCTCGCGGCCCCGCTCGTCGAAGCCGCTGCCGACCAGGCGCGGCGCCCCTTCGAAGCCGACCTCCTCCAGATGCCGTAGCAGCGCAAGGACTGATGCCGACCACGGACCCGCCTCGCGGATGACGCAGTTCGCGCGCCGAAACACCGTAGTTCGCTCGCCACCGGCTAGCGGCGTCTCATCGACCAATTCACTCATACGGTCAGGATAACAGGCGCTCGCCACGATGATAGGCTCGGGGCCCACGTCTCGGGGCGGGCATTCAGAGGCCGAAAGCCGGCGGATAGGTCACGCTGCCCGCCTCCCCCGCGAGCGCGTCCGGAGCCAGTTCGAGCGCCATGAAGGCCTCGCCAGCGAAAGGCGAAGCCAGCTTGCTCGCCAGCGCCGCCGAGAAGCCGAAGCGCGGGTAATAGTCGGGATGGCCGAGCACGATCACCGCCGCATATCCAAGGCGGCGCCCCTCGTCCAAGGCCGCCTCGATCAGGCGTCCTCCAATGCCCCGCTTCTGCTGGCCGGGCAGGACGGCCATCGGCGCCAGCGCTAGCGCGCTGACCGGCCGTCCGTCCATGGTCGTCGGCAACTCGCTCAGCAGGATATGGCCGACGATCGCCCCAGCCCGAACCGCGACCAGTTCGACGGCGACGAGATCGTCCCCGCGCAGGCGCTCGATGATGCCGACCTCATCCTCGCCGCCGAAGGCCGCACGGTTGAGGGCAGCGATGGCATCGTGGTCCGCAGCCGTCGTGGCGCGGATATCGACAGTTTCGCCAGGCAGCGGCATCAGCGCCTTTCCTTGAAGAAGTCGCGCAGCAAGGCGGCGGCCTCGCTCTCGCTCAATCCGCCATAGACCTCGGGCTGATGATGGCAGGTCGGGCTGGAATAGAGCCGAACGCCGTTCTCGACCGCGCCGCCCTTGGGATCATAGGCGGCGAAATAGAGCCGGCGCAGCCTGGCGAAGGAGATCGCAGCCGCGCACATCGGACAGGGTTCGAGCGTGACATAGAGGTCGCAATCGATCAGCCGCTCGGAACCGATCTCCTGGCAGGCCATGCGGATCGCCAGCATCTCGGCATGGGCGCTCGGGTCCTTCAGCTCCAGCGTGCGGTTGCCGGCGCTGGCGAGCACCTTTCCGTCCCGCACTACCACCGCACCCACCGGAACCTCGCCGCGCAGGGCCGCGGCGCGCGCCTGCGCCATGGCAAGCGCCATCGGCGCGGCGGACGTCTCGGACATGGACGTCTGGGACATGGGCTCGATGCGCCCTGCGTCGACAGATGTCATCGAACCCTCATCATTGCCGCTCGCGGCGCGCCGCCGGCCCTGCTACAAGCGCCGGCTACGACCCAATTTGGAGACGGCTTGCCTCGCGGCCCCTGCGAACCCCATCGCGGCCGACGACGGGACTGCTCTTGGAGCCATTATGAGCGACGACAACAACCAGAAAAACCGCGGCCCGCGCAAGGGCGGAAGCGGTGGACACGGCGGCGGACGCGATGGCGGCCCGCGCGGCGGCAGGCCGCCAGGCCGCGGCGCCGGCAAGCCGCCCTTCCGTTCGCGCGAGGGCGACGACCGGCCGCGGCGTGCCCCGGCCGAGGGCGCCGAGCGCCGTTTCGAAGGCGAGCGCCCCGCCAAGCGCTTCGAGAAGAAGCCCTTCGAGAAGAAGCCGTTTCGCGAGCGTCCGAGCGGCGAGCGCCCGCCCCGTGAAGGCGGTGAGCGCCCCTTCCGTGAGCGCAGCGGCGAGGAGCGTTTCTCCAGCGGCCCTCCGCGCGAAGGCGACAGGCCCCGCGGCGACAGACCGGCTCGTTTCGAGCGTCCCGGCCGCGATGCCGGCTCGCGCCCGCCCCGCGAGGGCAGCGAGCGCCCGTTCCGTGAGCGCGGCGGCGAGGATCGCTTCGCCGGCCGGCCGCCGCGCGAAGGTGCCGAGCGTCCGCGTGGCGAGAGGCCGGCAGGCAAGAGCTTCGGCGCCAAGGGGTTCGGCGCCAAGCGCTTCGACGCGCCGCGCGGCGACAAGCCGTTCCGTGGGCGGCCCGACCGGGCCCATCGCAGCGCCGCCGACATCGCCGAGGCGGTCTCTCCGACCATTCTGCCGACGATCGAGCCCGAGCGCATCGCCAAGGTGATGGCGCGCGCCGGCGTCGCCTCGCGCCGCGATTGCGAGGCGATCATCGCCGAGGGCCGCGTCACCGTGAACGGCCAGGTGATCGAGAGCCCGGCGCTCGATGTCGGCCCTGCCGATGTCGTGCTGATCGACGGCGAGCCGCTGCCGGCGCGCGAGCGCACCCGGGTCTGGCTCTATCACAAGCCGCGCGGCCTCGTGACGACCAATCACGACCCGGAGGGGCGGCCGACCGTGTTCGACGCGCTGCCGGAGGACCTGCCGCGCGTGCTCTCGATCGGCCGGCTCGACATCAACACCGAAGGCCTGCTGCTGCTGACCAATGATGGCGGCCTCGCACGCATGCTGGAGCTGCCGGAAACCGGCTGGCTCAGACGCTATCGCGTGCGCGCCTTCGGCCATGTCACGCAGGAGCGGCTGGACACGCTCAAGGACGGCGTCACCATCGACGGCGTCAACTATGGCCCGGTCACCGCCCGTTTCGAGCGCGAGCAGGGCGCCAATACCTGGCTGATCGTCGATCTGCGCGAGGGCAAGAACCGCGAGGTCAAGAACCTGCTCGAGCATATCGGCCTGCAGGTGAACCGGCTGATCCGGATCTCCTTCGGTCCGTTCCAGCTCGGCGACCTCGCCGAGGGCGAGGCGGACGAGATCCGCTCCAAGGTGCTGAAGGACCAGCTCGGCACCGAGCTGATGGCGAAGGCCGGCGTCGATTTCGAGGCGCCGCGCCGCGACGAGATGCGGCAGGAGGAACGCCCCGTTCGCGGCCGCGCTCCGGCCGGCGACGACCGGCCGCGCCGCCGCCCGCGCGAGGATGCCGATGGCATGCCCATCGTCCAGCGCACGCCCTCGCAGGACGACCGCAGCGACAAGCCGTGGAAGCGCACGGTCTGGCGCGACGAGGAGGCGCAGCCGCAGCGCGAGCGTCGCGCCGCGCCGCGCCGCGGCGCCGATCCGAAGGAGGAGCGCCAGGCCCGCGAGGCGAGCGGCACGGTCGTTCGCGTCCGTGACAAGGCGATCGAGGATCCGAGCGGCCGCCGCGTCAAGGTCGAGCGCGTCCGCGCTGCCGCCCCGGCGGAGCAGCCGCGGGAGACCGGGCTGAAGCCGCGCGCGCCACGTGGCGAGCGACCCTCCCGCGCGCCACAGGAGGCGTACGGCCCGGATCGCAGCGGCGATTCCCCCTGGAAGGGCAGCGGTGACTGGGCCGACGCGCCGCCGCGCGGCAAGCGCCCGCCGCGCGCCGGTGGCGACGAGGCAGGCTCCGAGCGCCCGTTCCGCGGCAAGCCCTCGGGCGACAAGCCGGGCGGCGGCCGATCCTTCGGTGGCAAACCCTCCGGCGGAAAGCCGTTCGGTGAGAGATCGGGCGGCGGCAGATCCTTCGGCGGCAAGCCCTCCGGCGGAAAGTCGTTCGGTGACAGGCCCTCCGGCGACAGGCCCGGCGGCCGAGGCCCCCGCCCCGGCGGCGGCAAGGGTGGCCCGCCGCGTTCCGGCGGTGGCGGCCGCGACCGGCGTGGCTGAGGCGGGCATGATGCCGAAAAATGGGAACCGGTTTTCGGATGACATCATGCCCATCCGACACGTGGCGATCTGATGCGGATCGTCGGCGGCCGCTTCGGCGGGCGACCCCTTGCCAGCCCGAAGCCGGGGATCGGCGCGATCCGCCCGACTTCGGACAGGCTGCGGGAATCGCTCTTCAACGTGCTGGCGCATGGCTATGACGACGCCGTCGCCGGCGCGCGGGTGCTCGACCTGTTCGCCGGCACCGGCGCGATGGCCTTCGAGGCTTTGTCGCGCGGCGCCGCCTTCGCCCTCCTAGTCGATGACGGGGCGGAGGCGCGCGGGCTGATCCGCGAGAACCAGATGAATTTCGGCCTCGCCGGGGTCAGCCGGATCTTCCGGCGCGACGCGACGAAGCTCGGGCCGATCAGCGCGATGCCCCCCTTCGACCTCGTTTTCTGCGACCCGCCCTATCGCAAGGGGCTGGGCGAGAGGGCCCTCGCCTCGGCGCGCGAAGGCGGCTGGCTCGCCAAGGACGCGCTGGTGCTCTTCGAGGAAGCAGCCGGTGCGGAGATCGCCCTGCCCGAGGGCTTCGAGGAGCTCGACCGCCGCGACTATGGCGAGACGCAGGTGCGGTTCCTGCGGGCAGTGTGAACCTCGCCGTCATTGCGAGGAGCGAAGCGACGAAGCAATCCAGGGGCGGCAGAGCTCCAGGTTGCGGATTGCTTCGCTTCGCTCGCAATGACGATCGGTGTCAGCCGGTCAAGTCCTCGTAAAGATCGCGCCAGTTCGGGTTCGTCGCCTCGATCAGTGCCAGCTTCTTCGCACGCGAACCGCCCTTGATCTGCTTCTCCCGTCCGATGGCCTCCGCCATGCGCTCGTGACGTTCATGCCAAACCAGAATGTTGCAGCCATATCGTTTGGTGAAGCCCGGCGTCAGGCCTCCGCGGTGCTGCCAGACACGCTCGGCCAAATTCGAGTCACGCCGACGTAGAGCGTTCCGTTGCGCCGATTTGCCATGATGTAAACGGCCGGTTCGCGCATGCTCAACCTTTCGGCTTCGCTGGCCCAGAGCCTCAATATCCGCCATTGCGAGCGTAGCGAGGCCACAAAAGCGGCAGCGCTCTACGCCCTCCTGGATTGCTTCGTCGCTGCGCTCCTCGCAATGACGGATGCTTGGGCCATTATGCACTGAGACGATTCGGAGTGCTGAAATGAGGTCCTCCCTCCTGTCCAAGCTTTCCGCAGCCGAACTCACCGGTCTCTTTGAGAAGCTGTGCATCGAGCAATACGACGCTTTGGAACGTGATGAGATTGCTGCCTTCAACCGTCGGTACGACAAAATCCAGGCCGTCCAGGACGAATTGAAATCACGCCCCGGGGACCAACGACGAGTTCTCATGAAGTTATTCGGCCACTCCAACATGCAAGTACGCCTTACGGCCGCTCATGCCACGCTTACGATCGACTATCTGGCCGCCCGTCGCGAGCTTCAGACTATTGCCGACTCGAAATGGTACCCACAGGCAGCAGACGCCAGCATGGCTCTCGATAGCCTCGACAGCGGATTCTACAAGCCGACCTAGCGTGGTCGTCGTCCCTACCTTCTCCCGAACAGCTTCTCGATATCGGCGAGCTTGAGTTCGACATAGGTCGGGCGGCCGTGATTGCACTGGCCGGAATTCGGCGTCGCCTCCATCTCGCGCAGCAGCGCGTCCATCTCCTCCGGCCGCAGGCGGCGCCCGGCCCGAACCGAATTGTGGCAGGCCATGGTCGCCAGCACATGGTCGAGCCGCCGTTCCAGCGAGCCGGCATCGCCATGCTCGGCCAGCGTGTCGGCGACGTCGCGGACGATGCCCTGGAGATTGCCGCCGGCGATGGCGGCCGGCGCCTCGCGCACCAGCACGGCGCCGGGGCCGAAGCTCTCGATGACGAGGCCGAGCGAGGCGAGATCGGGGGCCGCCGCGTTCAGCCGGTCGGCGTCGACCGGGTCGAGTTCGACCACCTCCGGCAGCAGCAGGGGCTGGCGGGCGATGCCGCTCTTCTCCCGTTCGGCCTTGAGGCGCTCATAGACCAACCGCTCATGGGCGGCGTGCTGGTCGACGATGACCATGCCGTCCCGGGTCTGGGCGATGAGATAGGTGCCGTGAACCTGGGCGCGGGCGGCACCAAGCGGCCGGTCCAGCGCGTCCTGCGCCGGCTCGGCGAGATGGGCGCGGGCATCGGCCGAGGGCATGGCAAAATCGGAAAAGCCCGACTGGAGCGGTTCCGCCCGCGCAACCGGCTCGGGCAGGCGCCAGTCGGCAACGCTGCCGAAGCTCGGCCGCTGGATCGAACCTGCGCCACCGCCCGCTCCGCCGCCAGAGAAAACGGCGCGGAAGGCTTCGAGCGTGCGGGCGCCACCGGTCGAGGTCGCGCGGTGGCCGGCACTCGCCAGCGCCGCCTTGAGGCTGGAGACGACGAGGCCGCGCACCAGCGCCGGATCGCGGAAGCGCACCTCGCTCTTGGCGGGGTGGACGTTGACGTCGACCAGAGACGGATCGCAGAGCACGTCGAGATAGAGCACCGGGTGCCGGTCGGAGGGGACGACGTCGGCATAGGCACCGCGTACTGCCGAGAGCAGCAGCTTGTCGCGCACCGGGCGCCCGTTCACTGCCATGTGCACCCCGGCCGAGGTGCCGCGATGGAAGGTCGGCAGGCCGGCGAAGCCCGAGAGCCTGACGCCCTCGCGCTCGGCCTCGACGGGCAGCGCATTCTCGGGGAAGTCGCGCCCGAGCGCCCGGCCGAGACGGCGTAGGCGCCCCTCCTCGCCGATCGGCTCGGCCGGCCAGTCGAAGGCGCTGACATGCTCGCCCTCGAGCGAGAAGCGTACCTCGGGATGGGCGATGGCAAGGCGACGCAGCATGTCCGAGACGGCCTGCGCCTCGGCACGGTCGCTCTTCAGGAATTTCAGCCGCGCCGGGGTGAAGATGAAGAGGTCGCTGACCTCGATGCGGGTGCCGAGGGCTGCTGCAGCGGGACGCACCGGCCCCTTGACGCCCGCCTCGACCACCAGGCCCACGCCCTGCGCCGCGTCGCGCCGGCGCGTCGTGATCGAGAGCCGCGCCACCGAACCGATCGACGGCAGGGCCTCGCCGCGGAAGCCGAGCGAGCGGATGGCGAAGAGGTCGCCATCGGGAAGCTTGGAGGTGGCGTGACGCTCGACCGAGAGCGCGAGGTCTTCCGGCGTCATGCCGGCGCCGTCGTCGACGACGCGGATCAGTTCGCGCCCACCGGCGGCGATGGTTACCGCGATCGAGCGGGCACCGGCGTCGAGGGCATTCTCGACCAGCTCCTTCGCGGCGGCCGCCGGCCGCTCGATCACCTCGCCGGCGGCGATGCGGTCGACGAGGACGGGGTCTAGGCGGCGGACGGTCATGGGCACGTTCTGGAATAGCGTTGAAGCTCGACGCGAGCTTCAGATCGCGTCATCCCGACCTTGCGCCGGGATCCATCGCAGAGCACCGCGCCCTATGATGGATCCCGGGTCTGCGCTTCGCCCGGGATGACGTCGTGGGTGAAACCAGCGGCCCGGCCGATTCGCTCAGCCGCGCCCTTCGGCAAGATAGCGCTTGGCGAGAATCTTCGCCTCTTCGACCGCCGGCTGGTCGAACGGATCGACGCCCATGGCGTAGCCGGTGAGGATCGTCTCCAGCATGAAATGCATCAGGATCTCGCCATGGCTCGCCTCGTCGACCACATCGACATGGAGCTTGCGCACCGCCCTGCCGTTCTTGGCGAAGGTGTCGATCATGGCGAGACCCTGCGCCGCGACGAGGTCGCCGATCGTCTTGTCCGCGAAATCGCCCTCGCCGATCTGCTTGGCCAAGGCCGCGTCGATCGCCGGGCCCTTGCCCTTGTTGGCGACGGTCAGCACGGTGAAGAGCCTGTCCTTGGGACCGGCGAGATAGAGCTGCTGCTGCGAATGCTGGTCGACCGGACCGAGCGCCCCGACCGGCTGGGTGCCCTGTCCGTCCTTGCCGAGGCTCTCGGCCCAGAGCTGCATCCACCAGCGGGTCAGCAAAGCGAGCTTGTCGGCATAGGGCATCAGCACGGCGATGTTCTTGCCGTTACGCATCGCCGCGAGGTTGAGCGCGGCGCCGAGCGCCGCCGGGGTCTCCTTGACGCCCTTGCCGGCGAGCACCGGGGCGAGTGCCTTGGCGGCGCCCTGGCGCAGCGCGACGATGTCGAGGCCGAGCACCGCCGCCGGCAGCAGGCCGCAATTGGTCAGCACCGAATAGCGCCCGCCGACGCCGGTATGGTGTTCGAGGAAGGGCACGCCGAACGGCTCGAGCAACGCCCGCAACGCGTGCAGCTTGCCGGGCTTTGCCGGCTCGGACAGGCCCTGAAAATGCCAGCCGATCTTGTCCTCGGCGACGCCGGCGCCGCGCAGGGCGGTGATCGCGGCGATGGTCTGCAGCAGGGTCTCGCCGGTGCCGCCGGACTTCGAGATCGAGACGAACTTGGTCGTCTTCAGCGGCAGCGTCTTCAGCAGCGCGGCGAAGGTCAGCGGGTCGAGATTGTCGATGAAGTGGACGCGCGGCTCCGGCAGGAAGGCGGAGAGGCCAGCGGTACCATAGCCGGTGAGCTGCGCCAGGGTCTGGCCGCCGAGGCTGGAGCCGCCGGTGCCGAGCACGAGGATGTCGCTGGCGCCGTCGCGCAGGCGCGCGGCCGCCATGCGCACCGGTTCGAGATCGGAGGTCTCGGCGGGCATGCCGAGCAGCGGCAAGGTCTTGGCCTCCCCCGCGAGCCGCGCCAGAGCGGGAGCGAGATCAGCCACGGCCTGGTCGAAGGCGGCGTCGGGAATGCCGCCTTCGCCGACACCGGAGACGAGCGCGAGGTCGAGGCTTTGCTGGAGCATGGAGCTGATCCGGACGGCTGGAGGAAGGAAGGCTAGAGCATTTTCGAGCGAAGTGGACACCAGTTCGCGTCAAGAAAATGCGACAAGACAAAGGGCTGGAGCATTTCCGCGATTCAGCAAAACGCGGAAGCGCTCCCGGCTCAGGCGAGCCCGACCGGGCGGCCGACGGCCTGGACCAGCAGGCGCCCCTCGCCGAAGAGCCGCGCCGCGACGCGCCGGACATCGGCGAGCGTCACCTCGGCGAAGTGCCGGTTGCGCTCGGCCAGGAATTCCGGCTCGAAGCCGACGACGGCGAGCCCGAGCAGTTCGGCGGCGATCTTGGGCGAGGTGTCGAAGCGCAGCGGGTAGGAGCCGATGATGTAGCGCTTGGCTTCCTCGACCTCATGCTCGCTCGGCCCCTCGGCGGCGAGCTTGGCGATCTCGTCGCGGATGACCGTCATCGATTCGGCGACGCGGTCATTGCGGGTCGAGGTGCCGCCGATCAGGAAACCGCTCTGGCGCAAAGGCATCAGGCTGGAGGAGACGCCATAGGCGAGGCCGCGCTTCTCGCGCACCTCCATGAACAGGCGCGAGGTAAAGGCGGAGCCGCCGAGGATGTGGTTCAGCACGGTGCCGGCGAAGAAATCGGGATCGTGCCGCATCAGGCCGGGGCCGATGAAGCGCAGCACGGTCTGCGGCACGTCGAGATCGACGATGCGGGTTTCGCCGAGGCTGGCGATCGGCAGGGCGGCCTCGGGCAGGACGCGCGGCTGCCCGGCCGGCAAGCCTGCGAACAGCGCATCGAGCCGATCGGAGAGCTCGGCGGCAGTGATATCGCCGACAGCGACGAACTTCAGTCCGCCCCGGCTCAGCAGGTCGCGCGCGAGGGTCTTCAGCGCCTGCGGCTGCAAGGCGCCGACGCTGGCGACGTCGCCGCGCTCCGGCCGGCCGTAGGCGTGGCCGGGAAAGGCGGCGGAGAAGAGCGCGTTGCGGCAGAGCGTATCGGGATTCTGGGCCTGACGCTGCAGCCCGGCGATGACCTGCGCCTTGACGCGCGAAACGGCGTCGGCGTCGAAGCGCGGCGCGTTGACGGCGAGGCCGAGCAATTCGAAGGCGACGTCGCGATGGCGCGACAGGGTCTGCACCTGGCCGTGGAAATCGTCGCGGCGGGCATCGAAGGACAGGCTGATCGCATGATCGGCCATGCGGCCCTGGAAGGCCTCGGCGTCGAGATCGCCAGCGCCCTCGTCGAGCAGGCCGGAGATCAGGTTGACGCTGCCGGCGGCATCGGTCGGGTCGCGGTTGGCGCCGCCATCGAAGGCGAAATCGAGCGCAAGCAGGGGCAGGCTGTGCTCCTCGACGAGCCAGGCCTCGACGCCGCAGGATGCGGTGACGCGCTGCACGGACAGCGCAGGGCCGGGTGCGGCAAGGGCAGGTATGATCGGCGCGTTCATGGCATTCCCTGACGGCGTGACGCCTGACGCCCGCCTGCTGGTGATCAGGCGGCGGGCAGGAGCAGGCCGGTGACCGAGCGGTCGGGCCTGAGATAGAGGCGCACCGCCTCGACGACCTGCTCGCGGCTGACCGCTTCGATGCGCTGCGGCCAGAGCTGCACGTCCTCGACGGTCTCGCCGACGGCGAGCGAGGCGCCGAAGATGCGCGCCAGCGAGGACTGGCTGTCGCGGGCGAAGATCGTCTCGGCGACGAGGCGCGTGCGCGCACGGGCGAGTTCGAGCTCGGTCGGCCCCTCCGCGATGAAGGCGGCCAGCGCCGCGTCGAGCCCGGCTTCCAGAGCCGCCATCTCGACGCCGGGACGCGGGCTCACCGAAACCTGGAAGGCCGAGCGGTCGACCATCGAGCCCATGAAGTAGGCGCCTGCGCCGGCCGCCAGCTCCTGCTCGACGCAGAGCCGCCGGTAGAGCCGTGAAGTCGTGCCGCCGCCGAGGATCTCGGCCGCGAGCTCGAGCGCAAAGGCATGGTCGCGCTGCTCGGAGAGATAGGTCGGGGTCAGCCAGGCGCGGCGCAGCGAGGGCTGCTGGACACGCGGATCGGACAGCGAGACCCGGCGCGCGGCGCGCGGATCGGGCTCGACCGGCCGGCTGCGGCGCGGCGGCTCGCCGCGCGCAGGGATTGCGCCATAGGTCTCCTGCGCCAGGCGCAGCACCTCGGCCGGCTCGACATCGCCGGCGACGACGAGGATCGCATTCTCCGGCGTGTAGAAGCGCTGATAGTAGGCGAAGGCATCGTCGCGGGAGAGCCCCTCGATCTCATGCTCCCAGCCGATGATCGGCGTGCCATAGGGGTGGTGGACGTAGAGCGCGCTGGAGAACTCCTCGCCGAGCTGGGCGGCGGGATCGGCATCGACCCGCATGCGCCGCTCCTCGAGCACCACGTCGCGCTCCGGCCCGACGACGCTCTCGTCGAAGGCAAGGCCGGTCATCCGGTCGGCCTCGTAATCCATCATCGCGCGCAGATGCTCTTTCGGCACGCGCTGGAAGTAAGCGGTGTAGTCGAAGGAGGTGAAGGCGTTCTCCTGGCCGCCATAACCGGCAACGATCTTGGAGAACTCGCCGGCCGGCCATTTCGCCGTGCCTTTGAACATCAGATGCTCGAGGAAATGGGCGATGCCGGACTTGCCGGCCGGATCATCCCCCGAGCCGTTGCGATACCAGACCATGTGGGTCACGACCGGAGCCCGGTGGTCGGGAGCGACCACGATCTCCAGGCCATTGGCGAGCCGGAAGGATTCGACCGTGCTGGCGACGCTGCTGGGCGGCGTATGGACCGTCATGGGGCTGGTCGGACTCCTGCGGCAACGGGACAAGATATCGACCCGAGCCGCCTGGCGGCCCGAGCCGGAGATGGGCTCCACCGGAAGATAGGCCTGCGCATCGCCGGAAACCAGCCCGCGCGGCTTCGCCGGCAAAGGCGCGCCGGGTTGGCGCGCCCCAAGCCGTTACTGCATCGGCTTGGTGCCCATCAGGAACTCGCGCTGCCCGACGGCATGCTTGTCTTCCTGCGGGCCGGCGAGGCCCGGGCCGAGCGGCGCCGTCCCGGCAGGCCGGCGATAGCCGACCGGCGGGTCGACGAGGTATTTCCGCTCCGGCTCGCTGCCATAAGTCAGGTTGCTGGTGTCGGTCTGGGCCTGACGCGCCGCCATCTCGCGGCCGATCCGGATCGGCGCAATCTGGTTGTTGTAGTTGTTATGGTCGGGAACGATCCCGTCCGGGCCGTTGGCGCGGCCGACGACGCGCCCACGGCGCAGCTCCTCCTGGGTCATCTCGGGCCGGTTGTTGGCGCGATAGGCCTCAGTGCTGGCGAAGGGTGCGCGGGTGCCGTCGCGATCGGCCTTGCGGCGGGCGACGTCCGGATCATCCGGCCAGGCGGCGGTGCGCGTCGCGCCCGGCTCCTGCGGCTTCGGCAGGGTCGAGGACGGCGGCACGACCAGCGGGGCACGCTGCCTGTAATCGATGTCGTTGTTGTCGCTGCCGAAAAGCCCCGTGCCTTTCATCAGGTTCTGGAAGAGCATGCCTTCCTGGGCAAAGGCAGGGGTCGCAGCCAGCAGCAGGCCGCCGGCGAGCAGCATGCGCGAGGCGCGGATCCGATAAGCCATGTCCATTCTCCGTCCCGGGGCAGAATGCCCCGTCATGATCGATCGCCGCGGCAAAACCATGGCAAGCAATCTCAGTGTGAGACCGCCTTGCCGGCGCCGGGCCGGAAGGACTCATACAGAAGCCCGGCCACTCCGACAACGATTGCCGCATCGGCAACGTTGAAGATGTACCAGCTGAAGCTCCCGAAATGGAGATGAACGAAGTCGACCACGGCGCCGAAGACGGCCCGGTCGATGCCATTGCCGAGCGCGCCGCCGATGATCAGAGCGAGGCTCGCGACCGTCAGCCTGTCCTGCGAGCGCCACATCCAGCGGCCGAGCCAGATCGGCGCCAGGAAGGAGACCGCGACCAGGAGCCAGCGACCGATATCCGTGCTCTGCTGGAAGAGGCCGTAGGAAATGCCACGGTTCCAGGCGAGCACGAACTCCATGAACGAGGTGATCTGGAACGGCCCTTCCTCGGCGAGGCGCGCGCCGAAGAGCAGCCAGAGCTTGCTCGCCTGGTCGAGCAGCAGCACGACCACGGCGAGGACGACGCCGAAACGGCGCAGCGGCGTCATGCCGGCGCCGGCCGGCGGCTGGTTCGGCTCCGGCTGGCTCATGCCGCGCGGCTGAGCTCGCGCAGCGCCTTGGCGTCACGCGGGGTGACGTCGGGATAGTCGGCCTCGGCCGTCGCCGGGTCGAAATACTTCCAGGAACGGGCGCATTTCACCCCGGACGCCCGGACCGGAACGACAGACACGCCGGGCACGTCGGCGAGGCGGAAGGCCCCTTCCGGCCCCTCCACATCGCTGATCCTGGCGCCGGAGGTGATGCAGATCTCGGCGAGATCGAGCCCGCTGACGGCAGCGCGCAGGTCGGGATCGGCGATATGGACGATCGGCGCCGCTTCCAGCGAGGAGCCGATGCGCTTGGCAGCGCGCTCGAGCTCCAGCGCGCCGGTGACGACGCGGCGAACGCGGCGGACCTTGGCCCAGCGCTCGGCGAGCTCGGGATCGAACCAGCTCTCCTGCGCTGCGGCGAAGAGCTCGAGATGGACCGAGCCCTCGCCGGCCTTCGCCTGCGGATAACGCTCGAGCCAGGCCTCCTCGGCGGTGAAGACCAGGATCGGCGCCAGCCAGGTCGTCAGGCAGCGGAAGAGATGATCGACGACGGTGAGCGCACTCCTGCGGACATGGCTGGAGCGCGGATCGCAATAGAGCGCGTCCTTGCGGACGTCGAAATAGAAGGCCGAGAGCTCGGTGTTCATGAACTGCGAGAGCAGGTTCACGACCTTCTTGTAGTCATAGGTCCGGTAGGCTTCCTCGACCTGCGGGCCGAGCTCGGCGAGACGGTGCAGCATCAGCCGCTCCAGCTCCGGCATCGAAGCCGGCTCGGTGACGCGGATTTCCTCGCTGAAATGGGCGAGCGTGCCGAGCATCCAGCGCATGGTGTTGCGCAGCTTGCGATAGGTCTCGACGAAGGTCTTGAGGATCTCCTTGCCGATGCGCAGATCGTCGGAATAGTCGGCCGCAGCGACCCAGAGACGCAGGATATCGGCGCCTGAATCCTTGATCACGTCCTGCGGGGCCGTGACGTTACCCTTCGACTTCGACATTTTCTCGCCCTTCTCGTCGAGACAGAAGCCGTGGGTCAGGACGACGTCATAGGGCGCCCGGCCGCGCGTGCCGCAGCTTTCGAGCAGGCTCGAATGGAACCAGCCGCGATGCTGGTCCGAGCCTTCGAGGTACATCACCTTGTCCTTGCCGCCATCGACGACGCGATGCGTCTTGAGGTCGGCGCGCTTCTCTAGGGTGAAGGCGTGGGTCGAGCCGGAATCGAACCAGACGTCGAGCACGTCGGTGACGCGCTCATACAGGGCCGGGTCGTAGCCGAAGGGCTTCAGGAAGCGGGCGCCGTCGGTGTCGGTGAACCAGGCATCTGCGCCTTCCTGCTCGAAGGCCTCGGCGATGGCGGCGTTGACCTTGGCGTCGACCAGGACCTCCTTGGTCTCCTTCTCGACGAAGACGGTGATCGGCACGCCCCAGGCGCGCTGGCGCGAGACCACCCAGTCGGGCCGGTTGGCGATCATGCCGTTGATCCGGTTCTCGCCGGCGGCAGGAACCCATTCGGTATCCCGGATCGCCTTGAGCGCCCGGTTTCGCAGCGTGTCGGCATTGCCGCCCGCCGTCGGCGCGGGAGCCGCCGGATCGGGCGCGCCGGCATCGCCATAGGGCTTGTCCATGGCGATGAACCATTGCGGCGTGTTGCGGAAGATCACCGGCTTCTTCGAGCGCCATGAATGCGGGTACTGGTGCTTCAGCCGGCCGCGCGCGACGAGATG
Organism: Allobosea sp. GW823-FHT02B03; assembly: GCF_058797755.1. Lineage (NCBI taxonomy): Bacteria > Pseudomonadati > Pseudomonadota > Alphaproteobacteria > Hyphomicrobiales > Alloboseaceae > Allobosea > Allobosea sp. GW823-FHT02B03. Next base: position 501,590 of record NZ_JBXAJY010000001.1, on the reverse strand, counting down.
GCCGGTCGCCGCCAGGGCCTTGATGACGACGTCGTTGGCGTTGCCCTTCTCGCCCTTGTCGGTGATGACCTGCGCCCCTTCGAAGCCCGGCGCCTCCTTGGTGAAGCGGCCGTCGGCATCGACGGTGTAGGGGATACGGGTTTCGATGCCGCGCTCGGCCAGCATCCGGCCATTGGCCATCCAGACGTCGAAGTCCTCGCGGCCATGGCTCGGCGCGGTGTGGACGAAGCCGGTGCCCGCATCGTCGGTGACATGGTCGCCATCGAGCAGCGGCACGTCGAAATCGTAGCCCTGGCCGCGCAGCGGGTGGGCGCAGCTCAGACCCGCGAGTTGCTCGGCAGACACATCGGCCACCAGCTCGTAAGCCTCGACCTTCGCCGCCTTGAAGACGGATTCGGCCAGGTTCTTCGCCAGGATGTAGGAGGCGCCGACCTTGGCCCAGTTGTTCTCCGGCGCCGCGGTGACGCGGTAGAGCCCGTAGGCGACCTTGTGGTGGAACGAGATCGCCCGGTTGCCGGGGATCGTCCAGGGAGTCGTGGTCCAGATCACCACCGAGGCCCCTGCCAGCGGACCCGAACCGAGAACCGGGAACGCGACATGGATCGTGTCGCTGGTATGCTCCTCGTACTCGACCTCGGCTTCGGCGAGCGCGGTCTTTTCGACCACCGACCACATCACCGGCTTGGATCCGCGATAGAGCATGCCGTTCTCGGCGAACTTCATGATCTCGCGGGCGATCTGCGCCTCAGCCGGATAGGCCATGGTGAGATAGGGATCGGCCCAGTCGCCCTCGACGCCGAGGCGCTTGAACTCGGTGCGCTGGACATCGACCCAGTGCTCGGCGAAGGCGCGGCATTCCTTGCGGAACTCGACGACCGGAACATCGTCCTTGTTCAGCCCCTTGGCGCGGTACTGCTCCTCGATCTTCCACTCGATCGGCAGGCCGTGGCAGTCCCAGCCCGGCACGTAGTTGGAGTCGTGGCCGAGCATCTGCTGCGAACGCGTGACGAGGTCCTTCAGCACCTTGTTGAGCGCATGGCCGATATGGATGTTGCCGTTGGCATAGGGAGGGCCATCGTGCAGGACGAAGCGGTCGCGGCCCTTCGCGGTCTCGCGCAGCTTGCGGTAGAGGTCCATCTTGGCCCAGCGGGCGAGCAGCTCCGGCTCGCGCTGCGGCAGGCCGGCCCGCATCGGGAACTCGGTCTGCGGCAGGAACAGGGTCTGCGAATAATCCTGGCCCTTGGCGTCCTGGGCGGCGGGCTTCTCGGCGGTCTTGTCGTTCATGATCCGGCTCTGGCGGTTCGGACAGGCGGGCCAGATCGGTCTGGCGCTGCGCTCTTGTCCGCGAAAACTCGGAAAGCGGTCGAAATCCCGGACTGCGCAGGCGCCCGCGCGTCAGCGCAGGGCGGCAGCCGGGCTCGTAATTCGCCGGGACAGTGCGATGATCGTGGCGCGGAAAGCGGGCATGAGCGGCTTCTAGCAGGCGTTGCCTAGGGAAGGAAGGGCGGCGTCCGGCGAAGAATGTCGCGCGCCTGCCGGCTATCGGCGTCTATCTGCGCGATCAGCGGCGGCAGCGCCTCGAACTTCTCCTCGCCGCGCAGCCAGGCGACGAGCGCGACATCGACGGTCTTGCCGTAGAGATCGCCCGAGAAATCGAACAGGAAGGTCTCGAGCCGCGGCGCGCCATCGTCGAAGGTCGGGCGGCTGCCGAAGCTGGCGACGCCGTCGCGCCAGATGCCGTCGACGCGCATGCGGACGGCATAGACGCCATAACGCAGCCGGCAGTCGCGGGGCAGATGCATGTTGGCGGTGGGGTAGCCGAGTTCGCGCCCGCGCTTATCACCATGAGCGACCACGCCGCGCACGAACCAGGGCCGGCCGAGGAACTCGGCGGCGCGGGCGACATCGCCCTGCTCCAGCGCCGTGCGGATCAAGGTCGAGGAGACCGCCTCGCCCTGCCAGGAATAGGGCGCGACCACCGCGACCGGCACGCCGGCGGCTCCCGCCCGCGCCTGCAGCATCTCCGGAGAGCCGGTGCGGCCTGCGCCGAAATGGAAATCATAGCCGCAGACCAGACCGGCGGTGCCGAGCCGGCCGAGCAGCAATTCGTCGATGAAGGCCTCGGCGGCGACCGCGGCGATCTCGCGGTCGAAGGGCAGGACGAAGCTCGGCGCGAGCCCCTCGCCGGCGAGCAACTCGACCTTGAGCGCCGCCGGGGTGAGCCGGAACACCGGCTGGTCCGGGCGAAAAACCGAGCGCGGATGCGGCTCGAAGGTCAGCGCCGCGGCCTCACCGCCCTGCCCTGCCGCCATCTCGTTCGCGACCCGCGCCAGCTCGGCATGACCACGATGGACGCCGTCGAAATTGCCGAGCGCCAGCACCCGCCCGCGCAGGGCGTCCGGCACGGGCTTTCCCGGTTCGAGGATGAAGGCCGCCGGAAAATCGGATCGCGGCGCTTCGGCTGATGAGGTCATGGAGCGCAAGCGTCCGAGCGCCGGGAAGCTCCGGCGGGCCGTGTTTGGCCTCAAGCCGGCGGAAGCGTCAAGGCTTCGGCTTCAGGCTTTCGCCACGGCGCGCGGCAGCGCCACCCAGGCCTCGCCTTCGAGAACGGCCTTGCCGTCGACCAAGCATTCGCAGAACAGCCGGGCGCGGCGGCGCTCGGCGACGAGCTCGACCACCTCGACCCTGGCGGTGACGACGTCGCCGATCTTGACCGGGGCGAGGAAGTTCAGGGTCTGCGAGAGATAGACCGCGCCCGGGCCCGGCAGACGGGTGCCGAGCAGGGCCGAAACGAGGCTGGCCGTCAGCATGCCATGGGCGATGCGCTGGCCGAACTTGGTGCCGGCGGCATATCGGTCGCAGAGATGGATCGGATTGGCGTCGCCGGAAAGGTCGGCGAAGAGCGAGATGTCGCGCTCCATCACGGTGCGCATCAGGCTTTCGCGCTGGCCGATCGCCAGATCCTCGAAGGCATGAACCTGATAGAGCGTGCTGGTCATCATCGGTCGTTTCGCATGCGCAGCAACGGTGGAAAAGCCGCTGCCACATGAGACAGGGGATGTCAGCGTTTCACAATTCGCTGCATTGCACCATAGAACTTTCGTGCCTGGGCGAGGTCGCCTTTCGGATGATGACGCTGCGTCAGTTTTCGATCGAATTAACCGCTTTGAAACACCGCTCGGCTATCAGGATTGCCCCATGATTGCCGCTCTGAGAGAGCGGCCAGCGCATCGGTATTGCCCGGTGCGCGCTCGCATGCTCGGAGTTCCACCATGGCCCTTGACCCGTCGATGCCGATCCTGGTGGTGGACGATTACCAGACCATGGTGCGGATCATCCGCAACCTCCTGAAGCAGCTCGGCTTCGAGAATGTCGACGATGCCTCGGACGGCAGCAGCGCCATCGCCAAGATGCGCGACAAGAAATACGGGCTGGTGATCTCGGACTGGAACATGGAGCCGATGACCGGCTTCGAGCTGCTGCGCCAGGTCCGCAACGAGGAAGAGATCGCCGCGACCCCGTTCATCATGGTGACAGCGGAGTCGAAGACCGAGAACGTCATCGCGGCCAAGAAGGCCGGCGTGAACAACTACATCGTCAAGCCGTTCAATGCGCAGACGCTGAAATCCAAGATCGAATCGGTCTGCGCCGCCTGAGGCCGGCCACGAGCCGACCTGAGCCCTCATCCTGAGGAGCCGCTCCGTCGGGAACGGCCTCTCGAAGGATGCTTCAGCAGGCTTCCGGGATATCTGGACCATCCTTCGAGACGCGCCTGCGGCGCTCCTCAGGATGAGGCCGGCAGCTCTCAACGAAGCTCAAAACGCCGGACGCTGTCTGCCCCCGGAATAGGCCGCTCACCAGGCGAGCTGCGGCATCGCGTAGTCGGGGCGGTGGCTCTGACGGGCGAACCAGTCCTGCAATTCCGCCGGCGAGAGTTCGCCGGTCTCCTCGGCATGGATGCCGCCCAAGCACATCAACGATCCCAGCCCGTAGTGCACGGCGCCGGCGATATCGGTGCGGATCGCGTCGCCGATGGCGAGGATGCGCGACCTCTCGACATTCTCGCCGCGCAGTTCCTGGCCTTGGCGGATCGCCAGTTCGTAGATCGGGGCATGCGGCTTGCCGGCATAGATCGCGCGGCCGCCGAGTTGCTCATAGGCAAGTGCGATCGAGCCGGCGCAGGGCACCATGCGGCCGCCGCGGTCGACCACGAGATCGGGATTGGCGCAGATCAGGGTGAGGTCGCGGCGGGCGAAATCGGCAAGCTGCTCGGCATAGGTTTCCGCCGTCTCGGTCTCGTCGTCGAACAGGCCGGTGCAGACAACATAGCGGCCCTCGGCGGCCGGGACGCGCGGCGCGTCGAGCCCTGCGAGCAGCGGCAGGTCGCGGTCAGGGCCGAGATGATAGAGCGGCTCGCCGGCGCGATGGGCGATCAGGTCGCGGGCGACATCGCCGGACGTGACGATCGCGTCGAAGGCGTCGCCCGGCACGCCGAGGCGTCCGAGCTGGATCGCGATCTCCGAGCGCGGGCGCGGCGCATTCGAGACCAGAACGACGGTGACGCCGCCGGCGCGCATCTTGGCCAAGGCGGCGCAGGCTTCGGCATAGGGTGCGACGCCGTTATGGACGACGCCCCAGATGTCGCAGAGGCAGAGCTCGTACTGGCCAATGATCGGCGCAACACCGGAAAGCAGGCGGGTTGAAGTCGGCACGGGCGGGCTCCGGCTTGAAGTGAGCGGCGGCTGACGCCACGATCCAGCGGCTCAGCATGCGGGCTCAATACGCCGCCAATAGCCGGCCGGCCAGCCCGGTCACGGCATAACGCGCCGGCTTGCAGGCTTGTTCAGGCGGTCGCGCGTCGCAGGACGTCGCGGAAGGGTACGCGCGTCGGCGCCGGCGGTGCGGCTGGGGCCGGAGGCGGGTAGTTGACGATCTCTGCGGCCGGCGGGAGCGGCGCAGGCGCGGGAGCCGACACGGGCGCCGCCGCCTCGGGCTCCGCGAAGACCTCCGGACGCACCGGGCGCGGCGGCGAGAAGACATCGCCCTGGCCGTAGCCGACGCCGAGATCGAGCATGTCGGCGACCATCGGATCGTCCTCGACCTCTTCGGCGACGAGCTGGATCGCGCCGCGGGCGAGGTGCGCGGCAAGGTCGCCCGCGGCGATGTCGGCGACCGCAGCCCCCCTCGCCTCGGCCAGCAGCAACGAGGCCGGGACCTTGACGAAGCGGACGCCGCGATCGTGCAGCGATGCGGGGTCGAGCCTGAGATCGGCGACATGGTCGAGCGCGAAGCGCACCCCATTGGCCGACATCGCCCCGAGCAGCCCGAGGCTCGCCGGCTCGAGCGTGCGGAAGACCCGCTGCGGCATCTCGATGACGAGATTGCCGATATGGGCGTGGTACTTTTCGAGGATGCGGGCGAGCGCCGCCAGAGCGCGCGAAGAACCCCAGGTCGCGCCGCTGAAATTGCAGGAGACGAAGAGCCCGCCCTCCTTGGTCCCGAGATGGCGGGCGATCGCCAGTGCACGGGTCAGGACGAGCGCATCCAGCGTGGGCCCGAAACCGCGCTGCTCGATCGTCTCCATGAATTCTTCCGGAAGCAGCAGGGTCTTCTCGTCGAGACGCAGGCGCACCAGCGCCTCATAGCCCCGGGTCCGGCGTTGCGGCAGCTGGACGATCGGCTGGAGATGAACCTCGACCTGGCCGTTGGCAAGGGCCTCGCTGATCAGAGCGACACGCTCCTCCAGCGCCCGCGCCTGGGCCATCTCCGCCGGCGACTGCCGTACAGCGACCAGCGGCTCGGGTGCGCGCAAGGGCGCGCGCTCCGCCACCACAGCCCGTACCGGCGCTTGCGGCGGCGCGGCGAGCTTGTCCTGCACCAACCGCAATTGATCGTCATGGTCGCCGAGCGTCGTTGCGACCTGCTGCAGGAGATCGCCGAGCAGCCCGACCTCGGCGGTGAGCTCGTTCAGCATCGCGCGGGCCGGGGCAGCATCGACCTCGCTCATCGGCAGTTGGTCGATGCGCTTGCCCATCGCGTCGAGGCGGATTGCATTGGTCGCCAGCCGGACCTTGACCTCGCCGAGCCCAGCCAGGAGTTGCTCGCGCTCGGCCGCCCAGTTGCGGCGAACCAGCGCCGCCGAACCGGCAAGGCCGAGCCCGGCAGAAAGCAGGCCGACCGCATTGGCGAGCCCGCCCGGCAACAGGAGCATGGCGGTGGCGCCCAGCGAAAAACCGGCAACACCGCTGGCGGCCGGCGGGAGTGCGCTGAGGCGGATGCGAGCCAAGGGCAGGATCACGCAAAAAGAAGGTTGAGGGGAACGCGAAAGCGGCGAATCACCCTGCCGCACCCGCAGGATAGCCGCCGGCGGCCGCTGCTGCGAGGGCCGGCACGTCGCGGGCCGCATGCGAAGCGCAAAAATCGAGCGCCGGCGGCCAACGACTTGCGCCTCGCTAGCGCGGTCGCAGCCCTCCGGAGTTGATCACCGCCAGGATCCGCTCCGCGACCTCCGTGGAGAAGCCCCGCCGGGCGAGATAGAGCCGCGCATCGAGATCGAAGAGCGGCACCTTCTGCCGCAAGGTTTGAAGCGCATGGTCCAGCGCGAAGCTGTCACCGCTCGCCGCAGCTGCCATGGCGCGGCCGATGAGGCCGAGAGGCGTCTCCTCGGCGTTGATCAGGGCCGCATGCGCGTCCGCCAGCTTGGTCGCTCCGGTGAGATAGGCGGCGAGATACAGGTAGAAATCGTACCAAGGCGGCCGGCCATTGGAGAGCGCGACAGCCCGCTCGAGCAGAGGCAGCCCCTCCGCCGGTCGATTGAGCTGGACATAGCGTGCGCCGACGGAAGCAAGCACGTCGGGATCGTAGGGATTGCGGGCCAGGGCCTCCTGCCCGGATTTCAGCGCATCCTCGATCGCGCCGCGCAGGAACAGGGCATCCATCATCACCTGATGCGCCCGGGCGCTAGCGGGGGCAAGCCTGACCGCGGTGACCGCGGCGGCGAGCGCCCGGTCGAGCGCGGAACCGGGCCGGGCGTTGAAGTCCGAGAAGTACTCGTCAAGAGTCAGCAGCGCGAGCTGCGACCAGGCCGGGTGGAATTCCGGATCGCGGGCAACGATACCCTCCAGGCAGGTGCGAGCCGCCAGATGATCCTCCGCCCTCATCGTGCGACGGAGGTTCACCGCAAGGAAGAGACAGCCGGCCTCCGGCGTCGGCGGCGCCAGACGGGCATCGGCATGCAGCACGCCGAAGGGCTGGGCCAGCCGGATCGCCAGCTGCTGGGCCGTGTCGCGCAGCCTGGCTGCGTCGCTGAAGTCGCCAATGCTACGCTCGCGCGAGGTGGTCCAGACGACGCGGCCGCCCTTGGCGGTGCTGAGCCGCGCATGGCCCTCGATCGCGTCGCCGACCCGCGAGAAGCTGACCGTCAGGACGTAGTCTGCGCCGTCTCCCGAGCGTGTCATCGGCTCCGGCAGCTTGACGACCAGCAGATCGTCGAAGCGCGCCATCGTGTCCGCGACCTGGCGAACGAAATTGCGGGTGATGTCGTCAAGTGAAGGGTCGGTCACCGTTTCCGCAACCTCGACCGAGACGACCGGGAGGCGCGCCTTGACCGGTACCACCGCCTGGACCGTCGGCAGCGGAGCCGAGCGCGGCGCGGCGGGTGGCGGCGGCAATTGCGAGGCGAGGTCCGGCAACTGCGCCGCCGTCTTTCCTGGCCCCTGCGCGCGCCAATACCAGAACGCGATCGCGGCAAAGGCTAGCAACAGCCCAAGGCCCGCGACATAGAGCCAGTAGCGCGAAGGCCGCGCAGCAGCCGCGCCGTTCTCGACCGGCGCCGCCCTCTCCCCTTGTGCTTCTTGCGCCTCAACCCCGTCCTGAGCGGGAACCTCCTCCTCCGCCGGAAGCACCAGCGGCGCGACGCGCTCGAAGGCCGGGACATAGGCCCCAACGGGAACGGTGATGCGCACGGGATCGGCGACGCCATCAGCGGCGAAATAGAGATTCAACGCCTTGCGCAGGCGCCCGGCCTCGACGCGGACGATAGGATCCGTCTGCGGATCGAAATCGGGCGAGCGGCCGAAGGCCTCGACCGCAATCGTGTAGCCCTTCAGCTCTGCAGCACGCCCCGCCAGCGTCTGCTCGACGATATAGCCCAGGAACGCTGTCAGCTGCGGGGCGGCCCGGAAGATATCGGAGGCGAGCACGCGCTCGAGCTGCGCGCGGATCTCATCCGGCGAGAGCCCATCGTCTCTGTCCAGAGCTGAGGCGCGAACGACCATTGGGGCGTGGTCCAGTGTTCCCCTCCTTCAAACTACGCCGGAAACGACGTTACGTCATCCGCGCAGGTGCCGCCTGTCGCTCGCGCAACGCAGGGATGCCCCGCCCGACCGCGGATTTACAGCCCGTAGCACGCTGCTAGGCTGAGGACGTTTTAAAAAACTAAAGGGATCGGATCATGACTTCTGCGACCGGCGCCATCGCCACGCCGAACGACCTTGAAGCCTACTGGATGCCGTTCACGGCGAACCGGTCGTTCAAGCAGAACCCGCGCATGGTCGCCCGGGCCGAGGGCATGTTCTACTACACCCCCGAGGGCAAGCCGGTGATGGACGGCACCGCCGGGCTCTGGTGCTGCAATGCCGGCCACGCCCGCGAGCCGATCATCCAGGCGATCCAGGCGCAGGCGCGCGAGCTCGATTACGCCCCCTCCTTCCAGTACGGCCACCCCAAGGTCTTCGCCGCGGCCGCCCGCATCGCGGCACTGGCGCCCGGCGATCTCGACCATGTCTTCTTCGCCGGCTCCGGCTCGGAAGCGGCGGACTCGGCCCTGAAGATCGCCCTCGCCTATTGGAACGTCTCGGGCAAGGGCTCGAAGACCCGGCTGATCGGCCGCGAGCGCGGCTATCACGGCGTCGGCTTCGGCGGCATCTCGGTCGGCGGCATGGTCAACAACCGCAAGTTCTTCGGCGGGCTGCTCACCGGCACCGACCACATCTCGCACACCTATGACCGCGAGAAGCAGGCCTTCAGCAAGGGCGAGCCGGAATACGGCGCGCATTTCGCCGATGATCTCGAGCGCGTCGTCGCGCTGCACGACGCCTCGACCATCGCGGCGGTGATCGTCGAGCCGATGGCCGGCTCGACCGGCGGGCTGCCGGCGCCGAAGGGCTATCTCAAGCGCCTGCGCGAGCTCTGCGACAAGCACGGCATCCTCCTGATCTTCGACGAGGTCATCACCGGCTTCGGCCGTCTCGGCTTCGCCTTCGCCGCCGAACGCTACGGCGTCGTCCCCGACATGATCACCTTCGCCAAGGGCGTGACCTCGGGCACGGTGCCGATGGGCGGCGTGATCGTGCGCAAGCATATCTACGACGCTTTCATGAACGGGCCGGACAACGTCATCGAGCTGTTCCACGGCTACACCTATTCCGGCCACCCGCTGGCAGCGGCTGCCTGCCTCGCCACGCTCGACATCTATCGCGAGGAGGGCCTGTTCGAGCGCGCCCGCGCCATGGAGCCGATGTGGGCGGATGCGGTGATGAGCCTGAAGGGCGAGCCCAACGTCGTCGACATCCGCACGGTCGGCCTGGTCGGAGCCGTCGATCTCGCACCGCGCGCCGATGGCGTCGGCAAGCGCGCCTTCGAGGCGATGGACCGCCTGTTCCGCGAGGAAGGGCTGATGGTCCGCACCGCCGCCGACACGATCGCCTTCTCGCCGCCGCTGATCATCACCGAAAGCCAGGTCGAGGACCTGATCGGCAAGCTGCGCCGGGCGATCCGGGCCGTGGCGAACTGAGCGGCTCGAAACCGTGGACCGGCGCGCCTTCCTCGCTGCGACAGGAGCCGCGCTGCTGGCGCGCCCTGCTGTGGCGCAGGCCCAGGCGCGCCAGTGGCAGGAGGTCTCGCTCGCCGAAGCCGGCTTCCGGCCTGATGCGGGCGAGCGCATCGACAGGGCCTTCGCCAATGGCGAGTTGAACGGCCTGCACGGGCTTGTCGTGCTCCGGCACGGCAAGATCGCCCTGGAACGCTATTTTGCCGGAGCGGACGAGATCTGGGGCGATAGCCGGGGCGTCATCGCCTTCAACGCCGACGAGCTTCACGATCTGCGCTCGGTGTCGAAGAGCATCGTCGGCCTCGTCTATGGCATCGCCCTCGCCGACGGGCTGGTTCCGAAACCCGAAGCGCCGCTCCTGGCGAGCTTTCCCGACTATCCCGACCTCGCCGCCGATCCGGAACGGCAGCGGCTCAAGGTCGCGCATGTCCTGACCATGACCATGGGCCTCGTCTGGGACGAGTCGCTGCCTTACAGCGATCCACGCAACAGCGAGATCGCGATGGAGTACGCCCCGGATCGCTATCGCTTCGTGCTCGATCGGCCTGTCGCGCACCCGCCGGGCGAGGCCTGGACCTATAGCGGCGGCGCGACGGCATTGCTCGGGCACCTCATCGCGAAGGGCAGCGGCAAGCGGCTCGGCGAGTTCGCGCACGAGCGCCTGTTCGCACCGCTCGGCATCGATCGCTTTGCCTGGACGAACGGCCTCGACGGCCGGGAGGCCGCCGCATCGGGCCTGCGCCTGCGTCCGCGCGATCTCGCGGCAATCGGGCAATTGCTGCTCGACAAGGGCAGCCATGCCGGCCGGCAGATCGTGCCCGCCGGCTGGCTGGAGCAGTGCCTGACGGCGCAGACGCAGACCAAGGACGGGCTCGGCTACGGCTATCAATGGTATCTCGGCCGCGACCGCGCCGGCGAGCCCTGGTTCGGCGCCTTCGGCAATGGCGGCCAGCGCCTTGTCGTCGCGCCCAGGCAGCAGCTCGTCATCGCCATCACCGCGGGGAACTACAACAAGCCGGGCGGCGAGCGGATGTCAGCCAAGCTCGCGAACGAGTTCGTCTTCGGCGCCCTGGCGCAGTGACCACCGCCTGCGGCTAGTCGGGGAGAAGGAATTTTCCCTTCCTGTTGCCCTGACGACCAGCGCCATCTCTTTGAAACCGGTTGTTCAGCGGCTCGTTCTTATTTGTGCACCGCGGTATTGACCGTCTAACCGAGCGACACCTAAGGCTCTGCAAATCCTCGCAGTTTCTCTTGGGATCGACGATGTCGCTTCGCAGCATTTCGGCCGGATTGGCCGCCCTTCTCACACATCTCCTGCTCGTTCCCGCGCTAGCCCAGACACCGAAGCCGCTGCGGATCGGCGTGCTCAACGACATGGCCGGCATCTATGCCGACATGGCCGGGCCCGGCTCGGTGATCGCCGCCCAGATGGCGGTCGAGGATTTTGGCGGCACGGTTCTCGGCCGGCCGATCGAGATCCTCGCCGGCGACCACCAGAACAAGCCCGATATCGGCTCGGCCCTGGTCAATCGCTGGATCGACGAAGACGGCGTGGACGTGATCGCTGACATCCCGACCTCCTCGGTGCTGCTCGGCATCCAGGAGATCGGCCGGCGCAAGAACAAGCTCGTGCTCGCCTCGACCGGCGGCTCCTCCGACTTCACCGGAAAATTCTGCGCGCCTACAGGCATCCACTGGACCTACGACACCTACGCGCTGGCGGTCGGCACCGGCCTGCCGCTGGCCAAGGACGGGCCCTGGTATTTCATCACCGCCGACTACGCCTTCGGCCATGCGCTCGAGCGCGATACCTCGGACGCGGTGAAGAAGGCCGGCGGCAAGATCATCGGGGGCGTCAAGCATCCGCAGGGGACGACCGACTTCTCTTCCTATCTGCTGCAGGCCCAGAGTTCCGGCGCCAAGATGGTCGGCATCGCCAGTTCCGGTTCCGACCAGATCGCCACCATCAAGCAGGCGACCGAGTTCGGCCTGCCGCAAAGCGGCGTCAAGCTCGCAGGCCTCTATCTGCACATCACCGACATCCATGCGATCGGCCTGCAGGACGCGCAGGGGCTGATCCTGACCCAGGCCTTCTACTGGGACCTGAATGAGGAAACCCGCGCCTGGTCGAAGCGCTTCTTCGAGCGCCACAAGGCGATGCCGACCATGGGCCAGGCCGGCACCTATTCCTCGATCCTGCACTATCTCAAGGCGGTGAAGGCCGCCGGCACGGCGGAGACCGAGAAGGTCGCTGCACAGATGAAGGCGACGCCGGTCAACGACTTCTTCGCCAGGAACGGCGTGATCCGCGAGGACGGCCGCATGGTGCACGACCTCTATGTGCTCGAGGTCAAGAAGCCCGAGGAATCCAAGTACCCCTGGGATTATCTCAAGCTGATCCGCACCATTCCGGGCGACCAGGCCTTCCGCCCGCTGGCCGAGGGCGAGTGCCCGCTCGTCAAGAAGTAAAGCTGCCGGATCCTAAGCCCGCCGCAGCTTGTTGTAGCGGGCGATCAGCCTGTCGCGCTTGAGACGGGACAGGCGGTCGATCCAGAAGATGCCGTCGAGCTGATCGATCTCGTGCTGATGGCAGACCGAGAGCAGGCCGTCGGCCTCCTCGTTCCGCTCCTTCCCGTCGAGGTCCTGATAGCGCACGCGGATTCGGGCATGGCGTTCGAGCTCGTCAGTCACCCCGGGCATCGAGACGCTGCCTTCGGTGTGGCGGATGGTCTCGCGCGAGACCTGGTCCAGCTCCGGATTGACATAGGTGCGGACCTCGCCGGGCGCGAGCTCGAGCACGACGAGCCTGGAGAGCACGCCGATATGCGGCGCGGTGATGCCGATGCCGGGCGCTGCCCGCATCGTCTCGAGCAGATCGTCGGCGAGCGCGCGCAGATCTGCGTCGAAACGCAGGACGGGGGCCGCGGTCAGCCGCAGACGCGGATCGGGAAAGCTCAGGATCGGTCGGATAGGCATGCCGTACTTTGGTGCTTTCCCTGGATGAGACGCCTTTGGGGGGACGTACGGTAGCAAGCCGGGCCGCGCTGCTCTACGCGCCCCGGGCCGCTACGCCCCGCTCTGCACAATGACGATATCGCGATCTGGCCAGAAGCCGCGCCGCGCGAGGCGCTCACTTGGTGGTGTAGCCGCCGTTCACGAGGATGGTCTGGCCGGTCATCCACCACCCCTCGGAGACGAGGAAGCGGATGAAGGGGACGATGTCCTCGATATGGGTCAGGCCCGTCGGCGAGAACTTCGACAGGGCTGCGGCGGTCTTGTGATAGGCGACCGCGTCCGCTCCCTCGGCCGGGTAGAAGAACGGCGTGTCCATCGGGCCCGGGCCGATCGCGGTAACCGAGATGCCACGCTCGCCGAACTCCTTGGAGGCAGCGCGGGTGAAGTGTTCGACCGGCGCCTTCATGCCGGCATAGGCCGCATAGAACGGGGTGAAGGCGCCGAGCAACGAGGTCACGACCGTGGTGACCTTGCCGTTGTCGTTCAGCGCCTTGCCGGCCTCCTTCAGGAAGAAGAAGGCGGACTTGGAATTCACCGCGGCCATCTCGTCGTATTCCGCCTCGCTGATCTCGGCCATTGGCTTCTTCAGCACCTTGCCGACGGTGTTGATCGCGATGTCCGGCTTGCCAAGCGCCCCGCTCGCGTCGGCGAACAGTTTCTCGACCGCGCCGGCGCTGGTCAGATCGGCCTGGAAGGCAACAGCCTCGGCCCCCGCCGCCTTCACCGCGGCGACGGTCGCGTCGGCATCGGCCTTGGTCGCGGCGCTGTTGTAGTGGATCGCCACCGCCCCGGCGCCGTGCGCGGCAAGATCGCGGGCGATGAGCCCGCCGAGGTTCTTGGCGCCACCGGCGATGATGACTGTCTTGCCCTTGATGCTGTGGTCGGCCATGGCCTCGTCTCCTGCCGTCATTGCGAGCTTGCTCGCCCCTCTCAGCAAGGTACGCGGCCGATTGTTTCGATAAAGCGGGATAAGCTGACATCACTTGTCAGACCCGGCGAACAATCGCATCGTCCCGGCGATGGACCGGATCGATCTCTTCGCCACCTTCGCCCGCGTCGTCGAATGCGCCAGCTTCACACGGGCCGCTGCGACGCTCGGCCAGCCGCGATCCTCGGTCTCGGCGGCGATCCGCCTGCTGGAGGACAGGCTGGGCACGCGCCTGCTCCACCGCACGACCCGCCATGTCGCACCGACGCAGGACGGGCTCGCCTTCTATGAGCGCTGCCTGCGACTGATCGCCGAGGTCGAGGAGGCCGAGGCGCTGTTCCGCAACGCCGTCGACGGGCCGGCCGGCAAGCTCCGGGTCGACGTGCCCGGCCGCATCGGCCGGCTGATCATCGCCCCTGCCCTGCCCGACTTCCTCGCCCGCTATCCGGACATCGCGATCGAGCTCGGTGTCACCGACCGGGCGGTCAATCTCGTCGAGGACAGCGTCGACTGCGTGCTCCGCGTCGGGCCGCTCAGCGATTCCAGCCTGATCGCCCGCAATCTCGGCGAGCTCCGGCTGATCAACGTCGCGAGCCCGGCCTATCTCGACAGGCGCGGCGTGCCCGAGCGCCCCGAAGACCTCTCACGGCACGAGGCGGTTCACTATGCCTCGCCGTCGACCGGCGCGGTCGAGGACTGGCAATGGCTGGAAGGGGAACGCCTGCACGGTCTCGCCATGCCCGGGCGCGTCACCGTCAACAGCGCCGAAGCCTATATCGCCTGCTGCCTTGCCGGGCTCGGCCTGATCCAGATCCCGGCCTATGACGTCGCCGCCGAGATTGCGGGCGGTACACTGGTCGAAGTCATGCCCGAGCATCGGGCCGAGCCGATGCCGGTCGCGCTGCTCTACCCGCACAGGCAGCACCTCTCGCGCCGGCTGCGGGTCTTCATCGACTGGCTGGAACCGCTGCTGAGGGAGCGGCTGCTGCTTTGAGGCACCGCCCAGCGCAGAGCCATCTGCCCTAAGCGGCTCGCCGGGCGCGAAAGCCGCGAAACGCGTAGGCATAGGGTATCAGGCCGTCGGCCTGCGCCAGTTCGGTCGCCGTCCCGAGCAGGATTTCGCGCGCCCTGTCCGCCCCGAGCGCGGCGAGCGCCGGCACCGCATGCGAGGAGGAAAGGACGAGCCGGACATAGCGCTCGGGATCGAGCAGGAAGACCGCATGCTCGCGGCAGGCCTCCGCACCCTCGAAGCCGGGCGCCTGCGCCAGTTCGGCGGCGTAGTCGGGGCGCTCATAAACGCGCGGCCCGCCATGATGGCGCAGGAAGGCGGTCGCGGCGGTAACCGCCGGGTTCGTCTCGTCACGGACATAGTCGGCGATGCCGATCAGCCCACCGGGAACGAGCACGCGTGCGGCCTCGGCGAAGAAGGCCGGACGGTCGAACCAGTGCGCGGCGGTCGCGGCGAAGACGGCGCAGGCAACGCCATCCGGCAGAGGCAGCCTCTCGGCCGTACCCTCGCGATAATCCAGCTTCTCGCCGGCAAGGATGGCCTGCTTCGCCTGCGCGCGCATCTCCGCGGCGGGCTCGACGCCGATCAGTTCCGTCGCGGCCGGCAGCGCCTGCCTGAGCTGGCGGCTGAAGATGCCGGTGCCGCTGCCGACATCGACCACGATCTCCCCCTCGCCAGGACGCAACGCGCTGCAGAACCAGCGCAGCAGCGCCGGCGGGTAATCGGGGCGCGCCGCCGCGTAATCGTCCGCGATGGCGTTGAAGCGGGTCCTGCTGTCGGCGACCACGGTTTCTCCGATCAGGCGGCGGCCTTCTTCTCCGCCGAGCCGTAGAAGCTCTCGCCGGTCTTGGCCATGCGCTTCAGGAGCCGGTTCGGCTTGAAGCGCTCGCCATGCTTCTTGGCGAGGCTCTCGCAGAGCTTCACGAAGGCGGCCGCGCCCATATTGTCGATATAGCTCAGCGTGCCACCGCTGTAAGGAGCGAACCCGAAGCCGATGATCGAGCCGACATCGGCCTCGCGCGGATCGGTGACGACGCCTTCCTCATAGGTCTTGGCCGCTTCGAGCGCCTGCGTGACCAGGAGGCGATGCTTCAGCTCCTCCATATCGATCAGCTCGGGCTCGAGCCGGTTCGCGGTCAACTCGGCGAGGCCGGGCCAGAGCCGCTTCGGGCCGGCTTCCGGATAGTCGTAGAAGCCCTTCTTGTTCTTGCGGCCGAGGCGGCCATGCTTCTCGACCATGTCGGAAAGCAGCTTCTCCTGCGCCGAATCGACGGAGGCGTCGCCGAGCTGTGCCTTCGTCGCCTTCAGCACCTTCCAGGCGAGATCGACCGCGACCTCGTCATTCAGTGAGAGCGGGCCGACCGGCATACCGGCCTGCTTACCGGCCGCCTCGATCATCGCCGGCGGCACGCCTTCCATCAGCATGAGGTGGCCCTCGCGGATGTAGTTGCCGACGCAGCGATTGGCGTAGAAGCCGCGGGTGTCGTTGACGACGATCGGCGTCTTCTTGATCGCCCGGACATAGTCGAGCGCCATGGCGAGCGCCTTGTCGCCGGTCTTCTTGGCCTTGATGATCTCGACCAGCAGCATCTTCTCGACCGGCGAGAAGAAGTGGATGCCGACGAAATTCTTCGGGCGCTGGGAATGGGAGGCGAGGCCCGTAATGGGCAAGGTCGAGGTGTTGGAGCCGAAGATCGTCTTCGGACCGACCACGGCCTCGACCTTGGCGATCACCTCGGCCTTGACCCTCGGGTCCTCGAACACCGCCTCGATGACGAGGTCGCACCCCTTGAGGTCGGCATAGTCGGCCGAGGGCTTGATGCGCCCGAGCAGCGCGTCGCGGTCGGCCGTCTTGGCGCGGCCCTTCATGATCTGGTCGGAGACCAGCTTATGCGAATAGGCCTTGCCCTTCTCGGCCGCTTCCATGTCGCGGTCGACGAGCACGACATCGAGGCCGGCGAGCGCGGTGACATAGGCGACGCCCGCGCCCATGAAGCCGGCGCCGACGATGCCGACCTTTTTCAGCTTGCTCGGCGGGACCTCGGCCGGGCGACGGGCGCCCTTGTTCAGCTCCTGCATCGAGACGAAGAGCGAGCGGATCATCGAGGCCGCCTCCTTCGTCCGCAGGATTTTCGCGAAGTAGCGGCTCTCGACCTTGAGGGCGAGATCCATCGGCAGCTGCAGCCCCTCATACACCGCGCTCAGGATGGCGCGGGCCGCCGGGTAGTTGTCGTTGGTCTCGCGGCGATAGATCGCGTTGGCCGGCGGCCAGATCTGCATGCCGGCCGGCGAGTGGACCTTGTTCGAGGGCAGCTTGAACTTGGGGTCTTCCCAGGGCTGCTTGGCCTGCGGATTGGCCTTCAGCCACTCCTTGGCGGCGGCTACGATCTCAGCACGCGGCAGCACGGCATGGACGAGGCCCATGTTGCGGGCCGGGAGCGCCTTGATCTGCTCGCCCTTGAACATCATCTGCAGCGCGTCGCCGGTCTGCATCAGGCGCGCGACGCGCTGGGTGCCGCCGGCGCCCGGGAACAGGCCGACCTTGATCTCGGGCAGGCCGACGCGGGTCGAGGCATCGTCCGAGACGACGCGCAGCTGGCAGGAAAGCGCGAGTTCGAAGGCGCCGCCGAGGCAGACGCCATGGACCGCCGCCGCGAACGGCTTCCCGCAGGTTTCGAGCTTGCGGTAGAGTTGGCTGAGCTTGCGGCTCTCGTCGAAGAAGCGCTGCATCGCGATCTGCTCGCCCTGCTCCTTCGCCAGACCGACATAGAGGTCGCGCAGGCCCTGCAGCATGGTGAGGTCGGCGCCGCCGGAGAAGCTCTCCTTGCCGGAGACGATGACGCAGGCCTTGATCGCCTCGTCGGAAGCGACCTTGTCGACGACCTGGTTCAGTTCTTCCATCACCTGGGGCGTGATGACGTTCATCGAGCGCTCGGGCATGTCCCAGGTCAGGGTGGCGATGCCATCGGCGTCGGTCTCGAAGCGGAAATTGGTGAGGTTCATCGCTTCTCTCCTCAAACGCGCTCGATGATGGTGGCGACGCCCATGCCGACGGCGACGCAGAGCGTGACCAGGGCGGTCTGCTTGTCGGTGCGCTCGAGCTCGTCGAGCACGGTTCCGAGGATCATCGCGCCGGTGGCGCCGAGCGGATGACCCATGGCGATGGCGCCGCCATTGACGTTGAGCACGGCGTCGTCGATGTCGAAGGCCTGCTGATAGCGCAGCACGACCGAGGAGAAGGCCTCGTTCAGCTCGAACAGATCGATGTCCTTCGGCGTCATGCCGGCCTTCTTCAGGACGAGCTCGGTGACGTCGACCGGACCGGTCAGCATCAGCGCGAGGTCGGAGCCGGTGGTGGCGAAAGCCTTGATGCGGGCGCGGGGCTTCAGGCCGGCGGCCTTACCGGCCCGCTTCGAGCCGACCAGGACCGCAGCGGCGCCGTCGACGATGCCGGAGGAATTGCCGGCATGGTGGACGTGGTTGACGAACTCGACATCCGGATGCGCTGCAGTCGCAACCGCGTCGAAGCCGCCCATCTCGCCCATCTGGACGAAGGAGGCTTTCAGCGCGGCGAGCGCCTGCATGTCGGTGTTCGGGCGGATGGTCTCGTCGCGGTCGAGGATGACGAGGCCGTTGACGTCGGTGACCGGGATCACCGAGTTCTTGAAGCGGCCCTCCTCCCAGGCCTGGGCGGCGCGCTTGTGCGAGCGCACGGCATAGGCGTCGACATCGTCGCGCGAGAAGCCGTACTTCGTCGCGATCAGGTCGGCCGAGACGCCCTGCGGCATGAAATAGGTGTCGATGGCGACGGAGGGGTCGACCGCGATGCCGAAGCCCGAGGCGCCCATGCCGATGCGGGACATGCTCTCGACGCCGCCGCCGATCGCCATCTCCTTCTGGCCGGACATGACCTGCGCAGCGGCGAGGTTTACCGCGTCGAGGCCCGAGGCGCAGAAGCGGTTGATCTGCACGCCCGGCACTTCCTTGCCGTAGCCGGCCTTCAGCGCAACCGTGCGGGCGATGTCGGCGCCGGCCTCGCCGACCGGGTCGACGCAGCCGAAGACGACGTCCTCGACCAGCTTCGGATCGAGCTTGTTGCGCTCCTTGATGGCGCGCAGGGTCTGCGTGCCCAGCTCGATCGCGGTGACTTCATGGAGCGAACCGTCGGCCTTGCCCTTGCCGCGCGGCGTCCGGACGTGGTCGTAGATGAAAGCATCAGCCATCAAGGGCCTCCCATCGGAAGTTTTGCGGGCAACCTAGCCGTCATTGCGAGCGAAGCGAAGCAATCCAGATCGTGGAGCTCCGCCGCTCCTGGATTGCTTCGTCGGCTTTGCCTCCTCGCAATGACGATGTTCAGAACTGCTCGGCGCTCAGCGCCATTGTGGCGTCGGAGCCGGAGGTGATGCGGGCGAGGTGCGCCGCGGTCTCGGGCAGCGAACGCTCCATGAAGAAGCGGGCGGTGACGAGCTTGGCGTTCATGCGCTCGGCCTGGCCATTGGCGCCGGCCTTGAGCTTGTCCTGCGCGACCTTGGCCATCTTCGCCCACATATAGCCGAGGCAGACCAGGCCGAGCAGGTGCATGTAGTCATGCGCGCCGGCGCCGGCATTGTCCGGCTTGGCGAGCGCGTTGTTCATGAACCACATCGTCGCCTGCTGGAGATGGCCGAGCGAGGCGGCAAGCGGGGCCAGCAAGGGCTTCAGCGCCTCGTCGCCCTCGTTCTCCTTCACGAAGGCGCCGACCTCGTTGAAGAAGGCCATGATGGCGCGTCCGCCGTCACGGCCGAGCTTGCGGCCGACCAGGTCCATGGCCTGAACGCCGTTGGCGCCTTCATAGATCATGGCGATGCGGGCATCGCGCACGAACTGCTCCATGCCGTGCTCGGCGATGTAGCCATGGCCGCCATACATCTGCTGGGCCTTCACGGCGTTGTCGAAGCCGATATCGGTGAGCACGCCCTTCAGCACCGGGGTCATCAGGCCGAGCTGGTCGTCGGCCGCCTGGCGCTCGGCGGCATCGGTCGAGCGGTGGGCGACGTCCGACTTGATCGCGTTCCAGAGCATGAAGGCGCGAGCGGCCTCGTTGAAGGCCTTGATCGACATCAGCGTGCGGCGGACGTCCGGATGGACGATGATCGGATCCGCGGCCTTGTCGGGATTCTTGGCGCCGGTCAGAGCCCGGCCCTGCAGGCGATCCTTGGCGTAGGCGACGGCGTTCTGGTAGGCGACCTCGGACTGGGCCAGGCCCTGGATCGCGACGCCGAGGCGGGCCTCGTTCATCATCACGAACATGGCGTTGAGGCCCTTGTTCTCGGTGCCGATCAGCCAGCCCTGCGCGCCGTCATAGTTCATCACGCAGGTCGAATTGGCGTGGATGCCCATCTTGTGCTCGATCGAGCCGCAGGAGACCTTGTTGTTCTCCCCGAGCTTGCCGTCCGGGCCGATCGCATTGCGCGGCACGACGAAGAGCGAGATGCCCTTGACGCCGGCCGGTGCGCCCTCGATCCGGGCGAGCACGAGGTGGATGATGTTCTCGGTGATGTCCTGCTCGCCGGCCGAGATGAAAATCTTGGTGCCGGTGATCGCGTAGGAACCGTCGTCATTCGGCACGGCCTTGGTCTTGATCAGGCCGAGATCGGTGCCGCAATGCGGCTCGGTCAGGTTCATCGTGCCCGACCAGGCGCCCTCGATCATCTTCGGCAGATAGGTGCGCTTCTGCTCGTCGGAGCCATGGACATAGAGCGCCGCGATCGCGCCCATGGTCAGGCCGGGATACATGGCGAAGGCCATGTTCGCGGCCGAGGCGTACTCGTTCATCACCGCGCCGAGCGTATAGGGCAGGCCCTGCCCGCCATATTCCGGGTCCATGGCGAGACCGATCCAGCCACCCTCGGAATAGGCGCGGTAGGCCTCCTTGAAGCCCTTCGGCGTCGTCACCGAACCATCGGCGCTGCGCTTGCAGCCTTCCTGGTCGCCGGAATGGTTCAGCGGCTGGAGCACCTCCTCGCAGAGCTTGGCACCCTCGCCGAGCACGGCCTCGACCAGGTCCGGCGTCGCATCGGCGAAGCCCGGCAGGTTGTTGTAGCGCTCGAACTGGAAGACGTCGTTCAGGAGGAACAGCGTGTCCTCAACGGGGGCCTTGTAGACCGGCATCGCATCCTCCCTGCAAGATGGTCGCATTCTGGCGAGGCGGCCTGCCGGCTCAAGATGGCGGCGGCGCCCCGAGATAGTTCATATATAAACTATTATGCCGTCCCTTGCCAAGGGGGAGCCCGGGATTTTTAGGCCGAAGGCTCGCTCGCCGGCGCAGGCTATCCAGCTTCACACGACCGGCAAACGAAAAACGCCCCGGACCCTGGGGTCCGAGGCGTCGCAACGATGGCTGGCGGCCAAAGGCCGCAGCGCGGCAGATCAGGCGCCGAGGCGGGCGAGCGTGCCTTCGAGCTCGGCGATCGCAGCCTCGATCTCGGTGCGCTGGGTGCGCAGCAGCTCGAGCTGCTCGGCGATCTGGGTGCGGGTGAGCTGCAGGCCGCCGACGGAGGCCGACTTCTCCTCGCCCTCGCTGCCCTTGCTCTCCTCATTGGCGAGCATGGCGCGAATCTCGACGAGGGTGAAGCCGAGCTGCTTGCCCTTGAGAATCAAAGCGAGGCGGGCGCGATCGCGACCGGAATAGATGCGGGTCATCCCGGAGCGGGCCGGCGAGAGCAGGCCACGCGATTCATAGAAGCGCAGCGTGCGCAGGGTTACGCCGAAATCGCGGGCGAGGTCGCTGATGGTGAAGCCGCCGGCAGCGTCGTTGGACGCCTCGTTGGCGGGAATCGGGTTACGGCCGTCATGAACTGAAGCGGCCGCCAGAGCGGAGCTTTGGCGCGACATATGTGATCCTCGAAGGACGTTTTGGGGCAACGGCGCTGAGGCGGCTGCGATGGCTGCAGCGATCCGTATTGCGGCGGGACATAAGGCGCAACACTCCCTTACGTCAGGTAATTTCCCCCTCTCCGTAGGTAAGTTACCGTTACGTAGACCGCCCAGGCGGCCTTTTTCGGGGGCTGTTTCCAGAAAATTAACCTCCATGGCCGGTTTCTTAACCGTCCGTTTACCGTGACTGCGAAAAGTCGGTAGCGCGACCATGACGAATGCCCGCGGCAACCGGACATTCACGTTTCATGGTGTCGCGAAGGGAAGCTGCGGCGCAGGGGGCTGCGCATCCCGGAGTGAGGACCGGCCCCGTAGGCGAGCGTGACAATGGCGACTAGCCTGCCCTGGAGCGTGAAGGGCGTTGACCCGCGTACCCGCGACGCGGCAAAGGCCGCTGCGCGCCGCGCGGGCATGACGCTCGGCGAATGGCTCGACAACAAGATCCGGGACGAGGCCGAGAGCGACGCAGCCCCGCCGCCCCAGACCGAACAGCTCGACATCGCCGCGCTCTCGGAGCGCCTCGCCAGGCTCTCCCAGGGCGAGATGCAGACCGCCAGCACGCCCGCGCCCGCTCCCGCGCCGAAAGCAGCACCCGAGCTGTCGCGCGAGCGGATCGACGCCTTCATCACCCAGGCCGCGATGGCCGAGCGCCTGACGCGCGACACCGGCACCAAGACCGCCGGCGCCCTCGATTCGATCGCCAAATGGATCGAGAAGACCGAAAACCGGCTGTCGATGGGCGAGCGCGCCACGGCCGAACGACAGGAGCGCGCCACCAACGTCATCGCCGACGCGATCAAGACGATGGGCGAGCGTATCGCGGAGATCGAACGCAAGACGGCGGAAGCCAGCCGCAAGGCCGCCGCTCCGACGCCGCCGCCGGCTGCCCAGGCGCGCCCGTTCCTCAGCCGCGACGGACTGGCAGCGGCTGTTTCCGACATCCGCTCTCGCCAGCGCACGCTCGACGGCGAACCGGACGCGCCTGCGACCCATGAGCGCAGCAATCATGACCGCGGCAATGCGGCGCAGACGCTCGCCGGCCTGCGCGAGGATCTGCGCCATCTCAGCGCCCGCATCGCGCCGGCCCAGCCCGTCGTCTCGCCTGCCGCCCGAATCGAGGAGCAGCGCGCCGCCTTCCAGCCGCTCGAACGTGCGATCGGCGATCTCGGCTCGCGCCTCGAGCGGCTCGACGGCCGCGACCGGCTCGACCCCGTCCTGAAGCCGCTGGCGCGGATCGAGGCGGAAATCGCGCGTCTGTCCGACAACCGCTCGCAGGACGGCCTCAGCCGCTTCGAGCTGGAGATCGCGCATCTCGCCGCGAAGGTCGACGCCCTCGTCGCCCGCGGCGGCGATCGCGCCGCGATCGCGCCTGTGCTGCGTGAGATCGCTGAGCTGCGCGACCTGATGTCCGCCGGTACCGACGGCCGGCGCCTCGACGACCTCTCGCAACAGCTCTCCTCCCTCTCCTCCGAGATCGGCCGCCTGCGCGACGCGCAGCCGGACGGGCGCGAACTCCGCAATCTCTCGCTCGCCATCGAGGATGTGCGCGACACCCTGCTGAGCGACCGCTCGCGTGAGCGGTCCGGCGACAATGCGCCCCTGCTCGCGCTCTCGCGCCAGGTCGAGTCGCTGGCGCAGAAGATCGAGACGCTGCCCTCGATGAAGGCCTCGGTCATCGACGGCCAGGTCAACCAGCTCATCGCCCGGCTCGACGAGCTCGATGCCATGGGCCGTCCGGCTTCGAATGAACTCTCGGGCCGCATCGAAGCGCTGGTGATCCGGCTGGAGAGCCTCGCGGATCGCTCCGCGAATCCGCTCGACGAGCGTATCGACGCGCTTCAGCACCAGCTCGAGACCATCGCCCGCCAGGGCCCGTCCAATGTCGAGAAGCAGATCGAGGCCCTCGCCGGCCGGATCGACGCGCTCGCGGCGTCCAGCAGCCTCGCCCGCATCGTCGACGATGGCGGCGTGCCGGTTGCCCAGGTCGACATGCGGCCGGTCGAGGACATGCTGCGTCAGCTCGCCGGCAAGATCGACGAAGCCGGACGCCCCGGCGCCGGCTCGGACTCCTTCGATGCGCTCGAGCAGCAGATCGCGGGTCTGGCCCACCGGCTCGACGAGGCGGCTGCGACCCGCTCGGCCGAGACCGGCATCGAGCGGACCCTGCAGGACCTCGTGGTCCATCTGCAGTCGATGCGCGAGGACACTGCCGCCGCGGCGGAGCGCGCCGCCCGTGCAGCGATGGCGGACATCGCGCCGACGCGCGGGGCTGGCTTCGCAGAGCTCAGCAACCTGGTCACGGGCCTGCGCGACACGCATGTTTCCTCGGGCCGCCAGACCCAGGATGCGATCGGCGCCGTCCATCAGACCCTCGAGACGGTCATCGCCCGGCTGGCGAGCCTCGAAGCCGAGCTCGGCGGCGAACGTGGCCAGGGCGCGCGCAGCGTGCCGCCGCTGCCGCCGCGCGCCCGGACCATCGACACGGCGACCATGCCGCCTGCCACCCAGCTCGGCGCCAAGACCGAAGAGCGGCTCGTCGCCTCGCGCGGGCCTGCAGCCGCCTTCGACGTGCCGCTCGAGCCGGGCTCCGGCCGCCCGCGCGTCGAGGCGAGCACGGCTCCGAGCGACCAGCAATCGGTCCGCCAGAGCCTGATCGCGGCGGCGCGGCGCTCGGCCAAGGCTGCCTCGGAAGCGGCGAGCGCCGCCCCCGTCGTGACACCCGAGCCGGCCAAGCCCGGCAAGGCTGCCCCGACGGGCGGGCGCCTCAAGGAGATCATGGAAAAGCGCCGCCGGCCTCTGCTGCTCGGCCTGGCCGCAGTCATCCTCGCCATGGGCGCCGCCCATGTCCTGTCCGGCCCGCCGGCGAGCGATGCCAAGAAGCAGGTCGCCAACGCTTCTGCGCAGATCACGCCGCCTCCCGCGGCCGCAGAAAAGGACAGCGTCGAGACGACCGCATCGGCGGCGCCGAGCAAGGACCAGAACGCCATCCTGGCGCCGATCCAGCTCGGCACCACCCAGGCTCTGGCCGCGCCGCAGACGGGCCCGGCTCCGCAGGCGGAAGCCAGCGCCGCGCCCGCACCGATGGTCGCGGCACTGCCGCCCGCCACCGCCGCCGAGCCGCCCGAGAGCGTGACTGGCCTCAACGAGATCCCGGCCACGCTCGGAACGAGCGGCATGCGCAAGGCGGCGCAATCCGGCGATGCCCGGGCCGTCTACGAGCTCGCGGCCCTGGCGGTCGACAAGCCCGGCGCCGGCCGCGACCCGAAGCTCGCGCTGCACCTGTTCGAGCGGGCCGCGGTCGCGGGGCTGGCTCCGGCACAGTTCCGCCTCGGCAACATGTTCGAGAAGGGCATCGGCACGAGCCGCGACGCCTCCCTCGCCCGGCTCTGGTATTCGCGTGCCGCCGAGCGCGGCAACGCCAAGGCGATGCACAATCTCGCCGTGCTCTATGCCGAGGGCGCCAACGGCAAGCCCGATTATGCGACCGCGACGGAATGGTTCCGCCGTGCCGCCGAGTTCGGGGTCCGCGACAGCCAGTACAACCTCGCAGTCCTGCTCGGGCGCGGGCTCGGCGCTCCGGCCGATCTCGGCCTGTCCTATCGCTGGTTCGCAATCGCGGCTGCGCAGGGCGACGAGGATGCCGGCCGCAAGCGCGACGAAGTCGCCGGCCGCCTGTCCGCAGCCGACCTTGCCACCGCCAAGGCAGCGGTCGAGGTCTGGAAGCCGAAGCCTCTGGAGGCGCTCGCCAACGAGGTCGCAGCCCCCGCCAAGGGCTGGGAAGACACCCCGGCAGCAGCAGCCAGGAAGCCGGCCAAGCCGACACGCGGCTGAGGCGCGCGCAAAAAGAAGCGCGGCTCGGCGCGCGAAATCTTCTCAGAGCAAAGCAATCTGAAAGGGATTTTGCTCTAGCGTCACCGTTTCGACGCCTTCGCATGGGAAGCGTCGCGCCGGCTGACAGGGTTGAGAAGGGTGCAGATTTATCTTCCGATCGCAGAGTTGCCGATCAGTATCCTGCTCGTTCTGGGCCTGAGCGGCGCGGTTGGCTTCATTTCCGGCTTGTTCGGCGTCGGCGGCGGCTTCCTGCTGACACCGCTGCTGATCTTTCTCGACATCCCGCCGGCCGTGGCCGTCGCAACCGTGGCAGCCCAGGTCGCGGGATCGTCGATGACAGGCGTCCTGACCTATTGGCGACGAAACGCGCTCGATCTGAAGCTAGGCAGCGTGCTGGTCGGCGGCGGTATCGTCGGCACTGTTCTCGGCGTTCTGTTCTTCAACTCGATGCGCCGCCTCGGCCAGCTCGAGCTCGTCATCACCCTGGCCTATGTCACGCTCTTCACCTGCATCGGCGGCCTGATGCTGTTCGATGCGGTGCGTGCCGCACTGCGTGACCGGCAGGGCAAACCCGCCCGCCTGCGCAGGCGGGCCGGCATGCACCCGGCCTGGATGGGCCTGCCCTGGCGCATGCGCTTCTACCGCTCGCAGCTCTATGCCAGCGTAATCCCGATCGCGGGGCTGGCGATCGTGATCGGCTTCATCGGCGCCGTGCTCGGCGTCGGCGGCGGCTTCATCCTGGTCCCGGCGCTGCTCTATTTCTTCCGGGTACCGCCGGCGGTCGTGGTCGGCACCTCGCTGTTCCAGATCCTCATCACAATGACCGGCGCCACGGTGCTGCATGCCGTCACCAACCAGTCGGTCGACATCGTGCTGGCGATCCTGCTGCTGATCGGCGGCGTGATCGGCGCACAATTCGGCGGACGGGCAGCGCGCAACCTCAATGTCGGTTCGTTCCGGCTGCTGCTGGCCCTGCTGATCCTCTCGGTCGGGCTGCGCTTCGCCATCGAGCTCTTCCTGCCGCCGACCGAGCCCTTCTCGGTGGTCATACCGGAGAGCGCGCGATGAGCTGGCTCCGCAACGCGCTGCTCGCGGCGGGGCTCGCGCTCGCCGCCGGTCAGCCGGCAAAGGCAGAGACGCTGATCGCGGCGCTGTCGACACACCAGATCGCCATCACCTCGAACTATACCGGCGACCAGCTCACGGTCTTCGGCCTGGTCGAGCGCGAGGGGCGTACCGCCGGCCGCGCCGACCCCTACGACATCGTCGTCACCGTGCGCGGCCCGCCGCGAATGCTGATCGTGCGCGAGAAGGAAAGGGTCGGTCCGCTCTGGGTCAACCGCCAGCAGCGCCGTTTCCCCGAACGTCCGGTCTTTCTGACGGTCTCGACCAACCGGCCGATCTCCGAAATCCTGTCGGAGGAGGCCGCACGGCGCGAGCGTGTCGGACTTGCCAACGCGCAGAGAACGCCGGCCACCAACGTGTTCGAGTTCGGGATCGGCCCGTATCGCGATGCGCTGATCCGCATCATGGAGGACAAGGGGCTCTACGCCGAGAACGAACGCGGCGTCACCTTCCTCTCGCCGACGCTGTTCAGCGCCCCGATCAACGTGCCCGCCACCGCGCCGACCGGCTCCTACGAGATCGAGATCGTGCTCTATGCGGGCGGAGCGGCGTTGGCGCGCCAGACCACCAACTTCGAGGTGGTCAAGACCGGGATGGAACAGAGCCTGGCCTCGGCGGCGCATGAGCGGCCGCTGCTCTACGGTCTCGCTACGGCTGCGCTCGCTTTGCTTTTCGGCTGGCTGGCGACGACGATCTTTCGCCGCGACTGAGCCGGTGCGCATGCCAGTGCCGCAGAGCTGGCGCGGGCATGCCGGCAGGACGGGCCAGTCTCAACCGGTCAGGAGATCATAGGCGAAGAAGGGCGCTATCGCTCCCGGCGCCAACGAGGTCAATTCCTCGGCCAACTCCACCAACCCGTCGGTCTCGGTCAGCGAGGTCAGGATGCCGGCGCCATCGCGTGGGTGCTTGCTGGCGACCGCAATGCCGTCGGCGCCCGGCGCCAGCGAGACGCGGACATATTCGCGCCGGCCGGCCTTCTTGCGATAGGGAAAGTCCAGCCTGACTGGCAGTGCCTGCGGGCGCGCCGGCGTCGTGCCGGCGAGCAGCGCGATCACCGCGCGCGCCACAAAGGCGAAGGTGACGAAAACCGCGACAGGATTGCCGGGCAGGCCGAGGAAGGGCTTTCCGTCGATCAGCCCCATCGCGACGGGGCGACCCGGCTTGATGCCGATGCGCCAGAAGGCGAGCTCGCCGACCTCGGAGACCGCCGTCTTGACGTGGTCTTCCTCGCCGGTCGAGACGCCTCCCGAGGTCAGGATCAAGTCGCAATCGCGCGCCGCGGCGCGCAAGCGCTGGCCGAGGCTCGAAGGCTCGTCCCTGAGGATGCCGAGATCGACGACCTCGGCCCCGGCTCGGGCCACCAGCGCCCGCAGCACGCTGCGATTGGCGTCATAGATTCCGGCCGGCGGTAGCGCGGTGCCGGGCTCGTTCAGTTCGTCGCCGGTCGAAAAGACAGCGACCCGGACACGGCGGCGTACCGCCACCTCGGTGAGGCCGAGAGCGGCGAGCAGGCCGAGATCCTGCGGGCGCAGCCGGCGGCCGGCAGCCAGAACCGGTGCGCCTGTGCCGACGTCCTCGCCGGCGGGCCTGGCATTGGCGCCCGGCTTCAGCCCAGCGGGGAGACGCACGAAGCCCTCCTCCAGCGCGACGTCCTCCTGCATGAAGACGGTGTCGGCACCACCGGGCATAGGCGCGCCGGTGAAGACGCGAACCGCGAAGCCGGCGACGACGAGACCGGCAGCGTCGGCCCCTGCCGCGACCCGGCCCGAGAGCGGCAGCCGGGTCTCGCCGGACGGAGCGAGATCGGCGAAGCGCACCGCATAGCCATCGACCGCAGAGTTGGCGAAGGGCGGCAGGTCGCGGGGCGCCGCGACATCGGCAGCGAGCACGCGGCCGTCTGCCCGCTCGAGCGGAACGGTCTCGATCCCAGAGACGGGGCTGATGCGTTCAGCAGCGAGCGCGGCCGCCTGCTCGATCGTCATCAGCGGCCCGAAGACCTTGGCATCCTCGCTGAGCTGCGCCATCTCAGGCCTCCTCGCGCGCCCGCTCCAGCACCTCAGCCAATGGCTGGGCGCGGGCGAACAGAAGATCGGCGATCGCCGGGATGTCGTCGAGCCCGAGCACGGGTCGGCCGGCCTGCGGAAAGGGCGTGTCGCTCGCCACCGCGACGATGCTGTCGTCCTGCGGATGCAGCGGCGGCTTGCCGTTCGCGGCCCGATAGACTTCGAGCTTGGCGTGCGGATCGCGCTTGAAGCCCTCGACGATGACGAGGTCGACCGGCGAGAGACGGGCGAGCAGTTCGGGCAGCTTGGCCTCCGGCTCGTCCCGCAATTCGTGCAGCAGCGCCCAGCGCCTTGCCGAGGAGATCAAGACCTCCGAGGCGCCGGCCTCGCGATGGGCCCAGGAATCCTTGCCCGGCGTGTCAAGGTCGAAGGCGTGGTGGGCGTGCTTGATCGTCGATACGACGATGCCGCGATTGGCGAATTCCGGGATCAGCCGGGTGAGAAGGGTCGTCTTGCCGGCTCCGCTCCAGCCCGCCAGCCCGATCACGCGCATCGACAACGACATCCCCAAAACAGAACCGGGCGCGAAACGCGCCCGGCTGTCATCCTGCGGATCACCCTTGCGGGTCAAGCGCGCCGATTGTCACTCCGCCGGCTGCAGGGTGGCGCCGGGCGCCCGGCCCTTCTCGATTTCCTCGGCGACCCAGAGCGCATGATGCTCCTTCGCCCAGTTGAGATCGACCTCGCCCGAGCCCATCGCGTCGAAGGCGCCTTCCATGCCGATCGAGCCGATATAGATGTGCGCCAGCATCACCGCGATCATCAGCACGGAGACGACGCCGTGGACGACGTTCCAGAACTGCATGTCGAGCACGCCGCCCGAGAAGCTCGGATACAGCAGGTAGATGCCGGAGACCGAGAGCGCCGCGCCGCCGAGCACCACCGCCCAGAAGATCACCTTCTGGCCGCCGTTGAAGCGCCGCGCCGGCGGCGCATGGCCCTTGCCGATCAGGCCGCCGCCCGCCGCGAACCAGCGCAGATCGCCGAGGTTCGGAATGTTGTCCTTGATCCAGACCAGGAACATCAGCGCGACGCCGAGCATGAACGGCCAAGCCAGGAAGTTATGCGACCATTTGGCCGCCACCGAGAGATTGGTGAAGGCCTGAGGCCCGATCAGCGGCAGCAGCAGCGCCTTGCCGAAGGTCACGTTCAGCCCCGACAGCGCCAGGATGATGAAGCAGCCCGCAGTGAGCCAGTGCATGAAGCGCTCGAAGCCGTTGAAGCGCGTGATCGTCTGGCCGGAAGGGCCGGCCTCGATCCTGATCCGGCCGCGGAACAGGTAGAACGCGGTCAGCACGACCAGCATGCCGAGCACTGCAACGGCGCCGATGCGGGTCATGGTGCCCTGATGGAAGGCACGCCAGTCACGCCCGGCCGGACGCTCCAGCGTGGCGGCCCTGGTGTCCGGGATGGTGATCCGGCCGCGCAGCTCCGCGGACGGATTCTGCTTCAGCGCGTCGAGGAACTGCTGTTCCCGGACAGAATTGGCGGTCGGGTTGACCTGCTGGGCGCTGGCGGGAGCCGCGACGGCGAGCGCCAACGCGAGCAGAAGCCCGCTGAGCAGGAAGCGGAGATGAGCACCGAACGACATTGCGGCGTCCTTTCGCGAAGGCGGAGCAGAACTGAGGGGGAACGCACCCGACCTTTCCGGCCGTGGCACGCCCCTCCCCCCAGAAGTCAGATGGCGATGGTTTCCCGATAGGCGGTCTGCCATCCCCAGGCGCCGGAACCGTAGCCGCGCTTGACCACGCGCTCCTTGTAGATCTGCGCGATGATCTCGCCGTCGCCGGCAAGCAGCGCCTTGGTCGAGCACATCTCGGCGCAGAGCGGCAGCTTGCCCTCGGCCAGACGGTTCGAGCCGTATTTCTGGAACTCGGCCGGCGAGAGATCGGCTTCCGGGCCGCCGGCGCAATAGGTGCACTTGTCCATCTTGCCGCGCGAACCGAAGTTGCTGAGCTTCGGATATTGCGGCGCGCCGAACGGGCAGGCGTAGAAGCAGTAGCCGCAGCCGATGCAAAGGTCCTTGTTGTGCAGCACCACGGCATCCGCCGTGGTGTAGAAGCAGTCGACGGGGCAGACCGCGGCGCAAGGTGCGTCGGTGCAATGCATGCAGGCCATCGAGACCGATCGCTCGCCCGGCTTGCCGTCATTGATGGTGACGACGCGCCGGCGGTTGATGCCCCAGGGCACGTCGTTCTCGTTCTTGCAGGCGGTGACGCAAGCGTTGCACTCGATGCAGCGGTCGGCGTCGCAGAGGAATTTCATCCGGGCCATGGTTCAGTGCCTCCTCACGCCGCCGCGATCTGGCAAAGCGTCACCTTGCCTTCGTGCATGCCCGTCACCGGGTCGTAGCCATAGGTGGTGACCGTGTTGACGGACTCGCCGAGCACGATCGGGTCCAGCCCCGGGGGGTAGTTCCCGCGCTGGTCGACGCCCTGGAAGACGCCGCCGAAATGGAAGGGCATGAAGGCCGCACCCTTGCCGACACGGTCGGTCACCAGGGCCTTGACCCTCGCCTTCGAGCCATTCTCCGGACCGGAGACCCAGACGAAGGCACCGTCGCGGATGCCGCGCTCGCTGGCATCGGCAGGATTGATCTCGACGAACATGTCCTGCTGCAATTCGGCCAGCCACTTGTTCGAGCGCGTCTCCTCGCCGCCACCCTCGTATTCGACGAGGCGGCCCGAGGTGAGGACGATCGGGAAGGATTTGGCGATGCCCTTCTCGACCGCCGCCTTCTGGATCGAGGTGTGCAGGTTGGGAATGCGCAAGGTGCGCTCGTCGGGCCGGGCCGGCCACTTCGCCACCAGATCGACGCGCGGCGAGTAGATCGGCTCGCGATGGGTCGGCACCGGGTCCGGCAGGTTCCAGGCGTTGGCTCTCGCCTTGCCGTTGCCATAGGGCACGCAGCCATGCTCCATCGCGACGCGCTGGATGCCGCCGGACAGGTCGATCGACCAGGAGACCGCGTCGATGTTGTTGCCGCCGATGCCGGTGATGACTTCCATCTCGGCCGGCGTCAGATCCTTGTCCCAGCCGAGCTTCTTGAGCACGCCCATGGTGAACTCGGGATAGCCGTCCTTGATCTCCGAGTTGAGCGAGAACGAGCCGCCCTCGGCCAGCAGGGTGTCATTGACCTTGCTGCCATCGGGCAGGGTGCGCTCGCGCGTCAGGCCGAAGCGCGGGCGGAAGGTGCCGCCGCCATCCCTGGCCTCGAGCGAGGTGTTGTAGAGGATGTGCGTGCCGGGATGCTTGAACTCCGGCGTGCCCCAGCACGGCCACGGCAGGCCGTAGAAGTCATTCTCGACCGGGGAGCCTTTGGCGCCGCGCAATGTCACCAGGTCGAACTTGTCCTGGTTGGCCATGTGCAGCTTCAGCCGCTCCGGCGACTGGCCGGTATAGCCGGTCGACCAGCCACCGCGGTTGATCTCCTTGAGGATCGACTCGGCGGTCGGCTCGGGGCCGATCTTGCCCTGAACCATCTCGTAGGGCTTGAACATCGCCTCGGCGAAGCCGAGCTTCTGCGAGAGCTTGTAGATGACCGCGTAGTCACTGGCGGATTCGAAGATCGGCTCGACGACCTTCTCGCCCCATTGCAGCGAGCGGTTCGAGCAGGTGCGCGAGCCCGAGGTCTCGAACTGCGTGCAGATCGGCAGGATATAGGTGCCGTTCTTGCGGCCGCCCAGCGAGACGAAGTTGGTCGGGTGCGGGTCGCAGACGACGAGAAGATCGAGCTTCTCCAGCCCCTTCACCGCATCGGGCATGCGCGGGATGGTGTTGCCGCCATGGCCCATGACGAACATGGCCTTGAGGTTGTCCATCTGGTCGACCTGCTCGGCCGGCAGATTGGCCGCATCGAACCAGCGGGTCGAGGTGTGGCCCGAGGTCTCCATATTGGCCTTGCGCGTGCGCGCCGGCCGGCCGCCCTTGGCCGGAACCTCGTCGAAGCGCGAGACGAAATAGTCGTAATCGACGTTCCAGACCCGGGCCCAATGGCGCCAGGCGCCCTCGACCAGCCCGTAATAGCAAGGCAGATTCGAGACATCGAGGCCGAAATCGGTCGCGCCCTGCACGTTGCAGTGGCCGCGGAAGATGTTGGCGCCGGTGCCGCGGGCGCCGACATTGCCGGTCGCGAGCAGGAGGTTGCAGATGGCGCGGACGTTCGCCGTACCGACCGAATGCTGGGTGACGCCCATGCACCAGACGAAGGTGGCGGGCTTGACCGTGGCGAAGGTCTGCGCGGCGCGCTTCATCTGCTCGGCGGGAACGCCGGTGATGTCCTCGACGGTCTTGGGATCGTATTTCTCGACCTCCTTGCGGACGTCGTCCATGCCGTGCACGCGGCTGGCGATGAAGGCCTTGTCCTCCCAGCCGTTCTGAAAGATGTGCCACATCAGGCCCCAGATCACCGCGATGTCGGTGCCGGAGCGGAAGCGGACATAGTCGGTCGCATGCGCCGCCGTGCGGGTGAAGCGCGGGTCGAAGACGATGACGTTGGCGCGCTGCGTTTCCTTGCCGGCCAGGATGTGCTGCATCGAGACCGGATGCGCCTCGGCGGCATTCGAGCCCATGAAGAGCACGGTCTTCGAGTTGCGGATGTCGTTGTAGGAGTTGGTCATGGCGCCGTAGCCCCAGGTGTTCGCAACGCCCGCGACCGTGGTCGAGTGGCAGATGCGCGCCTGGTGATCGACGTTGTTGGTGCCCCAGAATGCCGCGAACTTGCGGAAGAGGTAGGAGCCTTCGTTGGAGAACTTGGCGGAGCCGAGCAGATAGACGGAATCGGCGCCGGACTTGGCGCGGATCTCCATCATCTTGTCGCCGATCTCGCTGACCGCCTGATCCCAGGACAGGCGCTGCCACTTCCCGTCGACCAGCTTCATCGGGTACTTGATGCGGCGGTCGCCATGGACGAGCTCGCGCACGGAGGCGCCCTTGGCGCAGTGCGTGCCGCGGTTGATCGGGCTTTCCCAGGCCGGCTCCTGGCCGACCCAGACGCCGTTGGCGACCTCGGCCTTGACGGTGCAGCCGACCGAGCAATGGGTGCAGACGTTCTTGACGATCTTGGTTCCGGTCGCCGGCCCGGGGCTCGCCGCCTCGGCCTTGCGGACCGCGCCGATCTGCAGGGCACTGGCAGCCGCGACGCCGCCCGCAACGAGGCCTGAACGACGCAGGAACGAGCGGCGGTCCATCACCCCGGCGGCGAGGCCACCGAGAGCGGACTGGAGACGGCCGCGCTGGACATCGGCGGATTTGCGCTTGATCAGCATGACGCCAGCCTCCTCAGTAGCGGTTTGTGCGGTAGTAGTTCTTGACGTGGTCGGTCTCGCGATAGCGGGACTTCGTCTCTTCCTTGCCCGGGTCGACGGCAGCGGCCGGCGTCACGGCGACGGGCGCGACAGCCGCGGTGGCGCCAGCACCGAGCGCCTTGAAGAAGTTGCGGCGGTCGAGCCCCGTTTCCTTGCTCTTCTGCGACATCGTCGTCTCCTCCGCGCCGGGCTTCATCATGCGGGCAGGCTCGCGGCCTGCATCTCGATCGAAAGGTAGAGGCTGCCGACCCGGCCGACGGCGCGGTAGAAACGCGCCGTCCGGGCAACCTCGAGATCGGCGAAAAAGCGCTCGCCCCAGGGCTGGATGTGGCGCTCGAAGAAGGAGCGCTCATCGACGCCCTCGCCGGCGGCCTCGCCGCGGATCAACTGGGCCTGGATGTCCATCAGCACGGCGATGTGGTCTTCCGGCTCGCCGGCACGCTCGTCGCGGGCAAGGCCGAGCTTGCCCATATCCTCGCGCACCAGCGCCAGCGGGCGCTCATGCAGGAAGCCGGTCATGTAATAGGAGGCATAGGGCAGGAGCTCGCCGCGACCGACGCCGATGAAGAGTTCGAAAAACTCGTCGCGCACCGCCTCCGGCGTCGTCTCGGCCGCAGCCTCGGCCAGAGCGAGATGGGCCATGCCCAGCGGCGACGCGTCGCCGCGCAGGCCCTGCAGCGCCGCCAGTGTCTCGGCCGTCGGAGCACGCCAGAGCAGGGCACCGATCAGCTCGCATTCATCGGCCCGGGCCGCGTCGATCTCGTCGAGCTCCGGCGTCGTCGAGGAAACGATGATCGGCTCCTGCGGGTAAAGATCGGGCCGAAGCTCGCCGCGCGGGACGCCTGTGCTGGCTTCGACCGATAGCACCCGGTCGGCCGGAACGCGCTTCCAGCTCGAGATCGCCGGCTGCGAGACTCCAAGCGCACGCGCCAGGGCCCTCACCCCGCCTGCCGCTCCGATTGCCCGTTCAAGAGCCTGGTCCCGCATAGACGATGCCACCTCCCCCTGCTGCCGCGTCTTCAGGCGCGTTCGAGCGCCGGTGATAATGCTCCCTTATCACCGCAGATTTCAATTGTTCTCAACTGAAACTTAGAGCGGCGTCGCCCCTCCGCCGCGCCGGCGCGGCCGGGCCATAGATGGCTGGGACCAGGGCTCATCCCGCACCGCAGCAGCACCAGCAGCCGGCGGAGAGAGCAATTCAGAAGGATTTTCGACAGTTTTCGCTGCATCCGGCGCATCGCTGCGGCGAACCGACGGCAATTGCTGCGGCGGCTCGGCGTCCTCCTGCTGCGGTGCACCTGCGGCATCGGCCACGTCCTCATTAGACGAAAGTCGATCATCTGCGGCATCATCACGCACCGCCGCGGGGTCGACGACGGTCGATTCGGCAGCCGGCTCGGGCTGCTTGCCGAAGATGCTGGCGATCATCTCCTCGACATTGTCCGAGGCGCTTAGAGGTCCGTAGCCCGGCGCGCCGCCCGGCGTATTCCAGTCGAGCGCATAGTCGCGGGCCGGGTCGAGATAGCCCGAAATCGCCGGATCGCTCTCCCAGGCCCGGCGCAGCGCGGCCCGCTTCCAGCTCTCGGGAACGTTCTGCTTCAGCCAGTGCGCGAGGTCGAAATCCTTGTCGACGAGATCGAGCGAGGGCGGCTCGACCATTTCGGGCTCAGGCTCCGGCGGCAAGGCGGGTTCCGGCACGGAACTCGGCACCGGCAGCGGCGCAGCCAATGGCGGGGCCTGGTCGGCGGCGGCTGCGCGCTTGCGGCGCGACCAGCGGCCGAGGAAGCCGTCGTCCCCATCACCCTCGCCGCGGGCGGCCATCAGCCCTCTCCGCGCTCGAGGCCGGGACGCGGCCGGGGAGCGCCACCCTTGCGCGGATCGTGCTCGGAGCGCTTGCGTTTGACGAATTCGCGCTCGACATGGTGCTCCTCGAAGAAGGCCAGCACCAGCCGCGCGACCGCGGCCGGCATCGGCACCGCCTCGACGACATCGTCGACATTCTCGCAGAAGACCTCGCCTTCGAACGGGTCAGCGGTGACGCCGACCATTTCGAGCGCGGGCTCGATCCCGGTCGGCCGGACCGCGACCCAGAGCTTGGCTTGCCCGCTCTCGAAGTTTTCGCGGAAATGCGCAGTGTCGACCGAATGCAGCGTCAAGGTCGCCGGGCCGAGATAGAATTGCTGGCGCTCCGGCGTGCCAGTGAGCTTCGACCAGGGCGCAAGATCGGGCGGCTCCGGCAGCACCGCGATCGGCGCCCAGGCATGGTCGGCCCAGGGCGAGTCGATGGTGCGGCGTTCCACCACGATGCCGACCTCATGATAGAGCTGGGTCATCGCAGCCTCCTCAGTTCGCCATCTCGTGCTCGGCCAGGGGCAGGCCGACGACGAGGTTCTGCGGCTTCAGGCGCAGGACCTTGTCCTGCCCCATCGCCGCCAGCAGATAGACCGGCCGCCCCTTTGCCGCCGGCACGACCGGCACCTCGGGCGGCAGGTCGAGCCGGTAGAGCGCGATCAGCCGCGAGGCCGCTTCCGGCTCCAGGCTCTCGCCGCGCCAGAGTGCATTGCCGACGGCGGTCGCCTGCGCATCGAGCCCGACGAACCAGCGCCAATCGGCATCCTTGACGCTCTCCACCGCCTCGATCGCGACATCGAAGCCGTGAATCTGGCGAATCCAGTGACGCAATGCCTGGCCGAGCGCCGCACGTCCCGAAGGCTTGCCGCCGAGATCGAGCACCATGTCGAAGGCGTCCGAGCGCTGCCAATACTGCGCCGAATTGGCGCTCTTGAGGAGATCGAGCGCGGTCGCAGCCGGCCCGCCCAGCATGGCCAGCAGCGGCGAAGCGTGTCGGTCCGCCTCATGGCCCTCGATCATCTCGGCATCGGCCAGCAGGATGGTGTTCTCGTGAAAGGTGACGCGCTGCGGCCGGAACAGGCATTCGGCGGCGCGGACAACGAAAGGATCGTCCTCTTCGTCGAGCGCCGCGCGCAGGATGACGTGCACGAGCTGGTCGAGGAACAGCGGCGGCACGCCGGAGACACCCTTTCGGATGATGCCGGCATAGGCGGCTTCCAGCGTCGGCGCCGCCAGCAGCCGGTCGCGCCAGCCGAGCAGGAAGCGCCAGTTCTCGCGCGCATCGGCATCGGCGAGCGCCGCAATCTCGCGCTCGCCGACATCCGCCTGTGGCGAAGTCATCAATTTCGTGTGCAGCGTCCGCTCGGCGTCGCAGGCTTCTTCCGGCGGCAGCACTTCCGGCCGCGCCAGATAGGCTTTCAGGAAATCATCGGTGACCACGAGGCCGCCGCCCGGCTCACGATCGAGCAGCAGATGGCCGGAGCTCGCCCAGAAATGCGTCACGGCGCGTTCCCCTTGCCGAGTTTCATCAGGTCGACATGCTCGACGACCTCGTCCTCGCCTTCCACCTCGACGAACTCGAACGCACGGAAAGCGTCCTTCGGCCGGTCGTCGCGCGGCAGCAGGACCCGGAAGCGCTCACGGATCTCGCCATCCTCCAGGGTCCGGTGCAAGGCGAGCAGGGTCTGGGCGGGATGGTCGCAGAGCGAGGCGGCGAAAGCCAGTTCCTCGCCGGCCGCAGCCCGTGCAGTAGGAAGATCGGGAGCGCCGAGCTTCTCGACGAAGCGCCCGGCGAGCAGCAGCAGGGCCAGCTCATATTCCTCCGCCGTCGCTTCCGTCACGACCGCGAGCGTGCTCCAGCCGAAGCTGTCGATCCCGAGGAAGCCGGAACGGAAGGCGGCCCGTCCCTTGGCATCGAGCTCCGCGACGCGCTGCGGATCGAACAGGAACGAACCGCTGACCAGCCATTCGCCGGGCTCGGCCGCGTGGCGGAAGACGAAGCCGTCGGACGGGTCGAGCCGGATGGCGCGTGGCAGCTTGAGGGACGTCATGGCGCGACGCCTCGGCAATGGCCGTCGTTGCGAGCGAAGCGAAGCAATCCAGAAGGAGACGCGCGACGGCCACTGGATTGCTTCGTCGCTTCGCTCCTCGCAATGACGATCGCGCTCACAGCTTTGGCCCGCCACTCTCGCGATCGAGCCAATCGACCTTGGCCAGAGCCTCGACGAGGCCCTTCCGCTCGACGCCGTGCTGCGAGGTCGCGACCAGATCGCCATTGGGCTCGATGCCATGGCGGACGCCCGTCACCTTCTCCAGCCGGTCGAGCCAGCGCCTCGCCGCCGGCTTGGCCCCCTCCTCCTGCCAGCGGCTGACGCCGAGCATGAGATGGCGGGCGAAGGCCTCGATCAGGTCGACCGCATCGACCTCCTCGAAGCCCTCCTCGGCCATGCCGACGCCGGTCTGGCCGGGCTGGAAGGGCGACATGGTGGTGGCGCGGACCATGGCGCCGAAGACAAGCCAGTCCGGCACCTGGTTCTCGGGGCAATCCGCCGGCCAGGCCAGGCGGCCGCCGCCGATCAGGCCGAGATCATAGGTCAGGACATCGGGCCAGCGGAACAGCAGCGGGCGTTCCGGCGGCGAATGGATCGCGAGCGCGTCGGCAAGCGCATTCATCGCGAGATAATGGGCGAGCCGGGCCTCGGCGAGAATCGCGTCCGGCTCCAGCACCACGGCGAATTCGACGATGTCGAAACGTCGCACCCAGACCAAGGTCGCAGCGCCGGCCTCGGCGGCAATCGTCCTTGCATGCTCGAAGGCGTCGCCGGATTCGCGCAGGGTTACCAGCGAAAACCCCGGCGGCAGCACCGGTTCGCGCCTGAGATCGTCCGACCTAGCCACCCCTGCCGCCATCTCTCCCGCATCCCTGCGACCCGTGCGAAGCGGACTTGCTTCTTTGGAGTCGTTCCAATTCCATATAAGCATGGATTATCGCAAGGGCGACGAAAGACGCGCTCGCCAGCTTTCGAGGAATACGGCCCCGATGACCGAAGTCGCACGCACGCTGATGGTCTGCTCGTGCGAGGACACGATGCCGCTCGACGGTGCCGCCCTGCAGCGCGGCTGCAAGGGCGCCGGCATCAGCCAGCACCGCCATCTTTGCCGCAGCCAGATCGAACGCTTCCAGGAGATGCTCGCCAATAGCGAGGCGATCACCGTCGCCTGTACCCAGGAAGCGCCGTTGTTCGAGGAAGTGGCGGCCGATCTCGACTACGCCGGCGACCTCGTCTTCGCCAATATCCGGGAGGCCGCGGGCTGGTCGCGGGAGGCGAAAGCCGCCGGCCCGAAAATGGCGGCGCTGCTCGCCGCCGCGAGCGAGCCGCTGCTGCCTGCCACGTTCACCACCCTCGCTAGCAAGGGCGTGGCGCTGGTCTATGGCCGCGACGACGGCGCGATCGCGCTGGCGCAGCGCCTCGCCGAGCATCTCGACGTCACCGTGCTGCTGACGCGGCCGGGCGAGATCGCACCGCCGCGGCTCGACAATTTCCCGGTGCTCAAGGGCACGATCGGACGCGCGACCGGCTGGCTCGGCGCCTTCGAGCTCAGCGTCGACGACTATGCCGCGCCCTCCCCCTCCTCGCGGGCGAAGCTGGTCTTCGAAGCCCCGCGCAACGGCGCGGTCTCGCATTGCGACGTCGTCATCGACATCAGCGGCGGCACCCCGCTCTTCCCCGCCGGAGACCTGCGCGCCGGCTATCTGCGCGCCGATCCGCGCGATCCCGCCGCGGTCGAGCGCCTCGCCTTCGCGGCAACCCAGCTCGTCGGCGAATTCGACAAGCCGCGCTATGTCGCGCTGAACGAGGGGCTCTGCGCCCATTCGCGCGCCAGCCGGACGGGCTGCACACGCTGCCTCGAGCTCTGCCCGACCGGCGCGATCACTCCGGCCGGCGACCATGTCGCGATTTCCGCCGAGATCTGCGCCGGCTGCGGCGCCTGCGCCGCGGTCTGCCCAACGGGCGCGGTGACCTACGCCTTGCCGCCGACCGATGCGCTGTTGCGCAAGCTGCGCACTTTGCTCGTCACCTATGCCGAGGCGGGCGGGCACGAGCCCGTCGTGCTGCTGCATGACGCCGATCACGGCGAGCCGCTGATCGACGCCCTCGCCCGCCATGGCGACGGCCTGCCGGCGCGCGTCCTGCCGCTGCGCGTCAACGAGATCACCCAGCTCGGCATGGAGACGTTCGCGGCCGCGCTCGCCTTCGGCGCCGCGGCGGTTCGCGTGCTCGGGCGGGCAAAGCCGAAGCACGACCTCTCCGGCCTCACGCGCAATCTCGACTATGCCAACGCACTCGCCGGCGCACTCGGTTTCGGCGAGGCGCGCGCGGCGCTGATCGAGACGGACGATCCCGAGGCGCTCGCCGCGGCGCTGGCGCGGGTCGCGCCGGGCCGGACTGCGCCGACCCCGGGGCGGTTCCGGCCGATGGGCGACGGGCGCCCTCTGCTGCGCCAGGTCGTCGGCGAACTTCATGCGGCAGCGCCGGAACAGGTCGGCAGCGTGGCGATGCCGGCCCGCGCGCCCTTCGGCACCGTCAATCTCGACGCCGATGGCTGCACGCTCTGTCTCGCCTGCGTCTCCGCCTGCCCGGTCGGCGCGCTCGGCGACGATCCCGAGCGGCCGACGCTGAGCTTCCAGGAGGACCTCTGCGTGCAATGCGGGCTCTGCGCCGCGACCTGCCCGGAAAAGGTGATCACCCTCGAGCCGCGCATCGATTTCGATGCCTGGAAATCCGGCCGGCGGGTGCTCAAGCAGGAAGAGCCGTTCCACTGCATCGCCTGCGGCAAGGCGTTCGGCGTCAAGAGCACGATCGAGAAAATCGCCGCCAAGCTGGAAAACCGGCACTGGATGTTCGCCGGCGAAGGCGCCAAGCGCGCCTCGATCCTGCGCATGTGCGAGGATTGCCGGGTCGAGGTCGTGGTCAATGAGAGCTTCGACCCGCATCTGGCGCCGCAGCGCCCGCCGGTGCGGACCACAGACGACTATCTGCGCGAGCGCGCCGAACGCGGCGAGGACCCGCTGCAGTAACAGGATCGGTCGGCCCGGGACGCGCTAGGCGCGCCAGGCAGAGGACGCGGCGCGGCAATCGCCGTCGAAGAGCCGGCCGCCATGCGGCGCCAGTTCCTGCTCGGCCAGCGCGATGACGAGGTCGGAGGCGCCCGCCGCGAACAGGGCGCGAAAGGCCGCCTCGAAGCGGTCGGCAAGGCCGGCATCGGCCGCCTGAAGCAGTCGCGGCACCCATTTTCCCGTGCCGTTCCAGCGCCCCCGCCCGCGCAGGGCGAGTTCCGCCAGCCGGGGATGCAGCGCAGCGCCGATCGCCATGGTCTCGCCGGGACTGCGTTCGCCGCGCAGATCGTCGATCGCATCGGTGATCTCGTAGCGCAGCACGTTCAGCTGTGCCTGGGCCAGTGGCGGCGGCCCCTCCGCGAGCCGCCTCGCGACATCCCGTTGCAGGGCTGCGGCGCGATCATGCGCTCTCCCCAGGATCACGCCCTCCGCGACCATGTTGAGAATGCTCGGGCAGCCGCGCGCGACATCCGCATTGACGAACCAGGCAAGCGTCTCGGGGTCGTGCACGAACGCCTCGATCGGCACGCCGCCTGCGATGAAGGATTCGCGCCGTGCGGTTTCGAGATGGTCGTAGACCACCACGAGATCGATGTCGGAAAGCCAGGTTCCCTGGCCACGCATGATCGACCCCGCCGCAAAGGCGAAGGCGGCATCGGCATAGCGCGAGGCGAGCACGGCTTCCGCGAC
This sequence comes from Allobosea sp. GW823-FHT02B03, assembly GCF_058797755.1. NCBI lineage: Bacteria > Pseudomonadati > Pseudomonadota > Alphaproteobacteria > Hyphomicrobiales > Alloboseaceae > Allobosea > Allobosea sp. GW823-FHT02B03. The sequence goes on along the minus strand of NZ_JBXAJY010000001.1, from coordinate 459,909 downwards.
AGCCAGTGCCTCGGACGGCGTGGGGCGAGTCGAAACCATCATTCACTCCGATCGAGCCCCGGTGATAGCCGCTGTTCGCGCGAATGTCCGCCTGCGGCCGGGGACGGCAAGTGGCGCCCCCCCGGTCGGGATCGGTAGCGGCGATGTCGGATGCCGTAGCTGACCGAGGCGATTCGAGGGGGCTGCTGCTGATTCCAGCCTGCCCTGGCTGCGCCGATTCACGCCGGACTCGGACCGAGCAAGCTCGACCGAGATCGGCGGAAGCCCGCGCAAGCCGCTGCAAATGCTTGCCCCGCGCGGCACGATCGCAGGGTCACGGAGCAGCGGCCCAATGAAGCCACAGGAGACGCGCCCCGGAGCGTTTCAACAGGACTGCGAATTCTTTCTATCATTCTGAAAAGAAATAATTTTCTTCTCTGAGAAGAGATCTTTAGCGAGCGCCTCCCGATAGGTCAGCCCGAAAAGCTTTACCGCTTGTTAACCATTCCCTGGCTACATCCGGGAAACGCAAAATTAACCAAGATGACCAACGTGTTAACCCAATCTCGGCCGATACGCCTCAAGGGGCGGTCCTATCTCGCGCTGACGCTGAACCCGGAGCTGCCCTTCGAGGATTGGCTGGCGCGGCTCGACGATCTCGCCGGCCGCTCCGCCGGTTTCTTCCTGCGGCGGCCAGTGGTTCTCGATCTCGAAGGGCTCGAGATCGACCGCCAGCAGCTTCGCGATCTGGTCGCCCAGCTCTCGACCCGCAAGGTGCGGATCATGGGCATCGAGGGTGCGCGGCCGTCCTGGTTGAGCCCGGACCTGCCGCCGGCGATGTCCGGCGGGCGCGAGGCCTCGGATTTCGAGGCCCCGACCGCCGAGCCGGTCCAGGAAGCCGCGGTCGCGGAAAGCGCGGAGCCCGCAGAGGTCGCGGTTCCCGCCGAGCCGCAGCCCGTGAAGGCGACGCCTTCGATCGTCATCACCCAGCCGGTGCGCTCGGGGCAGTCGATCATCTTCACCGAAGGCGACGTGACCATCGTCGGTTCGGTCGCATCGGGCGCCGAGGTCATCGCCGGCGGCTCGATCCACATCTACGGCACGCTCCGCGGACGGGCGATGGCCGGCACGATGGGCAACGCCTCGGCGCGCATCTTCTGCCGCAAGCTCGAGGCGGAACTCGTCGCGATCGACGGCTACTACAAGACGGCCGAGGACCTGGAGGCCGACCTCCATGGCAAGACCGTCCAGTTCTGGCTGGAAGGCGAGACATTCAAGGTCGGATCACTCGCCTGAAATGACGGCGCGTCCACATCAACGGGAGAGGTCAATGGGCAAGGTCATCGTAGTCACATCGGGCAAAGGCGGCGTCGGGAAGACGACCTCCTCGGCCGCACTCGGCGCCGCCCTCGCGCAAAACGGCGACAAGGTCGTGGTCGTCGACTTCGACGTCGGCCTGCGCAATCTCGACCTCGTCATGGGTGCCGAGCGGCGGGTGGTCTACGACCTCGTCAACGTGATCCAGGGCGAAGCCAAGCTGGCGCAGGCGCTGATCCGCGACAAGCGGGTCGAGACGCTCTATCTGCTCGCCGCCTCGCAGACGCGCGACAAAGACAATCTCACGCAGGAAGGCGTCGAGAAGGTCATCGCCGCGCTGAAATCAGCCTTCGACTGGGTGATCTGCGACAGCCCGGCCGGCATCGAGCGCGGCGCGACACTCGCCATGCGCCATGCCGACGTCGCCATCGTCGTGACCAATCCGGAAGTCTCCTCCGTCCGCGATTCCGACCGGATCATCGGCCTGCTCGATTCCAAGACGCTCAAGGCCGAGAATGGCGAGCGCATGGAGAAGCATCTCCTGCTCACCCGCTACGACCCGGTCCGCGCCGAGCGCGGCGATATGCTGAAGGTCGACGACGTCCTCGAGATCCTCTCGATCCCGCTGCTCGGCATCATCCCGGAAAGCATGGACGTGCTGCGCGCCTCCAATGTCGGCTCGCCCGTCACCCTGGCCGATAACCGCAGCGCCCCGGCAATCGCCTATTTCGAGGCGGCCCGCCGCCTGAAGGGCGAGACCCTGCCGATCGCCGTCCCCGGCGAAAAGCGCAGCTTCTTCGGCAAGATCTTCGGAAGGAAAGCGGCATGAACTTCCGTCGCCTGTTTTCCCGCTCCCAGTCGGCCCCTGCCGCGCGCGATCGGCTGCAGGTGCTGCTCGCCCATGAACGCGCCACGGTCGGTGGCTCGGACCTCGTCACCAAGCTGCGCGAAGAGATCCTGCGGGTCATCGCCAAGCACGTGCAGATCGACGACGAGAAGGTCACCGTCAAGATGGAGCGCGGCGCCAAGGTCTCGACCCTCGCCGTCGACATCGAGATCCCGTTCGACGCGGGCAAGAAGGCGGCCTGAGGGCCGCCTTTTCTTTTGGTGCGGATTTCGAACCGATCGAAACCCGACCGTCATTGCGAGGAGCGGAGCGACGAAGCAATCCAGGAGGCGTAGAACCCTGCCGCCCCTGGATTGCTTCGCTGCCGCTCGCAATGACGGCTAAGTCCGACCGGAAGAGGCGCTAGCGCGTCACCTTCTCCAGCCAGTCGACCAGCGCCTGCCGGTCGGCGGCCGAGCCGATCGTCTGCTCGGGCATCTTGGTGCCCGGCGTGTAGGCATTGGGGCCGACCTCGAACAGCCTGGACACCGTTTCCTTGGTCCAGACGATGTCCATGTCCTTCAGCGCAGCCGAGAAGGCGTAGCCCGGGGCGGTGGCGATGCGGCGGCCGAAGATGCCGTGCAGGGTCGGGCCCGCCCGGTTGCCATCCGCAGGCGTCAGCGTGTGGCAGGCGGCGCAGGCGCGGAAGACCTCGGCTCCGCGCTCGCCCTTGAAGGCCGCGAGCGCGTCCTCCCCGGCCCGCGGCACGACCGTGCCGATATGCTCGCCGGTCACCGCGTTCCAGCGCCTGACCAGCCGGTCGGCACCTCCCGAGAGAAGCTCCCTGCCATCGGGCAGGAAAGCGAGCGACCAGACCGGCAGGCCGGGCCCGATCAACGTGGCGCGGATCGTCCGCGTCCGGCGCTCGACCAGCGCGACCTGGCCGCGCAGCCCTCCGACCGCGATCGTCGCGCCATCGGCCGAGATGGCGAGCGCGATCAGCGGCGTCTCGCCGATGACGATCTCGGCCCGCCCAGTCCCGTCCGCCCCGAACAGGCGCAGGCGGCCATCGCCGGCTGCGACGGCGATCTCGCCATCCGGCGCGACGACGACGCCGTTGAGCGGTGCCGGCACGGTCACGACGACAGGCACGCCGCCATCGGCCGGCCAAATTCGCAGCGTCGCGTCATAGCCCGAGGAGACGAGCCCGCCGCCCGGCAGGAAGGCGACGCCGTTGACCGGGCCCTTGTGGCCTTCGAGCACCCGCGCAGCGCCGTCGGCGAGCGAGGTGATCCGCACTGTCTCGTCCCAGGAGGCCGAGGCGAGCCGTGCTGCGTCGGGCGAAAGCGCCAGCGCCGCGACCGGCCCCTTGTGTCCGTCGAAGACCTTCGCCGGATCGGCGGCGGCGCCCTGCCAGAGCGCGACCTTGCCGTCCTCGCCGCCGGTCGCGAAACCGAGCCCTGCGATAGCCACCGCGGCATTGATCGCGCCTTGATGGAAACGCAGCACCTTTTCGGCGCTGCCGCTGGCGAGATTCCAGAGAATCGCCGACTGGTCGAATGAGCCGGTAAGCGCCTGCCTGCCATCGGGCGAGACGGCGACTGCCCGCACCGGGCCGCCATGGCCGCGCAGTTCCTGCGCTGGGGCGCCGGCGGGCACGAGAGCCAGCAGTCCAAGAAGAGCGGCAAAGAGCGTTCTCATGCCGCGATCATGTCCCAGCTTGCGGCCTTGGCAAGGCATGGCTCGCACGCAGCCACAGCGCAGAGATAAACCGCCGCAGTTGCCCCCGCGCAAAAAGCCGTCATATGAAATGCATCGTTTTCGACAGGCTGCGCCGATGACCTCGATCCCGCTCAACCTGCGGGGCCTCAAATGCCCCCTCCCCGCCTTGCGCGTGCGCAAGGCGCTGAAAGGGGCCGAGCCCGGCGCGCTCTTCCTGGTCGAATGCACCGATCCGATGGCGGCGATCGACATCCCGAACCTGATGCGCGAGACCGGCGACACCATCGAGCAAAGCAGCGCCGAGGACGGCCTGCTCGTCTTCCATATCCGCAAGGCCGCGGCCTGACGCCGCCAGCCTGCACCAACCGGAGCCCGCAACCGTGGCCCTCTCCCGAAACGACATTCTGCGCGCGCTCGAACTGGTGAAGCTGCCGGCGAGCGGGCAATCGCTCGCCGCATCCGGCCGGATCGGCGACGTGCTGATCGACGACGGCAAGGTAATCTTCGCCATCGGCATCGACGCGACCGAGGCGGCGGCCATGGAGCCGGTGCGCAAGGCCGCCGAGAGCGCGGTGAGCGGCTTGCCGGGTGTGCGGCAGGTGCTGGTCGGGCTGACCGCCGACAAGGCGCCCTCGGCCGGAGCATCGGCCGCGACCCAGGCCCGCCGCCAGGCGCAGGCGGGGCCGGGCGGCGCCGTGCCGAAGGCCGCCGGCGTGCCCGGGGTCAAGCAGATCATCGCCGTCGCCAGCGGCAAGGGCGGCGTCGGCAAGTCGACGACCACAGCCAATCTCGCGGTGGCGCTGGCGACGCTCGGCCTCAAGGTCGGCGTGCTCGACGCCGACATCTACGGCCCCTCGGTGCCGAAGATCTTCGGCATCTCCGGCAAGCCACGGCTGGTCTCGGGCCGGACGCTCGCGCCTATGGAGGCCTATGGGCTGAAGATCATGTCGATCGGCTTCCTGATCGACGAGGAAACCCCGATGATCTGGCGCGGGCCGATGGTGATCTCGGCGATCACCCAGATGCTGCGCGAGGTCGCCTGGGGCGAGCTCGACGTGCTGGTCGTCGACATGCCGCCGGGCACCGGCGACGCCCAGCTGACCATGGCGCAGCAGACCCCGCTCGCCGGCGCCGTCATCGTCTCGACGCCGCAGGACCTCGCTCTGCTCGATGCCCGCCGCGGTGTCGCCATGTTCAGGAAGGTCGAGGTGCCGATCCTCGGCATCGTCGAGAACATGAGCTATTTCGTCTGCCCGGAATGCGGCCACCGCTCGGACATCTTCGCCCATGGCGGTGCGCGGCACGAGGCTGAGCGCCAGGGCGTGCCCTTCCTAGGCGAGATCCCGCTGGCCATGCCGATCCGCGAAACCTCCGATGGCGGCCGCCCGATCGTCGCGAGCGACCCGGACAGCGCCCACGCCAAGGCCTATCTCGCAATCGCGCGACAGGTCCGGGACGGGCTGAGCGGCCCGGTGCGCGCGGCGCCGCGCATCGTCATCGAATAGACGGGGTCGTCACGCCGCGCGGCGACCGGCCGACGCGTCCCGCTCGATCAGTACCCAGATATGGCCGAAAGGGTCGAACAGCGAAGCGACCCGCCGCCCCGCGACATCGGTCTGGACCTCGTCGCGCAGCGTCGCCCCGGCCGCGATCGCCTGCGCGAAACAGCCCTCAATGTCCGGGACGGTCAGCTGGATGATCGTGCTGACGCCCCCTGCCACCTTCGGAAAGAAGGGGCCGCCACGGGAAGGCTCGGCCTCGCGCCGCGGATTGGCGCCGGCTACGGCGATCACGGTCGCACCAAGGCGCATTTCCACGCCCGCCAGCGCCCCGTCGATATGGTGGGCTTGAACCTGCCTCGCGCCAAAGGCGCTGCCGTAGAAGTCGGCCGCTTCCCGCTCCCGGCCGTGCTCGACGAAGATCGCCAAGCCGAGGCTGACATCCTGCTCCATCGCGAATCCCCTTCATCCTGTCGCGCTGACGAGGGAGCCGACAAAGCCGGCGCTTTCTTGACGCCTGCCCTGCCTCAGGGCGCACGCGGCACCAGCACTTCGACGCGCTGGTTGCGGGCGCGGCCATCGGCGGTGGCATTGGCGGCGATCGGCTCGCTGCCTCCATGGCCTTCGGCGCCGAGGCGGGTCTTGTCGCTCAGGCCGGCCCGCAGCAGTTCGGCGACCGCGGCGGCCTGGGCGGCCGAGAGCGCCTGATTGTCCTTGTATGCTGCGCCCCTTGCCGGCGCCCGGTCGTCGGTATGGCCGACGACCCGCACCGCGCCCGGCTGCTGCTCGACAAGCGCGGCGATACGGCGCCCCGACGCGATGAAGCCCGGCAGCAATTCGGCCCGGCCGGGCTCGAAGCTGCCGGCATTGGCGATGCGGATCGCGATCCAGCCTCCGAACCGGTCGACGGTGACCATTCCGCTGGCGATCTCGGCAGCGAGCCCGGCCCGGATCCGCGGCAGCTGGTCCGGCCTCGGCGCAGAGGCGGGTGCGAGCGAACGCACAGGGGCAGATTGAGAGGCAAGCGCCGGCGCTTCGGCCGGGTGCAGGAGCGCGGCAGGCGGCGGAACCGGGTGAGGCACCGGCACCGGGAAGAACAGGTCCAGCAGCCACAGCGTCAGCGCCGCCACGAGCATCACTCCGGCGGCCAGCGCCGCGCCATAGCCGGCGATCCGGACGATCTTCCTGGGGGCGTCGGCAGTCTCGCTCATCGGCCCAGCCTTGGCTCTCCCTGTCACCGCTTGCGGCCACGGCCATGCGCATTGCGCAAGCAGAGCCTGCGGCGAATCCGACGGAGCGAACCCGACCATGCCCTCGCGCGGCATGCAAGTTCCCGACGGCACGCCTCTGGTAACGGAAGGTCAAACCCGCTAATGTTCACTTTATGTTCCGAGCAACAAGGAAAGCAGCCATGACCGTCCAGCCGGCGCGCCATATCGGCATCGGCATCGAATGCCCTTTCGCGGAGACCTACGAATTCCTGGCGGAGCCGGAGAATTTTCCGAAATGGGCGTCAGGCCTCGGCCATTCCTTCGAGCCCGCCGGCGGGCTCGACTGGCGGGCGCAGACGCCGATGGGCCCAATGACGCTTCGCTTCAGCCCCCGCAACGCGCATGGCGTGCTCGATCACAGCGTCATCCCCGATGGTGGCGCGCCGATGCACAACCCGATGCGGCTCCTCGCCAATGGCGAGGGCTGCGAGCTGGTGTTCACGCTCTATCGCCGTGGCGGCGTGACGGAGGCAGAGTATGAGCGCGACGCGGCCTGGGTCGCGCATGACCTCGCGGGGCTGAAGGCGCTGCTCGAGAGCGCCGGTAGTCTCAGAGCCTGACGCCGCTGGTCGCGAAGGCGACCTCGACAGGGCGCTGGAAATTGGCGAGCACGAGGCTGGCCGCATAGGCGGCTGCAACGGCGAAAACGACGGCGAAAACGAAGGACTTCATGCTGCTTCCCCCCAGATAGCATGCCGATAGGCAGAGCTTATCGCTGGAAGCTAGTCACTCCGTCAGGGGTGATCAAGCCGTGCCCAGCAGGACATGAAGTCGCTCCGCCTCGGCGAGGTCCTCCGGGCGGTTGGCGTTGAAGAACGGGTCGACCGGCTCGGTCGCCCATTCGGCGCTGGCGACGCCGTGGCGGGCGGTCCAGCGGTCGATCTTGCGCTCGTCCTCGACGGTCAGCGCGTGGCGGAGCGCCTCGCGCAGCGACACCGGCCAGAGCCCGATCACCGGATGGGTCCAGCCGCCCGAGGCGGCGCAGGCCAGCGGCACCCCGGCAGCAAGGCGCGCCGCATGCAGGCGCGCGACGAGATCGCGCGGGATGAAGGGCGTGTCGGCGGCGACACTGACCATCCAGTCGACGCCCGGACGATTCTGCGCCAGCCAGTCGAGGCCTGCGAGGATGCCGGCGAGCGGCCCGGCGAAATCCGGCACGCTGTCGCCGGCCACCGGCAGACCGTAATCGGCAAAACGCGCCGGGTCGCCATTGGCGTTGATCAGGAGCCCGTCGCATTGGGGCGCCAGGCGTTCGATCACATGGGCGAGGATGGTGCGGCCGGCAATGGTGCGCAGCGGCTTGTCGCCGCCGCCCATGCGGCGGGCAAGCCCGCCGGCGAGCAGGAGGCCGAGCGTCGCCGGGCGCGTATTCTCAGCCGGCTCAGTCATCGCCGCCCGCGCCCTTGCGACGGTGCTTGCCGCCCTCGTCCTCGACGCTGTCGGGATCCTGATCGAAGACGATGCGGTCCTCGCCGGAGAGCGCGATGAAGCGCTTGCCGCGGGCGCGGCCGATCAAGGTCAGCCCCGCCTTGCGCGCGAGCTCGACCCCCCATTCGGTGAAGCCCGAGCGCGAAACCAGGATCGGGATGCCCATGCGCACGGTCTTGATCACCATCTCCGAGGTCAGGCGGCCGGTGGTGTAGAAGATCATTTTCCCGGGATCGACATCGTGGCGGAAGAGCCAGCCCGCGACCTTGTCGACGGCATTGTGGCGGCCGACATCCTCCATATAGACCAAGGGCTTGTCCTGCTCGCAAAGCACGCAGCCATGGATCGCGCCGGCTTCCAGATAGAGCGAGGGCGTGGTGTTGATCTTGCGGGTCAGGGCGTAGAGCCAGCTGGTACGCAGCTCGGCCTTCGGCAGCTCGATCTCGTCGATCGCCTCCATCAGGTCGCCGAAGGCGGTGCCCTGGGCGCAGCCCGAGGTCAGGGTCTTCTTCTTCAGCTTCTGCTCGAAATCGGTGCGCTCGGGCGTGCGCACCACCACGACCTCGAGCTCCTCGTCATAGTCGACGGCCTCGACGAGATCGCCGCGCTTCAGCATGTTCTGGTTAAGCAGGTAGCCGATCGCGAGATAGTCGGGATGGTCGCCGATCGTCATCATCGTGACGATCTCCTGGGCGTTGAGATAGAGGGTCAGTGCCCGTTCGGTGACGACCCGTGTCTCGACCGCAGCCCCGCTCTGGTCGATGCCGCGCACGGTGGCGCCGAGCCGTGCCGCCGCAGGGTCCGGGCGGACGAGATAGTCGTCAAGAAAATCGCCACCGGTCGGCAAGGTTGCTCCAAGCTCCGCGCAGGCGGTCAGGCGGGCTGGCGCAGGCAGGACAGCGCCCAGCCCTCGATGGCGGCGCGCTCCGGCGGCAGACGCTCCCAGGCCTCGCCGACGAACTCGCCCCAGGCATCCAGCATATCCTCGCGAACCGCTGTCAGGAGCGGCAGCCCGCTGAGGAAACCGGCCGCGATCTCGGCCCGCAGGCCCTGGCCGAGCGCTTCCTGCTTGCCGAACTTGTTGATGATCAGAAGATCGACGGTTCCGTCGATGGCGCTCGCCACGGCGCCGCCCGCGGCGGCGAGCCCGGCCGCATCGAGCCGGCAACCGGTCGCCCCCGCACCGCGATCCTCGCTGATCGCGAAGATCCGGCCCGAAGCGAGGTCTTCCAGCGCCATGCTGGCGCAGCCGCGCTGGCAATCATCCTGATTGTGCTGGACCACGCCGCCAAGCCGCACGGCCTCCTGCCGGAGTCGGCCGGCGACCTCCGCCATCAACTCGTCGATGGGGAAGCCTGAGACATAGACGATCGCGGCGAGTTGAGCGCTCATATCACCCCTTCATCTCACGGAATCCGGGCCGCGGCCAGTGGGCTTTCGCCGCACCCGGCAACGCTTCCGCAACGAGATGCCGCGCCAGTGTTGCGCCGCACCTACAGCCGCCAGCCCCGGCAGGCGCTAGGGTGCTGAGGGCTGGCGCCGGCGATTCCTCCGGAGACGCGGCCTTGTGCTTGAACGCGTACCGCCGATGATCCGCCCGAACGCCCCGACTCCGCTCGACCCCGCCGCCTCCTCGGCGCTGCTGCTGCGTCGCATCGGCTTTGCGACGCTGGCGCTCGCCCTGCCGCTGGCTTCGCTGGTCTCGCGCCGCGCCGCCGTGGTGCTGGCGCCGATCGGCGTCGTGCTCCTGGTGATCGCCGCGCTGATCGAGAACCCTTCCGAGTTCGGCGACAATCTAAAGAGCTCGCTCTCCGGCTTCGCCGGGTTGACCCTGCTGGCGCTCGTCGCCTGGGCGGTGCTGTCGCTGGTCTGGAGCCCCTATACCGGCTCGGCGAGCGAGAAGGCCGCCAATCTCTTCCTCGCCGTGGTGCTCGGCTTTGCCGGGGCCGCGGCCCTGCCCGAGCGAATGCGCGCCTCAAACCTGAACCTCGCGGCGCTGGGCACCGGGCTCGCCGCCCTCTTGGCCCTCGGCCTGTTGCTGACCGAGGCGCTGACCCCGGCCGGCTCGCGCGCCGCCAACGAGGCCGGCAGCGTCGAGCGCGGCGTCAGCGTCGTCCTGATCATGTCCTGGCCGGCGCTCGCCTGGCTCCTGTCGCGCGAGCGCGGCCTGACGGCGCTCGGCCTCGCGCTCGTCGTCGGCCTCCTGGCGCTGACGCGCTTCGAGGATGGCGAGGCGGCCGCCATGCTGTTCGGCGCCATCGCCTTCGGCGTGGTCAGTGCTAACCGGCGCTTCGGCGCAAGGCTGGTGGGGGGCGTCTGCGCCGGACTGATGCTGCTGGCGCCGCTGCTGCCGTTCCTGCTGGCGCCGCTGCTGCGCCTTTCGCCGAACGCCTTCAGCACGGTCGCTGTCGGGCTCGACATCTGGGCCGACATCATCTCGAGCCGGCCGATCCAGCTGATCACCGGCCATGGCCTCGATACCGTGCTGCGCGGGCGCATCACCGGCGCCCTGCCGATCGAAGTCCCGACGACGATCCTGTTCGAGACCTGGTACGAACTCGGCCTCGTCGGAGCGACGACCGCGGCGCTCGCTTTGTACTTCGCGATCAGCGCCGCCGGGCGCATGCCGGGCGCGCTGGCGGCCGGCGGCGTCGCCGCCTATGCCACCGCCTTCTCGCTGGCGGCGCTCGGCTTCGCGTCGTTCCAGACCTGGTGGCTGATGACGCTGACTTCGGTCGCCCTGCTCTTCACCGCGATCGCGCGCGGCCAGTACCGCACCGAACGCCCCGTCGCGCCGCTGAGCCGGCGGCCGAAGGCGCCGAGCCTGCCTGCAGGGCAGTAGACACGGCAGCGTCATGCTCGGGCGAGACCCGAGCATCTCCGGCCGAAGGAACTCCTCTCGGCGCTTTCTCATTGAGGTATTCTCGGGTCTGCGCTTCGCGCCGCCCGAGAATGACAGCGGCGGTCAGGCCGCCGCCCTGCCCTGGTTCACCGCATGGCAAGCGACACCGTCGATCACCGGCGGGTTCTCGACCCGGCAGCGATCGAAGACCAGCGGGCATCGCGGGTGGAAGGTGCAGCCCGAAGGCGGGCTGATCGGGTTCGGGATCTCGCCCTTCACGCCCTCGCGGGCCTTGCCGACCATGGCGAGGTCGGGCACCGCATCGAGCAGCATCTTGGTGTAGGGGTGGCGCGGCGCCGAGAAGAGCTGCTTGCCTTCCGAGACCTCGACCAGGCGGCCGAGATACATCACGCCGATCCGTGACGCCATGTGCCGGACGACCGCGAGGTTGTGCGAGATGAAGAGATAGGTCAGGCCGAATTTCTGCTGCAGATCGCGCATCAGGTTGAGGATTTGCGCCTGCACGGAGACGTCGAGCGCGGAGGTCGGCTCGTCACAGACGATGAACTCGGCATTGGAGGCGAGCGCGCGGGCGATCGCGATGCGCTGGCGCTGGCCGCCTGAGAATTCGTGCGGGAACTTCTTGCCGTCGTCCGGATGCAGGCCGACTAGGCTGAGCAGTTCGCCGACGCGCCCCTCGATCTCACGGTCGCCCTGGATGATGTCAAAGGCGCGGATCGGCTCGGCGATGATCCGGCCGACACGCCAGCGCGGATTCAGCGAGGCGTAGGGGTCCTGGAAGATCATCTGGATACGACGACGCAGGCGCTGGCGCTCCTGCGCAGCGGCGGCATCGGTCATCGAGACGCCGTCGATCGAGACGGTGCCCCCGGATGGCGGCAGCAGGCCGACGACCATGCGCGCCACCGTAGACTTGCCGGAGCCGGACTCGCCGACGAGCGCGAAGGTCTCGCCCTTGCGGATGTCGAAGGAGACGCCGTCGACCGCCTTGAGATACTGCTTGGGCGCGCTCTCGATCACCCGGTTGAGCCAGGGCTTGGAAACGTCGAAGACGCGCTTCAGGTCGCGGACCTGGACGAAGGGGGTCTCGGTCACGCGGCGATCTCCGCTTTGTCGGTCGGGCTTTGGCCAGTCGGAGCCTTCGACTGGTCGTAGAGATGACAGGCGACCTGACGGCCGCCGATATCGATCAGTTCCGGCCGCTCGACGAAGCAGCGCGCGAACGCCTTGGAGCATCGCGGATTGAAGGCGCAGCCCTTGGGTATGTTGGAGAGGCGTGGCATCGAGCCCGGAATCTGGACGAGCCGCTCGGCGTCGCCCTCGATCGAGGGGATCGCACCCATCAGGCCGACCGCATAGGGGTGGAGCGGCTGCTTGACGACATCGCGGACCGGGCCGATCTCGGCGACGCGGCCGGCATACATCACCGCGACGCGATCGGCCGTCTCGGCGATGACGCCCATGTCGTGGGTGACGAGCATGACCGAAGTGCCGCGTTCCTTGCAGAGCCGCTTGATCAAAGCGATGATCTGGGCCTGCACGGAGACGTCGAGCGCCGTCGTCGGCTCGTCGGCGATGATGAATTCCGGCTCGGCGCAGAGGGCGAGCGCGATCACGACGCGCTGGCGCATGCCGCCCGAGAACTCGTGCGGATAGCCATCGATGCGCCGCTCCGGCGCGGGAATGCCGACCTCGTCGAGCAAGGCGATGGCGCGCTTGCGGGCGTCGGCGGCGTTGAGATCGGTATGGGTCTGGATCGTCTCGATCAACTGCTCGCCGACCCGGTAGAGCGGGTTCAGGCTGGTCAGCGGATCCTGGAAGATCATGCCGATGCGCTTGCCGCGGATCTTGCGCATCGCCTCGGGCGGCAGATTGTCGACGCGCTCGCCGGAGAGCAGAACCTCGCCGCCAGCGATGCGGCCGGGCGGATCGATCAGGCCGATGATGGCCGAGCCGGTGACCGATTTGCCGGCGCCGGATTCGCCGACCACGCCGAGCACCTCGCCGCGGGCGACGTCGAACGAGACCTTGTCGAGGGCGCGCAGGGTGCCGCGCCGCGTCACGAACTCGACGGTCAGTTCGTTCACGGAAATGACGGGCTGGGTCATCGCTGCTCCGAAGGCCTGGACTTGAACGGGGTGCGGGTCATCTCTCACCTCAGCTTCGGATTGAGCGCGTCGCGCAGCCAGTCGCCGAACAGGTTGATCGACAGCGCGAGCAGGATCAGGACGAGCGACGGGAAGAGCAGGATCCACCACTCGCCCGAGAACAGGTATTGCTGGCCGAAGCGGATCAGCGTGCCGAGCGAGGGCTGGGTCGGCGGCATGCCGACGCCGAGGAAGGACAGGGTCGCCTCCTCGATCACCGCGAGCGCGAGGTTGATGGTGGCGATGACCAGCACCGGCCCGGCGACATTGGGCAGGACGTGCTTCAGCATCACCGGCCAGGCCTTGAGGCCGATCAGCCGGGCCGCATCGACATAGACCTTGTTCTTCTCGACCAGGGTCGAGCCGCGCACGGTGCGGGCATATTGGGCCCAGTTGGCGAGGCCTATCGCGATGACGAGGACGAGCAGCGTCGCCTGCTCCTGCGCCGCCGGGGGGATCAGCCCGCGCGCCACGCCGAAGACCAGCAGCGCCACCAGGATCGCCGGGAAGGAGAGCTGGATGTCGGCGATGCGCATGATCAGCGCCTCGGTGCGGCCACCGACATAGCCGGCGACAAGGCCGAGGCCGACGCCCAGGATCAGCGAGAACACGACCGAGGCCGCGCCGACCAGCAGCGAGACGCGCGAGCCGTAGAGAATGGCCGAGAAGATGTCGCGCCCCTGCCCGTCCGATCCCAGCCAGAACACCTTGCCGGTGATCTCATTGGGCTGCATCGGGCGCGAGAACCCGTCGGAAAGGTCCAGCGAGGCCGGGTCGAACGGATCATAGGGCGCGATCAGCGGCGCGAAGATCGCGGCGAGCACGAGCAGGAACGCCATGACGCTCGCCACCACCGTGACCGGCGAGGAGCGGAAGGAATAGACCAGATCGGAATCCCAGAACCGGGCGAGGCGGCTGGGCGGGAGAACGGGCAGAGGTTCGTCGCTCATCGCCGCCTCACTTCGCCGGAACCGCGGAGCCCGACCGCAGACGCGGATCGAGCGCGACATAGACAAGATCGACCAAGAGCGAGGTCAGCACGAAGACGAAGGCGACGAAGAGCAGATAGGCCGACATCACGGGGACGTCGACGAACTGCACGGCGTTGACGAAAAGCGCCCCCAGCCCCGGCCACTGGAACACCGTCTCGGTGACGATGGCGAAGGCGATGACCCCGCCGAGCTGGAGGCCGGCGATGGTGATGACCGGAATCATGGTGTTGCGCAGAGCATGACGGAACTCGATGCGGCGCTCTGGAATGCCACGGGCACGGGCGAAGCGGATGAAGTCGGCCCGCATCACCTCGAGCATCTCGGAGCGGACGAGCCGCATGATCAAGGTGAGCTGGAGGAAGCCGAGCGTCAGCACCGGCAGGACCAGCGATTTCAGCCCGCTTACGGTCAGCAGGCCGGTGGTCCACCAGCCGATCTTGACGGTATCGCCGCGCCCGAAGGAGGGCAGCCAGCGTAGCTCGACCGCGAAGATGTAGATCAGGCCGATGCCGATCAGGAAGGTCGGCAGGGAAACGCCGATCAGCGAGACCGACATGACGAGATTGGCGATCCAGCCATCGCGGCGGATCGCGGCGTAGACGCCGAAAGCGATGCCGACGACGAAGGCGAAGACTGCCGATAGTACGGCCAGCTCCACTGTCGCGGGAAGCCGCTCGAGGATCAGCTCGGAAACCTTGCGGCCCTGGCGATAGGAGATGCCGAAGTCGCCGCGCGCCGCATCGGCGATGAAGCGGGCGAACTGTACGGGCACGGGATCGTTGAGGCCGAGGCGCTGCGTCAGCTCGGCACGGTCCTGCAGCGTCGCCTCCTGGCCGAGCATGTTGACCACGGGATCGCCGACGAAACGGAACATCGAGAAGGCGATGAAGGCGACGGCGATCATCACCACCAGCCCCTGCATCAGCGAGCGCAGGATATAGGCGAGCATCGCGTCTTGAACCCCTTACAGAAACGAAGGTCGCGGGGGGCGTCTTGGTGCGGCCCCCCCGACAGGATGCCGGCTCTACGAGCCCTTGAACGAGACCATCTTCAGCTTGGGCTGGTTCTGAACGTCGACGGGCACGTCGAGCGTCGAGTTCATGCCGTAGCTGAGCGTCTGGTGGTGGATCGGCAGGTAGATCGTCTCGTCCTTCACCTTCGCCCAGATCTTGGCGATGGCGGCGTCGCGCTTGGCGATGTCGATCTCCTTGGAGAGCGACTGGATCTGCGCATCGACATCCTTGTCGGAGTAGCCGGTCGCGTTCCAGCTGCCCTGCGAGCCGGTACGGGTGTGGTACATGTAGGAGAAGACGTAGTCGCTGTCGAAGGTCGGGACGCCCCAGCCGACGAGATAGAACTCGGTCTCCGGCGGGTTCTTCTGGATCAGGTTGAAGTGGATCGACTTCGACTGCGAGACCAGGTTCACCTTGACGCCGATCTGGCCGAACATGCCGACCGCCGCCTGGCAGATGCCCTCATCGTTGATGTAGCGGTCGTTCGGGCAATGCAGCGTCACCGAGAAGCCGTTGGGATAGCCGGCCTCGGCGAGCAGCGCCTTGGCCTTGGCGACGTCGGTCGCCGGCGCGGCGTCGAGTTCCTTGGTCCAGCCATTGGCGAAGGGCGGCAGGATGACGCCGGTCGGGATCGACTCGCCGCGCATCACGACGCGCTGGATCGCGCCGCGGTTGAGCGCCATGTTCATCGCCTGGCGGACGCGCTTGTCGGCGAAGGGGTTCTTGCCCTCGACATTGTCGCCCTTCAGGTCCTTGGACGCGACGTCCATGCCGAAGAAGATGGTACGGTTCTCGGGGCCCGTGGTGACGCGGACCTTGGGCTGGCTCTTCAGCCGGGCGATGTCCTGCACCGGCACGTCCTGGACGAGATCGACCTCGCCGGAGAGCAGCGCCGCGATGCGGGTCGCGTCCTGCTTGATCGGCACATAGGTGAGCTCGGTGATCTCGAGCGGTACCTTCGCCTTGGCCCAATAATTGTCGTTGCGCTTCATCACCGTCTTCACGTCGGATTCGCGCGAGACGAGGATGAAGGGACCGGTGCCGTTGGCGTTGCGAACGGCGTAATTCTCTTCCTTGTTCTTGAAGTCCTGCGCCTTGGTGGCGTTGTTCTTCTCCGCCCAGGCCTTGCTCATGATGCGGATGGCGGAGGTGTTGTTGACCAGGAGCGGGTTCGGTCCCTTGGTCTTGATCCGGACCGTCAGGTCGTCGACCTTCGAAACCTTCTCGACCGAGGTCAGATAGCCCTTGAAGTCCGAGGTCGGCTGCATGGCGCGCTCATAGGAGAACACCACGTCGTCGGCGGTGAAGGGCGAACCGTCATGGAACTTGACGCCCTCCTGCAGCTTGAATTCCCAGGTCGTCGGATCGTCCGCCAGCACCTTCCAGGACGAAGCGAGCAGCGGATGCAGCTTGCCGGCATGGTCGCGCTCGGTCAGCGCCTCATACATCTGCTGGTTGACCGTGGTGGTCAGGCCCTCGTTCTGGCCATGCGGGTCGATGGTCAGGGCATCGCCTGCCGAGGCCCATTTCAGCGGCCTCGCCTCGGCGGCGCCGAGCGCCAGCGCGGAGACGCCGATCAGCGCGGCTGCAACGGCAAACATACGCGGTTTCATGATAACGAACCTCCCGGTCGCGGCCCTGCTCCAGGGCCGGTGAAGGACGAGATGTTAGGGCTGAGCCCCTTGTCTGTCACGGGTCTAATCTGCGCGAAACACATAGCGGAAAGTGGCATTTACCGCCTTCGCAAGCGCCACGCGCAGGAGATTCCCGCTCATCGCAGCCTCGGATTGAGGGCATCCCGGAGCCAGTCGCCGAGCAGGTTCACCGCGAGCACCAGGATCGCCAGCGTCAGCCCCGGAAAGGCGACGATCCACCAGTCGCCGGAGAACAGATAGCGGTTGCCGATCGAGATCAGCGTGCCGAGCGAAGGCTGGGTCGGCGGCAGGCCGACGCCGAGGAAGGACAGGGTCGCCTCGGTGATCACGGCGAGCGCGAGATTGATCGTCAGGATGACCAGCACCGGACCGATCACGTTCGGCAGGACATGGCGCAGCATGATCAGCGGTGCGGGCAGGCCGACCAGGCGCGCCGCCTGGACATAGTCCTTGTTGCGCTCCACCAGGGTCGAGCCGCGGATGGTGCGGGCGTACTGCACCCAGAAGCTGAGACCGATCGAGATCACCAGCACGTAGAGCGCGGTATCCTCGCGGTTCGCGCCCTTGAAGATGCCGCGCACGACGCCGTCGATCAGCAAGGCGATCAGGATCGCCGGGAAGGTGAGCTGGACATCGGCGATGCGCATGATCAGCGAGTCGACGCGGCCGCCGAGATAGCCGGCAAGCAGGCCAAGCGTGATGCCGATCGTCGCCGCCAGCGCGACGCCGAGGCCGCCGACGATCAGCGAGACGCGCAGGCCGTAGAGGATCGCCGAATAGAGGTCGCGCCCCTGATCGTCCGTGCCGAAGATGAACTTCGGATCGCCGCCGGCCTGCCAGGCCGGCGGAATGTTGGCATCGGAGAGGAAGACGGTGGCCGGATCGAACGGATTGGTCGGCGCGATCCAGGGCGAGAAGGCCGCGCCGATGAACATCAGGAGCACGATCACCGCAGCGACCATCGTCACCTTGGAGCGCAGGAAGCTGGCGAGGATGTCGCTGTCGAGGATGCGGGCCCAGAGCGAGGGCGGGTTGCTCGACGCAGCCGCGGGAGCGGGGGTGGAGGGCGGGGTCTGGATGGTCATGATTGGTCTCCCGCCTTCAATGCGCGCCGATCGTCGCGCGCAGGCGCGGGTCGACCGCGGCGTAGAGCAGGTCGACGATCAGATTGATGCTGACGAAGAGGAACGAGATCAGGATGAGATAGGCCGCCATGATCGGGATATCGACCTGCTGCACCGCCTTGAGGAAGAGCAGGCCCATGCCCGGCCACTGGAACACCGTCTCGGTGATGATGGCGAAGGCGATGATCGAGCCCAGCTGCAGGCCGGCAATGGTGATCACCGGCACCAGCGTGTTCTTCAGCGCATGGCCGAAATGGATGGCGCGGGTCTTCAGGCCGCGCGCCCTCGCGAACTTGATGTAGTCGGTGCGTAGCACCTCCAGCATCTCGGCCCGGACAAGGCGCATGATCAGCGTCATCTGGAACAGGCCGAGCGTGATCGAGGGCAGGATCAGCGCCTTCCAGCCCGAGGCCGTGAGCAGGCCGGTGGTCCACCAGTTGCCGATCTTGACGACCTCGCCGCGCCCGAAGGAGGGCAGCCAGCCGAGCGTCACCGAGAACAGGTAGATCAGCAGGATGCCGATCAGGAAGGTCGGCAGGCTGATCCCGACCAGCGAAACCGTCTGGAAGATCTTGGCGAGCCAGCTGTCGCGCCGCAGCGCCGTGTAGACGCCCATCGGAATGCCGACCAGCAGTGAGAACAGCGCCGACATGAAGGCAAGTTCGAGCGTCGCCGGGGCGCGTTCTCCGAGCAGCGAGATCACCGGCAGGCGGAACTGGTAGGAGACGCCGAATTCGAGCCGCACCGCATTGTAGATGTAGCGGGCGAACTGGACGATGACGGGCTCGTCGAGCCCGAGCGACTTGCGGATCTGCGCGACCTGCTCCTGCGGCGTATCGAGAGATACGAGCTGGTTCACGGGGTCGCCGACGAAGCGGAACATGGCGAAGGCAATCAGCGCCACCGCCAGCATGACGAGAAGCGACTGGAACAGCCGACGCAGAATGAAAGCGAGCATGGCCGCCTTTACGAGGAATCTATGAGGGCGGGAGCTCCACCGGAGCGCCCGTCTATGCCAACGAGCCCGTCACTCCCTGCCGCGCCGTGAGGCGGCCCGGCAGGGCGAAGGTGCTTTCGACGTGGAACGGACGCGGTGCGCGAGCCCTGGCCCGCACACCGCGCGCCATCACTCCTTGGTGGCGTAGTAGAGCAGCACCGAATTGTCGGCGCGCTGGGCGAGCTTCACCTTCTTCGACACGCCCCAGGCCAGCGCCTGCTGATGCAGCGGGATGTAGCCGAATTCGTCGACCGAGATCTTGTAGGCTTCCTTGATCATCGCGTCGCGCTTGGCGGTGTCGGACTCGACAAGGATCTTGTCGGTCAGCTCGTCGACCTTCTTGTTGCAGTAATTGCCGAGATTGGACTCGCCGCGCGAGGAGCCGGCGACATCGCGGCAGCCGATGATGTCGTGCAGGACGTTGTGGCTGTCGAAGGTGCCGGGCGTCCAGCCGAGCAGGTAGAACGAGGTCTTGTAGCCGCCGGACTTCAGCACCTTGGCGAAGTACTGGCCCTTGGGCTGGGCGTTCAGGTTCACCTTGATGCCGGCGCGCGCCAGCATGCCGACCACGGCCTGGCAGATCTGGCCGTCATTGACGTAGCGGTCGTTCGGGCAGTCCATGCCGATCTCGAAGCCGTTCGGATAGCCGGCTTCCGCCAGCAGCTTCTTGGCGGCCTCGGTGTCGAACTTGGCGCGGGTGAAGCCGGCATGCGGGAACAGCTCCGGCGCGATCATCAGAGCCGAAGGCGTCGAGAGCCCGCGCATGACGCGGCTCTTGATCGTCTCGATGTCGATCGCCTGGAAGAAGGCCTGGCGGACGCGGACATCCTTGAAGGGGTTCTTGCCCTTGACGCTGGATTCCAGCAGCTCGTCACGGGTCTGGTCCATGCCGAGGAAGATGGTGCGCAGCTCCGGCCCGGTGAGGACCTGGGCGTTACCCGAGGCATTGACGCGCTGGATATCCTGGATCGGAACCGGCTCGATCACGTCGACTTCGCCGGAGAGCAGCGCGGCGACGCGCGTGGCGTCGGAGGCGATCGGCGTGAAGACGATCTCCTTGATGTTGCCTTCGATCTTCTTCCAGTAGTTCTCGTTGAGCTTGAAGACGGTCTTCACGCCCGGCTGGTGGCTCTCGATCTTGTAGGGGCCGGTGCCGTTGGCGTTGAGAGCAGCATAGCTCGGCGTGGTCGCGGCTGCCGGGGTCGGGGCGACGGCGTTGTTCGCCTCCGCCCACTTCTTCGACATGATGTACCAGGTGTCCCACTGCGCGTTCAGGATCGGGTTCGGCGCGGTGAGGATGACGTCGACCGTGTGGTCATCGACCTTGACGAACTTGGCGCTGGTCGGGATGCGGGTGGTGAAGTTCGAGCCTTGGGCGCGGACGCGTTCGGCGGAGAAGATCACGTCGTCGGCGGTGAAATCCTCGCCGCCATGGAACTTGACGCCCTTGCGCAGGAACAGGCGCCATTTCAGGCCGTCATCGGAGACTTCCCACTTCTCGGCGAGGGCGGGCTCGATCTTGAGATCCTTGCCGCGCGCCGTCAGCCCCTCATAGGGGTGGCCGATATGGGCGTTCGTGGTGGTTTCGTTGACGGTATACGGGTCGAGCGACTTCAACTCGCCCTGGTTGGCATAGCGCAGCGTCTGCGCCTGAGCCGCACCGCACATCAGAGCCAACGCCGCTACGGCGGCCAGGCAATGGGTCTTGAAGGACATGAAGAGCGTTCTCCCGATTGGTTGTTTCCCACTCCTCCCCAGGAGCGGCGCCCGGACCGCCACGTACATTGGCGACGATCCGAGGAAGGCGGCAGATTAGAGGTGCTTCGAAGTCCGCGTCCAGTGCGGGCCGCGCGCTTCCCCCGAGATCGAACTTTATTGCATATACCAATCACCCTGCGCACGTTCATGCGAGCGCAGGATAACTTTCCGGCGCAAAGGCGCGCTGCCCTGCACCGTCAGCGGGTCAGGTCCGCGATCAGCGCACGCACGAACGATGCTCCGGCATCGAGCTGGGCAACGGTGATGAACTCGTCCGGCTGGTGCGCCTGGGCGATGTCGCCGGGGCCGCAGACCACGGTCGACCAGCCTGCCGCCTGGAACAGGCCGCCCTCGGTGCCATAGGCGACGACATGGCTGGCATTGTCGCCGGTGAGGCGGCGCGCCAGTTGCTCGGCCGCGCCCTCCTTCTCCGGCGCGAGCGGCGGGGTGTAGGAGGTGATCTCCATGGCGATGCCGGTCTCGGGCGCGATGGCCTTCATCGGCGCCTCAAGCTCCGCGATCTTCGCGCGATAGCGGGCGACATAGTCGGCGTCGTCACCCGGCATGACGCGAACCTCATGGCTGAAGGCGCAATGCTCGGCGGTGATGTTGACCGCGGTGCCGCCCTCGACGACGCCGACATGAAGCGTGGAATAAGGGGGTTCGAAGGGGATGCCCGGCTGTACCTTCGCCTTGTTCTCGTCCATGACCTCGTCATGCCAGGCGATCAGCTTGCCGGCGACCATCACGGCGGGCACGCCGATGTCGACGCGGCTCGAATGCACGGCATGACCGCGCACGGTCGTGCGCATCCGCGTTCCGCCCTTATGACCGGTGACGACCTGCATCATCGAGGGCTCGCCGACGATCACGGCCGACGGCTTGACCCCGACCGCCGCCATGGCGTCGATCAGGTAGCGCGCGCCGATGCAGCCGACCTCCTCGTCATAGGACAGGGCGATATGAACCGGCCGCTTCAAGCCGGCGGCGAGCATCTCCGGCACCAGGGCGAGCGCGATGGCATCGAAACCCTTCATGTCGCAGGAGCCGCGGCCATAGAGCTTGCCGTCGCGCTCGGTCAGCGTCCACGGGTCCGAGGTCCAGTCCTGCCCCTCTACCGGAACGACATCGGTATGGCCGGAGAGGACGACGCCGCCATCCACCTTGGGCCCGATGGTCGCGTAGAGATTGGCCTTGAAGCCATCCGGGCTCGGTACCACCGTACTCTCAACGCCATGGGCGGTGAGGTAGTCGCGGCAGAAATGGATCAGCTCGACATTGCTGCGCTGCGATTCGGTGTTGAACGAGACCAGCTTGGCCAGCATTTCCTTCGGGGTGTAACGCACGGGCAGATTTCTCCAGAGACTGGCCGACAGGCATGATCCGTCCGGGCAGGCTACGCCCGCACCACAGGAGGTCAATCACCGGCGATGGTGCGCCGACGCCCGAGCCAACGCATGACGAGCGGCTGCTCCCCGGCATTGATGCACAGCCGGCGGCCTGCACGCGCTTGTCCAAGGGTCATGCGTGCGCCGCGCTTGACCCGGCCGCACCCGGCGCGCTGTTGTGCCGACCGAACCGAGCTTTCCCCGTGAGTCCGCCATGTCCTTCGACGTCACCCTCGCCGACATCCAGGCCGCCGCCAGCCGCATCGCCGGCAAGGTCAGACGGACGCCGACCTTCCTCAGCGCCGGCCTCTCCCAGCGCCTCGGCGTCGAGACGGTGGTCAAGGTCGAAAGCCTGCAGCTCGCCGGCTCGTTCAAGGTGCGCGGCTGCTACAACAAGCTGCTCGGCCTGTCGGACGCCGAGAAGGCCCGCGGCGTCGTCACCGTCTCCGGCGGCAACCACGCCATCGCCGTTTCGCTGGTGGCGAGCATGCTCGGCATCAAGGCGCTCGTGCTGATGCCGAAGAACGTCGCGCCGCTGAACATCCGCCTGACCAAGGAGGCCGGTGGCGAGGTCGAGCTCTGCGAGGATTCGATCGCCGCCTTCGCCAAGGCCGATGAATACGCGGCCAAGGGCATGACCAACGTTCATTCCTACGACGATCCGGCGATCATCGCCGGCCACGGCACGGTCGGCCTCGAACTCGCGGCCGATGCCGGCGGCCGGCTCGACCATGTCTTCATCTCGATCGGCGGCGGCGGCTTTTCGGCCGGCGTCGGGGCGGCGCTGAAGGGGCTCGACCCGGCGGTGCGCATCCATGGCGTCGAAACCGAGGGCGCGACGACGATGACGCAGGCGCTGGAGGCCGGAAAGCCGGTGCCGATCCGCCCGACCTCGATCGCCCGCACGCTCGGCGCCCCGTTCGCGACCGAACGGACCATGGCCGCCGCCCGCGAATTCCTCGAAGAGATCGTGCTGGTGCCGGATGCGGACGCCGTGCGCGAACTGCTGTGGGTGCTGCAGAACGGCCGCGTACTGCTCGAGCCGGCAGCCGCCTGCACGGTCGCCGCGGCGCTGGCCCGCAAGGACAAATTCAAGCCGGGCGAGCGCGTCGCGCTGGTGCTGTGCGGTTCGAATGTCGCGCTGGAGGATATCGAAAGCTGGCGCCAGCAGTTCGGGCTCTGAGCAGAACGAGATCGGGCGCGCGAAGCGTCGCGCGCCCGGACCTCCCCGGAGAGAACGTTAGGGGATCACGGCTCCGCGAGCCCGCCCGCCGGCGACACTGCACGAGCAGCCGCTGCCGACCTCCGCGGCATTGATCAACTGGCAGGTCCGGACCGGCGTGCTGCAGAAGCCGCCGATCCCAGACGAAACCGGAGCCGCATAGACCGGCGCGGCGTAATAAGGCCGCGCATAGTAGGCCCCGCTGTAATAGTCCCCGCCATAATAGCCGGGCGTATCGTAGTAATAGGACGAGCCATAATAGGGGTAGGCCGCTGCGGCGCCGATGACCGCGCCGGCGGCAAGCGCTCCGGCGCCCCAGCCCCAGTTGTTGTAGTAGCCGCGCCGCCAATAGGCCCCGCGCCCATAATAGCCGCCGCCATACCAGCGATTCCCGTATCCCCAGCCAGCGCCACGATAAAAGCCGGCGCGATAGGCACCGCCGCGGTAGCCAAAGCCAGCGGCCCTTATGCCGCCCCCGCGATAGCCGAAACCCGGGCCGGCAAAGGCCCGGTTCATGCCGAGCCCGCCGGCTCGCATGCCTGCACCGGCGAAGCCGCCGCCATGGAAACCTCCACCACGGCCGCCCCAGCCGCCGCGCCCCTGGGCATCGGCTTCGCTGGCCATGAATGGCGCGACAAGGAGGAAGGAAGCGGCGAGAACGATCAGGCGGCGCATGGCGGCCTCCCATTCAAAGCGATGGCGGTTCAACTCGAACGCGCGAAGATCACGCGCGTTCCATCCTCCGGAAGCGAACCGCCGAGAACTCGGAAGCAGCTCCCGAATTCAGCGACGATACTGCTCTTCCGTAACGTGATCCAGCCATTTGACAGTCTCGCCGTCGAGGCGCTCCTGCAAGGCGATATGGCTCATCGCGGTGGTCGCGGTGGCGCCATGCCAGTGCCTTTCGCCGGGCGGGAACCAGACCACGTCGCCGGCCCGAATCTCCTCGACCGGGCCGCCCTCGCGCTGGGCCCAGCCGCAGCCGGCGGTGACGATCAGCGTCTGGCCGAGCGGGTGGGTGTGCCAGGCCGTGCGCGCGCCGGGCTCGAAGGTGACATGCGCGGTGGCGATGCGCGCGGGCTCGGGCGGGTTGAACAGCGGGTCGATCCGCACCTGACCGGTGAAATAATCGGCCGGGCCCTTGCCCGAAGGCTGCGATCCGCTTCGCTTGATCTCCATGATGGTCCTCGCAAGTTCGCTTCGCATGAAGTTTCGCCAAGGGCGTCGCCGCAGTCTAGCGGCAGAAGACGGTCGGGATCAGTGCGACGGCCGCGCATCGTCATTCGTGCGCTTCCTCCCCCTCATGCCGCAATCGGCTTGGACAGGGTGCGCCCGCTCGGGCTAGCTTGCCGCATCAAGCAACCCGATTTCTGCGAAGTTGCCCCAAACGGCCCGAGGACACGATGCCCAAATCCGAACTCATCGCGGCGATCGAGCCCGAGATCACTGCGATCCGCCGCGACTTCCACCGCCATCCCGAACTGCTGTTCGATGTGAACCGGACCGCCGGCATCGTCGCCGACAAGCTTCGGGAATGGGGTGTCGACGAAGTCGTCACCGGGATCGGGCGCACCGGCGTGGTCGGCGTGATCAAGGGCAAGGGTCAGAATTCCGGCAAGGTCATCGGCCTGCGCGCCGACATGGACGCGCTGCCGATCCATGAGGAGACCAATCTCGAACATCGCTCGACCGTACCCGGCAAGATGCATGCCTGCGGACATGACGGCCACACCGCCATGCTGCTCGGCGCCGCGAAGTACCTGGCGGACACCCGCGATTTCGACGGCACCGCCATCATGATCTTCCAGCCGGCCGAGGAAGGCGGCGGCGGCGGCCGGGAGATGTGCAAGGACGGGCTGATGGAGCGCTTCGGCGTGCAGGAGGTCTACGGCCTGCACAACATGCCCGGCCTGCCCGTCGGCCAGTTCGCGATCCGCAAGGGCCCGATGATGGCGGCCGCCGACCGCTTCCTGCTCAAGCTCGAGGGCCGCGGCGGCCATGCCGCCAAGCCGAACGAGACCGTCGACCCACTGGTCGCGGCCTGCCAGCTCGTCTCCTCGCTGCAGACCATCGCCTCGCGCAATGCCGACCCGCTCGACTCCGTCGTCGTCTCGGTGACGGCGCTGCAGGCCGGCGAGGCCTTCAACGTCATCCCGCAACATGTCGTGATCAAGGGCACGGTACGCTCGCTCTCCCCGGAGATGCGCGACCTCGCCGAGAAGCGCTTCCGCGAGATCGTCACCGGCACGGCCCAGGCCTTCGGCCTGACCTTCGAGATCGAGTACGAGCGCGGCTATCCGGTGACCTTCAACCATGCCGGCCAGACCGATTTCGTCACCAGCGCGACGAAGAACGTCTTCGGCAAGGAGGCGATCGACACCGAGGTGCCGCCGACCATGGGCTCGGAGGACTTCTCCTTCATGCTGGAAGAGCGGCCCGGCGCCTACATCTTCATGGGCAATGGCGACTCCGCCGGGCTGCATCACCCGGCCTACGAGTTCAACGACAAGGCGCTGCCGGTCGGCATGACCTATTGGGCGAGCCTGGTCGAGATCGCCATGCCGCAGCGGGCGGGTTGAGCACCGGAAGATGAGCGACATCGACTGTCTCGTCATCGGGGCCGGCGTCGTCGGCCTCGCGACGGCGCGCGCGCTCGCGCTCGCCGGCCGCGAGGTCGTGATCGCGGAAGCCGCCGAAGGCATCGGCACCCAGACCTCGGCGCGCAACAGCGAGGTCATCCATGCCGGCATCTACTATCCGCCGGGCTCGCTGAAGGCGCAGGTCTGCGTCGAGGGCCGCAAGCTCCTCTACGACTACCTTCGTGAGCGCGGCCTACCGCACAAGGCCTGCGGCAAGCTGATCGTCGGCACGCATGCCGGCCAGCGCCCGGCGCTGGAAACGATCGCGACGCGCGCCGAAGCCTCCGGCGTCGCCTCGCTGCGCTGGATCGACGCCACCGAGGCGAAGGCGCTCGAGCCCGAGGTCACCTGCGAGATCGCCCTGCTCTCGCCCGAGACCGGCGTCGTCGACAGCCATGCGCTGATGCTCTCGCTGCTCGGCGAATGCGAGGCGGCGGGGGGGTCGCTTGCGCTCAACACGCCGAT
The DNA here is from genome assembly GCF_058797755.1 of Allobosea sp. GW823-FHT02B03. Lineage (NCBI taxonomy): Bacteria > Pseudomonadati > Pseudomonadota > Alphaproteobacteria > Hyphomicrobiales > Alloboseaceae > Allobosea > Allobosea sp. GW823-FHT02B03. The sequence continues at coordinate 433,604 of NZ_JBXAJY010000001.1, read as the reverse complement.
CCTCGCCTGGCGGCGCGAGGCCCGTGGCTTCAGCGTCGATTTCGGCGGCGAGGATCCCGCGACGTATACGGCAAATACCATCGTCAACGCGGCCGGCCATGGCGCGCCGCGTCTGCTCGGCAAGCTCGAGGGCTTTCCGCCCGCCCATGTGCCGAAGCAGTACTTCGCCAAGGGCAATTACTTCTCGCTGCTCGGCAAGCAGCCCTTCAGCCATCTGGTCTACCCGATCCCGGAAGCGGCCGGCCTCGGCATCCACGCGACCATTGACATGGCGGGCCGGGTCAAGTTCGGCCCCGATGTCGAATGGGTCGAGCACGACCAGGACCTCGTCGTCGATCCCACGCGGGCGGAGAAGTTCTACGCAGCGATCCGGACCTACTGGCCGGGCCTGCCCGATGGCGCGCTCGTCGCCGACTATGCCGGGATCAGGCCGAAGCTGCACGGGCCGACCGAGCCGATGCCGGATTTCCGGATCGACGGCCCGGCCGTGCATGGCGTGCCGCAGCTGGTCAATCTGCTCGGCATCGAGAGCCCGGGGCTGACGAGCTCGCTGGCGATCGCGGATATGGTGGTCGCGCGGCTGGCGGACTGACCGCCCAACCTTAGCAAGGAAGCGCGGGATCCCCTCTCCTGGAAGGAGAGGGGTAGGGGTGAGGTGTTCGGGAGGGACTTCGTTGGCCTGACCCGACCGCGCGGTGAGCGCTCACGGAACAGGGCGAACGGCCTACACCTCACCCTGCCCTCTCCCACCCGAGCCCTATTTCACACCCCCTCCGCCCCGAGCTCCGCGCACCAATGCGCCAGCCGCGCCTTCATGACGCGCTCGCGGCCGGCTTCCAGAGCCTTTTCGTCCAGCCGTTCAATTTCCTCGAATGAGAATGCGCCCTCGCCATGCGCGATCCAGGCCGCCTGCAGGCTGCGCTGGCGGTGGCTGCCATGGCGGAGCGTGAACCAGACACGGTTCTGGATGGTCGAAAGGTCCGGCGCCTGCCCGGCCCAGCACGCTCCCGTCGCGCCACAGCGCACGAGATAGATTCCGGCGACGACCTTGCGCTCCTTATAGGCCGCCACGGCGGCCTTCCTGTCCTCAGTCAGCATCGACCTCTCCTGTCGTTGTCGGATGCCAAATATCACCCGGGCAATATTGACTCAAGGAATTTCATCCGGGTAATTAATCCGCAACCACGGAGCCCAATGATGACCGACACCGCCGACCACCCCTGCACCGCCTTCGATGGCGAGGCCCTACTGGCGCGCGGGCCGCTGGCTCAGGTCGCACTCGCGGTACGGGCACGGCTGGCCGAACGCCCGGATGCGAGCCTGCTGACTTTCGACGATGCGACGGGACGGGTCATCGACCTCGATCTGCGCGGCTCCGAGGCGGAGATCGTGGCGCGGCTCGGCGGCGGCGAACCGCGCGGGCGCGGCCGGCCAAAGCTCGGCGTGGTGGCGCGCGAGGTCACCTTGCTGCCGCGGCACTGGGAGTGGCTGTCGGCCCAGCCGGGCGGCGCCTCGCAGGCACTGCGGCGGCTCGTCGACGAAGCACGGCGCGGCGATGGCGGGCAGACGCGGGCGCGGATCGCCCGCGAGACCGCCTATCGCTTCATGGCGGCGATGGCCGGAGACCTGCACGGCTTCGAAGAGGCGTCACGCGCCCTGTTCGCCGGCGACGAGGCCGGCTTCAGGGATCATGCGGCAAGCTGGCCCGGCGACATCCGGACCTATGCGCAGGAACTCGCCTTCAGCCGCCTCGGCCGGGCGGACTAGCCGCGCAGCTCCGCAACCTTCTCGCGCGCTTCTCGGGCGAGCTTGGTCACCTGCGCCCAGTCGTGGTTCTTCACGGCATCGGCCGGGACGAGCCAGGAGCCGCCGACGCAGAGAACCTGCGGCAAGGCGAGGTAGTTGCCGAGATTGGCGAGCGAAACGCCGCCGGTCGGGCAGAACTTCATCTGCGGGAACGGGCCGGAGAGCGCCTTCAGGCCGGGCACGCCGCCGGCCTGCTCGGCCGGGAAGAATTTGCAGTGCAGACGCCCCGCCGAGACGGCGCGCATGCAGTCGGAGGCCGTCGCGACGCCCGGCAGCCAGGGCAGCCCGGTCTTCTTCATCGCCTCGTCGACGCTTTCGGTGAAGCCGGGGCTGACCACGGCGCGGGCACCGGCATTCTGGACCTCGGCCGCCTGGGTCGGCGTCACCACCGTTCCGGCGACGGGCAGGATGCCAGGTACCTTCTTCGCCACGACCTCGAGCGCTGCCATGGCGGCCGGGCGGCGCAAAGTGATCTCGATCACGTCAATGCCGCCGGCGAGCAGCGCTTCGGCGAGCGGCACGGCGATCTCCGCCTCGTCGATGACGACGACGGGGACGACGCCGCAAGCGGCCAAGCGGGCGATCTCGGGGGCGGTGGACATCGACATCTCTCCTGATCTCTCCTTCAGCCCTCATCCTGAGGAGCGCTCTGCAAGAGCGCGTCTCGCAGGATGAGGGCTGAGGATGTTCGCTGCTTCTCTAGGAGCCCGCTTAAGCCTTCGCCCAGTAGACGTCGAGCCCCTGCGGACGGCCGAGCAGCAGCCCGACCGGGAAGGCTCCGGGCAATTCGACCGCCGAGGCCAGGACCTCATCCTTCTCCTGGCCGGAGATCAGCAGGCAGACATGCTCGGCGCCACGCAGCCGCGCCGGCGAGAGCGAGAGCCGCGGCGGCAGGTCGGGCGGGCTCGCGGCGATGGCGTGCACGCCGGGGCCGGCCGACAAGCCGCGCTCGTCACCGGGAAAGAGCGAGGCGATGTGGCCGTCCGCCCCCATGCCGCTGACCACGACGTCGAGCGCCGGCAGGCCGGCGAGCAGACGGTCGAGGCTGGCGGCGGCGGCGGCGAGATCGTCGCCGGCATTGTGGAAGGAGACGAAGCCGGCGCGCCCGTCGCGCAAGGGCGCGCAGGCGGCGCGGATCATCCGCTCGTTCGAGGCGGGATCGCTGGGGGCGACGAAGCGCTCGTCGGTCGGCAGCACCGTGACCTTCTCCCAGGGCAGCTCATGTTCGCCGAGGGCTGTGAGGAAGCGCGCCGGCGTCGTGCCGCCGGGCACGGCGAGCAGCGCCCTGCCCCGCGCGTCGATGCAGGCGCGCAGCCTGACAGCGACGGCCTCGGCCAGTGCCGCGGAGGCATCGGCCAGCGTCTCGAAGCGATGGCGCAGCAACGGGCCGGCAGCGGTCATTCGCCGAACTCCGGATCGGCCCAGGAGCGGCCCTCGCGCTCGATCAGCCCGATCGACTGCGACGGGCCCCAGGAGCCGGCGGCATAGCGATGCGGCTGGGGATAGTATTCCTGCCAGCCAGCCAGGATCGGGTCGATCCAGGTCCAGGCCTGCTCGACCTCGTCGCGGCGCATGAACAAGGTCTGGTCGCCGCGGATGACGTCGGTCAGCAGGCGCTCATAGGCGTCGGGCGTACGCACGTCGAAGGCGGTCTCGTAGCGCAGGTCGAGCTGGCGCGGCACGATCTTGAGCTTGCCGGAGCCCGGCACCTTCATCATCAGCTGCATCTGCACGCCGTCATTGGGCTGCAGGCGGATGACGAGGCGGTTGGCGTCGAGGCGGCCGCAATCGGCGGCATGGCCGAAGATCGAATGCGGCACCGGCTTGAAGGTGACGGCGATCTCGGAATAGCGCTGCGCCATGCGCTTGCCGGTGCGCAGATAGATCGGGACGCCGGCCCAGCGCCAGGTGTCGAGCTCGCAGCGGATCGAAACGAAGGTCTCGGTGTTGCTGGCGTGGCCGAGTTCCTCGGCATAGCCCTTGACCCTCTGGCCCTCGATGGCGCCCGGCCCGTACTGGCCGCGCACGGTCCAGCGCTGGACATCGGGGCCGACGATCGGCCTGAGCGCCTTGAGCACGCGCACCTTCTCGTCGCGCACCGCATCGGCTTCGAGCAGGTTCGGCGGCTCGATGGCGAAGAGGCAGAGCAGTTGCAGCACGTGGTTCTGGACCATGTCGCGCAGATGCCCGGCCTTGTCGTAATAGCCGGCGCGGGATTCGAGCCCGACCGTCTCGGCCACGGTGATCTGGACATTGTCGATGTCGCGGCTCGACCAGGAGCGCTCGAACAGCGTGTTGGCGAAGCGCAGGACGAGCAGGTTCTGCACCGTCTCCTTGCCGAGATAATGGTCGATCCGGTAGGTCCGGCTTTCCGGCAGGATGCGGGCGACGGCATCGTTGATGGCCCGCGCCGAATGAAGGTCCCGCCCCAGCGGCTTCTCCAGGATGACGCGCGAGGTCGGCGTCAGGATGCCGGCCGCCGCGAGATTCTCGCAGATCGGTATGAACAGGTCCGGCGGCGTCGAGAGATAGAAGGAGCGAACATGCTCGGAATCCCCGAGCGCCTCCTTCAGCGCGCCATAGGTCTCGGGCTTGACGGCATCGAGCATGACCATGGTCAGGCGGCGCTGGAAGGCGGCGATGCGCTCGGGCGACAGGCCCGCCGCGGCGAGCTTGTCGGCGATCTCGCGCGGGATGCCCTCGATATCCTCCTGCTTGCGGACGATGCCGAGGATGCGGCTCTCGGCCGGCAGCACGCCTTCCTCATTGCGCTGGGCGAGCGCTGGAAAGAGCTTGCGCAGAGCAAGGTCGCCGCCGGCGCCGAAGATCACCAGGTCGAAGGGCGGCACCGGCGTGCGCTCGGGCGCAGCCTCCGGCTTCAGAAGGCGTTCGGCGATGGCATCCATGACGGCATACTCCTGGGCGGCCCGACGCGTGGTCGGCGCGCATTCTATCCGCTCGACCCGTTCCGCGGTCGAACGAAATGCGCGCGCCAGTCGAACCGAATCCTGCGACGACAATGCGACCAAGCACGCAGCTTGCCAAACGCTTTGGGTAGCGGGGCCCCTATGCCGTCATCGCGAGGAGCGAAGCGACGAAGCATCCAGGGGCGGCAGAGCTCTACGCCCCTCTGGATTGCTTCGCTGCGCTCGCAATGACGGGGTCTACCCCGCCCGGCGAAAGCCCTCGCTCGCGATCAGCAGTTGCCGGGCATAGTCCGTCTGCGGCGTGCGGGCGGCGAGCGTTTCGGCACTCATCTCCTCGACGCCGCGGCCGAACTGCATGACCAGCAGCCGCTCGCACATATGCGCGACGACGGCGAGATCGTGGCTGACCAGGATGTAGGTGAGCTTGCGCTCCTGGCGCAGCGCCTGCAGCAGGTTCAGCACCTCGGCCTGGATCGAGACGTCGAGCGCCGAGGTCGGTTCGTCGAGCAGGAGGATCGTCGGCTCCAGCACCAGAGCGCGGGCGATGGCGACGCGCTGGCGCTGGCCGCCGGAGAGCTGATGCGGGAAGCGGAAGCGGAAGGAGGACGGCAGGCCGACATCCGCCATGGCGCGGGTGATCTTCGCCTCGGCATCGCGGATGCCATGGATGGCGAGCGGCTCGGCCAGCGTGTCGTCGACGGTCTTCTTCGGGTGCAGCGAACCGTAAGGGTCCTGAAAGACCATCTGGACGGCCCGGTAGAAGGCCTTGTCGCGGATCTTGGGCTGGCGCTTGCCGAGGATATCGACCTCCCCGCTCCAGTCGCGGTTGAGACCGGCGAGCACGCGCAGCACCGTCGACTTGCCCGAGCCGGACTCGCCGACGATGCCGTAGCTCTCGCCCGGCGAGACCGCGAAGGAGAGGTCCTTCACCACATGGGAGTCGCCGAAGGAGACGTTGAGCCGCTCGGCGTTGATCGCGGAGTTCGTGCTCATGCCAGCCATGCCGGGTCGCGGGTGAGGGTCGCGAGCTTTTCGCGGGGATGGTCGAGATCGGGCAGGCAGCCGAGCAGCCCGCGCGTATAGGGGTGCTGGGCCCGGTCGAGTTCCTGCGCCGGCAGGGTCTCCATCGCCTTGCCGCCGTACATGACGATGACCCGGTCGCAGAACGACTTCACCAGATGCAGGTCGTGGCTGATGAAGATCAGCCCCATGCCGCGGCTGGAGACGAGATCGTCGAGGATCTTGAGGATCTGGAGCTGGACGGTGACGTCGAGCGCCGAGGTCGGTTCGTCGGCGATCAGGATCTCCGGCTCGGCGATCAGCATCATCGCGATCATGACGCGCTGGCCCATGCCGCCCGAGACCTCGTGCGGATAGAGGCCGTAGACGCGGGCGGGCTCGCGGATCTGCACGGCTTCGAGCATGGCGAGGCTGCGCTCCCTGGCTTCGCGCGCACTCGCCTTGTGATGGACGCGATAGGCTTCGGCGATCTGGTCGCCGACGGTCTTGACCGGGTTCAGCGAGAACTTCGGGTCCTGCATCACCATGGAGATGTGGCGGCCGCGCAGTTTGCGGCGGCTGCCCTTGTCCATCGCCGTCAGATCCTTGCCGCGGAACTCCATCCGCTTGGCGCTGACCACGCCGGGATGCGGGATCAGGTCGAGGATGGCGCGGCCGGTCATCGACTTGCCGGAGCCGGATTCGCCGACGATGCCGAGCCTTTCGCGGCCAAGCGTGAAGGACAGCCCGCGCACCGCATTGACGATGCCGGTCGGGGTGTGGAAGTCGACGCGCAGGTCGTCGAGCGTGAGCAGAGGTGCGTCAGAGGTTGCGTTCATCTCGGCGCTCACCTCGCATCCAGCACGTCGCGCAGCCCGTCGCCGAGCAGGTTGAAGCCGAGGGCGACGACGCAGATGGCGATGCCCGGGAAGGTCGCGACCCACCACTGGTCGAAGATCTGCTCGCGGCCGGTCGAGATCATCGCGCCCCATTCGGGGATCGGCGGCTGGGCGCCGAGGCCGAGGAATCCGAGACCGGCAGCGATGATGATGACGCCGGCCATGTCATAGGTCGTGCGCACGATCAGCGAGGGCACGCACATCGGCACGACATGCTTCAGCACGATGCGCATCTGGCTGGCGCCCTGCAGGCGCATCGCCGAGATGTAGTCGGCATTGCGGATGATCATCGTCTCCGCCCGGGCGACGCGGGCGTAAGGCGGCCAGGCGGTGAAGGCGATGGCGATGACCGCGTTTTCCAGCCCCGGCCCCAGCGCGGCGACGAAGGCGAGCGCCAGCACGAGGCGCGGGAAGGCGAGGAAGACGTCGGTGATGCGCATCAGCACGGTGTCGACCCAGCCGCCGAAATAGCCGGCGGCACAGCCGATCAGGAGGCCGAGCGGCCCGACCGTGATCACGACGAGCATCACGATCACCAGCGTGACGCGGGTGCCGTAGACGACGCGGCTGAAGATGTCGCGGCCGAGCGCGTCAGTGCCGAACAGATGCTTGGCGGACGGCGCCAGCAGGCGCTGGTCGAGCGCCTGGGCGAGCGGATCGTGCGGCGCGACCAGCGGCGCGAAGGCCGCGAGCAGCAGCAGGGCAAGGACGATCAGGAGGCCGACCATGGCGGCCGGATTCTTCCTGAAGGCGAGCCATTGCCGGTAGAGCTGCCCGAGCCGGGCCTGCCGGCGCGATGCCGGCGAGGTCGTGGTCAGCCAGGCCTGCCAGGTGACGGGGGCGGAGGCTTGATCGGTCATGGCCATCCTCCTCAGCGCGCCCGCGGGTCGGCCAGCCGGCCGAGAATGTCGGAGAACAGGTTGACCGCGATGAAGACGGCGCCGACCACCAGCGTGGCGCCGAGCACCGCATTCATGTCGGCGTTGAGCAGCGCATTGGTGAGATAGCGGCCGAGCCCCGGCCAGGCGAAGATCGTCTCGGTCAGCACCGAGCCTTCGAGCAGGTGCATGTAGGAAAGCGCGATCACGGTGACGAGCGGCACGAAGGCGTTGCGCAGCGCATGGCCGCAGACGACGCGCCACTCCGACAGCCCTTTCACCCGCGCCGCCACGACATATTGCTGCTGCAGCTCGGTGATCATGAAGCTGCGGGTCATGCGGCTGATATAGGCGACCGAGAGCAAGCCGAGCACGGAAGCCGGCAGAATCAGGTGCCAGAACGCGTCCACGACCGCTTCCCATTCACCCTGCATCGCCGCATCGAGCATGACGATGCCGGTCATCGGGGTGACGAAGTCCTGATAGGCGACCGAGAGGCGGCCGGGACCTGCGACCCAGCCGAGCTTGGCGTAGAACAGCAGCAGGCCCATCAGGCCGAGCCAGAAGACGGGGATCGAGTAGCCGATCAGGCCGATCACGCGGGCGACCTGGTCGATCCAGCGGCCCTGGTTGACGGCGGCGAGGATGCCGAGCGGGACGCCGAGCGCGACGCCGATCAGCGTGCCGAGCGTCGCCAGCTCCAGCGTCGCCGGAAACACCGTCTTGATATCGTCCGTGACCTTCTGCGCGGTCAGCACGGAGGTGCCGAGATCGCCGCGGAAGACCTTGCCGACATAGATCGAGAACTGCTCCCAGAGCGGCTTGTCGAGGCCGAGCTCGAGCCGCGCCTTGTCGTAGACATCGGCGGGTGCGCGGTCGCCAACCACGGCGAGGACCGGGTCGATCGGCATGACGCGGGCGATCAGGAAGGTGACGAGCAGCAGGCCGAAGATCGTGATCGCGACCGTGGTCAGCTCGCGGCCGAGGATCCTGCTCCAGCGCAGGGCCCGGTTGCCGGATCGGGAAGCGGCAGGCGGTGTCGGTGCGGTAGTCGAGGCCATGGGCGGCTCCGTTTCTTGTTCTTGGCTCTTCTTGTTGTTTTTGGGCTTTCACCGACGCCGCCTCGCGTCAAAGCAGAAAACCCGCCGCAGCCTCCTATCGGGCTACGGCGGGTTGCGGCGGCGACAGGCGCCTCAGTTCTTGGCGATCGGCGCGTAGAAATTGGTGTCGGAGCTCGGTCCGATCACCCAATTGTCGACATTCTTGCGCTGCGCCGAGACTTCGACCTGCTGGAACATGATGACGAAGGGCGAGACCTTCTGGTGTTCGCGCTGCAGATCGCCATAGACGGCGGCGCGCTTGGCCGCATCGGTTTCAAGCACGTTCGCCTGCGTGACCTTGGTCATCTCCGGGATGTCCCAGGCATTGCGCCAGGCCAGCGTCTTCGACTTGGCGTCCTCGCCATTGTTCTCGTTGATGGCGAAGGTCTCGGCATTGGTGTGCGGATCGAGATAGTCCGGGCCCCACTGGCCGATATAGATGTCATGGGTGCGGGCACGGTACTTGGTCAGCGTCTGCTTGCCGTCGCCCGGGATGATCTCGAGCTTGATGCCGGCCTGGGCCCAGGTCGACTGGATCGCCTGGGTGATGTCGGTGATCGGATTGACCGAGCGGGTGTCGATGGTGACGGTGAAGCCGTTCGGCAGGCCGGCCTTGGCGAGCAGCTCCTTGGCCTTGGCGACGTCGAGCTTGTAGGGCTTGTCGTCGATCGCGCCGAGGAAGCCCTTGGGCAGGAACGCCTCATGGCCCTTATAGGTGCCCTCGACGATGTTCTTCTCGATCGCGTCGTAGTCGACCAGCCATTTCAGCGCCTCGCGTACCTCGGGCTTGGCAAGGTTCGGGTTCTTCTGGTTCAGGCCGAGATAGAGGATGTAGCCCTTGTCGCCCTGGACGATCTCGACATTGGCGTTGCCCTTGACCGCGGCGAGCTGGTCCTTGGAGAGGTTGCGGGCGATGTCGATGTCGCCCTTCTCCAGCAGCAGGCGCTGCGAGGCCGGCTCGGCGACATGGCGGACGATGACGCGCTTGGTCTTGGGCGCGCCCTTGTACCAGCCTTCATTGGCGTCGAGCGCATATTGCTCGTTCGGACGATAGGCGCGGACCTTGTAGGCGCCCGAACCGGCCGAGGCCAGCTTCAGCCAGCCATTGCCCCAGTCGCCATCCTTCTCATTGGCCTTGACCAGCTTGGAATCGACGATCGAGGCGACGCCGGAGGTCAGACAGTTCAGGAAGAAGCTCGGCGCGAACGGCTTGGAGACGGTGATCACGACGGTGTTGTCATCGGCGGCCTTCACCTTGTCGAGCACCGTGTCCTTGGTCAGGCCGAACTGGGTGAGGATGAAGCCCGGCGACTTGTTCAGCGTCACGGCGCGCTGGAAGGAATAGACCACGTCGGCTGCGGTAAGCGGGTTGCCGGAATGGAACTTGACGCCGGGCCGCAGCTTGAAGGTGTAGGTCAGGTTGTCGGGGCTGACGGTCCAGCTCTGGGCGAGCTCGCCGATCAGCGCGTTGTTGTTCTTGAGGTCGACGCCGATCAGCTTGTCGTAGAGGTTGGTGACGACCTCGACGCCGGAGAATTCGAAGGCCTCGGCCGGATCGAGCGTGATGATGTCGTCGATCTGCTTGGCCATGACGATGGTGTCCTTCGGCGTCTGGGCCTGGGCCGTCGAGGCCATCAGGACGGCGAAGGCCGAAGCCGCCATCAATTTCGCGACATGACGCATGGAAATCCCCATTGTGCGGTTTTGCGGGCGCTCGGGTGCCCGTTGGGGCGCAATGTGGAGCCAGAGCGGGGCGGATGTCCAGCGCCTCGCAATGCGTCCAAAATGCCCCGCCAGGACTGCTTGCTTCTTGCGCATACGGAGCGGGTTTCCGGCGCATTCTTGCGCAAGGACGGGCTTGCTCCGGTCCACTCCCCGATTATCGTGGACAGGTCAGGCCGCCCGGCCCGGCGAACCCTGAACGCAGGCGCCCGCCCTTGGCCATCATCGCTGCTCTGCATCACGTCACGCATTACCGCTACGACCGGCCGGTCACGCTCGGGCCGCAGATCATCCGGCTTCGTCCGGCCCCGCATTGCCGCTCGGCGGTGCAGAGCTATTCGCTCAAGGTCACGCCGGCGCAGCATTTCGTGAACTGGCAGCAGGATCCGAACGGCAACTGGCTCGCGCGCTATGTCTTCCCGGAGCCCGTCAGCGAGTTCCGCATCGAGGTTGACCTCGTCACCGAGCTCTCGATCATCAACCCCTTCGATTTCTTCGTCGCCACCGAGGCCGAGAACTTCCCCTTCGCCTATCCCGAAGAGCTGCACGACGAACTCGCGCCCTATCTCGTCACCGAGACGGCGGGACCGCTGCTGAGCGGGCTTCTCGCGACGATCCCGCGGGAGAAGACCAACACCGTCAACTTCATCGTCGACCTCAACGCACGTCTCCAGAAATTGATCGCCTATGGGATCCGCATGGAGCCCGGCGTGCAGGAACCGGAGCAGACGCTGGCGCTGAAGGCGGGCTCCTGCCGCGACACCTCCTGGCTGCTCGTCCAGATCCTGCGCCATCTCGGCCTCGCCGCCCGCTTCGTCTCCGGCTACCTGATCCAGATGAAGGCCGATATCGACCCGCTGGAAGGGCCGCGCGGCACCGACAAGGACTTCACCGACCTGCACGCCTGGGCGGAGGTCTACATTCCCGGCGCCGGCTGGATCGGGCTGGACCCGACCTCGGGACTGCTCACCGGCGAGGGCCATCTGCCGCTAGCTGCGACGCCGCACTATCGCTCGGCCGCGCCGGTCAGCGGCATGGCGAGCTATGCCGAGACGCAGTTCGACTTCGAGATGGAGGTGACGCGCGTCCATGAGGCGCCGCGCATCACCCTGCCCTTCTCCGACGAATCCTGGACGAGGCTCGATGCGCTCGGCCAGCAGGTCGAGGCCGATCTCCAGGCGCAGGATGTCCGCCTCACCATGGGGGGCGAGCCGACCTTCGTCTCGATCGACGACCAGTCGGGCGAGGAATGGAACACCGCCGCCGTCGGGCCAACCAAGCGCCAGCGCGCCGATGTGCTGATCCGGCGGCTGCGCGAGCGCTTCGCGCCGGGCGGCATGCTGCATTACGGCCAGGGCAAATGGTATCCGGGCGAAAGCCTGCCGCGCTGGGCCTTCGCCTTGTACTGGCGCCAGGATGGCGTGCCGATCTGGCGCAATGCGGCGCTGATCGCGCGCGAACCCGGCGCCCTCACCGGCAGCGACCGCGAGCATGAGGTCGTGCCGACGCCGGCTGCCGTCGAGACGCTCGCGGCCGGGCTTGCCGAGCGCCTCGGCATCGGCCCCGATCATGTCCTGCCAGCCTATGAGGATACCGGGCACTGGCTGGTGAAGGAGGGGCAGCTACCCGCCAATGTCGACCCGCTCGACCCGAAGCTCTCCGACCCCGAGGAGCGCGCCCGCATGGTGCGGGTGTTCGAGCGCGGGCTCGACAAGCCGAGCGGCTATGTCATCCCGGTGCAGCGCTGGCAGGCAGCGGCGAACGACCGCCGCTGGCGTTCCGAAAAATGGAAGCTGCGGCGCGGCAGGCTCTTCCTGGTGCCGGGCGATTCCCCGGTCGGCTATCGCCTGCCGCTCGGCTCGCTGCCGCATCTGCCGAAGAGCGACTATCCGCACATCCACCCGCAGGACCCGCTGGAGCCGCGCGGCCCGCTGCCGGGCTCCTCGGCCGCGGATCCGACTCCGCCGGGGAGAATCAGTGCCGTCGCAGCTGCGCCTCCCGCGAGCCCGATCCAGCCATCCCGCCCCGTCGCGAGCGCAGACCCGGCCGCACGGCAGGACGTGGTCGAGCAGGACCTCACGGCCGAGGCGGTGCGCACCGCGCTCAGCATTGAGGTTCGCGACGGGGTGCTCTGCGTCTTCCTGCCACCGGTCGAGCGGCTGGAGGATTATCTCGACCTGATCGCCAGCATCGAGGCCGCCGCCGAGGAGAGCGGCCAACCCGTCCATATCGAGGGTTATGCGCCGCCGCATGATCCGCGCCTCAACGTCATCAAGGTGACGCCCGATCCCGGCGTGATCGAGGTCAACGTTCATCCGGCGCGAAACTGGGCGGAGGCGGTCGCGATCACGCGCGGCGTCTATGAGGACGCAAGGCAATCGCGGCTCTGCGCCGAGAAATTCATGGTCGACGGGCGCCATACCGGCACCGGCGGTGGCAACCATGTCGTGCTCGGCGGCATCACCCCCGCCGACAGCCCATTCCTGCGCCGACCGGACTTGCTCAAGAGCATCGTGCTCTACTGGCAGCGCCACCCGTCCCTGTCCTACCTGTTCTCCGGCCTGTTCATCGGCCCGACCAGCCAGGCGCCGCGCATCGACGAGGCCCGGCACGACCAGCTCTACGAACTCGAAATCGCGCTGGCGCAAACGCCGGGGCCAGGCGAGCCGGCGATCCCGCTCTGGCTGGTCGACCGGCTCTATCGCAACCTGCTCGTCGACGTCTCCGGCAACACCCACCGCACCGAGATCTGCATCGACAAGCTCTATTCGCCGGACGGGCCGACAGGCAGGCTCGGGCTAATCGAGTTCCGCTCCTTCGAGATGCCGCCGGATGCGCGCATGTCGCTCGCCCAGCAATTGCTGATCCGGGCCCTGGTCGCCTGGTTCTGGCGCACGCCGCAGCGCGGCAGGCTGGTGCGCTGGGGCACCGCCCTGCACGACCGGTTCATGCTGCCCGAGATGGTGGCGCAGGATTTCCGCGAGGTGCTCGATGACCTCGCCGGCGCCGGCTACGCTTTCGATCCAGCTTGGTTCGCCGCGCAGCAGGAGTTCCGCTTCCCGTTCTTCGGCAAAGTCGCCCAGGGCGGCGTCGAGCTCGAACTGCGGCAGGCACTCGAGCCCTGGCACGTCATGGGCGAGGAAGGCGCGATCGGCGGCACGGTGCGTTATGTCGACTCTTCAGTCGAGCGCCTGCAGGTCAAGGCCAGCGGCCTCGTGCCCGGCCGGCACGTCATCACCTGCAACGGACGGGCGCTGCCGATGAGCGAGATCGCTTCGGGGGTCGCCGTCGCCGGGCTGCGCTTCAAGGCGTGGCAGCCGGCCTCGGGCCTGCACCCCACGATCCCGGTGCATGCGCCGCTGACCTTCGACATCGTCGACATATGGGCCGGCCGTTCGCTCGGGGGCTGCGTCTACCATGTCGCCCATCCCGGCGGGCGCAACTACGAGACGCCGCCGGTGAATTCCTACGAGGCCGAGGCGAGAAGACTCGCCCGTTTCGAGGCGATCGGCCATAGTCCCGGTCCCCTGGCGATTCCCGCCGAAGAGCGCAATCCGGAGTTCCCCATGACCCTCGATTTGCGTCGCCCGATCGGGATTTAGTTTGCGCCATGGCGCTACACGGCAGGTTGAACTCGGCGCGGACACGGGGTGAGCGGCGCAATGCGCTGCTCACGGGCTATCGTCCGCTGCCCGGCGCCTATGACGAGCTGATGGCTCCGGACGGAACCGTGCGTCCGCAATGGGAGCCATTCCTCGCCGAATGGTCCGGTCTCTCCGCCGACGAATTGCAACGCCGCTTCGGCCTTGCCGACCGCCATGTCCGCGACACCGGCGTGTCCTACCGTGTCCATGGCGACGTCGATGCCAACGACCCGCTCGCCGGCGAGCGGGCCTGGCCGCTGAACCATGCCCCGCTGGTGATCACCGGTGCCGAATGGCAGGTCATCGCCGCCGGCGTCGCCCAGCGCGCGCAATTGCTGAACGCCGTGCTCGGCGACATCTATGGGCCGGGCCGGCTGGTCCGCGAAGGCGCGCTGCCGGCCGCGGCGATCACCGGCAGCCCCGACTATCTGCGGCCGCTGCAGGGAACGAACGGCGCCGGCCAGCTCCAGACCTATGCCGCCGATCTCGGGCGCGGGCCGGACGGGCGCTGGTGGATACTCGGCGACAAGACGCAGGCGCCATCTGGGGCGGGCTACGCGCTTGAGAACCGGCTGGCGCTCGGCCGCGCCTTCCCGGACCTGTTCCGGACGATGAATGTCGAGCGGCTGGCGGCCTTCTTCCAGAGCTTCCGGACCGGGCTCGTCGCCCGCGCCAGGCGCGTCGAGCCACGCATCTGCCTGCTGACCCCGGGCCAGCTCAACGAAAGCTATTTCGAACAGGCCTATCTCGCCCGCTATCTCGGCTTCCTCCTGGTCGAGGGCGGCGATCTCGTGATGCGCGACGGGCTGGTGCATGTGCGCACCATCGCCGGCTTCAAGCGCGCCGACGTGATCTGGCGCCGTATCGACGGCGATTTCGCCGACCCGCTCGAGCTCAATGCCGCCTCGGCGCTCGGCGTGCCCGGCCTAGTCGAAGCGATCCGCCAGGACAATGTCGTCGTCGCCAACGGGCTCGGCTCCGGCGTGGTCGAATCCCGCGCCCTGATGAGCTTCATGCCGGCTCTGGCACGCGATATCCTCGGCGAGGAGCTGATCCTGCCGAACATCGCGACCTGGTGGTGCGGCCAGCCGCACGAGCGCCGGATCGTGCTCGACCGGCTCGACGAGATGAGCATCGCGCCCGCCTTCCGCGCCAATGGCGGAAGCCTCGACGACCAGCCGGTTCTGGTCGCCGACCTCGACCGCGCCGCGCGCGAGCGGCTGCGTGCCGCGATCGAACAGCGCGGGCTCGACCATGTCGGCCAGGAGGTGGTGCGGCTCTCGACCATGCCCGTCCTGCACGACGGACGGCTGGAACCGCGCCCGATGACGCTGCGGGTCTTCGCTGCGGCGACACCGGAGGGCTGGCAGGTGATGCCGGGCGGCTTTTGCCGCATCTCCGACGAGACCGATGCGCGCGCCGTGACGATGCGCTCGGGCGTGCGCTCCAGCGATGTCTGGGTGACCTCGGACCAGCCGGTCGAGCCGGTGACGCTGCTGCCGAGCCCCGACAAGATCGCGATCCGCCGCATTGTCGGCATCCTGCCGAGCCGCGCGGCCGACAACCTGTTCTGGCTGGGGCGCTATCTGGAGCGAACCGAGGCGACGCTGAGATTGGTGCGTGCCGTGCTCGGCCGGCTGATCAACGCCGACGACCAGGCCCCGGGCCATGCCGAGACGATCAAGCGCCTCGCCAACCTGCTGGTGGCCTGGGGCGCCGCTCCCGCCGGCCGCGGAAAGGCCATCGCCAGCCAGGCGACCAGCGCCCTTTTCGGGCTGGACGAGTACGGCTCCGCCGCGGCGTCCATACGCGAAGCGCGCCGGACCGCCTCGGTGATCCGCGAGCGGCTCTCGGTCGATGCCTGGCGCCTCTTCGGCGACCTGCAGCGCCAGCTCACCGCGCCGCGCAAGCCGGTGAGCGAGGGCGAGGCCTTCGAGGTCGCCGACAGCGCCCTGAAATCGCTCGCCGCCTTTTCCGGCCTGTCCCAGGAGAACATGGTGCGCGGCGCCGGCTGGCGCTTCCTCGACATCGGCCGGCGGCTCGAACGCGGGGTCACCACCTGTCGCTATGCCCGGCATTTTGCCGAGAGCGGCACGCCCGGAAACTGCCTCGACGCCCTGCTCGACCTGACGGATTCGCAGATCACCTATCGCTCGCGCTATCAGCTCGGCGCGGCGCTGCAGCCGGTTCTCGATCTCGTCATGCTCGATCCCTACAATCCGCGCTCGGTCGCCTTCCAGGTGGAGCGACTGGACCAGGAGATCGCGGCATTGCCGACACTCAGCGACGACGGCATGCTGGAAGAGCCGCGCCGGCTGGCGCTCAGGCTGGCAGCAGAATGCCGCACGGCAGAGGCGAGCCGGCTCGACCGCGCCAGCATCCTGCTGTTCGAACAGTTGTTGATGGGGCTGTCGAACGCCGTCGCCGACCGCTACTTCCTGCAGAACGCGCATCCGGAAGGGTCGCGGATGACGCAGCTCGCATGACGGCAGCCGAGTGATCTACGAAATACGACATCTCACCAGCTACGCCTATGCGCGGCCGGTTCCGTTCGCCCGCTGCATCCTGCGCGTGCTGCCGCGCGAGGGCGACGGCCAGCACGTCGTCGCAAGCGAGCTCAGCGTGACGCCACGCTCCGTCGAGCGGCATGACGGGATCTGCTTCTTCGGCAACCGCACGACCACGCTGACCATCGCGAAGCCGCACCGCGAACTGCGGATCGAGACCAGATCGCGGGTCGAGGTGAACCGCGCTGCTGCCCCTTTTCCGGCGCTGACGCGCAATTGGGAGGAGGTGACGGCCCTGGCCCAGGGCGCCCAGAGTCTCGCCCCGGATTCACCGGCGCAATACATCTATCCCAGCCGGCTGGTGCCGACCGTCGACGAGATCACCGCCTATGCGCAGGAGAGCTTCCAGGCCCGGCGCCCGGTGTTCGAGGCGGCCCGCGAGCTGATGGGCCGGGTCCGCCGGGACTTCACCTACGACCCCGAGGCGACGGAGGTCTCGACGCCGATCCGCGAAGCCTTTGCGCAGCGCCACGGCGTCTGCCAGGACTTCGCCCACATCATGATTGCCGGACTCAGGGGCCTCGGCCTGCCCGCCGCCTATGTCAGCGGCTATCTGCGCACCATCCCGCCGCCCGGCCAGCCCCGCCTCGAAGGCGCCGACGCGACCCATGCCTGGGTGATGGTCTGGTGCGGGCCGGAGACCGG
Source organism: Allobosea sp. GW823-FHT02B03 (assembly GCF_058797755.1). Lineage (NCBI taxonomy): Bacteria > Pseudomonadati > Pseudomonadota > Alphaproteobacteria > Hyphomicrobiales > Alloboseaceae > Allobosea > Allobosea sp. GW823-FHT02B03. Next base: position 416,417 of record NZ_JBXAJY010000001.1, on the reverse strand, counting down.
CTGGATCGGCCTCGACCCGACCAATGACCTGATCGTCGGCGACGACCACATCATCACCGCCACCGGCCGCGACTATGCCGACGTCTCGCCGCTCGACGGCGTGCTGGTCGGGCCCGGCAGCCAGAAGCTCGACGTCAAGGTCGACGTGATCCCGGTGTCATGAGCGCGCTTCCGACGATACGCGGCATCCTGTTCGACAAGGACGGCACGCTGCTCGACTACCAGGCAAGCTGGGCGCCGATCAATCTGCGTGCTGGCCGGCTTGCGGCTCAGGGCGACGCGGCGCTGGAAGAGCATCTCCTCATCCTGGCTGGCGTCGATCCTGCGACCGGCTTCTCGACCTCGGACGGGCTGCTAGCGGCCGGCAATACGCGCGAGGTCGCGCAGGCCTGGCACGTGGCTGGCAGTCCCTTCCCCATCGCCGAGCTGACCTTGCGGCTCGACGCGCTGTTCCAGGCCGGCGTCGGCAATGTCGTGCCGGTCTGTGATCTCGGCGCCCTCTTCGCCGGCCTGTCGGGCCGCGGTCTCGCGCTCGGCATCGCGTCCAGCGACAGCGAGGCGGCCGTCACCGCCACCGCCGAGCGCTTCGGCATCGCCGGCCAGCTCGATTTCCTGTGCGGCTACGATTCCGGCCATGGCGCCAAGCCGGAGCCCGGGATGGTCGCGGGCTTCTGCCGCGCGACCGGACTGCCGGTGGATGCGGTCGCCGTGATCGGCGATTCCGCCCATGACATGCATATGGCGGCGGCGGCCGGCGCCGGCCTGCGCATCGCCGTGCTGACCGGGGCCGGCAGCGCCGAGACGCTGCGCCCGCTCAGCGATCTCCTGCTGCCGAGCGTCGCCGATCTGGAGCAGGCGCTGTTCGATTGAAACAGCCCGCGGCGGCGGGCAGCTTCTATCATCGCTGGCAGCGGGCCGGCCCTGCACCGCGTGCTGCCGCGGCAGCAAGTTCAATGCGGCTCGCACCTCGCATCAATGACGTTCGGAGAGTAAGCTGGGAGGCAGCGGTGCGCTCGACACTTGCTTTCCATCTCCAAGTCCCCTGGCACCGCCCGTTTTCTGACTGAACCGGGAGGAACATATGGCAAGCCAAGACGGTCTTCCGCGCAGAAATCTCCTGTTGGGAGGCACTGCCCTAGCGGTTTCGGGCCTTGCAACCGGACCGACGGTACTGGCCCAGGCGCCGCAGCCGGGTACGACGGGCACAGGTGCTCGCAAACCCAACATCCTGATGATCATGGCTGACGACATCGGCTGGTTCAACGTCAGCAAGTACAATCTCGGGATCATGGGGTATCGCACCCCCAACATCGACCGGATCGGCGACGAGGGCGCGACCTTCACCGACTGGTATGGAGAGCAGAGCTGCACGGCAGGCCGTGCCGCCTTCATCACCGGACAGTCGCCGATCCGCACGGGGCTGACGAAGGTCGGTCTGCCCGGCGCCGATATCGGCCTCAGGCCGGAGGACCCGACCGTCGCAGAATTATTGAAGCCGCTCGGTTACGTCAGCGGTCAGTTCGGCAAGAACCATCTCGGCGACAAGGACGAGTTCCTGCCGACCAATCACGGCTTCGACGAGTTCTTCGGCAATCTCTATCACCTCAATGCCGAGGAAGAACCGGAGAATCCCGACTATCCGAAGAGCCCCGAGTTCCGCAAACGCTTCGGCCCACGTGGCGTGATCCGCTCCTCCTCCGATGGCAAGATCGAGGACACCGGCCCGCTCACCAAGAAGCGTATGGAGACGGTCGACGAGGAGTTCCTCGCCGGCGCGCTCGACTTCATCGATCGCCAGCACCGTGCCGGAAAGCCCTGGCTCTGCTACTTCAACTCGACCCGGATGCATGTCTGGACCCATCTCAAGCCTGCTTCGGACGGGAAAACCGGCAAGGGCCTCTATCCGGATGGCATGGTCGAGCTCGACGGCTATGTCGGACAGCTCCTGAAAAAGCTCGACGATCTCGGCGTCGCCGACAACACCATCGTCCTGTTCACCACCGACAACGGCGCCGAGGTGCTGTCTTTTCCCGATGGGGGACAGACGCCGTTCCGCGGCGAGAAGGCCACGAACTGGGAAGGCGGCTACCGGGTGCCCATGCTGATCCGCTGGCCGGGCACCATCAAGCCGAACACGATCTATAACGACTTCTTCTCGCATTACGACCTGATCCCGACATTCTGCGCGGCAGGCGGCGAGCCCGATGTCGTCGGCAAATGCAGGAAGGGTCACCAGATCGGGGCGAAGACCTTCAAGGTTCATCTGGACGGGTTCAACCTGATCCCGTTCTTCAAGGGCGAGGCGAAGGAATCCCCCCGCAAGGAGTTCATCTACTGGAACGACGATGGCGGTCTGGTGGCGATCCGGGCCGGCGACTGGAAGGCACATTTCCTGGTCCAGGAAAACCAGAGCATGGGCGTCTGGCAGCGCGAATTCACCAAGCTCCGTCTGCCCAAGCTGTTCAACCTCCGCGCCGACCCGTTCGAACGCGGGGACGAGAGCATTCTCTACGACAAGTGGGTCGTCGACCGCGCCTTCGTGCAGGTCCCGATGCAGGCGCTGGCGGCGCAATGGCTCGAGAGCTTCAAGGAGTTCCCCGTCAGGCAGAAGCCGGCCAGCTTCAACCTCGACGAGGTTATGGCGAAGCTCTCCAGCGGCGGCAATCGCTGAGGTCGGGAACAGGCGCTCGGCGTGCGTCGAGCGGCCTTTCTCACACCCCCGTTTTCGCACGGCGTGTTGCTGCGCCGCCAGCCGGGATGCGGGGTCAGGGCCTTTCACGCCCATCGAAGACCGATACGAAAAGGGCCGCGCCTCGCGGCGCGGCCCTGAACCTCTGGACGACGCCCCGGCTCAGGCGAGCGTGTAGGCGGTCTTCACCGTGGTGTAGAACTCCTTGGCATAGGCGCCCTGCTCGCGCGGGCCGTAGCTCGAGCCCTTCCGGCCGCCGAACGGCACGTGATAGTCGACGCCCGCCGTGGCGAGGTTGACCATCACCATGCCGGCCTCGCTGTTGCGCTTGAAATGCGTCGCATGCTTCAGCGAGGTGGTGCAGATGCCGGCCGAGAGGCCGAAATCGGTGTCGTTGGCGAGCGCGAGCGCCTCGTCATAATCCTTGACGCGGATGACGTTGGCGACCGGGCCGAAGACCTCCTCGCGCGAGATGCGCATGGCGTTGGTGGTCTCGGTGAACAGCGCCGGCTGGAGATAGAAGCCGGGCGTCTCGCGGTTGAGCAATTCGCCGCCCCAGGCGAGCTTGCCGCCCTCGTCGCGCGCGATCTGGATGTACTTCAGGTCCTGGTCGAGTTGGCTCTGGTCGACCACCGGGCCGATATGGGTGCCGGCCTTGAGGGCATCGTCGATCGACAGGCCCTTGAGACGCTCGATCGCGGCCTCGACGAAGCGGTCATGGATGCCGGCCTGGACAATCAGGCGCGAGGAGGCGGTGCAGCGCTGGCCGGTGGAAAAGAAGGCGCCCTGGACGGCGGCTTCGACCGCGACCTTGAGGTCGGCGTCGTCGAGCACGACGAGCGGGTTCTTGCCGCCCATTTCGAGCTGGACCTTCTTCATCGGGTTCGAAGCGATGCAGGCCGCTGCGACCTTGCGGCCGGTCGCGACCGAGCCGGTGAAGCTGATCGCATGCACGTCCTTGTGCTCGAGCAGCGCCTGGCCGACGACCGAACCGCGGCCCATCACGAGGTTGAGCACGCCCTTGGGCAGGCCAGCGCGCTGGATGATGTCGACCAGTGCCCAGGCGGAGCCCGGAACGAGGTCCGCCGGCTTGATCACGACACAGTTGCCGTAGGCCAGCGCCGGCGCGATCTTCCAGGCCGGGATCGCGATCGGGAAGTTCCAGGGCGTGATCATGCCGACGATGCCGACCGGCTCGCGCGTCACTTCGACGCCGACGCCCGGACGGACCGAGGTAATGCTCTCGCCGCCGAGACGCAGGCACTCACCGGCGAAGAAGGCAAAGATCTGGCCGGCACGGCCGGCCTCGCCGATGCCCTCGGCGAGGGTCTTGCCCTCTTCGCGCGACAGCAGGCGGCCGAGTTCGTCCTTGCGGGCGAGGATCTCGTCGGAGGCCTTCTTCAGGATCTCGTAGCGCTCCTGCGGCGTGGTGCGGCTCCAGGCCGGGAAGGCGGCCTTGGCGGCAGCGACCGCATTGTTGGCATCCTCGACGGTCGCCTGGGCGTACTCGCCGACGACGTCGTTGGTGTTGGAGGGGTTGATGTTGCGCGAGGCGTTCTGCGAGCCGGCCCACTCGCCGGCGATCAAATTCTTGAAGGGAGCATTCATCGAGAAACCTCGCGCCTGATCGGAAGAGGAGCCGGTCTTAACGCCTTTGGCTGGCCAAGGCCATGCCGCAGCACCTGCCGAAATGCCCGGCAGTCGCGCCGCCAGCGCATGCTGGCCGAAATGCGGGAGCCGTTTTGGCAGGAACACAGCAGCTTGCTCTTAACCTTTTGCGGGCACGGTTCGAAGCGATATGACCGCAGGCCGGGGCCCTTCCCTTTCGCGCGAAGCCAGCGCCGTCGATACCGGACAGACCCCGTCTCCGGCAGTCCTCGTCCTGCGCCGCGCCGTCCTGCTCGCGGCCATGACCTTCGGGGCCGCGCTGTTCGGCCATCTCACGCGGCCCGTCGGCTTCCTCGCCTCTTTCTGGGTAGCGAATGCGCTGCTGATCGGCATCCTTGTCCGCGCCCCGCAACTCGCCACGCCGTCGGGCTGGCTCGCCATTGCCGCGGGTTACTTGGCCGCCGACTTCGCCATGGGCGGCGGGCTCCTGCTGACATTCTGGCTGACCGCGGCCAATCTCGCCGGCGTCGTCGCCGGCTTCGTGCTGTTCCAGCGCATCGACCCGACAGACCGCAGGCTCGAACGGCCGCAATCGCTGCTCTTCCTGCTGCTGATCAGCGCCGCCGCCGCAGGTGCGGCGACGATCGTCGGCAGCGGCAGCATCATCGTTTACTTCGGCGGGAGCCTCCGGCACGCCGTCGAGCTCTACCTGACCAGCGAGCTCGCCAGCAATCTCGTGGTGCTGCCGATGGTACTGACGGCGCCGCCGCTACGGACTCTGCGCCAGCATGCCAGTGCGCTCGGCCGCTCGGTCCGCCCCCTGCTGCCGGTAGCTGCGCTGCTCATTTCGATCGCGGCGGGGAGCATGATCGGCGGATCGGGCGCTATCTCGGCCCCGATGCCCGCTCTGCTCTGGTGCGCGCTGAGCTACGGCGTGTTCCCGACCGCGGTGCTGACCTTCGCCACCGGCCTCTGGCAAGGCACAGCTCTGGTAACCAACCTGCCGCCGAGCGCGGCGGAGTTCCTGCCCGCGGTGATCGCGCATCGTCTCAGCCTCGCCCTGCTGGCGCTTGGGCCGATCATGGTTTCCAGCATCAACAGCGCGCGCAGCGAGTTGGTGAAGGAGCTAAACCGCGCCGCCAACGAAGATTCCCTGACCGGGACCCTGTCGCGCAGGGCTTTCATGCAGCGCAGCGAAGCCGTGCTGGCGGAAAGCGCCCGCCGGGGCACCAGCCTCGCCCTCCTGATGCTCGATGCCGACCAGTTCAAGCGCATCAACGACGAGCACGGTCATGCCGCCGGCGATGCCGCGCTGGTCGCCTTGACCCGGCAGATCGGCACTCTGCTCAGATCACAAGACCTGTTCGGGCGGATGGGCGGCGAGGAATTCGCGATCGTCCTGCCAGAGATCGACTCGGACGACGCCGTGGCCGTGGCCGAGCGCCTGCGCGAAGCCTGCGCCAACATCGAGCTGATGCTCGACAATGGCAGGGTGGTCCGCATCACGATGAGCATCGGCCTGGTATGCTGCCCGGCAGCCACCGCCTCGCTTCAGGGTCTGCTGAAGCAGGCCGACGACGCCCTCTATGCCGCCAAGCGGGACGGGCGCAACCGCGTCGTGCAGGCTGCGCCGCTCGCCGCCTGAGCAGCCTCACTTCTCCTTGATCGAGAGCCCGTTCTTGCCGACCGAGATCTCGACGCCTTCCGGCTGCTTCTTCTCCTGGTAGAGCGCATAGCTCGTCGCAGCGAGGCCCGCGATGAGCAGGCCGACGAGGAGGAAGAGCAGATTGCGCGAGATGGTCATGAATAGGACTCCAGTCATGAAAAAGCGCCGCTCTCGCGCGGCGCCATGACTGGAACGCGCTTATTCGCGTGCGGTTCCCGGAGACATGCCGAGTTCGGCGCCACCCGCCCCCGCCTCGCGTGCCTCGGCCTTGGCTGCGAGCCGGCCGAGCCAGGCGACCGCGACGCTCGACCAGGTGATGCCGAGGCACCAGCCGCCGAGCACGTCGCTCGGCCAGTGCACACCGAGATAGATGCGGCTGACGCCGATCGCGATGATCAGGAGCCAGGCGACCCAGAGACAGATCCGCGAGATATCGGCCCGGCGTGAAGCGATGCCGACGAAGCCGGCAATGCCGAGCAGCACGACCGCCGAGAGGAAGGCGTGCCCGCTGGGAAAGCTCGCGGTGAAGGTCAGGGCCGCATGCTCGACGATGTCGGGGCGTTCGCGCCCGATCGCGATCTTCAGAAGCGTGCTGGCCGCCACCCCCGACAGCACGGTCACGATGAGCCCGAGCGCCAGGCGCCAATGGCCGCAGAGCCGCAAAGTGAGGGCCGCCACTACCGTCATCGTGCCGAGCGCAACGAAACTGCCGAGCGCGGTGACGTCGCGCATCATCTCTCGGAACCAGGCCGGGCCGAGCGGGGTCGACGGGGCGGCCGCGTCGCGAAACAGCATCACCAATCTGGTGTCGAAGGCGAAATCACGGCCGGCGATGACGAAGATCGCGAGGCCGAGGAAGCCGAAAGCCGCGGCGGTCGGCAGGAGAAAACGCGGCTGCAGGAGAAACATCGAGAGCTATCCAGGCGGGAGTGGCGGCGGCCTATGACCAAAGCGTGTTCAGATTTCGGCCGGCCGCGCAGCGATGACCTGCAGCGCGGCGGGCAGCAAGCGGTATTCGAGCGAGCCGGCGCGGCGCTCGACCTCGCCATCGAAGGTGACATGGCCGCGCCGCTTGTCGCGACGGGTCAGCGTCACCGCTTCGGCGGTCAGCGAGACGAGGTTGCGCGAGGTGCGCCAGCTTCCGGTCAGCATGGAAAGCGCCGCCTTGGCGCGCGAGAGCAAGCCGCCGGTATCGAGGATGTGCACCTCTAACTGGCCGCCATCCAGCCGGTTGCGACGCCACTCGGCGCCGTCGAACTGGTTGACGGTGACCAGCACGGCGTCAGCCTCGACCTGGCGCTGCTCGCCGCCGATCTCCATGGCGACGCGGATCGGCCGGGTGAACAGGATCGAGCGCGTCGCAGCGAAGGCGAAGGCGATGGTGCGGCTGAAGGGAAAGCGCCGGCGGGCATGCTCGCGTTCGCGGGCCATCAGGCTGAAGAAGCCCATGCCGGAAATCGAGTGGAACGGGCGGCCGTTGATGCTGCCGAGGTCCATGGCAACGGGCTCGCCCCGGCAGAGCGCCGCGACCCGCTCCTCGATCGTTCCGAGCAGGCCGAGATCGCGGCCGAGCACGTTGACGGTGCCGAGCGGCAGGATGCCGACCGGCCGCGTGCAACCGAGCAGCACGGGCAAGGCGCCGTTGACGGTGCCATCGCCCCCGGCGATCACGGGAATGATGTTCTCGTCCTCGATCGCCGTGCGCAGGCGCTCCTGAAGCTGGCGCGGCGGCAGCAATTCGATCTCGGCCCTGCAGCCGGCCGCGGCGAAAGCCTCCTCGAGGCGATGCGAGAAATTATCGGCCCCGGCCTCGAGCACGGTACCGGCACGCGCATTGGCGATGACCCGGAAGCAGCGGAGCTGCGCCCTCGCCTCAGGCTCGACCGATGGTTCCGACAGGTCCGGCATGGCTAGGCGGCGATATGGGCACCCCTTTCGTCCGGCACAAGGCGCGGCCGCGGCGACGAGGCGCGCAGCGGAATCTCCTCGGCGACTTCCTCGGTGACCACTTCAAAACGCTGCAGGAGATGCGAGCCGAAGGAATTCAGCATCGGCACGTCGGTGGCGTCGCGGCCGCGCGCGATGACGACCCGGCCGATACGGGGTTGGTTGTGCCGCGCGTCGAGCGTGTACCAGCGCCCGTCCAACCAGACCTCGAACCAGGCGTTGAAATCCATGGGCGCCGGGTTCGGCGGCACACCGATGTCGCCGAGATAGCCGTTGCAGTAGCGCGCGGGAATGTTGAGGCAGCGGCAGAAGGCGACGGCGAGATGCGCGAAGTCGCGGCAGACGCCGATGCGCTCCTCATAGGCCTCGGCGGCGGTGCGGGTGCTGCGCGCGAAGGCATAGCCGAAAGTCAGGTGGTTATGGACGAAATCGACCACCGCCTGCACCCTGCCCCAGCCCGGCTCGAGATGGCCGAACAGGTTCCAGGCCGTGTCCATCAGCTTGTCGGTCTCGCAGTAGCGGCTGCCGAGCAGGAAGACCATCAAGTCGGCGGGAATCTCGGCGGGCGACAGCTGGCGCGCAGTGGGCGCAACGACGTCGGGCCGACCGCCATCATAGATCAGGCCGCTCGCCTCGAGCCGAACGCCGCCTGCCGGCGCAACCATGCGGCGGCAAATGTTGCCGAACATGTCGAAATGCCGCTCGACACGCAGCGGAACGCCAGCGTCCGCAAGGCCGGCCGCGCACATCTCGTCCGACGCCAGCCGGTCGTGACGCCGAGAAGGGTGGACGTCGAGCATGGTCACCAGCGGGGTCGGCCGGTCACAGACGATCTCGATGCGATAGCCGTAGCGGATCTGCATTCCCGTCTCCTCTATCACTCTGGAATTCGCCGGTGGGGCGCCAGCGCGTCTTCTGCGGACACCGCCCTGCGCGCCTGCCCGGAGCCGGAGCACCTGCCCTAAAAAAGATGCGGGCCTTTCGGCCCGCATCACGCTGTCGCAGCGATCCGGCTGGGGGGATAGCAATCGCCGCGACGGGCGCCTTGGAGAAGCGACAGCCGCAGGGGCCGTCACATCATCCAGTAGGGCATGGTGCCGTAGTAGTCGTGCACGCGCTTGCCGTATTCCTTGTCGTGCCAATCGGGCTCGCCATCGCTGCCGTACATCGGCGCGGCCTCGAGCTTTTCGCGCGTCAGCGGCACGACATAGCCGCCACGGTCGACATCGTAGTCGAGCATGCTCCACGGGACGGGATGATACTTCTCGCCGAGCCCGAGGAAGCCGCCGAACGACATGATGGCGTAGGCAACCTTGCCGGTGGCCTTGTCGAGCATGACGTCATAGATCGAGCCGAGATGCTCGCCTGCGGCATTGTAGACGTCGGTGCCAGCGACGCGGGCGCCGGCGATCAGCGGGTTGGCAGCAGTCGCAGCCGCGGTCATCGTTGCGCTCATCGTTTCCCTCCATCGAATTCACGGGCCAGCGCGAACCGGCCTGCCAAACCAACGCCGCAACTTGGTCGCTGTTCCACGGCAAGAGAGACAAATTCGACGAGCCTGCCGGCCGGACGGGTTCGCCCGCTGCAGGCACCGGCTTGGAGTTCCGGACCTGCCACCCGCAGGCCTCATCCGGAACCTTTGCCGACACGGTTCGTTGATGCCGCAGGTGATGGGCCGTTGCCGTCTCGCTGCGGTGGCTGCCCGGAGCGTGTCGGACCATGCCCCGGCGAAAGACGACCCAAGCCGAGGAGGCGAGGCAGCCCCTCCCGCCTCCGGCGCAAAGCAAGGACTAAAGCCATGAAAAAACTCATCATCGTCGCCCTGGCCGCCGGTTCTCTCGGCGCCTGTACGGCGCGTGAGGAAAACACGGCGACAGGCGCCCTGATCGGTGCCGGCACGGGCGCCGTCATCGGCGGCCTTGCGACCGGCCGCGCGGGCGGTGCAGCGGCGGGCGCAGCGATCGGCGGCGTCGGCGGTGCCATCATCGGAAATGCGACCACGCGCGACCGGGTCTGCGTCGGACGAGACGAATGGGGTCGCCGCGTCAGCTACGCCTGCTGAGCCGGCCAGGATATCCTCTAGCTGCGAGGGGCGGTGCTCAACCGCTCCTCGTCGGCGCTAGACTTTGCCATAGGGCCCGAAGCGGCCGATGAAGCGATGGCGGCCGCCCGGATAAAGCAGGCGCACCGCAGTCACCGGTTCGCGCTGGTTCCAGGTCCGCCGCTCGACGAGCAGGCAGGGCTCTCCCTCGCCGATGGCGAGGAGTTGTGCCTGATCGGTCTCCGCCGCGACGGCGCTGATCGCGTGCTCCGCCTGCGACCACAGACTGTTCTGCAGCAGCCAGTCCCCCGGCGGCATGGCGGCAAACTGCTCTTGTCCGGCCGCCGGCACGGTGGCGAGATGGATCACCCGCTCTTCCAGCACATGCGGCACGCCGTCAGCGAAGTGTAGCACCGTCAGATGCACCACCTCGACGGCTCGGCCGAGTTCGAACAGGGCGACGACCGGCCGTTGCGCCCGGCCGTCGCGCCGCGCCAGGATCCTGTAGGAATACTCATGGCCCAGCCCGCGCACCTCTTCGGGAATCGAGAGGATGTCGAGCATGGCATGGCTCGCCGGCGGGCTCGCGACGATGGTTCCGGAGCGGCGCCGGCGTGTGATCAGCCCTTCGCGCGCCAGCTGGCCCAAAGCGCGGTGCACCGTCATGCGGGAGGCGCCGAGGCGCTCCATCAGGGCATGCTCGGGCGGCACGACCGTCCCCGGCGGCCAGGCGCCGTTCAGGATGAGGTCGCGAATGGCGCGCCGGATCTGGTCGTAGAGCGGACCGGCGCCATCGAGAGCTACGGCGTCGATCTGGCTTGCGGACATGGACTCTTTCCGGCTCAGGCGAGCAGATTTCGGATGACCGTGCCATAGCGCGCGGCGATGCGCGCCCGGTCAATGTGCCGGCCGCCGCTGACCACAGTCTTTCCACCGACGATCACGGTCTCGACCGGCAGGGCGGGCGCCGCGAAGACCGCGCTGTCGAGCGCGAAGTCGCCGGACTTGCCGACCACGGCCGGATGTTCGGCAGCGAGCGTCACGAGATCGGCCCTCGCTCCCGGGGAGATGGCGCCGATGCTGCGCCCGCAAGCCTGGGCGCCGCCGGCACAGGCATCCTGCCAGAGCCTGACGCCGGCGGATGTGCCGGGTTCGGCCCAGAGCGCCCGGCGCCGGTCGCGCAGGCGCTGCGAATATTCGAGCAGACGCAATTCGCCGCCCGCCCCGATCTCGATGTTGGAATCGCTGCCGACGCCGATGCGCCCTCCGGCGGCGCGATAGCGAACGCCGTCGAAGATGCCGTCGCCGAGATTGGCCTCGGTGATCGGGCACAGGCCCGCCACCGCACCGCTGCGCGCCATGGCGTCGCGCTCGGCGTCGCTCAGATGCGTCGCATGGATCAGGCACCAGCGCCCGTCGACGGCGACGCTCGCCAGCAGGAGCTCGACCGGGCGGCGGCCGGTGATGGCGATGCTGTCCTCGACCTCGCGCATCTGCTCTGCGACATGGATATGCACCGGGGTTTCAGGCCTGAGCGCGGCGATCCAGGGCAAATCGTCGAGCGCCACCGCCCGCAGCGAGTGCGGCGCGACGCCGACCCTGGCGTCCGGCAAAGAAGCGACCGCCTTCTCGCTGCCTTCGAGAAGCCGCTGATAGGCGTCGCGATCATTGAGGAAGCGGCGCTGGCCGGGCGCGGCCGGCGCCTTGCCGAAATTACCGTAGCGGTAGAGCACCGGGAGTAGCGTCAGGCCGATGCCGGTCTCGCCCGCCGCGGCGGCGATCGCCCCGCCCATGGTGGCGATGTCGGCATAGGCGCGGCCATCCTTGTCGTGATGCAGGTAGTGGAACTCGGCGAGTGCGGTGAAGCCGCCTTCGAGCATCTCGACCATGGCCTGGGCGGCGATCGCCTGGACATCGTCGGGGTTCAGCCGGTCGAGGAAGCGGTACATCACCTCGCGCCAGGTCCAGAACGAATCCTCGGAAGCGCCGCGCCGCTCGGAGAGACCGGCCATGCCGCGCTGGAAGGTGTGGCTGTGCAGATTGGGCAGTCCGGGCAAGGTCAACCCCGACAGTCGTGTCGCTGCCGCTGGGGCCGCGCCATCACGGGAGACCGAGGCGATGACGCCGTCCTCGACAAGCAGCGTGACGCCACGCGCGAAGCCCTCCGGCAGCAACGCTTCCTCGAGATACAGTTCCTGCCTGACCGCCATGCCATCCACCTCTCTAATTGCATATGCAATTAAGCGCTTGCCTTTTGCATATGCAATTGGCTAGCTTACCCGGAACGAAAGCGAAGTCGAGAGGGTGCGACGGGCAATGGTGGCGGAAACGTCTTTGAGCTGCGACCGGCTCTGGCTGAATGCGCGACTGGCGACGATGGCCGAAGGCGCCTCCTCCGCCTATGGCGCGATCGAGGACGGGGTCATTGCAGCACGCGACGGGCGCATCGTCCATGTCGGCCCGCGCGCCACGGCGCCCGCCTTTTCGGCGGCCGAGACCATCGATTGCGAGGGCCGCTGGATCACGCCCGGCCTGATCGATTGCCACACCCACCTCGTCTATGGCGGCGACCGCGCCCATGAGTTCGAACTGCGTCTGAAGGGCGCGAGCTATGAGGAGATCGCCCGCGCCGGCGGCGGCATCGTCTCCTCGGTCAAGGCGACGCGCGCAGCGAGCGAGGACGAACTCTTCGCCAGCGCCGAGAAGCGGCTTTCCGCGCTGATCGCCGAGGGCGTCACCACCGTCGAGATCAAGTCGGGCTACGGGCTCGACGTCGCGAGCGAGGTCAAGGTGCTCGCCGTCGCCCGCCGGCTCGGGCGCGAGCAGCCGGTCCGCGTGCTGACCACCTTCCTCGGCGCGCATGCGGTGCCGCCCGAGTTCAAGGGCCGGTCCGGCGACTATATCGACCTCGTCACCGGGCCGATGCTCGACGCCGTGGCGGCCGGCGACCTTGCCGACGCCGTCGACGTGTTCTGCGAGGGCATCGCCTTCTCGCCGGAGGAGACCGCGCGCGTCTTCGCCGCGGCCAAGGCGAAGGGTCTGGCGATCAAGATCCATGCCGAGCAGCTCTCCAATCTCGGCGGGGCGGCGCTCGCCGCCGGCATGGGCGCGCTCTCGGCCGATCATCTCGAACATCTCGACGAGGCCGGCGTCATCGCGATGGCCAAGGCCGGCACGGTCGCGGTGATCCTGCCCGGCGCCTTCTACTTCCTGCGCGAGACCGTGAAGCCGCCGATCGAGCTCTTGCGCCAGCATGGCGTGCCGATCGCGCTCGCCACCGACGCCAATCCCGGCACCTCGCCGCTGACCTCGCCGCTCCTGACCATGAACATGGGCTGCACCCTGTTCCGGCTGACGCCGGAGGAGGCGCTGGCCGGCATGACCCGCAATGCCGCGCGCGCCCTCGGCCTCCAGGCCGAGACCGGCACGCTGGAGACCGGCAAGGCCTGCGATCTCGCGATCTGGGAGATCGAGCGTCCGGCCGAGCTCGCCTATCGCATCGGCTTTAACCCGCTTCACGCCCGCATCCGGAACGGACAATGACCACGCTCTCTCTCACCCCCGGCGAGGCCCGCCTCGCCGACTGGCGCCATGTCCTCGACGGCGCCAGCGTCGCTCTTTCCGAAACCGGCGCGATCGCCGGCGCCCAGGCGATCGTCGACGAGATCGTCGCCAAGGGCACCGTGACCTATGGCGTCAACACCGGCTTCGGGAAGCTCGCCAGCGTTCGCATAGCCGACGCCGACCTCGCGACGCTGCAGCGCAACCTCATCCTCTCGCATGCGGTCGGCACCGGCCCTGCCTTGCCGGACGAGGTCGTCGCGCTGATCCTCGCCATGAAGGCAGCGAGCCTGGCGCGCGGCGCCTCCGGCATCCGCCCCGTCGTTGTCGAGGCGCTGGTCGGCGCGCTCAGGGCCGGCGCGTTGCCGGTCGTGCCGGCCAAGGGCTCGGTCGGCGCCTCCGGCGACCTTGCCCCGCTCGCCCATCTCACCGCCGCGCTGATGGGCGTCGGCGAGATCAGGCTGAAGGGCGAGGTGCTGCCGGCCGCCGAGGCGCTGAAGCGCATCGGCCAGCAGCCGCTCGCGCTAGGCGCCAAGGAAGGCCTCGCGCTGATCAACGGCACGCAGGTCTCGGCCTCGCTGGCGCTGGCCGGCCTCGCCAGCATCGCCCGCGTCTTCGACGCGGCGCTGATCGCCGGGGCGCTCTCGGTCGATGCGCTGAAAGGCTCCGACACGCCGTTCGATCCACGCATCCAGAAGCTGCGCGGCCAGCCAGGCCAGATCAAGGTCGCGGCCCTGCTGCTCGACCTCGTCGCCGGCAGCGAGATCCGCGAGAGCCACCGCTTCGGCGACAGCAAGGTGCAGGACCCCTATTCGCTGCGCTGCCAGCCACAGGTGATGGGCGCGGTACGCGACCTTCTCGGCAATGCGGCCGCGACGCTCGCGATCGAGGCCAACGCCGTAACCGACAACCCGCTGGTGCTGGGGCCCGGCGAGATCGTCTCGGGTGGTAATTTCCACGCCGAGCCGGTCGCCTTTGCCGCCGACATGCTGGCGATGGCGGTCTGCGAGATCGGCAACCTCGCCGAGCGCCGGATCGCGCTCCTGGTCGATCCCGTGATGAGCGGCCTGCCACCCTTCCTCGCCCGCGACGCCGGCCTCAACTCCGGGTTCATGATCGCGCAGGTGACGGCGGCGGCGCTGGCCTCCGAGAACAAGCAGAAGGCCTATCCGGCTTCCGTCGACACCATCCCGACCTCGGCCAACCAGGAAGACCATGTCTCGATGGCGACGCATGGCGCCTTCCGCCTGATCGAGATGGCGAAGAACGCGGCGAGCATCGTCGCGGTCGAGCTGATGGCCGCCGCCGAGGCGATCGAGCATCACCGCCCGATGAAAACCTCGCCGCGGTTGGAGCCAGTGCTGGCGCTGATCCGCGAAAAAATCGCGCCGCTGACCGAGGACCGCTATCTCGCACCCGACCTCGCCGCTGCGACGGAGCTCGTGCTCTCGGGCACGCTCGGCAAGGCGGCGGGGGTCGACAGCTATGGGGAGCTTTCGGCATGAAGAACTCCCCCTTTCCGTCATGGTCGGGCTTGTCCCGACCATCCACGTCTTCGCTGGTCGAGCGTGGTGTTCAAGACGTGGATGCTCGGCACAAGGCCGAGCATGACGTTGGAGGCAGGGCATGACCGATATCGTCTCGGTCAAGCGCGGCTCTTCGCCGCTCGTCCTCTCCATGCCGCATCCCGGAACCGGCCTGCCGGCCGAGGTCGCGGCGCAGCTCAACATGCGCGGCACCCAGGTCGAGGACACCGACTGGCACATGCGCCAGCTCTACGGCTTTGCCGAGCGTTTCAAACCAACGATCGTCGAGGCCTCGCTGTCGCGCTTCGTCATCGACCTCAACCGCGACCCGGCCGGCGTCTCGCTCTATCCCGGCCAGGCGACGACCGAGCTGGTGCCGACCACCACCTTTTCCGGCGAAGCGATCTGGACGATGCCTCCCGGCGAGGCCGAGATCGAGCGGCGGCGAAAAGCCTATTTCCAGCCCTATCATGACGCGCTCGCCGCCGAGATCGCGCATGCCAAGGCGCAGCACGGCTTCTGCCTGCTCTGGGACTGCCACTCGATCAAGTCGGCGATCCCACGCCTGTTCCCCGGCACGCTGCCGACGCTCAATCTCGGCACCAATTCCGGCCGGAGCGCCGCGGCCGCAGTCGAAGCCGCCGCGGTCAAGGCCATGGCCGGCAGCGCCTTCACCCAGGTCGTCAACGGCCGCTTCAAGGGTGGCTGGATCACCCGGCATTACGGCCACCCCAGTGACCATGTGCACGCGCTCCAGATGGAGATCGCGCTCAGCGCCTACCTCGCCGAGGAAGCGCCGCCCTGGACCTTCGACGCGGCCCGCGCCGCCAGCCTGCAATCCGCCCTCTCCGCCATGATCGAAGCCGCGCTCGCAGCGGCCAGCCACATCGAACGGACGAAGTCATGACCCGCATCGACAACAGCCGCGTCATCCGCAGCCCGAAAGGCACCGACCGCACCGCCAAGTCCTGGCTGACCGAAGCGGCGCTGCGCATGCTGATGAACAATCTCGACCCGGATGTCGCCGAGAAGCCTGGCGAGCTCGTGGTCTATGGCGGCATCGGCCGCGCCGCCCGCACCTGGGAGGATTTCGACCGGATCGTCGGCGCCCTGCGCGGGCTGGAGGCCGACGAGACGCTGCTGGTCCAGTCGGGCAAGCCGGTCGGCGTCTTCAAGACGCATCCGGACGCGCCGCGCGTCCTGATCGCCAATTCCAACCTCGTCCCGGCCTATGCCAACTGGGAGCATTTCCATCATCTCGATAAGGCCGGGCTGATGATGTACGGCCAGATGACGGCCGGCTCCTGGATCTATATCGGCACGCAGGGCATCGTTCAGGGAACCTACGAGACCTTCGTCGAGGTCGGCCGCCAGCACTATAATGGCAGCCTCAAGGGCAAATGGATCCTGACCGGCGGCCTCGGCGGCATGGGCGGCGCCCAGCCGCTCGCCGCGACCATGGCCGGCGCCTCGATGATCGCGGTCGAGTGCAAGCCGTCCTCGATCGATTTCCGCCTGCGCACCCGCTATCTCGACGAGAAGGCGGACAGCGTCGACGAAGCCTTGAAGATCATCGAGGCCGCCCATGCCAAAGGCAAAGCCGTCTCGGTCGGCGTGCTCGGCAATGCCGCCGAGATCTTCCCGGACATGGTTCGCCGCGGCATCCGCCCGGATGTCGTCACCGACCAGACCTCGGCGCATGACCCGCTCAACGGCTATCTGCCGGCCGGCTGGACCCTGGAAGAATGGGAAGAGCGCAAGGAGCGCGACCCGGCCGGAACGATCGAGGCCGCCAAGACGTCGATGGCCGAGCATGTGAGGGCGATGCTCGACTTCCAGCGCATGGGCGTGCCGACGCTCGATTACGGCAACAATATCCGCCAGATGGCCAAGGATATGGGCGTCGACAACGCCTTCGATTTCCCGGGCTTCGTGCCGGCCTATATCCGCCCGCTGTTCTGCCGCGGCATCGGCCCGTTCCGCTGGGCCGCGCTCTCGGGCGATCCCGAGGACATCTACCGCACCGACCAGCGCGTCAAGGAACTGCTGCCGGACGACAAGCACCTGCACAACTGGCTCGACATGGCGCGCGAGCGCATCCAGTTCCAGGGCCTGCCGGCGCGGATCTGCTGGGTCGGCCTCGGCGACCGCCACCGGCTCGGTCTCGCCTTCAACGAGATGGTGGCCAAGGGCGAGCTCAAGGCCCCGGTCGTGATCGGCCGCGACCATCTCGATTCCGGCTCGGTCGCCTCGCCCAACCGCGAGACCGAGGCGATGAAGGACGGCTCGGACGCGGTCTCCGACTGGCCGCTGCTCAACGCCCTGCTCAACACCGCCGGCGGCGCGACCTGGGTCTCGCTGCACCATGGCGGCGGCGTCGGCATGGGCTATTCGCAGCATTCGGGCGTGGTGATCGTCGCCGACGGCACGCCGGAAGCGGCCAAGCGCCTGGAGCGCGTGCTCTGGAACGACCCCGCCACCGGCGTGATGCGCCATGCCGATGCCGGCTACGACATCGCGCTCGACTGCGCCCGGGAGAAGGGGCTGAAGCTGCCCGGTATTCTGGGCTGACCCATGTGTCATTCCGGGGCTCCGCGCAGCGGAGAACCCGGAACCCACGACTGGGTGAACCTTACTGATCACCACGTTGCACCCCGTCGTGGGTTCCGGGTTCGCCCTTCGGGCGCCCCGGAATGACAAGGGTGGCCGCTTGAGTTCGAAGGACCGATCCATGCGCATCATCCGCGCCGCCGACTGCCGGACCATGCCTTGGAAGAACGGCGGCGGGACGACGACCGAGATCGCGGTGGCTCCCGAAAGCGCCTCGCTCGATGATTTCGACTGGCGGATCAGCATGGCCCATGTCGGGCAGGACGGGCCGTTCTCGTCCTTCCCCGGCATCGACCGGACATTGTCGGTGCTGACCGGGGCCGGCATCACGCTGGCCTTCGGCGATGGCGAGCGCGTCAAGCTCGACCGCAGCAGCGCGCCCTACCCTTTCGCCGCCGACCGGGCGGTCGACGGAATGCTGGTCGATGGGGCGATCGACGATCTCAACGTGATGAGCCGACGCGGCCGCTGGCGGCACCGGGTCGAGCGCTTGTCGAACGCCGGCTCGCTCACGGCGAGCGAGAGCCTGCTGGTGCTGGTTGCCCGCAAGGGCGAATGGTTGGTGAATGGCGCAGCGCTACCCGCCGGCGACAATGCGATCCTGGAGGCGCCCGGGCCCGTCGAGCTGGTCGTGAGCGGCAATGAGGCAGAGCTTTATGCGGTCTGGCTAACGATGGAGACGCGGGGAACCCTCTCCTGAAAGGAGAGGACAGGGTGAGGTGTTCGGGAGAGATATCGCGAGCCTCAACCCATCCGCGTTCGACGCTCACGCAACTAGTCGGGCCGCCTACACCTCACCCCTACCCCTCTCCTTACAGGAGAGGGGATCCCGCGCGTAACACTCACGCCGCCTGCCGCGGCTGCGGGCCGACATAGACCGATTGCGGCCGGATCAGGCGTCCGGTCTCGATCTGCTCGCGGGCATGGGCGAGCCAGCCGGTGGTGCGGCCGAGCGCGAAGACGCAGGTGAAGGCCTCCGGCGGGAAGCCGAGCGCCTCCAGCAGCAGCGCCGTGTAGAACTCGACATTGGTCTCGAGCGAACGGCCGGGCTTGCGCTCGCGCAGGATGGCGAGCGCCGCCTGCTCGACCGCCTCGGCATGGCGCAGGCGCCCGGCATCCGCGCCGAGCTTGGCGATCGCCTGCTTCAGCGCATCGGCGCGCGGATCGCGGACGCGATAGATGCGATGGCCGAAGCCCATCAGACGCTCGCCGCGACCCAGCGCATCCTCCAGCCAGGCGCGGGCATTGGCCGGCTCGCCGATCGCATCGAGCATCTCGATCACCGGCCCCGGCGCGCCGCCATGCAGCGGCCCCTTGAGCGCGCTGATCCCGGCCAGCACGGCCGAGACCAGCCCGGCGCGGGTCGATGCGACGACGCGCGCCGCGAAGGTCGAGGCGTTGAGGCCGTGATCGGCGACCGTGACGAGATAGGTGTCGAGGGCGGCGGC
Source organism: Allobosea sp. GW823-FHT02B03 (assembly GCF_058797755.1). NCBI lineage: Bacteria > Pseudomonadati > Pseudomonadota > Alphaproteobacteria > Hyphomicrobiales > Alloboseaceae > Allobosea > Allobosea sp. GW823-FHT02B03. Next base: position 397,321 of record NZ_JBXAJY010000001.1, on the reverse strand, counting down.
CTGAGCTGCGGTCGGCGCCTCGCCGCGCAGCATGCGCAGCGTATCGGCCGCCTGCGACAGCGCGGGATCGGGGGCGATCGGGGCAAGGCCGCGCCGCTTGCGCACGGCGGCAGCAGTGAAGACGGCCGGCGCGGCGAGCAGTTTCAGCGCGGTGTCGGGCCCCTCGCCATCCGCGATCTGCGCCGTCCAGGCACGGATCGCCTCGACCGGCCCGAGATCATCCGACAGCGCAGTACGCTCGACGATGCCGAAGAGATCGGCGCGGGCCTGGCCAAGCGCTGCCGTGAGGTCACGCCCCTGCGGCAGGCCGGGCAGCAGGCCGTCGAACATCAGCGCTGCCATCTCTTCGAAGCTGGTACGACCGGCGAGCTCGGCGAGGCTGTGGCCGCGGATCACCAGGCGGCCGGCGGCGCCGTCGACTTCCGAGAGCACGGTATGGGCGGCGACGACGTCATCGAGACCATCGGACATGTCAGGAACTCCTCAAAGGCTTCGCCTGAGGATCGGCTCCCGCATTGCAACAATCAACCTTGAACAATATAATCAACATATCTTTGGGAGAGGTGATGCAGGACTGGTTGACCGCACAGGAGGCGATGGCGCGGCTCGGACTGAAGCCGCAGACGCTCTACGCCTATGTCAGCCGCGGGCTGATCGAGGCGCGCGGCGACGAAGGCGATTCAAGGCGCAGCCTCTACCGTGCCGAGGACGTCGCCCGGCTGGAGCACCGCAAGGCGCGCGGCCGGCGCCCGGCCGCCATCGCCGAGGACGCGATCGCCTATGGCGAGCCGGTGCTGTCCTCCAGCATCACCACGATCGAGCGCGGCGGCCTCTGGTATCGCGGGCAGGACGCGGTGCGCCTCGCCGAGAGCGCCAAGCTGGAGGACGTCGCGCGCCTGCTCTGGGATTGCGGCACGCAGCGCTTCCCGCCTTTGGCGACGGTCGTACCGCCGGGCGAGCCGCTGGCGCGCATCTTCGCGGTGATCGCGGCGCGCACCGCGACCGACCGGCCGATGGCGGGCCGGGCCAAGAAGGCGCTCTATTTGGAAGCCGCCGCCGTGCTCGACACGCTGGTCGACGCCATCGCCGGCGGGCCGGGCGAAGGGCCGATCCATGCGCGGCTGGCGCGGGCCTGGCGTTGCGAGACGCAAGGCGCCGAGCCGATCCGGCGGGCGCTCGTCCTGCTCGCCGACCATGAGCTCAACGCCTCGACCTTCGCCGCGCGCGTCACCGCCTCGACCGGGGCCTCGCTCGCAGCCTGCGCCATGGCGGGCCTCGCGGCGCTTTCCGGCCCCCTGCATGGCGGCGTCGCGCCGCGGGTACTGGCGCTGATGCGGGATATCGAGCGCGACGGGCTGGAGACCACCCTCGCGGCGCGGCTGGAGACCGGCGCTGGGCTGCCGGGCTTCGGCCATCCGCTCTACACCGATGGCGATCCGCGGGCGCGGGTGCTGCTCGCAGCCTTCGCGCTGCCGCCCGCCTATGCGCGGGCGCAGGCCGCCATCGCTGCGCTGACCGGAGAAGAGCCGAACATCGACTTCGCGCTGGCTGCACTTGCTGCGCGGCTCGGCTTGCCGGCGGACGCGCCCTTCCAGATCTTCGCCGCCGCGCGCTGCTCCGGCTGGCTCGCCCATGCGCTGGAGCAGAACGAGACCGGAAGACTGATCCGGCCGCGTGCCCGCTATGTCGGCCCGGCCCCCGTGGCGACGCCCGGCACCATGTAGTCGCGGGTCATCGGCAAGGTATCGAGCCGCTTGGCGAGCTGGAGCTGGAAGACCACCAGCCCGTCATAGCGGAAGCTCGCTTCCGACGCGGCGAGGTAGAACTCCCACATCCTGGCGAAGCGCTCGTCATACATTGCGACCGCCTCGCCGCGGCGCGCCAGGAAGCGCTCGCGCCAGGCCTTCAGCGTCTGCGCATAATGCAGGCGCAGCACCTCGACATCGGTGATGACCAGCCCCTCCTTCTCGACGGCGGCCGATATCTCCGACAGGGCCGGGATATAGCCGCCCGGGAAGATGTGCTTGGCGATGAAGGGGTTGGTGGCGCCGGGTGGGGTGGCGCGCCCGATCGTATGGATCAGCGCGACGCCGTCATCGACGAGCAGTTCCGAGATCTTGCGGAAATAATCGCGGTAATAGCCGACGCCGACATGCTCGAACATGCCGACCGAGACGACCCGGTCGAAGCGCTCCTTGACGTCGCGATAATCCTGCAGGCGGAATTCGACCGGCAGGCCGGACTCCGCCGCACGCTCGCTGGAACGGACAAACTGCTCCTCCGAAAGCGTGATGCCGGTGACGTGGCCGCCGGTCTGGCGGGCGATGCTCAGGCCGAGCCCACCCCAGCCGCTGCCGATATCGAGAACCCGCTGGCCGGGCTCCAGTGCGAGCTTCGCGGCGATCCGACGCTTCTTGGCCTCCTGGGCCTCCTCCAGCGTGGCGTCCGGCCGCTCGAAGAAGGCGCAGGAATACTGCTGGTCCGCATCGAGGAAGAGCTCGAAGAAGGCGCGCTTGAGATCGTAATGGTGGTGGACGTTGCTTTTCGCCCAGCTCGGGGTGTTGTGCTGCTTGATGCGGCGGATCGAGGTCCGCAAGCGCCCTAAAGCCCCGGCCCAGGCCGAGGGCGGCTGGCGCGACAGCCCGCAGACCAGGGCTTCGAGCAGTTGGTAGAGCGTGCCGCGCTCGACGATGACGCGGCCATCCATCACCGCCTCGCCGAGGGCAAGCTCGGGATCGAGCGCGAGCCGCCATTCGGTCTCGCGGTCGGCAATCCTCAGCCGTACCGCCGCGGTCGAGCCCGACCCGGCCGAATGCAACGATCCATCGGCGAAGACGACGTCAATCCTGGGCTCCCGGACCAGCCGGGACAGCATTCTCGCAATCAGTGCGCGCATGGCCCCACCTCATGGCAGTGCCCCTTTGCAGTGTAGAATGGCAACGACACCCGGCCTTGCGGCAGATGAGTCGATGCAATTCCGCTCTACACTGGCCGCATATCGCGGCCGTCAGCCCCATTTGCAGGAAAGATGGGGGTGCGCTTCACCTGTCGCCAGTGCCGCCGGCAACTACGCCGCTGCAACTGCAGGGCGGTACCGCAACCGCGCCGCCTCAGTGCCCCTCGGCCGCCAGCACGGCCTCGACACGGATCTCCTCGACCAGCCGCTCCTTGAGCGCGACGAAGTCCGGCGTGGTCTTGATCGTGTAGGGGCGCGGATGCGGCAGGTCGATGGCGATGTCGGCCTTGATCCGGCCGGGCCTCGCGCTCATCACCACGACGCGCGAGCCGACGAAGATCGCCTCCTCGATGTCGTGGGTGACGAAGAGCACGGTCTTCTGCTCGCGCTCCCAGATGCCGAGCAGCATTTCCTGCATCAGCGCGCGGGTCTGGTTGTCGAGCGCGCCGAAGGGCTCGTCGAGCAGCAGGATCTTTGGATCGTTGGCGAGGGCGCGGGCGATCGCGGTGCGCTGCTGCATGCCGCCGGAAAGCTGCTTCGGGAAATGATCGACGAAGCCGGCAAGACCGACGCGCTCCGCCCATTTGCGGGCGATGTCGAGCCGCTCACGTTCCGGCACGCCCTTCTCGCGCAGGCCGAAGGCGATGTTCTGGACCACGGTCAGCCAGGGGAACAGCGTGTAGCTCTGGAAGACGAAGCCGCGATCGGCGCCCGGCCCGGTGACCGGCGCACCGTCGAGCAGGATCTTGCCTTCGCTCGCCGTCTCCAGCCCGCCGATGATGCGCAGCAGTGTCGACTTCCCGCAGCCGGAAGGACCGAGGATGGTGATGAAGTCGTTGTCGGCGACCTTCAGCGAGGTCGGCATCAGCGCGCGCGTCGGCTGCCCCTTGCCGCGCGCCGGAAAGACCTTGCCGACCTGGTCGATCAGAAGCTTGCTCATGCCTGCGCCCACGGAAACAGGCGCTGGTTGACCGCCTTGAACAGGAAATCGGAGATCAGGCCGATCAGGCCGATGACGATGATGCCGAAGATGATCTGCCCGGTGTTGAGCAGCGCCTGGCTGTCGACGATCATGTGGCCGATGCCGGAGGAAGAGCCGATCAGCTCGGCGACGATGACATAGGTCCAGGCCCAGCCGAGCACGAGGCGGAAGATCTCGGCGATCTCGGGGGCGGCATTGGGCAGGAGCACCCGGCGAACGACCGAGGAATCGCTGGCGCCGAGCGTATAGGCCGCATCCACCAGGTCACGCCGGATCGAGCCGACCGAAACGGCGATCATCAGGATGAGCTGGAAGACCGAGCCGATAAAGATGACGAGCAGCTTCTGGGTCTCGCCGATGCCGGCCCAGAGGATCAGCAGCGGAATGAAGGCCGAGGCCGGCAGATAGCGCGCGAAGGAGACGAAGGGCTCGAGGAAAGCCTCGATCGGCTTGTAGGCGCCCATCAGGATGCCGAGCGGCAGAGCGACGAGCACGGCAAGGACGAACCCCCCGAGCACCCGCCAGATCGTCATGCCGATATCGAACATGAAGCCGTGGACGGTGAGCAGGTTCCAGCCCTCCGCCACCATGGTCAGCGGATCGGCGAGGAAGAGCTTCTGGACATAGCCGCCGAAGGTCGCGACCGACCAGAAGGCGACGAAAAGCGCGAAGAAGGCGACGCCGTAACCGATGCGGACGCCGCCGGAGACCGGCTGGAGGGGTTTCATCGTCAGAAACTTGTTTCCTTCACGAGAGCGGCGAGTTCACGCCAGGGCTCGATGGACCAGTAGCCGGAGGCCGCCCCCGAGGTTGAGGGCAGGATGAAGACGCGGCTTCCTACAAGGAGGGAGGGCTGGAGACCATAGGCGAGCTTCAGTCCCCTCTCTTCTCCCAGCGCGGCCTGAGCAGCACGCTTGCCGTTGAACGCGACGATCGCCGGAGCATGCGCATGAAGCTTGGCCAGAAGGCCCGCTATGTCGAAATGCTGCCGCGTCAATGCCGAGTCGGGCCCCGACGTCGCTTTCGCAACGTCGGTGAAGCCGATGCCGTATCGCGGCAAATCCGGGAAGTCCGCGGGGCCCAGCTGCCGAGGAACCAGCGCGGTATCGAACAGGGTCTTCCAGAACTTGTTGCCGGGGCCGGCATAGTAGGCGCCCCGCCGGGCGGAGGCCGCGCCGGCCTGCGTGCCGCAGAACACGACATGCAGGCCGGGCGTCAGCACATCCGGCAGGACATCATCGCTCACTTGCCGGCGACGTACTTCGTCTCGACCAGCGTGTTGATGTCGGGCTTCGTCTTGATCAGGCCGATTTCGAGCAGGAGGTCGGCCGCCTTGTTGGTGAAGGTCTGCCAGTCGCCGGCGAAGAACTTCTTGTTGCCCTCGGCGTCGGACCAGCGCAGGAAGCCGGCCGACTTGCCGAACTGCTCGCCCGACTGCTTCACATCGGCGCCCATGATCGTATAGGCCTTGTCCTTCTCGGCCTTGATCATCTCGAGCGCTTCGAAATAGCTCTTGGTCAGTGCCTGCGCGGCGGCATCGTTCTCGCTCAGGAACTTCGGCGTGCAGCCGAACGTGTCCATCACCATAGGATAGTCGAGCGTGGTGGCGATGATCTTGCCGGAATCGGGCTTGTCGCGCACCGCCGAGAGATAGGGCTCGTAGGTCATCGCCGCGTCGTTCTGGCCGGCGATGAAGGCCTGCGCCGCCGGGCCCGGCTCCATGTTGACGACATTGACGTCCTTCACCGACATGCCGTTCTCCTTCAGGAACCAGGCAAGGGCGAAATAGGGCGAGGTGCCGGGCGCCGAGGCGGCGACGGTCTTGCCCTTGAGATCCTTGATCGAGCCGGTCGAGCCGCGCACGGCCATGCCGTCGGCGCCGTAACTCTTGTCGAGCTGGAAGATCTGCTTGGTCTTGATGCCGGCGGCATCCCAGACGATCCAGGTCTCGACCGTGGTCGCGGCGCACTGGATGTCGCCCGAGGCGATGGCGAGGTGGCGGTCCTTCTGCGGGATCTTCTTGATCGTCACGTCGAGGCCGTTCTTGGCGAAGATGCCGGCTTCCTTGGCCAGCGTCAGCGGCGCGAAGCCGGTCCAGCCCGACATGCCGATCGTCAGCTTGGTCTGCGCCTGGGCGGCGCCCGCCGCCAGGAGCGCCGCGAGCCCGAGGCCAGCCGCCGCTCCGATACGCTTCATACCCGTCATCCGAAACCCTTCCCCGTTTATCTGCGCCGGCCTCGCTCGGCGGAGCTGAACACAGCCTCGTCGTGGCACGATGCAACCTTTGTTCCAAGGCAGGTTAAATGCCTATGCAAATCAGTCAAGCCAGCATCAACGACGCTGGGGGAGGCAATGAATTTCTCTTGTTTGACAGCAGGCGGGATATCTCCTCCCCTCGCCTCCCCGGCGCCTGCGCCTACTGGACGAGGTTTTCCGAATGAACGGCGCCGACCGCCTCTGCGACACCCTTTTGATCAACGACGTCGACGTCTGCTTCGCCAATCCCGGCACCTCCGAAATGCACTTCGTCGCGGCGCTCGACCGCAAGCCGCAGATGCGCTGCGTGCTCGGCCTGTTCGAGGGCGTGGTGACCGGGGCCGCCGACGGCTATGCCCGCATGGCCGACAAGCCGGCGGCGACGCTGCTGCATTGCGGGCCTGGCATGGCGAACGCCCTCGCCAACATGCACAACGCCAAGCGTGCCCGGACACCGATGATCAATGTCGTCGGCGACCACGCGACCTACCATCTTCAGCACGACGCGCCGCTAACCAGCGACATCGAAGGGCTGGCCTGGCCGATGTCCAACTTCGTCCGGCGCATCGCGAACCCGGAGGATGTCGGCCCGGCGATCGGCGAGGCCTATGCCGCCTCGCTCTCCCTGCCCGGCGTCACCACAGTGATCCTGCCGGCCGATTGCGCCTGGGGCAGCGTCGAGCCTGCGACGCTCGCGCCAACCAAGGTTCCCGCCTTGAAGAGCGCCGACCCGGCACGGGTGCGGGAGATCGCGGCGCTGCTGCGCAAGCATGGTTCGCGCGCGGCGCTGATGATGACCGGCCTCGCGCTGCGGGAGGGCCCGATGGAAATTGCCGCGCGGATCTGCGCCGCGACCGGGGCCCGCGTCTTCGGCCAGATGTCGAACGGCCGCATCGAGCGCGGCGCCGGCCGCGTCGCGCTGCCGAAGGTGCCCTATCCGATCGACATGGCGCTGAAGCAGCTCGAGAACGTCGATCTCCTGGTGCTGGTCGGGGCGCAGGTGCCGGTCGGCTTCTTCGCCTATCCCGGCAAGCCCGGCCGGCTGATTCATGACGGCTGCGCGGTCGAAACGCTTGCGGCGCCCGGCGACGATCTGCCCGGCGCGATCGCGGCATTGGCGGACGAATTGTCGGCCCGCACCGTGGCGCCGGCCTTCATCGCCGAAGCCGCCCCGGCAAACGAAGCGCTCCCGACCGGCACGCTCGACGCCGACAAGGTCTGCACCATCGTCTCGACGCTGCTGCCCGAGAACAGCATCATCTGCGACGAATCGATCTCGTCGGGCCGGATGTTCTATGCGCAGTGCCATCACGCGCCGCAGCACGACTATATCCAGCTCACCGGCGGCGCGATCGGCGAGGGCATCCCGCTGGCGATCGGCGCGGCGGTCGCCTGCCCCGACCGCAAGGTCATCGGCATGCAGGCAGACGGCTCGGGCATGTACACGGTCCAGGGCCTGTGGACGCAGGCCCGCGAGAACCTCGACGTCGTCACCGTGATCTTCGCCAACCGGACCTATGCGATCCTGCATGGCGAGATGCGGGCGGTCGGCGTCAACGATTTCGGCAAGAACGCGACGCAGATGCTCAACCTCGACCAGCCGGCACTCGACTGGGTCGCGATGGCCAGGAGCATGGGCGTCGAGGCTAGCCGCGCCAGCACGGCCGAGGAGTTCACCAGGCTGTTCAAGGGCGCGCTGTCACGGAAGGGGCCGTTCCTGATCGAGGCGGTGATCTGAGCGAGAACGGCGTTTGCTGGAGCGCGGACCTTCCGCGCTCTCAGGACTTCTGCCGCTTTTGGTGCTGCCAGCGACCGAAGAACCAGATCAGGCATAACCATTGAGCCGTGAAAGGTATGTCTGCGGGCAGGCCCATCAGCATGCTCATCGAGACCGCCGCAAAGGCCGTAATCAGGGCTCGCCAAAAGGCGGCCCAGAGACTCGGAATGTCCCAGAACCACGCGCTGACGGAATCCCAGAGGCCGAGCATGCCTCCCAATACATCTCATTGGCGAAGAATCGATTAAACCAATCCAAGAAGGTGCAGGGCAGCGTGATTGGCGGAAATCGGCGTGGCCAAGCCGAGTTGGAGAACCACGGCCGAGCAGCCGCTTGCAGCGACCTGCCTTGCCAGCCGTAACCTAACGCTGTGACATGGCGAATTCGCTTGCCGATGCTTATGTCGCCGCAAGCAAGGAGGTTTGACATGACGGAACGTGCTGTACTCGCAGGCGGCTGCTTCTGGGGCATGCAGGACCTGATCCGCAAGCTCCCCGGCGTCGAGACGACCCGGGTCGGCTATACCGGCGGCGACGTGAAGAACGCGACCTATCGCAATCACGGGACCCACGCCGAGGGGATCGAGATCGTCTTCGACCCCGCCAAGATCGGCTACCGGCAGCTGGTGGAGTTTTTCTTCCAGATCCACGACCCGACGACGCTGAATCGCCAGGGCAACGATCTCGGCACCAGCTATCGCTCGGGGATCTACTATGTCGACGGGGCGCAGAAGCAGATCGCCGAGGAGGTGATCGCCGCGGTGAACGCCTCCGGCCGCTGGCCGGGCAAGGTGGTCACTGAAGTGAGGCCCGAAGGCGATTTCTGGGAGGCCGAGCCGGAGCACCAGGATTATCTGGAGCGCTACCCGGCCGGCTATACCTGCCATTGGGTCCGGCCGGACTGGGTGCTGCCGCGGCGCGAGGCCGCGGAGTAACGCAATCGACCCTCTCCCCACCAATCTCGGGCTCGCCCGAGATTGGTACTTTTGGATGCGCATGTCGGAAACGTCCGACATGCGGCGGGAGAAGGTGGCAGCGCATCGCGCTGACGGATGAGGGAAGGGTCGCGCAAGCGGCCCTTTTCTCGTTTCACCCGGTCAAAGCGCCCTCATCCCCCAGCCGGGACCTTCTTCGCCCATAGGGGGAGAAGGAGCGCTATTTGAACCCGCCCAGGAACGCATCGAGGCACTCGCCGATCGCCTCTATCGCGTAGCCGCCTTCCTGCACCACGAGGGTCGGCAGACCCATCGCCTTGACCTGGCGGCCAATGGTGCCGAAATCGGCGGATTCGAGCTTCAGCACGCCGATCGGGTCATCCTTATGGGCGTCGTAGCCGAGCGCGAGGACGAGCGCCTCGGCACCGAACTCGCGAATCGCGCGTCCGGCCCGGTCGATCGCCGCCTCCATTTCCGGCCCGGCGGCGCCATGGACGAGCGGGAGGTTGAGGTTGAAGCCTTCGCCCGGCCCATTGCCGCGCTCGTCGTCGTAGCCGGTGAAGAACGGGTAATAGTTCGACGGATCGGCATGGATCGAGACCGTCAGCACGTCGTCGCGCCGATAGAAGATCTGCTGGGTGCCGTCGCCGTGATGCGCGTCGACGTCGAGGATCGCGACCTTGCCGTAGCGGCTGCGCAGACGCTGCGCGGCGATCGCGCTGTTGTTGACATAGCAGAAGCCGCTGGAGCGGTCGGCCCGGGCATGGTGGCCGGAAGGGCGGCAGAGCGCATAGACGGCACGCTCTCCGGCGAGCACCGCGTCGGCGCCGGAGACCGCCGTTTCGGTCGAGCGCAGCGTCGAGACCCAGCAATGCTCACCGATCGGCACCGAGAGATCGCCGAGATACCAGCCGAGCTGGCCGAGGAAGCCGGTCGGGCGACAGGGCGGGCGCTTGTCCTCGTCCGGCCTGCCGCTCCAATAAGGGAAGGTCGCAGGCCAGACCTCCGGGCCGCGCTCGGCCGGCAGCTCCTGCCAGCGGGCCCAGGCCGTCTGCAGGAACTGGATGAAGCCCTCGTCATGCACCGCCAGGATCGGCGCCGTGCCGTGTTGCTGCGGCGTCTCCGGGCCGATGCCGTGGCGCGCGAGCGCGGCCAGCAGCTTTTCGGTCCGCTCCGGCAGGTCCTTCGGCGGGACGACACGGCCGAAGCGCATGTACTGCTGGGGATCGTGGAGCGATTGTTCGGGATGGTAGAAGGCGCGCATGCGGATTCGACTCGCTTCGATGCTCGGACGGGCGCCATTCGGCCATGAAAAACCTGCCGCCGCCAGCGCGCAGGATCAGGCCGCGGCGCTGTCGTCACGCATGGCGGAGGCGCTGGGAAACAGGTTCGGCTGCTGCAGCAGCAAGGGGACACGCGCGGCCGCGACCGGCCGCGCATAGCGATAACCCTGGGCGAGCCCGCAGCCATGCTGGCGCAGGAAGGCCTCCTGTCCCGGCGTCTCGACGCCTTCTGCAACGATGCCGAGGCCGAGATCGGCGGCGAGACCGATCATTGCCCGGACGATCGCCGCATCCTCGCCCTCATCCTCGACCTGGCTGACGAAGCCGCGATCGAGCTTGATCGTATCGACGGGAAAGCGCTTGAGGTGGGTGAGCGAGGCATAGCCGGTGCCGAAATCGTCGAGCGAGACATGCAGTCCCGCTGCCCGCAGCGCCTGCAAGGTCCGCTCGGCCTCGCCGGCACTGCGTGTCAGGAGCACGCTTTCGGTGACCTCGATACCGAAGCAGCGGGCGGGAACCTCGGCCGCCGCGAGCTTGCCGAGCAGGCGCTCGGGCAGCTCCGGATCGCGGAAGATGCCCGCCGACAGGTTGACCGAGACGACGCCCGGCTCGAGGCCGGCATCGAGCCATTGGCGCAGATCGCGCAGGACGGCGCGAACGATCGCATCGCCAATTCCGGCGGCGATTTCGACATCCTGGAAGCCTTCCTGGAAGGCGGCGGCCGGGATGATGCCGCGCTCCGGGTGGCGCCAGCGAGCCAGCGCCTCGAAACCCGCGACCTTGCCGTCCGCGAGCGAGACCTGCGGCTGGTAGAACGGCAGGATGCGATCCTCCCGCAGGGCCTCCGCCAGGTCACGACAGATCGCGACGCGCCGGATCATCGCAGCCCGCATCGAGGGCTCGTAGACCACCGCGATGTTGCGCCCCCTGGCCTTGGCCCGATAGAGGGCGAGGTCGGCATCCTTCATCAGCTCGCCGCCGTCGAGATCGTGCTCCGGCGCCAGGGCGATGCCGAGACTGGCACGCGCGCTGATCATCTGGCCGGCGTGCTCGAAGGGTTCGCGCAACGCATCGAGCAGGATTGCGGCCTTGAGACGGGCCCCGGCTATGTCGAACACCTCCTGCGAAAGCACGACGAACTCATCGCCGCCGAGACGGGCGACCATGTCCGCGGGACCGATGGCCCCGGCGAGCCGTGCCGCCGCCTGGAAGAGCAGTTCGTCGCCGGCATCATGGCCGAGCGTGTCGTTGACCGATTTGAAGTCGTCGAGGTCGATCAGGAACAGGCCGACCGTGCCGCCGGCCTCGGCCATGACGTCGAGCGCCTGCTGCAGGCGCTCCTGGAACAGCAGGCGGTTCGGCAAGCCGGTCAGCGCATCATGGGTAGCCTGCCGCCGGGTGCGAGCCTCCGCCGCCTTGCGATCGGTGATGTCGACAATGCCGGCGACCACGGCGAGGCCGCCGTCGATCGGAACGCCGGTCGCGGTGATCAGGACGTCGCGCCGGACGCCGTCGCCATCTCGCATCTGCGCCTCGTAGCCGGCGATCTGGTCCTGGCGCTCGAGCTTGAGCAGGATCTCGCGCCGGTCGCGCTCCGCGAACAGGATGTCCGAGACGCGCGCAGTGGCGAGCTGCTCGCGGCCGAAATAGCGCTTGGCCGCATCATTGCTGCGCAGGAAGCGGCCATCTTCGCGAGAGGCGACCACGAGCGGGATCGGCACCGCCATGAACAGGCGCTCGATCATCGCCTGGCTGACGCCGAGCGCATCCTTGGCCTGTCGCTCGGCCTGGGTCGCCGTCCATTCCAGTCGGCGCAAGCGGTTGCCATGGATGACCACCAATCCGAGCGCGAAGTTCAGCATGACCAGGACGAGGACCAGCCCAGGCAGGGTCGTCGGGAACGGACCGCGGCCGAGATAGCCGGCAAGCATCAGGACACTGCAACCGATCCCCAGCGCCATCGTCCAGCGGAAAGCGGTCGGCGCCACCAGATAGAAGATCGAGGGCAGCATCAGCACGACGAAGAGCGCGAGATCACTGCGCGAGGAGACGAGCAGCGCCACCGCCAGCGCGGTCGCCATCTCCCAGCCGATCAGGATCGCCTGCGCCTCGTCGAAGCGCGTCGCCTTGCGGACCAGCGCGTAGCAGAGCAGCGAGGCGGCGACCACGACGAGCCGGGCCGGAACCGCGACGAAGAAATGCGCGGTGCCATAGAAGCGCCAGTCGCTGGCCAGGAACAGCGTGTTAAGAACTGCCGAAACCAGGAAAATCAGGCGGCACTGTCGCAGCGTTTCGGCAAGGCGTGCCTGGCGAAACGTCGCCTCGCGGTCGGAATCGAGAAACTCGCCACCGAATCGAAACAGGTTGTCGCGCGCCATGCGCCATCGTCGCCGGCGAACCTCAAAGCGAGGTTAAGGCTGACTGCTGCCTTCAACGGAAAACCGCCGAAAACGACAGGAACCGACGCTATTCCGGGGCTCTGCCGCCATCGGGAGCGACTAGTGCCGCGAATTCGCGGGCCAGCGCCCTGATGTCGAAGCGCTCGGGCCGGTACCAGTCGATCGAGCCATTCATGGCACCGAGCAGGAAAAGGCGCAGCGCCTCGGGCGAACGCCCCGGCGCAATCGCCCCCGCCTGCTGCAGCTCGGCGACGAGGCCACGCCAGACATCCTCGTAGAGCCGGCGCGACAGACGCACGCCCTCCGGCGTCGGGCCGCCGCCGAAGGTGAAGACCTTGATCGCCGCGCTGGTATAGTCGCCATGGCCGTGCAGGGCGGAAAGATGAGCCGCGATCGCCGCCTCCAGCCGCTGGCGCGGCCCCGCCTGCGCCGCGTCTGCCAGCGCCGCAGCCACCGCCTCGTGGACGAAGCGGACGCCGTCGTTGACCACGGCCTCGACGATCTCCTCCTTCGAGGCGAAGTGGTGATAGAGGCTCGCCTTGCGGATGCCGACCGCCTCGGCGAGCTCGCGCAGGCTCGTCTGGTGATAGCCATTGCTGCGCAGCAGGCGCGCGGCATGGTCGAGGATCAGGCGGCCGGCGCCGCCCTCCAGCTCCGCCCGCTCGGCGCGCCCCGACACCACCGTCACAGCCGCTTCGCCACCTCTTCGAGCATCACCTCGGTCGCACCGCCGCCGATCGCCTGGACGCGGGCATCGCGGGCCATGCGCTCGATGGCGCTCTCGCGCATGAAGCCCATGCCGCCATGGAACTGGACGCAGGCGTACATGACTTCGTTGACCAGCTCGCCGCAATAGGCCTTGACCATCGAGACCTCGCGCGTCGCGTCGAAGCCCTGCGCGTCGAGCCAGGCGGCATGGTAGACGAGCTGGCGCCCGGCCTCGACCTTGGCAGCCAGCATGGAGAGCTTCTGGCGGATCGCCTGCTTCTCCCAGAGCGACGCGCCGAAAGCCTTGCGGGTGCGGACATGGTCGAGCGTCGATTCGATCGCGGCCTGCGCCTCCCCCATCGCCATGGCGCCGATCACCGTGCGCTCGTTCTGGAAATTGCTCATGATCGCGTAGAAGCCGCGCCCCTCGCCGCCGAGCAGGTTTTCGGCCGGCACGCGGCAATCCTCGAAGATGAGCTCGGCGGTGTCCGAGCAGCGCCAGCCATGCTTGTCGAGCGCGCGGCCGACGTGGAAGCCCGGCGTGCCCTTCTCGACCAGGAACATCGAGACCGATTGCGACGGCTTCGCCGAAACATCCGTCTTGGCGGCGACGCAGTAGAGATCGCCATGGACGCCATTGGTGATGAACATCTTGGCGCCGTTCAGCACGTAATGGTCGCCTTCGCGCCGCGCGGTGGTGCGGATGCCCTTCACATCCGAGCCGGCATCGGGCTCGGTGACGGCGACCGCGCAGATCGCCTTGCCGGCGACGACGTCGGGCATCCATCGGTCTCGCTGCGCCTTGCTGCCGGCATTGAAGAGATGGACCGAGGCCATGTCGGTGTGGACGAGCGCGGTGATCGCGAAGCCGGAAAAGGTCGAGCGGCCCAGTTCCTCGGCAAGGACGACGGTCGCGAGCGTGTCCATCTCCGCGCCGCCATACTCGGCGGGATAGCGGATGCCGAAGAAACCGAGTTCGCCCATGCGCTCGAGCACGGCGCGCGGCACCATGCCGGCCTCCTCCCAGGCCAGCCCATGCGGCTTGACCTCGGTCTCGACGAAGCGGCGGATCTGGGCGCGCAGCGCCTCGTGTTCCTCGCCGAAATAGGGCGAGCGCCGCTGCACCATGTCGCCTGCCCCGAAGCTCTCCGCCACCGTCATCGCGATCCTCCCCGGCGCCTTGAGGCGCATGTCCAGCTCATCTACCTACCGGACGGTAGGCTCATCGGAAGGCCGACACAAGCGAGTTTCCCGCTCCAAGCAAGAAGGCCCGGCGCAAGAGCGCCGGGCCTCCGAGTGATGACGGTTGCCGGTCCGGCTCGCCGCCGGGCTCGGAGCGCTCAGGCGAGCTTGCCGCCGACCGCCTTTTCGAGGATCGCCCAGGCCTCGTCGCCGTACTTGCCCTTCCACTCGGCGTAGAAGCCGGCCTTCTGGAGCGCCGCCCGGAATTCGTCGGGCTTAGTCTCGTTGATGACCATGCCCTTGGAGGTCAGCTCGGCCTGCAGGCCGGCATTGAGCTTGGCGACGTCGGCGCGCTCGAGAACGGCGGCAGCGTCGATGTTCTTGGCGACGATCGTGCGCAGGTCCTGCGGCAGCCGCTCCCAGGCGCGGCGATTGGCCAGGAACCAGAAGCCGTCCCACATATGATTGGTCGCGGAGAGATACTTCTGGACCTCGAAGAGCTTGGCGGTCGCGATGATCGCGAGCGGGTTCTCCTGGCCGTCGACGATCTTGGTCTGCAGGGCGGTGTAGACCTCGGCGAAGTTGATGCTGGCCGGGGCGGAGTCGAAGGCCTTGAACATCGAGGTCCAGAGCGGCGAGACCGGCACGCGGATCTTGAAGCCCTTGAGGTCGGCGGGGCTCGCGATCGGTCCCTTGGAAGAGGTCATCTGGCGGAAGCCATTGTCCCAGATCTTGTCCATGACGTGCAGGTTCGCCTTGGCGATCTGACCGCGGACATAGGCGCCGAGGTCGCCATCCATCGCCTTCCAGACCGCATCATAGTTCGGGAAGGCGAAGCCGATGCCGCTGACCGAGGCGTTCGGCACTAGGGTCGAGAGGATCAGCGGCGACAGCGTGAAGAACTCGACGCCGCCGGAGCGGACCTGGTTCAGCATGTCGGTGTCGGAGCCGAGCTGGTTGTTCGGGAAGATCTGGATGACGACTCGGCCATTGGTCTCGGCCTTGATCTTCTCCATCGCCTCGGCGGCGCGCACGTTCATCGGGTGCGCGAGCGGCAGGTTGTTGGCGTATTTGTAGGTGAACTCGGGCGTCTGGGCCCGGGCGATCGAGAAGGTCCCGATCGTGGCAGCGGCGGTGGCGCCCTGCAGGATGGTGCGGCGTGAAATCGACATTCTATTTCCTCCAGGGGGCGCTGTTATCGATCGCGACGGTCTGCGCCGTCACTAGGCACGAAACGAAGCAATCCGGCGGGGCTTACGCAATCCCCCCGCATCGCCTCTTCGACTGAAGTCTGATCGCAAGGGCGACGCGGCGACATGGCGGCGTTCTTCCCGGCGCTCAGCATCACAGGAACATGGTCGAGAAGGACGGCACATAGGCGATGATCAGGAGGCCGGCGATCAGCGCCAGGAGATAGGGCCAGATCGCGCCCATCGCCTCGTCGGGCTGCACATTGCCGATCTTGCAGGCGATGTAGAAGCCGATGCCGATCGGCGGGGTCATCAGGCCGATGTTCATCGCGGTGACGACCACCATCGAATAATGCACGTCGTTGATGCCAAGGCTCTTGGCGATCGGGAACATCAGCGGCGCCATCAGCACGATCGCCGGCAGCCCCTCGAGCACGCAGCCGAGGATCATGAAGACCACGATGGTGACGGCCATGAAGGTCACCCAGCCGCCGGGCAGGCCGGTCATCAGCGTCGCGAGATCGCGGGCGAAGCCAGTCTGCGTCAGGGCCCAGGCCATGGCCGAGGCGGTGCCGAGAATCATCAGGATCGCGCCGGAGAGCGCCGCGGTCTCGACCAGCATCCCATAGAACTTGCGCCAGCCGATGCCGCCATAGAGCACGACGCCGACGATCAGCGCATAGAGCACGGCGATGGTCGAAACCTCGGTCGCGGTCGCGACACCGCCGCCGACCGCGCCGCGGATCAGGAAGGGCAGCACCAGGGCGGGCGTCGCGATCAGCGCGGTCTTGCCGATCACCGCGAGCGGCGCGCGGCGCACGCCCTTGAGCACCTCGCCGCGGGCTTTCCAGCGCGCCAGGATGGCGAGGACCAGGAGCAGCACGGTGGCGACGACGAGGCCGTTGGTGAAAAGCCCGGCGATCGAGACGCCGGCGACCGAGCCGAGCACGATCAGGACGATCGAAGGCGGCACCGTCTCGGCCATGGCCGCGCCGGTCGAGAGCAGCGCGATCAGCTCCTTGGGCTGGTAGCCGCGCCGCTTCATCTCCGGGAACAGCGCCGGGGCGACCGTCGCCATGTCAGAGACCTTCGAGCCGGAAATGCCGGAGACCAGGAAGAGCGAGCCGAGCAGCACATAGGACATGCCGGCGCGGATATGGCCCAGCATCGAGGCCAGGAAATCAACGATCGCCTTGCCCATGCCGGTCGCGTCGAGCACGCAGCCGAGCAGAACGAAGATCGGCACCGAGAGCAGGATCAGGCTCGACATGCCCTCGTCCATCCGGCCGATCATCACGAAGATCGGCACGGAGGTGCTGAAGGCGAGGAAGCAGAGAGCGCCCATGCCGAAGCAGAAGGCGATCGGGATGCCGGCGACGAGGCAGAAGCCGACGACGCCGATCAGGAAGATCAGGATGTTGAGATAGCCGAGCGTCTTGAAGACCGGCGTCATTAGATAGCAGATCGCGGCCACCGCGGCGATCAGAAGCCCCGCCATGACGAGGTCACGGAAGCTGCAGACCCGCACGGCATAGCTCAGCACCAGCGCGAGCATGGCGATGATGCCGAAGGCGATCGCCGAGACACGCCAGCTCGCGGGAATATTGAGCGCGGCGGTGGTGACGTAGGATTCCTCGATGACGTAGTCGATCGCCGGCCAGGTCATCACGAGCAGGAAGGTCGCGACCACGAGCAGGCCGAAGGCGTGGACCGGGCCGCGCCATTTCTCGGGCAGCATGCCGACGAAGAGCGTCAGGCGCAGGTGCTCGTTGCGGTCGATGGCGATGGCGGCGCCGAGCATGGCGAGCCAGAGGAAGGAGATCGAGGCTGCCTCGTCGATCCAGACCACGGGGATCGAGAGCACATAGCGCGAGGTGACGCCGCCGAGCAGCAGGGTGATGATGATGACCAGCAGGGCCGCTGCGACCATCTCGAGCGGCCGCACCAGCGGCGAGCCGGTGCGCGCCGGCTCGTGATCGAGACTATCCAGGACGGCGGCGGCGCCGTCACTCGTACCGGTATCGGCCATCCGGCCGTCCTCCCATTCACCCGATCCGCCGAATCTAGCGCCGGCTGCAGGTCCATATCATGGCCTTTTTGGCCATTGTTTCCGGCTGGACCATACACGGATCGAGGGTCGTTGCAATCGCAACCGCGCCGAACTACAGATTTATGGAGAAATCGAAGGTCCGCATAATGGACCCATGAGTGCGAGGAAATGCGAGCAGGAGCCATGCCGACGCCAGATTTGCCGGGCTCGCAAAGCGTCGACCGCGCCTTGCGCCTGCTCTCGCTCGTCGGCCGCGAGAGCGCAGCCGGCCTGCCATTGAGCGAGATCGTCGAAGAGACACGCCTCAGCAAGCCGACGGTGCGGCGTCTGCTGCTGGCACTGATGCGCGCCGGACTGGTCGAGCAGGCGGATGCGACCAAGCGCTATCATCTCGGCGAGGAGGCCTTCGTGCTCGGCCTGCTCTCCGGCAGCCGGCATGGCCTGCTCGACCTTGCCATGGCGAGCCTGCGCCGGCTCTCCGACACGACCCAGGACACCAGCTTCTTCTCGGTCAGGCGCGACCGCTCCGCTGTCTGCCTGCATCGCGAGGAAGGCACCTGGCCGGTCCGCACCCATGCACTCCAGGCCGGCGATCAGCACCCGCTCGGCATCGGCGCGGGCTCGCTCGCCATGCTGGCTGCCCTGGCCGACGACGAGGTCGAAGCGATGATCGAGGCCAATCGCGCCATCCTGGTCGAGAGCTATCCGAGCTATACGCCGGCCAGCATCCGCACCGACGTGGCGCAGGCCCGCGAGCGGGGCTTCTCGCTCAACCCCGGCCGCATCGTCGCCAGCTCCTGGGGTATCGGCGTCGCCGTGCGCTACCCGGACCGGCGCGTCGCCGGCGCGCTCAGCCTCGCCGCGATCGATTCGCGCATGCGGCCGCAGCGCCAGGAGGAGCTCGCCGTGCAGTTGCGGCACGAGGCGAAACAGGTCGAGCAGCGCCTCGCCGGCATGCTGAGCCGGCAGCCCTTCCTGCACGTGCCGCCAGATGCGCCGGCACGTGCGCCCAAACAGCCAGCGGAGACGAGTTGATGACGACATCCGGAGAGGCCTCCGGCCCGCTCGGCGGGCTGAAGCCCGTCTCGACGCGGGTGATGAACCTCGCGCATTTCCTGACCCGCAATGGCCGGCGCTTCGCCGACAGGCCCGGGCTGATCTGGGGCGAGCGGCAATGGAGCTGGGGCCGGATCGACGCCGCCGTGCATGCGCTCTGCGCGGCGCTTGCCGCCCGCGGCATCGGCAAGGGCGACCGCATCCTCGTGCATTCGAAGAACTGCGACGAGATGTTCTTCTCGATGTTCGCCGCCTTCCGGCTCGGCGCCGTCTGGGTGCCGACCAATTTCCGGCTGATGCCGGACGAGGTTGCCTATCTCGCAACCTCCTCGAGCGCCAAGGGTTTTCTCTGCCATGGCGACTTTCCGGAGCATGCAGCGGCCGTCGCCAAGGAAAGCAAGGCGTTGCAGTTCACCTGGCGGATCGGTGCCGGCGATTTCGGCGAGACGACGGTCGGCGAAGCGATCGCGGCCCATGAAGGCGCCCGCATGCCCGACGTCATGGTCGAGCGCGACGATCCCTGCTGGTTCTTCTTCACCTCGGGCACGACCGGGCGCTCCAAAGCGGCAGTGCTGACCCATGGCCAGATGGGCTTCGTGATCACCAACCACCTCGCCGACCTCGTGCCGGGCTCGACCGAGAAGGACGCCTCGCTGGTCGTCGCGCCGCTCTCGCATGGCGCCGGCGTGCACCAGCTCGTGCTTTCGGCGCGCGGCGCGCCGAGCATCCTCCTGCCGACCGAGCGCTTCGACATCGACGAGGCCTTCCGGTTGGTCGCGAAGTACCGGGTCACCAACATTTTCACCGTGCCGACGATCCTGAAGATGCTGGTCGAGCATCCGGCCGTCGACCAGCACGATCACTCTTCGCTGCGCCATGTCATCTATGCCGGCGCGCCGATGTATCGCGAGGACCAGAAGACGGCGCTGAAGAAGCTCGGCAAGGTGCTGGTGCAGTATTTCGGCCTCGGGGAGGTCACCGGCAACATCACCGTGCTGCCGCCCTATCTGCACGAGGTCGAGGATGGGCCGCAGGCCCGGATCGGCAGCTGCGGCGTCGAGCGCACCGGCATCCAGGTCCAGATCCAGAACGACGAGGGCAAGGAACTCGCCCCCTTCGAGACCGGCGAGATCTGCGTGATCGGCCCGGCCGTCTTCGCCGGCTATTACGAAAACCCGGAGGCCAATGCGAAATCGTTCCGCGACGGCTGGTTCCGCACCGGCGATCTCGGCCATATGGACGAGCAGGGTTTTGTCTACATCACCGGCCGGGCTTCGGACATGTACATCTCCGGCGGCTCGAACATCTACCCGCGTGAGATCGAGGAGAAGATCCTGACCCATCCCGCGATCGCGGAAGCGGCCGTGCTCGGCGTGCCCGATGCGGTCTGGGGCGAGATCGGCATCGCCGTCTGCGTCGCGCGCGGCAACGGCCCGAGCGAGGCGGAGCTCGCCGAATATCTCGGCGAGAAGATCCCGCGCTACAAGATGCCGAAGCGCTTCTTCTTCTTCGAGGAACTGCCGAAATCCGGCTATGGCAAGGTGCCGAAGCGCCTCGTCCGCGACGAACTGGAGAAGCGCGGCCTGCTCGATTTCGTGCGCGCGCCGGGCTCCGGCACATGAGGACGATACGCCAGCCGGGACCGGCCCAGCCCGAGCGCGTACAATGGGTCGCGGCAGGCGGCCAACGGCTCACGCTCGCGCTGAAGCCCGGCCAGTTGCTGCTCGACGCGGTCGCCGAGGCCTTTGCAGCGCAAGGCTTTGCCAGCGGCGTGCTGCGCCTGCCGGCGGGACTGGCGCTCTCGCCCTTCGCCTATGTGATGCCGGCGCTCTCGGCGACGCCGGAGCACGCCGCCTTCTACAGCGAGACCTTCCGGCCGGACGGTGTGGCGCGGATCGAGACGGGCGCGCTGACCTTCGGCGAGCGCGACGGGGCGCCCTTCTTCCACGGTCATGCGCTCTGGCGCGAGGCCGATGGCCGGCGCAATGGCGGCCATATCCTGCCCGACCAGAGTTTCCTCGCCGAGCCGATCACGGTCGAGGCGGTCGGGATCGATGGCGCGGCCTTCGTCGCCGGGCATGATCCCGAGACGAATTTCAAGCTGTTCATGCCGGCGGAAGCGACGCTGGCCGCTCCGCGGGCCGCAGGGCGCTTCTACGCGCTGCGCCTGCGCCCGAACCAGGACGTGTTCGCAGCGCTGGAAGGCTTTTGCGCCGAACGCGGCATCGGCCGCGCCACGATCCATGGCGGCGTCGGCTCGACGATCGGCGCGCATTTTGCCGATGGCGCGCAGATCGAGCCCTTCGCCACCGAGATCGCGATCACCGCCGGCGGCATCGGCCCGGGCAGCGACGGCGGGCCGGAGGCCGAGATCGCCATCGCGCTGGTCGACTATACCGGCGGCATGGCGCAAGGCGCGCTAAGGCGCGGCGAGAACCCGGTCCTGATGACGCTGGAGCTGGTGCTCGAAGCGGAGTGAGAGGGGCGCGAAGCGCGCCCCCGGCCTTCAGAACCTGACCTCGAGCCTGCCCTTGAGGGCATGGTCCCTGGTGCGTTCGCCGATCGCGGCTGAGTAGGCGATGCCGACCGTGGTCGAAGCGGTGGCGCGCCAGTCGAGCCCGGCCTCGGCGACGAGGGCATTGCGGTCGATCTGGGCGGCATAGACCCGGGCCGGGGCGATGCCGGCGACGAAGGCGGTTCCGGCCTGCGGGGTGAGATCGCCAAAGCCGTAGCGCCAGCCGACGAGGCCGCGCGCGAAGAGCGGCATCGCGCCGAGCTGCGCCTCGGCCCGCAGGCCGAGCGTGGTGAAGCCGAGCGACTGGTCCTGCGAGGCGACCCGCAGCGCCGCCGCCCCGCCCTGCTCGATCGCCGAACCGGAGGAGACCCGCAGCAGCGCGACCTGCGCGAAGGGCTCGAGCGCAAAGCCCTGGAAGCGGAAGGCGTAGCCGAGCTCGGCGAAGGCCTGCAGCACGTCGGTGTCGCGCTCCGAGCGCAGCGTGTTGCCAAAACCGCGGATCAGGACCTGGCGGGTCAGGTTCGTCTCGCCGAAGGAGTAGCCGACGCCGCCATCAAGCCGCCAGTTGCCATGGCGCGCCCCGGCATAGAGCAGGACATGGCCGCTCTCCAGCCGGCCGCTCGACAACCTGGTATCGACGTCGAAGTCCGAGCGGGTATAGCCGCCGGCGATGCCGACCCTGAGCGAGCTCAGGCCGCTGTCGTAGAGCTTCATGTCGGCGCCGAGGATCGCCCCGCCGGTGCGGCGCGAGAGCGAGGCGGCATTGCCGTCGCCGTCGGTGTTGGCATGGGCCCCGAAACCCTCGCCCCAGAAGCTGAAGCGCTCGCCCGGCCGCGGCGCCGGCATCGCGACCGGCCCCTTGGCGCTCGGCAGATCGGCCGAGAAACCGGCCGCGACCTCGCCGCCCGGCACCGGCAGCAGCGAGCCGCGCAGGCGCCCGAGCACCGCCTCGCGCACCAGCCGGCTTTCGCCGACCGCGACCGCAACGCCCTGGGCATGGGCCTCGCCGGAGAGCAGGTCGAAACCGGCCCTTGCCTCGGCTGCCGTCGCCGAGACCAGCGTGTCGTAGACCAGGTTGCCGACGCCCAGCCGCTCCGCCGCATTGGCGATGAAGCCCTGGTTGCGCGTCGCAGCGATATAGGGGCGCGGGCCGCTGCCGCCGCCGCCCGTAGCCCCGCCGCCACCGGAGCCTCCGCCCGAACCACCACCGCTCCCGCCACCTGAGCTTCCACCACCCGACCCGCCGCCGCCATCCGGGCCGAAGCCGGTGTCGTTGCGGGTCATGGTCAGCGTCACGTCGCTGGCGCCATGGACCAAGGTCGGCGTCAGGAAGGCTAGGTTCGAGGAGACGCCGGCGAACTGGCCGGTCACGCCGCCATTCGCGGTCAGGATGGTATAGCGCGTCCCCGCCGCATAATTGCCGGCCTCGGCCAGGACCTGGACGGTGCCGCCGGACAGAGTCGCCATCCCCGTCGCAGCGATCCGGTCGCCCTGGCCGGCGGCGTTGATCTCGACCTGATAGGTCGAGCCCGCCGCGAAGGCGACATTGCCGGCGACGCTCAGCGTGCCGATCGAATTGCCGGGCGCCACCATGCCGCCGCTCGCGACCGCGATGCCACCGACCGTGCCGGAGCCGCCGAGCGTCGCCCCGCCATTGACCGTCACCGCGCTCGCCAGCGAGCCATTGACCACCAGCCTGCCGGCATTGACCGTCGTCGCGCCGGTATAGCTGCTCGTCCCGGTCAAGGTGAAGCTGCCGGTCCCGGCCTTGTTCAGGCCGCCGGTGCCGGTGATCGCGCCTGAGAAGCTCGTCGACGTGTGGTCCGAGCCGGTGCTCAGCGTGCCCGAGCCGAGCGTGACCGTGCCCGCCCCGGCAAGCGAGGCGATGCTCTGGCTGAAGCCGGCGAGATCGAGCGTGGCGCCCGAAGCGACCGTGAAGGCGGAGGCCGCGGCGAAGGCGCCGGTCGCGCCCGCTCCCAGCGTTCCGCCGAGGACCGTCGTCGCGCCGGTGTAGCTGTTGGCGCCACTCAGGACGAGCCTCCCGGCGCCGGCCTTGGAAAGCGCTCCGCTGCCCAAGAACGATTGCGACAGCGCGACGGAGCTTCCGACATCGGCGATGTCGAAGCCGCCGCCGGCAGCGCCAAGGACGATGCTGCGCGAAAGCTGCGTCAGCGTCGTGCCGGTCACCTGCAGCACGCCGCCATCAAGGGTCAGCACGCCCGAGGCGTCACCGAGATTGGCGTCGGACGAGATACTCACCGCCCCGCCCGCGATCGTGGTCCCGCCGGCATAGGTGTTGCTGCCTGAGAGCGTCAGCGTACCCGCGCCGGCTTTGGTCAGCGAACCGCTGCCGTCGATGTTCGCAGTCAGCGTCGCGCTGTCGGTGAAGTCCGCGACGATGCGGCCATCATTGCGGATGATGCCGGCGGAAATCTCGACCGTTCCCGCCAGGCCGCCGGTGCCGATATTCAGCGTGCCGGCCGTGCTGATCGCAATATCACCCGAGGTGACGCGCAACGCTCCGCCATTGGCGACGGTTACGGATGCCGCCTCGGTCAGGAGCGGATCACCGATCATCAGTCCGCTGCCGGCGACGCTCCAGCGCGAGCCCGGCCCGGTCACCAACACCGAAGCCGCGGCGTTGACGCCGAAAACTCCGGCCCAGTCGCTGCCGGTCAGCGTCGCGCCGCCTGAGATCGTGACCGAGGCCGGGTCGAGGATACCATCGACGAACATCGTGCCGACGGACACAGCGGTGCCCGCCCCGTCGATCACGGCGCTCGAAGCCACGGAAAAGCCCGTGCCACCATTATCGAGCATGCCGCCCTGGTCGACGACCAGGGAGCCGCCTATGACCTGGACGTCCTGGCCGAGGGTCAGAGAGCCGCCGCGAATGACGAAGGAGCCGCCGCCGCAGGCGCAGATCGACAGACCGCCGCCCAGTGTGCCCGTGCCGGTGTAGATCTGCGTTCCAGACCCGGAGAATTCGAGCCCGCCGGTGCCTGAAAAGCTGCCGGAGAAGGTGGCGTTGACGTTGGTCGAGCCGACGACAAGGATACCGTCGACGACAACGACCTCACCGGCGCCCGAAAGCGAGCCGACCCTGGCGACGGTGCTGGGATCGCCATCGAGCTTCAGCACCGCCCCCGCCGCGATCGTATAGTCTGAGTTCGCCGAGAAGCCGGTGTCGTTGACGCTGGCGAGTTCCCCGCCGAGGACCTGCGTCGCTCCGGAATAATCATTGTTGCCTTGCAGGCGCGTGGTGCCCGCCACCTGGACCAGCGAACCGGTGCCGCTGATCGAGGGCGCGAATGAGTAGTAGGCATCGGTATGGTTGAAGACGATGCGGCTGTCGCTCGTCGTCAGTGCGACCCCACCCGCCTCGAGGACGCCGACAGCCGCTGCGGCCATGCCCTGCGCCGCGCCGATGTTCAGGGTCCCGCCGGCGCCACCCAGGCGGCCGAGCTGGAGGGTCCCGGCGAAGGCGGCGACGTTCACGACACCACCATCCGCAATCGTCAGCGCACCGGCGCCGACATCGCCGACGATCAGGTCGCTGCCGGTGCTCCAGGTCGAGCCGGCGCCCGTCACGACCACCGAGGCGCCGTTCGAGATGTAGCCGCCGCCGGAGGAGGCGCTGCCGAGCTTGCCGCCGCCTTCGATCCGCAGCGCACCGCCGATGACATGGGTTGCGCCGAGGAAGCCGGTCGCTGCAGTCGTACCGCTGCTGTCACCGGTCAGAACGAGCGCACCGGCGCCCTGCTTGACGAAGCTCGCCCCGGTATCCCCGGTCAACGTGCCCGTAAGCGTCAGGGTCGTTCCGGTGTCGGTCTCGATGCGACCGCCGGCACTGTCGAAGCCAAAGGTACGGCCACTGATGAAGCTGGCCGTGGTGCGCAGCGTCGCGTCGGCGCCCGTATCGCTCGCCGGAACATAGGGCGCGCTGCCCGAGATCGACACGCCACCCGCCAGAGCCCCGAGATTGGCGTCGGAGGAAACCGAAAGTGCCCCATCCGAGATCGTCGTACCGCCGGCGTAAGTGCTGACGCCGGTCAGCGTCACCATTCCCGCGCCGGTTTTGCCAAGGGCGCCGGTGCCGGAAATCGTGTTGGCGATGGTGACATCGGTTGCCTGATCGAGCGTCAGCGCGCCGCTCGTGATGTTGATCTTTCCGGCGATGTTGGCCGTGCCTGCTACGCCAATGGTCAGCCTGCTGTTGTTGCCGCCCAGCTGAACGGCGTCGCCCAATATGCCGCCAACGCCATCGGCATCGGCGATCAGGCCGCCCGCCCCCAGCGTGATGGTCAGGTCATTGCCGGCGATGCCCGCGCCGGCCGAGCCGTGGACGGCGGGCGTGAGGCCTGAACCTCCAGCGCCACCAAGGCCGCCGCTGACGGTCGCATTGACCGTGATCACAGCGCCCGTCGCCGCGCTCACCCCGGCACCGCCCGCGCCGCCATGGCCGCCGAAGCCGAACTCCAGGCTTTGGCCGCCTGCGCCTCCCGTGCCGCCTCTGACGCTCGCATTGATGGTCACCGTCGCACCGCTGGTCAGAAGCAGACCGCTGCCGCCGTCGCCTCCCTTGCCAGCAGTCCCGCCCAAGCCTCCCCAAACCTCGCCACCGCTCCCACCAGCACCGCCCTGGACTGTGGCACCGATCGCCAGTGACGTTCCCGCGCTACCGGTGACCGCCAGGCCATGCCCGCCGCTGCCGCCGCCGCCCGCGGAGCCCTCGCTGATGCCGCCTCTGCCTCCGGTGCCACCCGTCGCGCTCGCATCGAGCGAACCGAGCGACCCGCCCGAGCCGGCGACGACCGCCCCCCAGCCACCGGCACCACCACCGCCACCGCCAGCCATGCCACCGGCGGCGCCGCCCTGACCGCCGTTGCCGCCGGAGACGGCCGCAAGCGGCGGGGTCATGCCGAAGGCACCGTGCGCGCCGCCGCCACCACCGCCACCGCTGTCGCCAATGCCCCCGTCGCCACCGGGGCCGCCGAAAGCTCCCGGAGCCGCCCCGCCTGCGCCGCGAACGCCGGTTCCACTGCCGAGGCCGCCCCAGCCACCGCCCACGCCGGCGCCACCACCTCCACCGCCAACACCGACACCACCCCCGGTGCCGGCCGTTCCGCCAGTGCTGGCACTGTCGCTACCGCCGGGGGCTCCGCCACCGCCGACGCCCCCTCCGGCCAGAGCAGGCGCCGCGAGCATTACGGCCAGGAGTGAAAGCGCGGTTCCCGCGCACAGGCGCGACGCGAGCCGCGCGCGACGGTTCCCTGAAAGCACGGGAACAAGCATAGACATGACGAAAGCCCCCCGCCGCGGCATCGCCTAAAAAAGCGCACGACGACCCCAACGTGGTGATGTGATTTGTAGGCAAATGTAAAGACTAGAAAAGCCAATAACGCCCAAGATCAGGCCCTCGCATGCCTCTTGGTCGCATGGCAGCGTCTTCCGATTTGGCCGGGCTCGTTTCCTTGGAAGCCGGCTCTACCGGGACGCGAGGTCGCCGCGCCCGAGCGAAGCGCCGCTAGCCTGTCGCCAGCTTGGCATCCTCGCGGATCATCTGCGCGCCCTTCTCGGCGATCATCATGGTCGGCGCAGCGGTGTTGCCGGAGGTGATCGCCGGCATCACCGAGGCGTCGATCACGCGCAGCCCCGAAATGCCGCGGACCCGCAGGCGCTGGTCGAGCACCGCCATCGGGTCGTCGTCGCGCCCCATCTTCACCGTGCCGGCCGGGTGGAAGATCGTCGTGCCGATGCGCGCGGCCGCCTCGGCGATCGCCTCGTCGGTGTCGCAGCCGGGCCCGGGCAGGTATTCCTGCGGCCGGAAGCGGGCGAGAGGCGGCTGCGCGACGATCCGGCGCGCCAGCTTCAGCGCATCGACCGCAACCTGCCGGTCCTCCTGCGTCGCCAGATAGTTCGGCGAGATCGCCGGCGCCGCCTTCGGGTCGGGGGTCTTGAGATGGACGCTGCCGCGGCTGGTGGGCCGCAGATTGCAGACGCTGGCGGTGAAGGCGCCGAACGGGTGCAGGCCGTCGCCCCATTTGTCGAGCGAGAGCGGCTGGAAGTGGAACTGGAGATTGGGCGTGGCGTAATGCGGGTCCGAGCGGGCGAAGGCACCCATCTGGGAGGGCGCCATGGTCAGCGGGCCGGTGCGACGCGCGGCATATTCCAGCGCCATCAGCGGGCGGCGCCAGAGCTTGGCGTATTCGGTGTTGAGCGTGCGCACGCCCTCGACCTTGTAGATCGGCCGCAGCTGCAGATGGTCCTGCAGGTTCTCGCCGACGCCGGGCGCGTGCCGGACCGTCTCGATGCCGAGGCTCTGCAGATGCGCGCCGTCACCGATACCCGAGCGCTCGAGGATGGCGGGCGAGCCGACCGCGCCGGCACTGAGGATGACCTCGCCGGAGACATGGGCGATGAAGCTCTCGTCGGCATCGCTGACGACGACGCCGGTCACCCTGCCGTCCTCGACGATGATGCGCTCGACGGTGACGCCGAGCTCGACGCGCAGGTTCTCTCGGTCGAGCGCCGGCTCCAGGAAACCCCGGGCCGCGCTCCAGCGCCGGCCGCGCTTCTGGTTGACCTGGAAATAGGAGGAGCCCTCATTGTCGCCGGTGTTGAAGTCGTCGATCTTGCGGATGCCGGCCGCCTCGGCCGCGTCGCGGACCGCGTCGAGGATGTCCCAGCGCACCCGCGGATGCTCGACCCGCCATTCGCCGCCCGAGCGATGGAAGGCGTTGGCCGGCGCGATATGGTCCTCCTGCTTGAGGAAGAGCGGCAGAACGTCGTCCCAGCCCCAGCCATCGAGGCCCAGCTGGCGCCAGCCATCGTAGTCGGCGGACTGGCCGCGCATGTAGATCATCGCGTTGATCGCCGAGCAGCCGCCGACGACCTTGCCGCGCGGATAGGCGAGCGAGCGGCCGGCGAGGCCGGGCTGCGGCTCGGTCTGGAACAGCCAGTCGGCCCGGGGATTGCCGATGGCGTAGAGATAGCCGACCGGGATGTGGAACCAGACCCAGTCGTCCTTGCCGCCGGCTTCGAGGATCAGGACGTTCTTGCGCCGGTCGGCCGAGAGCCGGTTCGCCAGCACGCAGCCGGCCGAGCCTGCGCCGATGATGACATAGTCGAAGGTGCCGATGCTGGTCTCGCCCGCCATACGCTTTCCGCCCTGGTCCTCAGCCTTTCCCAAGGGATAGGGCGAGCCGGCCGCCGCGGCAACGCGCGGCCAGTGCGAAAAGACCTTGCTGCGAATGCGCCTTTGTCTTGGACTGCGGCGCATCGGCAGGTTCAATGACGGCAGCACGAGATCGGAGACACCTGCCATGCTGCTGCGCATCGAGCCTTTCGAGGATCCGCAGACCGGCCGCTATGCCATCGCGATCCACTATCCGGCCGATGCGGAACGCCCGCTGGTGACGACGGCGGCGCGCTACAAGAGCGCCGCCGCCGCCGAGCAGGACATGATCGCGATCCTCTCCGCCGCCGCCAACAACCCGCCGCCGGTGGAGCCGCCCAGCCGGCGCTGAACACGGCTCCAACTACTCAGCCTCATCCTGAGGAGCGGGCGTCGGCCCGCGTCTCGAAGGATGGTCCAGCCGCTTCCGGAGACTCCTGAAATATCCTTCGAGACGCCGCTGCGCGGCTCCTCAGGATGAGGGCTGGAGAAGATGCAGGTCAGCCGACAGCGACCTGATGCTGCGGCTGGATCTCACGGCCGGTCTCCGCCGATTCGAGGATGGCGAGGCAGATCTCCAGCGTCGCCATGCCCCATTCGCCGGTGTGCAGCGGCGCCACGCCATGGCGGATGGCGGCGTGCATCTCGTCGACCACCTCGGCCCGTGGCACGGACGGTGCCGGCAGCGGCTCGAACCAGCGCTCGGCATCGGCATAGACCATGACGCCGTCGGCGAGCGGGCGCAGATCGGCCCGCTCGCAGGAGATCACGACCTGGCCGAAATGGTTGTGCGCGACTGGCGCGGCGGCGACGGAACTCTTGGCGACGCCATAGGTCCGGGTGTTCTTGAGGGCCGCCTCTTCCTCCGGCGTCGCGACCTTGGCGAGGCCGCGCCGGGCCGCACCGTAATTGTCGGGATCGCGCTGCTGGCCGAGCTCGCCCAGCCAGCCGAACTGTTCGTCGCTGTCATAGCGGCCATAGCCGGAATAGGTCAGGCTGGCGCTGGCGCCGCCCTCGAAGGTCAGCAAGGCCTGATAGGCGCCCTCGGTCGGACGTCCTGCATCCCAGCGCCCGGTGATCGCGCGCACGCTCTCGACCCTGCCGCCGGCGATCAGGCGGGCGACATCGACCTGATGGGCGCCCTGGCTGAAGACCACGCCGCCGCCCTGGGCGGTGTCGAGTTCCTCCGGCCGGCGCGGGCGATAAAGGAAATCGGTGTAGTTCAGCGCGGTGATCATGCGGACCGCGCCGAAGCGGCCGGAGCGGATCAGCGCCGCGGCATGGAGATAGGGCGTATCGAAAGAGTGGCTGTGGCCGACCATGAGATGAACGTCGGCCTGCCGCGCCGCGGCGATCATCGCCTGGCAATCTGCGATGCTCAGCGCCATCGGCTTCTCGACCAGGATGTGCTTGCCGTGGCGGGCGGCGAGCGCGACATGCTCGACATGGAACTGGTGGGGCGTGGCGATATAGAGCGCCTCTACGTCCGGGTCGGCGCAGAGCGCCTCGATCTCGGCATAAGCCCTGGCAGGCGCGCCGGGCCGCGAGAAATCGGCCTCGAACTGCGCCCGCGCCTCGGGGCGAGGATCGGCGGCTGCGACCAGCCGACAAAGTGGATGCTGCGACAGCGTCGGCAGCATCAGCATGAAGGCACGGCCGAGGCCGAGGACGCCGAGGCGCAGGGGTTCGCTCATCGGCGGCTCCTCTAGAGGTCCAGCACCAGCTCGGACGACTTCGCCCGCGAGACGCAGATCATGATGTTGCGGGCGCGCTCGTGCTCGGACAGAGCGAGGTCGCGATGGTCGGGCTCGCCGGCGATCAGCCGCGTCCGGCAGGTGCCGCAGGTGCCGCTCTCGCAGGAACTGGGCAGGACCTTGCCGGCCTCGCGCAACGCCTCGAGGATCGACTTGTCGGCGGGCACCATGACGCTGCCGCCGCTCTTCGCCAGCCTGACCGTGAAGGGCACATTGTCTTCCGGCCTCGCCTTGGCGGCGCCAAAATCCTCGAAATGCACGGCGGAAGACGACCAGTGCCCGGTCATGTCGCGCACCGCCTCCATCAGGCCACGCGGTCCGCAGCAATAGAGATGGGCGCCCTTCGGCTCCTCCAATACCGGCCAGAGATCATAGGCTTTGGCGGGATCGCCGCCATCATGGTGGATCACCACCTTGCCGCGGAACTCCGGGGCGGAAAACTCGTCGCGGAAGGCCATCAGCTCGGGCGAGCGGGTGAAGTAGTAGAGTTTGAAGGGCTTTGCCCTGGTCGCCGTAAGGTGTTTGATCATGGCGCGGATCGGCGTGATGCCGATGCCGCCGGCGATGAAGATGTAGCTGGCCGGGCCGGGCTTCAGCTGGAAATCATTGCGCGGCGCGCCGACCGAGATCGCGTCGCCTTCCTGCGCCTGCTCGATCAGGCAGACAGAGCCACCGCGGCCGCCGATCTCCTTCTTGACCGCGATGACATAGCGGTCGCTCTCGGCGGGGTCGTTGCACAGCGAGTATTTGCGGGTCTCGCCATTGGGGACGGTTACGGAAAGATGCGCGCCCGCAGTGAAAGGCGGTAGCTCGCTGCCATCGCCGGCCCGCAATTCGAACAGGCAGATGTCCTCAGCGATCATCGTCTTCTCGGCGATCCTGAGGGTGATCGCCTCGCTCCCGTCAGCCATGCGCACCGCCTTGCCCACCGCCCTGCGCCTGCCTCTCTCGACAAGCGTTTTGAACCCGACTAATCTCAGACTTAGATAACTAAGTAATTTGCCTCTGGCTAGTACCGGGGCAAGCGCCGGGGAGGCCGCCATGCTGACGCATGAGGAGAACGAGATCCTGACCCGCGTCGAGGGCGATGCCCCGATGGGGCAGTTGATGCGGCGACACTGGACGCCGGCGCTGCTCTCCGAGCAACTCGTCGAGAGCGATGGTGCCCCGGTCCGGGTGCGGCTGTTCGGCGAAGACCTCGTGGCCTTCCGCGACACCGATGGGCGGATCGGCGTGCTCGGCGAGTACTGCCCGCATCGCAAGGCCTCGCTGTTCTTCGGACGCAACGAGGAATGCGGGCTGCGCTGCCTCTATCACGGCTGGAAGTTCGACGTGGACGGCAACGTCCTGGAGATGGTCTCCGAGCCGCCGGAGAGCGGCTTTGCCGAGAAGGTCAAGCACAAGGCCTATCCGGTGGAGGAGGCCGGCGGCTTCATCTGGGTCTATATGGGCCCGCCCGAGCTGAAGCCGGAATTCGAGGCGCCTGCCTGGGCGCCGACGCCGCAGGCCAAGGTCTCGATCGTCAAGATCGACCTGCCGGTGAACTGGGCGCAGATCATGGAAGGGCAGATCGACTCCGCCCATTCCTCGAGCCTGCACTCCTCCGACATGAAGCCGGCGCGCGTCACCTCTGCCGGGGCCAATGCCACGCACTGGACGCGGCCCTCGACCGACAAGAACCCGCGGATCCAGGTCCAGCTGACCAATTACGGCTTCCGCTATGCCGCGATCCGCCGGCCGATCAGCAATGCACAAACCCATGACTACATCCGGCTGACCGTCTTCGTCGCGCCCTATACGGCGCTGATCCCGCCGAACTCGTCCTACAACGTCGCGACGGTGATCGTGCCCAAGGACGACGTCTCCAGCTATTTCCACTTCATCGCCTGGGGCAATGACGACTGCATCGACCAGGAGGCCTGGCGAAAATTCTGCGTCGCGCAGGTCGGCATCGATCTCGACAAGAACTACCGCAAGATGCTGCGCAGCAAGGAGAATGACTATCTCCAGGACCGCAAGGCGATGAAACTCGGCGACTTCACCGGCGTGCCCGGCATTCCCAACCAGGACATCATGATGTGGGAGTCGATGGGGCCTATCGCCGACCGCACCAGCGAGCGGCTCGGCGCCAGTGACATCGCCATCGTGCAGTTCCGGCGGGTGATGATCGACGCGGCGCGCAAGCTCGCGGCCGGCGGCGAGGCGATCGGGCGGATCGAGCCGCATATCCCGCAGGCGAGGCTTTCCTCGTATCAGGGCATCGTGCCCAAGAGCGAGGATTGGCGGAAGCTCGGCGCCTCCAGCGAGGAGATCGCGGCGCTGGATGGCATGGAGTAGGACGAGACGGAAGCCGAAATGGCGGGCGCCGGGCGCTGAGCGCACCGTCCGCCAGCACGTTTCCCGTATCGGTGCCCAACGGCGAAAGTCTTGGAAAGGCGACGATGGCCGGGCGAGTGTCCGCGCAGAGGCACTCAGCCCGAGCTTGGAAACGCCGATGCCAGACACGCCCTCTGCCCTCGCCCAGACCATCCAGGACATCGTCGACGCCAACCGGATCCTCGCCAACGAGGATGTGCTCGACGGGTTCGGCCATGTCAGCGCCCGCCATCCCGAACGGGCCGACCGCTTCCTGATCTCGCGCTCGCGCAGCCCCGCCCTCGTCACCGCCGCCGACATCGTCGAGCTCGACCTGAATGGCGAGCCGGAAGCGCCGCTCTCCGTCGGGCTCTATGTCGAGCGCGTCATCCACGCCGCCTTCTACAGGGCTCGGCCCGATGTGATGGCGGTCAGCCATCACCATGCCGCCTCGGTGATGCCGTTCTGCCAGACCGGGGTACCCGTCGTGCCGGTCTTCCATGTCGGCGCGGTGATCGGCGCGCAGGTGCCGTTCTGGGACAGTCGCGACGAGTTCGGCGACACCAACCTCCTGGTCGAGAACATGGCCCAGGCGGACTCGCTGGCGCGCGCCTGCGGCCCGCATTGGAGCGTGCTGCTGCGCCGCCATGGCGCCTGCAATCTCGGCCGCTCGGTCAAGGAGATGGTGTTCCGTTCGGTTCATCTGAAGCAGAACGCCGAACTGCAGTTCCAGTCGGCGATGCTGGGCGAGGTCTCGCCCTTGACCGCGAAGGAGATCGAACTCGCCGCCAAGCTCAATCTCGGGCCGCTGGTCCAGACCCGGCTCTGGGATTTCTGGAAGGCGCGACTCGGCCACTGAACTCCCGAACCGACAGCGCTGCGGAGAAGCATCGATGACCGACATCGGCAAGGCCGGCGGCAAACTTGCCGGCATCGATCAGCCCCTGCCCTGCACCGATAACGGCGTCTGGGGCAGCGACGTCGTCGCGCAGATGCTGCGGGCGCTCGACATTCCCTATGTCGCGCTCAACCCCGGCTCCAGCTTCCGCGGCCTGCATGACAGCCTGGTCAACCATACCGGCAACCAGGAGCCGCAAATGCTGCTCTGCCTGCATGAGGAGCACGCGGTCGCGCTCGCCCATGGTTACGCCAAGGTGACCGAGAGGCCGATGGGCGTGATTCTGCACAGCAATGTCGGGCTGATGCACGGCGCCATGGCGATCTACAATGCCTGGTGCGACCGGGTGCCGATGCTGATCTTGGGCGCGACTGGCCCGGTCGACGCCGCCCAGCGCCGGCCCTGGATCGACTGGCTGCACACCGCCAAGGACCAGGGCGCGCTGATCCGGCCTTACGTGAAATGGGACGACCAGCCGGTCTCGGTCCCCGCCGCGATCGAGGCACTGACCAGAGCCGCCAACCTCACCCGCATGGCGCCTTGCGGGCCGACCTATGTCTGCCTCGACGTCTCCATGCAGGAGCAGCGGCTCGACGAGATGCCCGCGCTGCCTGATCCGAAGCGCTATGCCGCCGCCGCGGCCCCGGTTCCCGCAGCCAAGGATATCGCAACCGCAGCCGACTGGCTCGCCGCCGCCAGGGAGCCGCTCCTCCTGATGGGCCGGATGTCGCGCAGCCCCGTCGATTGGGCGAGGCGGGTTGCGCTTGCCGAGCATCTCGGCGCGCGGGTCCTGACCGACATCAAGACCGGCGCCAGCTTCCCGACCGACCATCCACTGCATGTGACCAAGCCCGGCTTCTTCCTCGACGAGGCCGCCGGCGCGGCCATCCGCGCAGCCGACGTCATCCTGGCGCTCGACTGCGTCGATCTCGGCGGCATGCTGAAGCAGGCCGGCGGCCTGCCTGTTGCGAAGATCATCAACATCTCGCCGGACCATCAGCTCCATAATGGCTGGAGCATGGACCATCAGGCCCTGGCCCCGGCCGATCTCCACCTTGCCTGCGCACCCGACGCCGCCTTGCATCTCATCGCGGATGCGCTCGGCATCGGCGCAGGCAAGGCGGCCGCCGACCTACCCGCCCTGCCCGCTTTCCAGGCCGACGAGGATCGGCCGCTCGACGTCGTCACTCTTGCTGCCGCGATGGGCGCGGCATTGCGCGAGGAGGTGATCTCGCTGGTCAGGCTGCCGCTCGGCTGGGCCGGCGAATCCTGGCATTTCCGCCATCCGCTCGACTATCTCGGCATCGATGGCGGCGGCGGCATCGCGGCCGGCCCCGGCATGCTGGTCGGCGCGGCGCTGGCGCTGAAGGATACCGGCCGGCTCCCGGTCGCGGTGCTCGGCGATGGCGACACGCTGATGGGCATCGCGGCGCTCTGGACAGCGGCGCATTACCAGCTGCCCTTCGTCGCGATCGTGTCGAACAACCGCTCCTTCTTCAATGACGAGATCCATCAGGAGCGCGTCGCCAGGCAGCGCCAGCGCCCGGTCGAGAACAAATGGATCGGCCAGCGCATCGCCGAGCCCGACATCGACATCGCCGCCATGGCGCGTGCGCAGGGGCTGGAAGGGATCGGACCGGTGGCGACCATGGCGGAGCTGACACAGGCCGTGCGGGAGGCAACGACGCTGGCTCGAAAGGGACGCCCAGTGCTGATCGATGCGCGCGTCCTGCCGGGCTACAATCCGGCGATGGCGTCGAGCATGACGCGCCATGCGAGCGACAAGCCGGCCGGCGCCTCCTGACCGACAACGCGGGGTTTCCTTTCGCCCCGGCGACAGCGGACCGCTCGGAGCGGCCAGCCGTCGCGGAACGGCGCGCTACTCTGGAGCCGCCGAACGCGTCACACCCGCGCGAAGAAGGCCGAGCACCTCGGCGAGGCTGCCGGGCGGTACGAGAATGTGCCCGCCGCTCTTCCGGCTGCTCCATTCCAGGTGGCTGGTCTCGAAGATCGGCAGGAAGCGCTTGTTGAAGGTGATCTTCTGCAGGCGTGGCGGGCACGCCTCGAGCCCGAGGGCGAACACCCATGAGGCCGGCTCATGGGTGCACGAAAAGCTGATGTGCGAGCTTTGCCGGCCCTTTGGGTGACCGTCCTGCCAGAGCTTCGACAGGCCGAAGCGGATGGCGGTCTGGACGACGGCCACGACCTCCTCGGTCATTCTCCAGCGCAAGGCCAGATAGGACCGGCCATTCTGGCTGACGGTCAGGACGCCGCCCTCCTCGGCGAGGAGGATGTCGTTCTCGAGATCGTGAAAATAGGCCGTCCGCAGGATCCTGCTCCTTCCACGTACGCATTTCGTAGCGCGCCCTGGCGCCGCCGCGATCGCCGAGGATGCCCCATCGCTGGGCCGGGTGGCTTGACATAGCGCAAGAGAATTTATATCCAACCGGTCGGATATTTTCAATGAGGATATATGGGCCGCCATCGCACCATCGACCGGGAAGCCGTCCTCGACGCCGCCGAAAAAGTGGTGAGCCGTGACGGCGCGGTGCATCTCACGCTGGAGGCCGTCGCGGCCGAGGCCGGGATCAGCAAGGCCAGCGTGCTCTACGACTACAAGACCAAGCGCGCCCTGATCCGCGCGGTGATCGAGCGGCGCGTCGCCGTCGAGACCGCCTATATCCAGACCTTCGTCGATGCGCTCGCGGGCGAGCCCGATGCGCTGATACGCGGGCGTCTCGCCTCCGCCTCGCGCCTCCGCTCCGACGAGGAACGCGCCGTGGCGTTCAACCTGTGCGCGGCGCTGGCCCAGGATGCCGAGCTGCGCGAACCGATCCAGCAGATCAACCGCGTGCAGGTCTCCGAAATCGCCGAGCAGTCCACTCATCCGCGCGGCGCGATGCTCGCCTTCCTCGCCGCTCAGGGGCTGATGTTGATGGAATGGTTCGAGCTGCATTGCTGGTCGGCAGAAGAGCGCGCGCGCCTCGTCGCCGATATCGGCTGGCTGGTCGACCAGTCCCCAGGCCTGCCGACCGCCTAGCTGGCGGACCTGCCGCAGCCGGCCCGAACTCCGCCCTCTCCTTTTGCACCGTCCCCTCCGGATTTTCCGCATGACCTTTCCGATCTCGCATCTCGGCCGCGGCCTCCTGCTCGGCGTGCTTCTGCTGACCGCCGCCTGCTCCGAAGAGAAGAAGCCGGCGCAGGGCGCCGGTGCGCAGCGCCCGCCTGTCGCCGTCGGCGTAATCACCGCCGAGCCGCAGACGCTGCCCGTGACCAACAACCTGCCGGGCCGCATCGCGCCGACGCGGATCGCCGAAGTGCGCCCGCGCGTCTCGGGCATCGTCGTCGAGCGCGTCTTCCAGCAAGGCACCATGGTCAAGCAGGGCGACGTGCTCTACCGGATCGACCCGGCGCCGTTCCGTGTGCGGGTCGCCAGCGCCGAAGCGGCGCTGAAGCGCGCCGAGGCGAGCCAGCT
The DNA here is from genome assembly GCF_058797755.1 of Allobosea sp. GW823-FHT02B03. Classification (NCBI taxonomy): domain Bacteria; kingdom Pseudomonadati; phylum Pseudomonadota; class Alphaproteobacteria; order Hyphomicrobiales; family Alloboseaceae; genus Allobosea; species Allobosea sp. GW823-FHT02B03. The sequence goes on along the minus strand of NZ_JBXAJY010000001.1, from coordinate 360,374 downwards.
TCAGGCCCGCCAGCACTCTGACCGGATCGTCGAGCTGCTCGATCGCAAGGTCGCCAGCACCCAGCAGCAGGAGACGGCGGTCGCGCAATTGGCCCAGGCCGAGGCCGATGTCGCCGCCGCCCGCGCCGGTCTCGACGCAGCGCAGCTCGATCTCCAGTATTCCGAGGTTCGGGCGCCGATCAGCGGCCGGATCGGGCGCGCCCTGATCACCGAAGGCGCCCTTGTCGGCACCGGCGCCGCCGATATCCTGGCGACGATCCAGCAGCTCGACCCGGTCTATGCCGACTTCACCCAGTCAGCCGGCGAATTGCTCGCCCTGCGGCAGGCGCTCAAGCTCGGCGCGCTGACCGGCCCCAATCCGGGCGCCGCCAATGTCCAGCTGCTGTTCGACAATGGCGCCACTTACAAGCACCGCGGCCAGCTGCTGTTCTCCGAGGCCACGGTCGACGTGACGACTGGACAGGTGACGTTGCGCGGCCAGTTCCCCAACCCTGACGGCGACCTGCTGCCGGGCATGTATGTCCGCGTCGTCCTCGAGCAGGGCGTGCAGAACAACGTGCTGGCCGTGCCGCTGCAGGCGATCCAGCGCGACGGCGCCGGCCAGGGACAGCTCTATGTCCTGCAGGCCGACGGCACGCTCGAGCTGCGTCCGGTCAGGACCGGGCGCACGGTCGACAACCTCCAGGTGATCGATGACGGGCTGAAGCCCGGCGATCAGGTCGTCGTCGAAGGCTTCCAGAAGATCCGCCCCGGCGCCAAGTTCACCGGCGCGCCCTGGAAGCCGGCCGCCGCCGACCCTGCCCCCGCCACCGAGAAGCAGGGCTGAACGCAATGCCGAGTTTCTTCATCGACCGCCCGATCTTCGCCTGGGTCGTCGCGATCTTCATCATGCTCGCCGGCGTCATCACCATTCCGATGCTGCCGATCGCGCAGTATCCGAACGTCGCGCCGCCGCAGATCACGATCAGCACCAACTATCCCGGCGCCTCGCCGGAGGACATCTACCAGAGCGTCACGCGCCCGGTCGAAGAGGAGCTCAACGGCGTCCCGGGCCTGCTCTATTTCGAGTCGACCTCGGAGGCGAACGGCCGGATCAACCTGACCGTCACCTTCGCGCCCGGCACCAAGATCGGCGAAGCCCAGGTCGAAGTGCAGAACCGGATCAGCCGGGTCGAGCCGCGCCTGCCGCAGACCGTGGTGCAGCAGGGCATGCGCGTCGAGCAGGCCGGCACCGGCTTCCTGATGCTGGTGACCCTGACCTCGCCCGACGGCAAGGTCGATGCGATCGGCCTCGGCGACTATCTCAACCGCAACGTGCTCGGCGAGATCCGGCGCATTTCCGGCGTCGGCAGCGCCCAGCTCTTCGCCACCCAACGCTCGATGCGGATCTGGATGGACCCGGAGAAGATGCTCGGCCTTGGCCTGACCTCGGCCGACGTCATCGCCGCGGTGCGCGCCCAGAACGCGCAGGTCGCGGCCGGCCGCATCGGTGCCCAGCCGAACCCGATCAACCAGCAGCTCTCCGCGACAGTGCTGGTCAAGGGCCAGCTGACCTCGCCCGAGCAGTTCGGCTCGATCGTGCTGCGCGCCAATCTCGACGGCTCGTCCGTGCGCCTGCGGGACGTCGCCCGGATCGAGGTCGGCGGCGAATCCTACAACTTCTCGACGCGCCTCAACGGCCAGCCGAGCGCCGCCATCGGCGTCCAGCTCTCGCCGACGGGCAACGCACTCGCGACCTCGCAGGGCGTGCAGGCCAAGATGGAGGAGCTCGCCCGCTTCTTCCCGGCCGGGCTGAAATACGACATCCCCTACGACACCTCGCCCTTCGTCGAGGTCTCGATCCAGAAGGTGCTGAACACGCTGCTCGAGGCGATGGCCCTGGTCTTCGTGGTGATGTTCCTGTTCCTGCAGAACTTCCGCTACACGGTGATCCCGACGCTCGTCGTTCCGGTGGCGCTGCTCGGCACCTGCGCGGTGATGTTCGCGGCCGGCTTCTCGATCAACGTGCTGACCATGTTCGCGATGGTGCTGGCGATCGGCATCCTGGTCGACGACGCCATCGTGGTGGTCGAGAACGTCGAGCGGATCATGGCCGAGGAAGGGCTTTCGCCGAAGGAGGCGACCCGCAAGGCGATGACCCAGATCACCGGCGCGATCATCGGCATCACGCTGGTGCTGACGGCGGTGTTCGTGCCGATGGCGTTCTTCCCCGGCGCGGTCGGCATCATCTACCAGCAGTTCAGCCTGACCATGGTCGTCTCGATCCTGTTCTCGGGCTTCCTCGCCCTGACGCTGACGCCGGCGCTCTGCGCGACCTTCCTGAAGCCGATCGCGAAGGGCCATCACGCGGAGAAGAAGGGCTTCTTCGGCTGGTTCAACCGCAATTTCGACCGGATGTCGCACGGCTATAGCGGCATCGTCGGCGGGATCACGCGTCGCACCGGACGCTATATGGTGATCTATCTCGCGCTGCTCGTCGGCCTCGGCTGGTCATTCATGCGCCTGCCTTCCGCCTTCCTGCCGAACGAGGATCAGGGCTATCTCCTGGTCGACGTGCAGGCTCCGCCGGAGGCCAGCGCCAACCGGACGCTCGACGTGCTCCAGCAGATCGAGAAGATCGCGCTCGCCGAGCCGGCCGTCTCGCGCATGGTCGGCATCTCCGGCTACAGCTTCGCCGGCGCCGGCGAGAACGCGGCGCTCGCCTTCATCACCCTGAAGGACTGGAGCGAGCGCGGCCCGAACGATTCCGCCACCGCCATCTCGGCGCGGATGAACGGCAAGATGTTCGGCATCAAGGACGCGCAGACCTTCGCGCTGTCGCCGCCGCCGATCCAGGGCCTCGGCAACTCCAGCGGCTTCACCTTCCGCCTGCAGGACCGCGCCGGTCTCGGGCAGGAGGCGCTCTCGGCGGCACGCGCGCAGTTGCTCGCCGCCGCTTCGCAGAGCCCGGTGCTCGCCGGCCTGCGCGTCGAGGGGCTCGCCGACGCCGCCCAGGTCAACCTCATCATCGATCGCGAGAAGGCGAACACCTTCGGCGTCGCCTTCGCCGACATCAATGCGACGATCTCGGCCAATCTCGGCTCGTCCTATGTCAACGACTTCCCCAATGCCGGCCGCATGCAGCGGGTCACGGTCCAGGCCGATGAAGGCCAGCGCATGCAGACCGCCGACCTGCTGCGCCTGAACGTCCGCAACGCCCATGGCGGCATGGTGCCGTTCTCCTCCTTCGCCAGCATCGAATGGTCGAAGGGCCCATCCCAGGTGGTCGGCTACAACGGCTATCCGGCGGTGCGCATCGCCGGCCAGGCCGCCCCGGGCTATTCGTCCGGCGCCGCCATCGCCGAGATGGAACGGCTGGCGCGCGAGCTGCCGTCCGGCTTCGGCTATGAGTGGACCGGCCAGTCGCTGCAGGAGATCCAGTCGGGCTCGCAGGCGCCGCTGCTGATCGGGCTCAGCATCCTCCTGGTCTTCCTGCTGCTGGCGGCGCTCTATGAGAGCTGGTCGATCCCGCTCTCGGTGATGATGGTCGTGCCGCTGGGCGTGATCGGCTCGGTGGCGGCGGTGACGCTGCGCGGCATGCCCAACGACGTCTACTTCCTCGTCGGGCTGATCGCGATCATCGGTCTCTCGGCCAAGAACGCGATCCTGATCATCGAGTTCGCCAAGGACCTGCACGCCGAGGGCAAGCCGCTGCGGGAAGCGACGATCGAGGCGGCGCATCTGCGCTTCCGGCCGATCCTGATGACCTCGCTGGCCTTCACGCTCGGCGTGGTTCCGCTGGCGATCGCGTCGGGCGCCAGTGCGGCGAGCCAGAACGCCATCGGCACCGGCGTGCTCGGCGGCATGATCTCGGCGACCGTGCTCGCGATCTTCTTCGTGCCGGCCTTCTTCGTGTTCATCATGAAGCTGTTCGCGCCCAAGGAAGCAAAGCCCGAGCCGAAGCCGGAGCCGGCACAGGTCGCGATGGCCGCAGAAGACTGAACGACCGGCCCGGCTTCCGCGCGCGGCGGCCGGGCCCTCGCTCTGATTTCCGAAGGAAAGCCGGACCGGCTTGCGGCAAGTCAAAGTGCCAAGGGTGGTCCTGGGGTAGCCGATGGCGACCGCTATCCCGAGGCGCCCCTTGCAGCTCACGACCTTCCTGCTGACATCCGCGGCGATCCTGCTCACGCCGGGACCGACCAACACCATCCTCGCCGCCTCCGGCGCGGCGATGGGGCTGCGCCAGGCGAGGTTGCTGCCGCTGGCCGAGGCGCTGGGCTATGCGTTCGCCATCGGCTTCTTTCTCTCGCTCGCAAACCTGCTCGGGGATGTTCCGCAGGCTTTGCCGTTGATGAAGGCGGTCGCCGCCATCTGGTTGCTGCTGTCGGCGCGAAAACTTTGGTCCTTGCCGGTCGTTCCCGAGATGCCGGCACGCTCCGGCGCCTTTGCGCGGGTGCTCGTCACGACCCTGCTCAACCCGAAGGCGATGCTGGTCGGGACGCTCTCGATCCCGTCGCTGCTGCCGGGGCAGCCGGTGCTCGGCCTATTCGCCTTCGTCGCGCTCTCGATCGCCGCCGGCTTCGGCTGGACGCTGCTCGGCGCGAGCCTGCCGGTAAGCCTGCGGCGACATTCCTACCGGATGGCAGCGATGATCGTCTGCGGCTTTGCCGTCGCAGCCGCCGTCAGCGCGGCGCAGTGAGAAACCGAGCGGCGCCGGTCGAAACCCGGCGCCGTCCTGTCCTGACGGCGCCTACGCGCCTTTCGCGTCCCGCCTGGCCTGGGCGCGCTTGCCGGCCTGCGAGACGCTGCCAACCTTGGCGCGGTTGACGCTGAAGCGGCGCTTGCGACTCTCGATCGCGATCATGCCGTCACTCGCGGTCTTGTCGGCAGGGCGGGCCTTGGCCTTGCCGTCAGCCTTGAGCGCGAGCGCCCGGCGGGCGGCCTCCTTCATCTCCTCATGGGCGGCGATCGCCCGGCGGCGCGCCGTCTCCCGGTTGAGCCGCTTGGCGGCCTGCGCCCAGACCTGCTTGCGGCGGGAGGGGCGCTCGACCTCGCCCGGAAAGCTCGCGCCGCGCGCATCTGCCTTGCCGCGAATACTGCGGCGCATCTGCCGAACGAATGTGCGCTCCTTCTCCTGCAGGTCGCGGATTCGTTTGCGCATTTCCGCGAGCGCCTTGTCGTCGGCATCGACGATGGCCGGGTAATGCGTCCCTGCGACGAAGGCGATCTCGTCCTGTTTGAGCAGGGAATTCTCGGTCTTGATCGACAATGTCATCACATCACCTCCTCGCCTACCGGGAGGCGTACTATCCGGCGGCGCGCCCACGCTGGCAACCGCCGGCCCATGGCCGCGGGCTTCGTGGGGGCGCTTGGAGCAGAGCTGACCGCTGTCAGCCACACGGCCCCGCCCCCGCCGGGTTATGGCACCAGGCGAACGCAAAGCGTGAAGCGATGTCATGTCCGGAGCCGTGGAGGATAGCGGCCGTCCGAGGGTCCAGAGCGTCAGGCGGCGCGGCCAGGCGCCGTCTCGCTCGGCATGCCATCCTTGATGACTCCTAGCAGCTGGCCTCTCAGTTCGGGGCTGTCCTTGTGACCATGCACTGCGACGGCATGCTGGACGGCGGCCTCCAGCAGCTCCTTCTCAGAATCGGCGCTGATCGCGATCGAGCACTTCATCTCACTCGGGAATGCGCGGCAGTCGATGAACTTGCGTCCCATGGCGTCCTCCCCTGTGGAAGGCATCGAGCTCCCTCCATCGCCTCGTCGCGATGAAGGCGCCCGGTCGCATTGTAGCCTATCCGGCAGCTCCTGAAAGGCGTCCTGCCTCTCCTGCGTCGTTGGAGGCTCGTGATGCCGGCCCGCTATCGATCGGGGGCAGCACCGGCCACGATGCTCGTTCTCGCCCCTTGCGGATCCAGGCCGCGAACCTGTTCGGGATGAGGCGTCCAGCGCCAGGACATGACGGCGCAGCCGCTCGACGAAGCCATCTTGCATCAGCTTGCCAAGGTGATCTCGCGCCACGCGACTCGGTTGCTTTCCTGCAATCGGTGCGGTTGCCGCGGCGACCAGCATGTGGCGACAGAGGCGAGACTCCAGCGGAGCTTCACGGCCTAGAAGCTCGACGGCGTGTTGATCCAGACGACCACCGTCTCCTGTTCGCTGGCATTGCGCCAGGCATGCGGGCGGCGGCTCTCGAAATAGAAGCTGTCGCCGGCTTCGAGCAGGAAGAACTTGTCTCCGTCGAGAACGATCTCGAGGCTTCCCGAGAGAATGTGCAGGAACTCCTCGCCCTCGTGCTCGTAGGTGCCCTCGCTCGAGGCTCCGGGGGCGAGCTGGAAGCGATGGCATTCCATCAGGGTCTGGCCCCGCGCAAGCGCCTGCACGGTGACGCCGGGCGAGGTGGGCGGCCATGTCGCCCAGGCGCCGGCGCGCACCAGGGATTCGCGCCCGTCATGATCCTCCTGGCCGCTGATCGCCGCCACCGTCGTCCCGAAGTGACGGGCGAGCTCATGCAGGGCCTTGAAGGACAGGCCGACCGAGGTCCGCTCGAAGGTCGAGAGCACCGAGACCGGGATCGCCGTAGCCTGGGCGACATCCTCCAGCGTCTCATGCGCCGCCTGGCGCAGCCGCCGCATCTTCATCCCGACCGGCACTTCCCGCGCTGACACGTCAGCGGCCGCTCCGGCTGGCGCCTCGGATGCGTCCTCACGGCCCATGCGATCGGCGATCGCCGGCGGGTTGAGCCCCTTCTCGCGCCGCAGCCAGGCAATCTCCTGCAGGCGGTCGAGCTGCTCGCGGCTGTAGAGCCGCTGTCCCGACGCGGTCCGGATCGGTTCGATCAGCCCCTGCGCCTCCCAGAGCCGCAAGGTAGAGGCCGAAACCCCCGCCATGCGGGCGGCCTCGGTAATGCGAAATCGAACAGGCTCCACATCCGGTCCCGGGCTGCGCCGATCGTCACGGCGATCGGGCGAGAACCTATGGCGGAAAGCGTCCCGCGGCCATCTTGTCTTCTTGCAGAAAAACTGCAAGAAATTCCTCCAAGAGTTGCCGGCGCAGGCGCGGCCATCCGAGGGGAGCAAGCAATGTCCAATTCCGCCATCGAAGCCCGCAGGGTTGCAGCCGTCTCCCGCGGCGTCGGCGTCGCGACCCAGATCTATGCCGACCGCGCGGAGAACGCCGAGCTTTGGGACACCGAGGGCAAGCGCTACATCGACTTCTCCGCCGGCATCGCCGTGGTGAACACCGGCCACCGCCATCCGCGGGTCATCGCGGCGGTGAAGGAGCAGCTCGAACGCTTCACCCACACCTGCCATCAGGTCGTGCCCTATGAGAACTATGTCGGGCTGGCCGAGCGGCTGAACGAGGCCGTGCCGGGCGACTTCGCCAAGAAGACCATCTTCGTCACCACCGGTGCCGAGGCGACCGAGAACGCGGTCAAGATCGCCCGCGCAGCCACCGGCCGCTCGGCCGTGATCGCCTTCGCCGGCGGCTTCCACGGCCGGACCTTCATGGGCATGTCGATGACCGGCAAGGTGGCGCCCTACAAGGTCGGCTTCGGCCCGATGATGCCGGAGGTCTACCACATCCCCTTCCCGGTCGAGCTGCATGGCGTCACCGCGGAGGTTTCGCTGGCCGCGCTCGACCGGCTGTTCAAGGCCGATGTCGATCCGTCCCGCGTCGCGGCGTTCATCATCGAGCCGATCCAGGGCGAAGGCGGGTTCTACGAGGCGCCGCGCGCCTTCATGACGGCCCTGCGGGCGCTCGCCGACCAGCATGGCATCCTGCTGATCGCCGACGAGGTTCAGACCGGCTTCGCCCGGACCGGCCGGATGTTCGCCATGGAGCGCGCCGGCGTGGTTGCCGACATCACCACCATGGCCAAGGGCCTCGGCGGCGGCTTTCCGATCGCGGCCGTGACCGGCCGCGCGGAGATCATGGACGCTCCCGGTGCCGGTGGCCTCGGCGGAACCTATGGCGGCAACCCGATCGGCATCGCCGCGGCCCATGCCGTGCTCGACGTCATCGCCGATGAGGGGCTTTGCGCACGCGCCGAGCAACTCGGCGCCCGCCTGAAGCAGCGCCTGCAGTCGCTGACGCCGGACATACCGCAGATCGCCGACATCCGCGGCCCCGGCTTCATGAACGCCGTCGAGTTCGCCCTGCCGGGCACGAAGACGCCCGCTCCCGATTTCACCAACCGTGTCCGCGCCCGGGCGCTGGAAAAGGGCCTGATCCTGCTGAACTGCGGCGTCTACGGCAATGTGATCCGCTTCCTCTCGCCGCTGACCATCAGCGACGAGATCTTCTCCGAGGCGCTCGACATCCTCGAGGACAGCCTGCGCGAATGCGCAGCGGAGGCCTGAGGCGATGGCGATCGCAGCAAGCCTCCTCGCGCGGCTGAAGGACACCTCGCTCGTCGTCGAAAGCGGCTTCATCGCCGGCCGGCCCGTCGCCTCCGCGGCGACGGGCCGGACCTTCGAGGTCACCAATCCCTCGACGGGCGAGGTCCTGGCGACATTGCCGGACCTGAACCGCTCTGAGGCTGCCGCCGCCATCGACGCCGCGCAGGAGGCGCAGAAGGACTGGGCGGCCCGCACCGGCAAGGACAGGGCGGCGATCCTGCGCCGGCTGTTCGACCTGATGGTCGCCAATGCGGACGACCTCGCGGCGATCCTCACCGCCGAGATGGGCAAGCCGCTGGCCGAGGCCAAGGGCGAGGTCCTCTACGGCGCCTCCTATGTCGAATGGTTCGGCGAGGAGGCCAAGCGCGTCTATGGCGACACCATCCCCGGGCACCAGCCCGACAAGCGGATCATCGTCGTCAAGCAGCCCGTCGGCGTGGTGGCGGCGATCACGCCGTGGAACTTTCCCAACGCGATGCTGGCGCGAAAGCTGGCGCCGGCCCTGGCCGCCGGCTGCGCCATGTTGGCCAAGCCGGCGTCGGAAACCCCGCTCTCGGCGCTCGCCCTCGCCGTTCTCGCCGAACGTGCCGGACTGCCCGCCGGGCTCTTCAGCGTGCTGCCTTCGACCGATTCCGTCTCCGTCGGCCGCGAGTTCTGCGAGAACCCGAAGATCCGCAAGCTGACCTTCACCGGCTCGACCAATGTCGGCAAGATCCTGATGCGGCAGGGCGCCGACCAGGTGCTCAAGCTCGGGCTCGAACTCGGCGGCAATGCCCCCTTCATCGTCTTCGACGATGCCGATCTCGACGCCGCGGTCGAAGGGGCGATCGTCTCGAAATACCGCAACAACGGCCAGACCTGCGTCTGCGCCAACCGCCTCTACGTCCAGGCCGGAGTCTACGACGCCTTCGCGCAGAAGCTTGCCGAGCGGGTCGGACAGATCAAGGTCGGCGACGGTTTCGAGGCGGGCGCGCTCGCCGGCCCGCTCATCTCGGACAAGGCGCTGGCAAAGGTGGAGGAGCATATCGCCGACGCGACCGCCAAAGGCGCGCAGGTGCTGACCGGCGGCAGACGCGACCAGCGCGGCGGCCTCTATTTCGAGCCGACCGTGCTGACCGGCGCCACCGCGGCGATGAAGGTCGCGCGCGAGGAGACCTTCGGCCCGGTCGCGCCGCTCTTCCGTTTCGAGACCGTCGCCGAGGTGGTGGCGATGGCCAACAACACCGAGTTCGGCCTCGCCTCCTATCTCTACTCGCGCGACGTCTCGAAGATCTTCCGCGTCGCAGAGGCGCTGGAATACGGCATGGTCGGGATCAACACCGGGCTGATCTCGACCGAAGTCGCGCCCTTCGGCGGCATCAAGCAATCGGGCCTCGGCCGCGAAGGCTCGAAATACGGCATCGAGGACTATCTCGAGATCAAATACCTCTGCCTCAGCGTCTAAGGCAGCGCGCCCGGAGCCTCCGGGCGCGCCTGTCTGGGCATGACGCCGAGAAAGGTCATCAGGACATGTTTCTCGATGTCCTGCTTCAGCGTGTCGAGCGTCATGTTCTCGTCCGAGACGCGGCGGCCGAAATGATAAGTCCCGATCGCGGTGATCAGTTCGGCGAGCGCCCTGATGTCGACATCGGCATCGAGCTGGCCGCGCTCCTGGAAGGTTCGCAGCATGCGCCGGTAATGGCGCTCGATCAGCCAGCCAAAGATGATTCCGGCGCGGTGGAGGCGGCTGCCGGGCTGGAGATAGGGTGCGGCCAGGATGACCCGCCAGCATTCCCGGCCGAGCGTGCGCATCGCCTGGTCGGCGAGCAGGCGCTCGAAGCCCTGCACGGCCTCCACGGGGTCGCTCGGCGGGTTCTGAACATAAGCGCTGCGCTCGGCCCAAGAGCTGTAGACATGCCGCGCAGCCAGCGCGGTGAGGATGTTCGCCTTGTTCGTGAAGTAGTTATAGACCGTCGCCGGCGCGACCTCCGCCGCCTCTGCGATCTCCTCGATACGCGTGCTGTCATAGCCGCTCTGCGCGAACAGGCGAGAGGCTGCGCCCAGAATGAGCCCGACGCGGTGCTGCCGGTTGCGCTCTCTCAGTCCGATCACCTTGCTGGCCAAAACGTCCTCCTGCCGATGCCCGAGCTTACCTCAAAAAATTAGAGTTGGCTCTTTTTTTATAGTTGACTCTGATTTTGACGTGGCTAAGCTCTGTAATCACTCGACCAGACAGCCAAGGTCGAAATAAATATAACAGAGGGGCTGCCTTGACAATGACGGCAATGATTCCAGGTCACGACCTGTCGATATCTGGTGTTTCGAAGACATTCGGCACATTCAAAGCTGTCAAAGACGTGTCCATCGACATCAAGGGCGGCGAATTTCTTACGATGCTTGGTCCTTCCGGCTCCGGAAAGACCACCTTGTTGATGATGATTGCCGGGTTCGTGCAACCCGACCAAGGTAGCATCCACCTCGACAGGCAGCCGATTACGCACCTGCCGCCGGAACGCCGCAATTTCGGCATGGTCTTTCAGGGCTATGCCTTGTTCCCGCATCTGTCGGTCTTCGACAATGTGGCCTTTCCCCTGAAGGTCCGCCGGCGCCCGCGCGCCGAGATCGAGGAAAAGGTCAAGGCGGCACTGGATCTGGTCAAGCTGACGACCCAGAGCGAGCGCCTGCCGCGCCAGCTCTCGGGCGGGCAGCAGCAGCGTGTGGCGCTTGCCCGTGCGCTCGTCTTCACCCCTCACCTGCTCCTGCTCGACGAGCCCTTGAGCGCGCTCGACAAGAAGCTGCGCGCCGAACTCCAGGAGGAGCTGAAACGCCTGCACCGCCAGGTCGGGCTCAGCTTCATCTATGTCACGCATGATCAGGACGAGGCGCTGTCCATGTCGGACCGCATCGTCGTGATGAGCGACGGGCGACTGGTCGAGCAGGGCACGCCGGGCGAGCTCTACGACCGGCCCCGGACGGCTTTCGTCGCCGACTTCCTCGGCAAGAGCAATTTCGTGCGCGGCAAGGTCGAGTCTCATGTCGGGGACGGCTTCGTCTTCTCCGGGGATGGCGTGCGCTTCGTGCAGAAGGCACGCGATGCCAAACCGGGCATCGGCTCGAACGTCACGGTCGCGCTGCGGCCGGAAAAGCTCTCCATCGTCGCCCCTGGCACCGAAAGCGACAACCGGCTGAGCGGCGTCGTCAGCGAGTGGAACTACTTTGGTTCGGAGTTCCGCATCCTCGTCGAAACCGCGGGCTGCGGCCCGATCAGCGTCTCGCTGCCGGCCTGGAATGCGGGCGCGGCTCCGGAAGTCGGGCAATCCCTCGAGCTGGGCTGGAGCGCGCGGGCGGGGATGGAAGTCCAGGAGGCCTGACGGCCGAGCCAGGCGACCGGAAAGCCTCATCTTCATCATCAACAAGAACAGGGGATCATGATGGAAAAGCAGAGCTTCGCGGAAGATTGCAGGGCCCTCGCGGCCGAACTCGGCGGCGGTCAGACCCGTCGCGACCTGATCCGCAGTGCGCTCGCGCTCGGCATCGCGCCTGCGGCGCTCGCGCTGGGCGGTGGCGCCGCGCGGGCCCAGGCCGGCAAGGAAGTGGTGCTGGTCAATTTCGGCGGCGTCGCGATGAAGGCCTTCGACGAGGCCTATGTGAAGCCGTTCGCCGCCCAGGGCGGCAAGATCGTGCTCGACGGCAGCGGCGCGCTCAACGGCAAGATCCTCACCATGGTCCAGTCGCGCCACGTCACCTGGGACATCTGCGACGCCGGCATCACGACCCTTGCCGAGCTCGGCCCGCATGGCGCGCTGGAAAAGATCGATTACTCGATCGTCGACAAGACCAAGCTGGATCCCACCTTTGCCTATGACGAAGGCGTGGTGAACTACATGTTCAGCTCGGTCCTCGCCTGGGACAAGAGCAAGATTTCCGGCGAGCCGACGCTGGCCGACTTCTTCGACACCAAGAAGTATCCGGGCCGGCGCATGATGCGCAAGGACTCGCAGGCCATGCTCGAATTCGCGCTGCTGGCCGACGGCGTGCCGAAGGACAAGCTCTACCCGCTCGACGTCAAGCGTGCCTTCGCCAAGATCGCGACGATCAAGAAGGACCTGCTGTTCTGGAACAGCGGCTCGGAGAGCCAGAGCCTGATGCGCGACGGCGAATGCGTGATGGGCCTGCTCTGGCACACCCGCGCCAATGTGCTGGCCGACGAGACGCAGGGCCGCGTCACCTACACCTTCAAGGACGGCCTGCTCCAGCCCGGCCTCTGGGTCGTGCCCAAGGGCAACCCGGCCGGCAAGGAAGCGATGCGCGCCATCGCCTCGATGCAGCAGCCGGAAGGCCAGGTGAAGCTCCTGGCGGCGATGGGCAACGGCCCGTCGAACCCCGCCGCCGACGCGCTCGTGCCGGCGGAGCTGAAGAAGAAGAACCCGTCGGACGCCGCCAACGCCGCGGTCCAGGCCAAGATCAACGCCGATTGGTACAAGGCCAACCATTCGAAGACCTTCCAGAGCTTCCTGGATCTGATCTCCTCGTAACGGCTCGGCGTCTCGCGACGCACGACGGGTCATGCCCTCCCCAAAGGGGGCATGACCGCGCCCGAGGGCGCTTTCCCACCCCGATCGGACATGTGATGACTGCTCCTGCCGACTCAGCGCGCAGCCGGGCCGGTCTCAGCCTCTTCGCGTCGCCTGCGACGCGCTATTGGCTGCTGATCGCGCCGGCTCTCCTCCTGATGGGGGTCTTCTACATCTACCCGATCGGCCGCGTGCTCTGGATGAGCGTCACCGTGCCGGCTCCGGGCCTCGACAATTACGAGTTGCTCGCCAGCAGCGCCTCGATCCAGCGCATGCTCTGGACCACGGCCCGCATCAGCGTGCTGACGACGATGTTCACGCTGCTGCTGGCCTATGTCGTCGCCTATGCGCTCGTGCACGCCTCGCCCAATGTCCAGCGCTGGATGTTCCTCGGCGTGCTCGTGCCGCTCTGGATCTCCGTGCTGGTGCGCGCCTTCGCCTGGTTCGTACTGCTGCGCCGCGAGGGGCTGATCAACTCGGCGCTGATGGCGACGGGCGTCACCGACTCCCCGCTGAGCCTGATCTGGAACGAGACCGGCGTCATGATCGGCATGGTGCACTACATGCTGCCGCTCGGCATCCTGCCGATCTTCTCGAACATGCGGGACATCGACCAGCGCTGCATCGCCGCCGCCCGCGGCCTCGGCGCCTCGCGGTTCGAAGCCTTCTGGCGAGTGTTCCTGCCGCTTTCCTTGCCCGGCGTCGTCGGCGCGAGCATCCTGGTCTTCATCTTCTCGCTCGGCTTCTTCGTCACCCCGGCCCTGCTCGGCGGCGGCAAGACGCTGATGATCGCCGAATACATCAAGGTCCAGATCCTCGAGGTCGTGCGCTGGGGCGTCGCCAGCATGCTCGCCGCGGTGCTGCTGATCGTCATCGGCGTGCTGCTCGCGGCGCTGAGCCGGCTGGTCAATCTGCGCAAACTCTTCGGGGCGGGCTGAGACCATGACCGCAAACGGCTTCGGCAACATCTCGATCATGACACGCTCGCTGGCGTGGCTGATCATCTGCTTCCTCGTCCTTCCGATCACCGTGGTCTTCGCCGTTTCGGTGACCGACCGGCACTATCTCTCGCTGCCGGAGTCGGAGGTCTCGTTCCAGTACTACCGCAACCTGTTCAGCAGCGGTCCCTGGCTGACCAGCATCCTGCAGAGCTTCATCATCGCCTGCGTCTCGACGGCGGTGGCCGTCGTCGCCGGCACGCTCTGCGCCATCGGCTGCTGGCGCCTCGGCAACCGCGCCAGCGACTTCGTCCGCATGCTGATGCTGGTGCCGATCATGGTGCCGACCATCGTCTACGCGCTCGGCATCTACCAGTTCTGGATCGACCTGCGCCTGCTCGACACCTACACCGGCCTGATCATCGCCCATGCGGTGACGGGTGTCCCCTATGTGGTGATCACGGTTTCGACCGCGCTCGCCGGCTTCGATCCGCGCCTCGAACAGGCCTCGCTCAGCCTCGGCGCCAGCATGAGCCAGACGCTGCGCCTGGTGATCATCCCGAACATCATGCCCGGCGTCGTCTCGGGGCTGATCTTCGCCTTCATCCATAGCTGGGATGAGCTCGTCCTCGCCCTCTTCATCGCCGGTCGCGCCGTCTTCACCCTGCCGCGCCGCATGTGGGACGGCATCAACGAGGCGCTCGATCCCACCATGGCCGCCGTCGCGGCGGTCCTCATCGCCGTCACCGTGAGCCTTCTGTGCGCGGACGCCTATGTGCGCTCCCGGCGCGGGAACTGAACCATCCGAAAAGGCAGAACCATGTCCGACATCAGCGGTTTTGGCGCCGACAAGCAGAGCGCCCTCGCCTGGCTGGAAGAGAACGCAGAGCGTCTCTCCGCCGACCATATGACGATCTGGGACCTGCACGAGCCGTCCTGGCGCGAGTACCGCTCCGCCGCCTGGTATGTCGAGCGGCTGCGCGCCGAGGGCTTCACCGTCGAGGAAGGCTCCGGCGGGATGCCGACGGCGTTCTGCGCCGAATGGTCCAATGGCGAGGGTCCGACCATCGGCGGCTATGCCGAGTACGACGCCGTGCCCGGCACCTCCCAGGAGGCCGTGCCCTTCCGCAAGCCGCGCGAGGGCGTGAGCCGCCACGCCGCCGGCCATACCGACCCGCACTCGGCGCTCGGCATCGGCGCGTTCGCCGGTTTCCTCGCCGCCAAGCACGCCATGGAGAAGCACGGCATCAAGGGGCGCATCAAGTTCTTCGGCGAGCCGGCCGAGAAGATGTGCGGCTCGAAGCCGGTGCACGCTGCGAAGGGCTACTACAACGATCTCGACGCGGCGATCAGCTTCCACCCGCACTCGTTCCCGGCGCTGGCGAACAGCTGCTTCTGGGATACCCACAGCGCGCCCTACTGGAGCCGCGTCTACACCTTCGAGTGCCCGAACCCGGAGACCTGGCAGCAGACCGGCGCCTTCGCCGGCGTGACCCACAGCCACTCGACCGCGCGCGCCCCGGGCGCGATCGACGCGGTCTGCCTGATGTACACCTCGTCCAAGTACATGAAGGAGTCGATGCTGCCGCATCACGGCAGCTGGACGCTCAACGAGCACATCATCCAGGCGGGCTATGCGGCCGCGGACAATCTCGCGCCCGGCCTCGCCCAGATCCAGTACTCCCTGCGCGCCCCGACGCTCGACATGTGCGAGCGCGTCTTCGCGGTGCTCGACCGCAATGCCGAGCATTGC
Organism: Allobosea sp. GW823-FHT02B03; assembly: GCF_058797755.1. Taxonomy (NCBI): domain Bacteria; kingdom Pseudomonadati; phylum Pseudomonadota; class Alphaproteobacteria; order Hyphomicrobiales; family Alloboseaceae; genus Allobosea; species Allobosea sp. GW823-FHT02B03. Next base: position 344,749 of record NZ_JBXAJY010000001.1, on the reverse strand, counting down.
GCCGCGATGAGCCACTGCACGGTCAGCCCCGCCTGGATCACCCGCACCCGCGCCGGCCTGCCGAACCACGCGATGGCGCAGGCGGCCTGGCGCAACTTCGCCGCGATCGGCGCGCCGCAATGGGGCGAGGACGCGCGCGCCTTCGGCCGTGAGATCCAGCGCAATCTCGGCCTGGAGCCGATGGACGACCCGTTCATGCCCGAGATCCAGCGCCTGACGGCGCCCTGGGAGGGCGAGGAGGCCTTCCGTGCGCAACTGCCGTCCTGGCAGAAGAACCTCGCTGCCGACGACTATGTCGACTACACGTGGCACGCGCCGACGGTGCGGCTCTATGTCGGCCGCCCGACCCTCAAGGCGCCGCCCGGCTACCGCTATCCGGAGTGGACCCGCTACGCCATGGGCGGCATGCCGGCCTGCATCGACCCGATGTGGAGCACGGCCGCCAAGGTCATCGCCACCACCATCGTCGACCTCCTGACCGACGGCACCAGCCTCGCCGCCGCGCAGGCGGAGTTCAAGGATCGCACCGGCGGCGGCATCGGCGGCGAGAAATGGGTCGCGCCGCTTCTGCCGGCCGATTTCGAGGCCCCCGTCAATTATCGCTGGCCGGAATACGTCACCACCGCCCGTGGCGACGAATGGACCATTCCGACCGCTGCCGGCTGAGACCCGGCTGCGAGAGATCAGTTCAGCATCGGATTCAGGAGAAGACCATGTCGATCATTTCGGAACACGAATACCGCTACAACATGCTCATCAAGACCTTCGCCTCGCGGGCCGAGCCGGCCTTCGAGGCCGAGTCCGAGCAGGTCGAAGTCTGGGGGCAGCGCTGGGGCTGCAACAACGATGTCGGCCAGATCCGCAAGGTGCTAATGCACCGCCCCGGCCCGGAGCTCAACGTCGTCGATCCCACCAAGCGCATCCCCGACATCGGCGCCTTCGGTGACCCGGAGAAAGGCTGGTACTGGCGCGGCGACTCGATCCCCGACCTTCCGGCCCAGCAGGCCCAGCATGACAAGCTCGTCGCCGCGCTGCGCGAGGAAGGTGCCGAGGTCGTCTTCCTCGACGAATGCGCGCCCGGCAAGATGAAGTCCGTCTACACCCGCGACAGCGTCATCGCCATCGATGGCGGCGCCATCGTCACCCGTCTCGGCCCGCCGATCCGCCGTGGCGAGGAACTGCCGGTCACGCGCACCCTCGGCAAGCTCGGCATGCCGATCCTGCGGACCATCGGCGGCACCGGCCTGATGGAAGGCGGCAGCTTCGCCTTCATCACGCCGAAGGTCGCCGTCGTCGGCCTTTCGAGCCGCGTCAACGAGGAAGGCGCCCGCCAGCTCGAGGAAGTGCTGCGTGTCCACGGGGTCGAATTGCTGCGGGTCGAGCTCACCGGCTATCGCCTGCACATCGACGGCATGTTCGTGATGGTCGACGCCGAGACCGCGTTCGTGAATCCGACGCTGCTGCCCTTCTGGTTCCTCGAGCGGCTGAAGCAGCTCGGCATCCGCCAGATCGAGGTCTGCCCGGATGACGGCAACTGGGTGATCAACTGCCTTGCGGTGCGCCCGGGCCGGGTGATCATGGCCGGCGGCCTCTCCGAGCGCACGCAGGCGAAGTTCGACAAGGCGGGCATCTCCGTCCGCGTCGTAGAGTACGACAAGGTTGCGCTCGGCGGCGGCGGCATTCACTGCTCGACCTCGCCGCTCGTTCGCGATCCGCTCTGACATCAGAGCCGGATCCGATCAGATTGAATCCATCTGATCGGAACGGGCTCCGCGGGCCGGGCTCACGCCCGGCCCTCACATTCCTCCGGCAGGACAAGGCGGGACAAGAGGGCATGAACGGCGCGGAAAGCCTGGTCAGGACGCTGATCGCCAGCGGGATCGATACGTGTTTCGCCAATCCGGGCACGTCTGAAATGCACTTCGTCGCGGCGCTCGACCGCGTCCCCGGCATGCGCTGCGTGCTCGGGCTGTTCGAGGGCGTCGTCTCCGGCGCAGCCGACGGCTATGCCCGGATGGCCGACAAGCCGGCCGCCACCCTGCTGCATCTCGGGCCCGGCCTCGGCAATGCACTCGCCAATCTCCACAACGCCCGCAAGGCCAATACCCCGATCGTCAACATCGTCGGCGATCATGCCACGCACCACGCCGTCTACGACGCGCCCCTGACCTCCGATGTCGAAGGCGTGGCCCGGCCGATGTCAGACTGGGTCAGGACCTCGAAGGATGCCCGCGCGGTCGCACGCGACGGCGCCGAAGCGGTAGCCGCGGCGCTTTCGGGCGCCGGCCGGGTCGCGACCTTGATCCTGCCGGCCGACACCGCCTGGAACGATGCCGACGGCCCGGCGCCGCGCCTGCCCTTGCCGGCACGGCCGAAGGTCTCGGACGAGGCACTGAAGGACGCCGCCGCCGCTCTGCGATCCGGCGAGCCGACTTTGCTGCTGGTCGGCGGCCGCGCCTTGCGCGCCCGCCCGCTGGAGCTCGCCAGCCGGATCGCGCAAACCCATGGTGCGCGCCTGATGGCGCCGACCTCCAATGCCCGCATCGCACGCGGCGCCGGGCGCGTCGTGCTCGAGCGGGTCTTCTACCCGGTCGCGGACTCGCTCGCGCAACTCAGCGAAGTGCGCCGCGTCGTCCTGGTCGGTGCGCAGGAGCCGGTGGCCTTCTTCGCCTATCCCGGCAAGCCGAGCCTCGTGCTGCCGCCCGAATGCGCCATCCACCGCCTCGCCGCGCCGGAGGACGATCTCGAAGACGCGCTCGAACGCCTCGCCGACCTGATCGGTGCCGGCGCACCGCCGGTCCTGCAGGCGCTGGCCCGTCCGGACCTTCCCTCGGGGGCGCTCACCGCCGAGGCCGCCGCCGCCGTCGTCGGCGCATTGATGCCGGAGGACGCGATCCTCATCGACGAGAGCATCAATGCCGCGGGCTTCTGCTACCGGCACACGGCCGGCGCTCCCGCGCATGACTGGCTGCAGCTGACCGGTGGCTCGATCGGCATCGGCCTGCCGCTGGCGACCGGCGCTGCCGTGGCCTGCCCGGAGCGGCGCACGGTAGCGCTGCAGGCCGATGGCAGCGGCATGTACACCTTGCAGGCGCTGTGGACGCAGGCACGCGAGAATCTCAATGTCACCAACATCATCTTCGCGAACCGGGCGTATCAGAGCCTCGAGACCGAGCTGTTCAATGTCGGCGCGCTGAACCCAGGACGGACGGCGCTCGACATGCTCGACCTGCGCCGCCCCGATCTCGACTGGGTCAAGCTCGCCGGCGGCATGGGCGTGGAAGCCGCCCGCGCGGACAGCGTCGAGCGCCTGATCGAACTCGTCGGAATCAGCTTCCGCCAGCCGGGGCCGTTCCTGATCGAAGTCCCCTGCTGAGAAACGTCATGACGAAGCGCGCGAACAATCTGAGCATCGATGCAAGGCGTCTCTGGAGCGATCTCATGGAGACCGCCCGGATCGGCGGAACCGCCAAGGGCGGCATCCGGCGCCTGACGCTGGGCGAGGAAGATCGCCGCGTCCGGGACTGGTTCCGGGCCGAATGCGAGAGCCTCGGCTGCAGCGTGCATGTCGACGAGGTCGGCAACATGTTCGCGATCAGGCCGGGCCGGAACAACGCGCTGCCACCAATCGCCATGGGCAGCCATCTCGACACGCAGCCGACCGGTGGCAAGTTCGACGGTGTGCTCGGCGTGCTCGCCGGGCTCGAATGCCTGCGGACCCTGCACGCCGCCGACTATGAGACCCATGCGCCGGTCATGCTGGCCAACTGGACGAACGAGGAAGGCTCGCGCTTCGCGCCCGCCATGCTCGGCTCCGGCGTCCATGCCGGCGTGTTCGACCGGACCTATGCCGATACGCGCAAGGATGGTGAGGGCGTGAGCTTCGCCGAGGCGATCGAGGCGATCTCCTATCGTGGCGAGGTCGGGATCGGAACGACGCCGATCGGCGCCATGTTCGAGCTCCATATCGAGCAGGGGCCGATCCTCGAGGCCGAGGGCGATACGATCGGTGTCGTCACCGGCGTCCAGGGCATGCGCTGGTACGATGTCGAGATCACCGGCCGAGAGTCGCATGCCGGCTCGACGCCGATGGCGATGCGCCGGGACGCCCTCCCCGCCGCGGCCGCGCTGGTGCTGGCCGTGCAGGCTGCCGCCCGCGCCTGCCCCGGGGCCGTCGCCACCGTCGGAACGATCGCGGTCCATCCCGGCTCCCGCAACGTCATTCCCGGCGCAGCCTCGCTCTCGGTCGACCTGCGCCATCCCGATGCCGGCGCGCTCGACGGGACCGAGGCTGCCATCGAGCAGGCTCTGGCGGCAATCTGCGCCGAACACGGCGTCACCGGCACGCTGACGCGGATCTGGGACTCGCCGCCCGTGCCCTTCGATCCCGGCTGCATCGCTTCGGTGCGCGATGCCGCCGGCAGCCTCGGCTACCGCATGCGCGACATCGTCTCCGGCGCCGGCCACGATGCCGCCTATATCGCCCGCATCGCGCCGACGGCGATGATCTTCGTGCCCTGTGCCGGGGGCCTCAGCCACAACGAGGCGGAGGACGCCTCCTTCGAGGATTGCGGCGCCGGAGCGCAGGTGCTGCTCCAGGCCGTGCTCGACTACGACCGCCGGCTCGCCGAGACGAAACCGGGAGCGACCCCGTGAAATCCTGGCGCCGGCTCGATATCGGCGGCCGCCGGGTTCCGGCCGCCGACGCCGCGGCCAACTTCGGCCACGGCTGCGAGAACGCGGCGGCATGAGCCTGCCCCAGGAAGCGCTGGCGGCGCTCAGGACCGCCCTCGGCGATGAGCAGATCCGCGTCGGCGACGCCGTGCCCGTGCGCAACCGCGCCGACAGCGCCGGGTTGCCGCCTTGCGCCCCGGCGGCGCTGCTGCTGCCACGCAGCACGGCCGAGGTTTCAGCGGCCCTAGCGATCTGCCATCGCTTCTCGCTGGCGGTCGTCGTCCAGGGCGGCCTGACCGGGCTCGCAGGCGGCGCGCATCCGGTCGAAGGCGAGATCGCGCTCTCGCTCGAACGCATGAACGGCATCGAGGAGCTTGATCCCGTCGGCCGGACGATGACCGCCCTCGCCGGCACGGCGCTCGAGGCGATCCAGCAGCGGGCGGCCGAGGCCGGGCTCCTCTACGGCGTCGATCTCGGCGCGCGCGGCAGCTGCACCATCGGCGGCAATGTCGCGACCAATGCCGGGGGCGTGCAGGTCCTACGTTATGGCATGACCCGCCGCAACGTGCTCGGCCTCGAAGCGGTGCTGCCGGACGGCCGCATCGTCAGCTCGCTCGTCAAGGTCATCAAGAACAATGCCGGCTACGACTGGACCCAGCTCCTGATCGGCAGCGAGGGCACGCTCGGCGTCGTCACGCGTGTCCTGCTGGCGCTGCAGCCGGCCGTGCCGAGCCACCACACCGCGCTCTGTTCCGTCGCGGGCGTCGCTGAAGCCTTGCAGGTACTCGACCGGTTAGAGGCGAAGCTGCCGGGCGGCCTCCTCGCCTTCGAGGCGATGTGGCGCGACTATCTCGCCGCCACGGCAGCCCATGCCGCGCTGCAGCCGCCCTTCACATCGGGCCCAGCACTCACCCTGCTGGTCGAGGCGGCGCTTCCCGCCGGCGAAGCCTATGCGGAGCTGTTCCTGGAGGCGCTCGGCGCGCTCGTCGAGGAAGGGCTGCTCGAAGACGTGCTCGTCGCGCAATCGAGCCGGGAACGCGCCCGCTTCTGGACCTATCGCGAGGCGAGTTCGGAGTTCTACCGGCACCTGCCGACCGGCCTGCATTTCGACATCAGCGTGCCGCTTGCGGCGATGGCGCAGGGTGTCGATCTCCTGCACGCCCGGATCGCCGAGGCTAGGCCCGACGCAACACTGATCCTGTTCGGGCACCTCGCCGACAGCAATCTGCATCTCTCGATCCATCCGCCCGAAGGCACGGGCTTCGACGGACTTGCCGAGGTGGTGTACCGCACCGTCCGGGACGTCGAGGGCAGTATCTCGGCCGAACACGGCGTCGGCGTGCTGAAGCGCCCCTATCTCGGCTACAGCCGCTCCGATTCCGAGCTCGCCTTGATGCGAACGCTCAAGGACGCGCTCGACCCAGGGAGGATCCTGAACCGCGGCCGCATCCTGGCATGATGTCCCGTCCAGCGATTCCTGGCCGCCGGTCGCAGTTTCAGGTCAATTCCCTGTCCTGCAGGGGCTCCGGCCAGAACGGAACCTGATCGCGCCGCGGCTGCCAGGTTCCCTGATCGGCGAGGCCGCGGACATGAGCGGCGATCTCGGCAAGGGTAGCGAACCAGACGCCGCCCTTCTCCTGCATGTATTCGATCAGCCCGGCGAAGGCGTCCGCGCGGGACGGACGCCCCGAGACGAAGGGGTGCCAGACGGCGTTCCACAGGCCGCCATGGCGCCAGGCGGCGTCGAACTCGGCCCGGAAGACCTCCATCGCCCGCGCCGGCGAGGCGATCGGCAGCATGTAGCCGAACTCCTTGACGCAGACATATTGCGTCCAATCGTCGAGCGACATGTCGGTCGGCAGCTCGACGAGATCTCCGCGTGCATTGCCGATCAGATAGGGCTGGTCGTCGCCCAGCAGCGAGCTGTCATAGCGGAAGCCGCTATCCTGCAGCAGCTCCAGCGTGTGCCGGGAAAAGGCGTAGGCCGGGGCACGATAGCCGGCAGGCTTCTGCCCGCTCAGCCGCGCCAACGCCTCGATCCCGCGCCCGAGGCTCTCCGCCTCCTCGTCTCGGCTCTGCGTATTCGGCCGCCTGTGGAGGTAGCCATGATGGCCGAGCTCATGCCCCGCCACGAGGATCTGTTCGACGGTCGCCGGATAGGCTTCGACGCACCATCCCGGGATAAAGAAGGTCTGCCGCAACCCGGAGCGGCGGAATATCTCCAGAAGCCGCGGCACGGCGACCTGCGGCTCGTAGCGCAGCATCGAGGCCAGTGCGACACGGTCCGGCGCCTGCTCGCGGAAGTTGATGTGAAGCAGCGCCTCCGCATCCATGTCGAAGGTATAGGCGACGGCGCAACGCGCATTGTTGGGCCAGGGGATCGGATTGCTGATCATCGACGCTGGCCCCGGGTGCAATTCACGGTCTATCGCGCACTGCTGCTGCGACTGCGACTGTAGGAAAATTTGCGAGCGAACAGCTCAATGCCGTACCGGAAAGGTCGAGCCAGATGCCGCGCGACGTTCTCCCGCCATGCCCGGCTCATTCATGATGCGTAATGGCATGCACGGCACCTCCTGGCGACCCGAGCAGGCTGGACGTCCGAGATCATGCCCGCCCCCGGACCGTCGCGTTGGTCGTTTGAATGCACGGGCTTGTCAAGCTTGGCAGGCTTGCTCGGCCGGCGATCCCACAGCGTCGCCAACCAGGCTGGTCGGTGCAATTCCTCGCGACGCGGCCGTTGCGAGCGACCCATGACGGCTGCGCAAGACCCCACCTGCCTAACCAGCGAGCCGAAATTTACGCCTCTTCACGAGAGCGATCGGATCACTTCGGGAACCGCTTCGGCAGAAATCTCGCCAAGACTAGGAAAACACAAGACTATTCGCGAGCCGCCTCCTCAGGAAAGACTCCATCTCGTCGAGGAATTTCGTCGCGGCCTCCAATGACCGATCGACATCGCCGCGCCCGATCGCCTCGATCGCATCAGCATGCGCATGCCCTATGGGAATGTTCGTCGCCTCGAGATGCATGAAGTACACACGCCGGGAATTGGCCTGAATGGGAGCGAGCGCCGCAGTCAGGAACTTGTTGCGCGCCACCCGCAGCGACAAATCCTTGAAGCTTCGGTCGACGTTCATCAAGCCGACCTTGTCTCCGGCGTCGACGACAGCCCGCATGCGCTGCGCCATCTCCATGAAGCGCGCCCTGTCCTCGCTCGAGGCGAGCCTGGCGGCCCGCACCGCGACCTGACACTCCAGGGGGCGACGAACCTCCATCAGCAGAAACTGGTCCCGGAAGTCGACATCCGTGACGAAGACGCCGGAGCGCGGCAGGATATCGACGAGATTGTTCTCGCGCAGCCTCTGCAAGGCCTCGCGAATCGGCGTGCGCCCCAGGGCCAGGGCCTGCGCCAGCGTCTGCTCCGACAACCGCGTTCCTGGCCTGAGCTCGCCGAGGATGATCATTTCCTCGAGACGCCTGTAGGCTTCCACGGCCAAGGTCGAGGACGCCTCCCCCGCAAAACCCATTCATCTCTCCTCAAACCGCCTAGGGCGCCCGGCCAAAACTGACATATCAGAGTAGGCTGCAACCTCTCAGAACGGCAAGACAGCCACGCTCGCGTTTCCGTGAAAATTCATGATTGACAACGCCTCTTAGCTTTGTGACGCTGCCTTTACTGACATGTCAAACAAGACCTGACGCAGCGGTGCAGCTGCGATCATCGGGCGCCGGGCATGCAGCTTCGTTTTCCGGCCGACGCCACCCTACGCCGTCCGCGGATGCCCGCGCGACGGCCGGCGATGCGCGGGATTTGTCGAGCGCCGCGCTGAGCGGGAGGGAGTGGGACCGGCGATGACAGTGCCTCGGATCGACAGGATCGTGGTCAACGGCAAGATCGCGACGATGGAGCGACCGGACCATTTCGTGGAAGCTCTCGCGATCAGCGGCTCGAAGGTCGTCGCACATGGGAGCAACCAGGAGATCAAGGAACTCGCGCCCTTCGCCGAGCGGATCGACTGCGGTGGCCGGACGGTGCTGCCGGGCTTCATCGACAGCCATTGCCATCCCGACATGCACGGCGCCCGGCTCGGCCGCTGGTCGGACCTTTCCACCGGGTTCGGCAGCAAGGAGGACGTGCTCGCCCATGTCCGCGCCACGCTCGAGGGCAAGCCGGCCGATCACTGGTTCGTCGGCTTTCGCTACGACGATACCCGGCTGGGCGGCTATCCGACCCGTGACGAGCTCGACCAGGCAGCAGGCGGGCGACCGGCCTTTCTCTATCGGCGCGACGCGCATCTCGGCTTCGCCAACAGCGCGGCCCTGGCCGCGGCCGGCTTCACGCGTGAGAGCGGCGATCCGCCCTTCGGCCGCCTCGACCGTGACCCGCAGACGGACGAATTGACCGGGCTGCTGCGCGAGACCGCAGCCCATGAGATCGTCAATCTCTGCCAGCGCGGCTTCACGCCGGACGATTTCGCCGGCGGCCTGGTGCGGGTCTTCGACGATTTCGCGTCCTACGGCATCACCTCCGTGCACAACAGCCTGTGCTCGACGCAAGGCATCGTCGCCTATCAGAAGATGCGCGAGAACAACGAGCTGCGCATGCGTGTCGGCCTCCTGGCCAGCGGCCGCGAGGACGAGCTGATCGACGCGATCATCCGCTCGGGCTGGCGCACCGGCTTCGGCGACGAATGGATCCGGCTGACCGGGGTGGAATGGTGCCCCGACTGCTCGACCAGCGGCCGGACCGCCGCCTATTACGAGCCCTATATCGGCGAGAAGGTCCTCGGCGAGCCCGAGGACAATCGCGGCATGCTGCTCTACGAGCTCGAGGACTTCAAGCAGCGGGTCCTGCGCGCGCACAAGGCGGGCCTGCTCGTCGGCGCGGACGGTGTCGGCGACCGCGGCATCGACTTCGTGCTCGATGCGTTCGAGCACGCGCTCCATCATCACCCGGTCCACGATCACCGGCTGCGCGTCGAGCATTGCTGCAACGTCACCCCGGCCATCCTCGAGCGCCTCAAGAAGCTGCAGGTCATCTGCTCCTCCGCCACCGGCTTCGCCTACGATCTCGGCGATGCGTATCGGCGCAATCGCGGCGCGGCGGCGATGCGATACATGTGGCCGCACCGGAGCATGATCGATGCAGGCGTGAAGGCGCCGGGCCATTCCGATTGCCCCGTCTGCCACCCCAATCCGTTCCGCGGCATCTACTCGATGGTGAACCGCAAGACCGACAGCGGCGCCGATCTCGACCGCCGCGAGGCGGTGAGCGTCTACGAGGCCGTCGAAGCCTACACGACGCTCGGCGCCTATTGCGGCAAGGAAGAACACATCAAGGGTGATCTCGGAGTCGGCAAGCTTGCGGACTTTTCCATCCTTCACGAGGATGTCTTCAGCGTGGATCCAGAGACCCTCGCCGATGTCCGTGTCGATGAAACCTATCTCGGGGGAGATCGAATATTCTCGCGTCAGACGTGACGCGAGAAGGAGAGCACAGCCTCATCTGCATGCGCGCATAACCACAAGGGGAGATACCATGAAATTCGTCGCTCACGCCCTCGCAGCCGTGGCACTGGCCGCGACCGCCGGCCATATCGCACCGGCCGCCGCGCAACAGACCCTGACGATCTCGTCCTGGGGCGGCGCCTACCAGAAGGCGCAGAGGGAGGCCTGGTTCAACATCGTCGAGAAGGAACTCGGCGTGACGATCAAGGAGGAGACCACATCCGGCGTCGCCGATGTGCGCGCGCAGGTGGCCTCCGGGCGCCCGACCTGGGATCTCGTCCAGCAGGGCAATTATGGCTGCGCGCTGCTCGACAAGGAAGGCAACACCGAGCCGCTGACGCCGGCCATCCTCGGGGTCAAGGGCATCGCCGACAACATGAAGGGCAAGGGCTGGATCTCGAATCTGGTCTACGCCACGACCCTGGCCTGGAGCGACGAGAAGTACCGCGACAAGAAGCCGTCGAGCTGGGCCGACATGTGGGACACCAAGACCTTCCCCGGCGGCCGCACCATGCGCCGCAGCCCGGTCTACGCGCTCGAATCCGCCCTGCTCGCCGATGGCGTGCCGATGGAAAAGCTCTACCCGCTCGACACTGCGCGCGCCTTCAAGAAGCTCGAGGCGATCAAGAAGGACGTGGTCGTCTGGTGGGCCTCCGGCGCCCAGTCCCAGCAGGTGCTGAAGGATCGCGAGGTCGAGATGGCGGCGATCTGGAACGGCCGCGCCGAAGCCCTCGCGACCGAGGGTGAGAAGGTGAGCCTGACCTTCAACCAGCAGATGCTGCTGACGGACTGCTGGGTCGTGCCCAAGGGCGCCAAGAACAAGGACCTGGCGATGAAGGCGATCGAGATCATGAGCCGTCCGGAGGTCCAGGCCCGTATCGCGCTCTACATCAATTACGGCCCGGCCAATGTCGAGGCCTTCAACACGGGCATCATCAAGCCGGAGGTCGCGGCGAAGCTGCCCAGCTCCCCGGAGAACGCCAAGAAGGGCTTCGTGCTCGACGCGAACTATTGGGCGGCGAATCTCGACGAGCTGACCAAGCAGTTCGACCTGTTCATCCAGCGCTGAACACGAGCGGCCGGGCCTGCCCGGGCCCGGTCGCCCTCGCATGAAAAGGTAACAGGATGACAGTCATGGCTACACCTGCCGACGCTCCGGCGGCCGGTGGCAACCGCAGCGCCTCCCTGCCGATCACCATCGAGCGCCTGGTCAAGTCATACGGCTCCTTCAAGGCGCTCGACGATGTCAGCCTGTCGATCAGGAGCGGCGAGTTCATCACGCTGCTCGGCCCTTCCGGCTCCGGCAAGACGACGCTCCTGATGGTGCTCGCCGGCTTCGTGCGGCCGCAATCGGGCAGCGTCCGCTTCGCCGATCGGGAAGTGGTGCTGCTGCCGCCGCACAAGCGCGACATCGGCATGGTGTTCCAGAACTATGCGCTGTTCCCGCACATGACGGTCGCGGGCAATCTCGCCTACCCGCTCAAGCTGCGAAACGTGCCGGCGCGGGAGATCGCCGGGCGGGTCGAGCGCGCGCTCGATCTCATTCAGCTGAGCGCTTTCGGCGAGCGCCGCATCGACCAGTTGTCCGGCGGCCAGCGCCAGCGTGTCGCGTTGGCGCGCGCGGTGATCTTCGAGCCGCGCATCCTGCTGATGGACGAGCCGCTCTCGGCGCTCGACAAGAATCTGCGCGAGCAGATGCAGCTCGAGGTCCGCCGCCTGCATGATCGCCTCGGCATGACCACGGTCTATGTGACGCACGACCAGCGCGAGGCACTGACGATGTCGGATCGGATCGCGGTGATCAACCGCGGCCGCGTCGTCCAGCTCGACCGCCCACGCGAACTCTACGAGCGGCCGGCCACGCATTTCGTCGCGAGCTTCATCGGCGAGTCCTCGACCTTGCCCATCGAGATCCGGGATGGGCGGGCGAGCTTCGCCGGCGCCCCACTGCTCAGCGCGGCGCCGGCACCGGCGGGCAGCGCGTCGAGCTTCCTCGTGCTGCGACCGGAAAAGCTGCGCCTCCTTGCCGATGCGGCGCCGACTGAGGCCAATGTCATCGCCGGCCATGTCCGCCAGAACGTCTTCCAGGGCGACAGCATCGTCACCTATGTCAGGACCGCGAGCGATCATGAGATCGCGATCCGGCGCTCCCTGCGCACGGACGAAGTCCTCGCCGAGGTAGGCACCGCGGTCCGGGTCGGGTTTTCCGCCGAGGACGCGATCATCGTCCCAGCCGACGCGGATGTCCCGCAAACGGGCCGGCCATGACGCTGGCTCTGGATCAGATCGCAACCGGCGGCACGGCGTCCGGAGCCAATGAGGAGGCGCTGCGGCGCCAGGCCCATGGCGAGCGGCGCTCGATGCTGGCGCTGACACTGCCGGCGCTCCTGCTCGTCGGCTTCGTCGTACTCATCCCGATCGGCTGGCTGTTCTGGCTGTCCTTTGTCGACAAGGGCGGCTTCACCCTCATCCACTACCAGAGATTGCTGCACCCGACCTATCTGCTGACGCTGCGGACCACTTTCGAGCTGGCCTTCACCGTCACCGTGGTCTGCCTGCTGCTCGGCTACCCGCTGGCGTACCTCGCCTCGCAGCTGCCGCGGCGCTGGGCGAGCCTCGTCCTGCTCTGCGTGCTCTTCCCGTTCTGGACTTCGCTGCTGGTGCGGACCTACGCTTGGCTGGTGCTGCTGCAGCGACGGGGCCTCGTCAATACCTGGCTGCAGAAGCTCGGCATCATCGAGGAGCCCCTGCGGCTGGTGCATAATTTCACCGGCACGGCGATCGGCATGACCCATATCATGCTGCCGTTCATGGTGCTGCCGCTCTACGCGACCATGAAGACGATCAGCGATGACTACATGCGCGCGGCCGCCAATCTCGGCGCCTCGCCGATCCGCGCCTTCTGGCAGATCTATGTGCCCCTCTCCTTCCCAGGCCTCGCGGCCGGCCTGATCGTCGTCTTCGTGCTGTCGCTCGGCTTCTACGTCACCCCGGCACTGCTGGGCGGCGGCCGCGTGATGATGTGGGCGATGCAGATCGAGCGTTCGACCACCGTCTATGCCGACTGGGGCGCCGCCAGCGCCATGGGCGTCGTCCTCCTCGTGATCACGCTCGGCATCCTCTGGCTGGTCTCGAGGCTGACCGGCTCGGCGAAACTCGGGGAGGCACGCTGATGCTGCGACAGCCTGCGACGAGCACGCAGATCACCCATCTGGACAGGCTCTGGCTCTATGTCCTGTGCGGACTGGTCATCGTCTTCCTGATCGCACCGACGCTGCTCGTGATCCCGATGAGCTTCTCGGATTCGCGCTACCTGTCGTTCCCGCCGGAATCCTGGTCGCTGCGCTGGTACCGTGCCTATTTCGGCTCGCTCGAATGGCGCGATGCCACGGTCGTGTCGCTGCAAGCCGCCTTCCTGACGACCATCGTCGCGACCGTGACCGGCACGCTCGCGGCCTATGGCCTCCATCTCGCGCGCAGCGGCGCCGGCCGCCTCGTCCAGGTCGCCCTGACGTTGCCGATGATGATCCCGGTCATCCTGCTCGCCATCGGCATCTTCCTGTTCTTCGCGCCGCTGGAGCTGAACAATTCGCTCTCGGGTCTCGTGCTCGCGCACACGGTGCTGGCGCTGCCGCTCGTGCTGATCTCGGTCACGGCCGGGTTCAAGAGCTTCGACATGAACCAGGAGATGGTCGCCCGCAGCATGGGCGCGTCGCGCCCGCGCGCCTTCCTCACCGTGACCCTGCCGCAGATCCGCAATTCGGTGATCTCCGGCGCCCTGCTCGCCTTCATCACCTCGCTCGACGAGGTGGTGATCGGCCTGCTGATCGCCGGCGGCGACAAGGCGACCCTGACGCGGCGCATGTTCCTCGCCCTGCGCGACGAGATCGACCCCACGATCGCGGCGATCTCTTCGCTGCTCATCGTCCTGTCGATCGTGTTGCTGGCGGTGTCCCAGTATTTCCAATCCGAACCTCGCGATTAGACGACCCGCTCAAGGTCGCCGAAGGAGATTTGACGTGGTGCTGCATTTCGAGAGAGCCGAATTCGATCAGCGTGTCGCCAATGCGCGGATCGCGATGCGACGCGAAGGGCTGGATGCCCTGCTGCTCTTCGCCCAGGAGAGCACCTATTACCTCACCGGTTTCGACACGAGCGGCTTCGTCTTCTTCCAGTGCGCGGTGCTGACGGCAGATGAGCGGCCGATGACGCTGCTGACGCGCCGGCCGGACTTGGAACAGGCGCGGCGGACCTCGACCTTCGAGGACATCAGGCTCTGGTACGATGCGCCCGGCATGGACCCGTCGCGCGAGCTGATGGCGATCCTGGAGGAGAAGGGCCTCAAGGGTGCCCGGGTCGGCATCGAGATGCGCACCTTCGGCCTGACGGCCGACAATTACGCCCTCGTGCATCACCGCCTGTCCCCATGGTGCACGCTGGTCGACGCGTCCAACCTCGTCCGCGGCCTGCGCGTCGTGAAGTCGGCAGCAGAAATCGCCTATGTCAGGCGTGCCGCAGAGCTCGCCGACGACTCGCTCGTCGCGATGATCGAGAAGGCGCGCCCGGGCAGCTTCGAGGGCGACATCGCCGCGGCGGGCTCGGTCCCGATCCTCGCCGGCGGCGGCGATCCGCCGCCTTCCGGCCCGGTGCTCGGCTCGGGCGATCGCGCCTTGCTCGTCAGGAGTGCCACCGGCTTCCGGACGCTCGACGGCGAGGACCAGCTGACGATCGAGCACGCCGCGAGCTATCGCCGCTATTGTGCCTGCCTGATGCGGACGATCGCGATCGGCCGCGCCCAGCCGCTGCAGCAGCGCATGTTCGCGGTGACGCACGAGGCGATCACGGCCATGACCGAAGCTGCCCGGCCGGGCAACACGATCGGCATGATCGACGACGCCCATCGCCGCGTCTTCGACAAGGAGGGCTTCGGCGGCTCGCGCATGTCGGCTTGCGGCTACTCGCTCGGCGCAACCTATCGGCCGTCCTGGATGGACGTCCCACCGATGATCTATTCCGGCAATGAGATGCCGGTCGCGCCCGGGATGATCCTGTTCCTGCACGCCATCCTGATCGATGCGCCCAACAACCTCGCGATGTCGCTCGGCTACACGATCCTGACGACCGAAGGGTCCGCCGAGGTGCTGAGCCGCATCCAGCCGGAATACGTGGTCACGACCTGATCCTTCGCGGCCGGCTGCTTCGGACGCCCTCCTGTCTCCAGGTGAGAAACCATGCCTGCGAACGACCTGTTCACGCCCGATTTCCTGCCGCATCCCTATTGGTGGGATGCAGCCCGTCCGGTGGAGGAAGCGGACGGCGCCCTGCCGGAACGCGCCGATGTCGCGATCATCGGCGGCGGCTATACTGGCCTGTCCTGCGCGCTGGAGCTCAGGCGGCAGGGCGTCGAGGCCGTGGTGATCGAGGCCGACGAGATCGGCTTCAACGCCAGCTCGCGCAATGGCGGACTGGTTACCGGCGGCGTGAAGCTGGCGCTCAGCGATTTCTCCCGCGAGCTCGGCAAGGAACGCGCCGACCGCCTGACCGCCGAAGCGATCGGAACCCTCCAGTTTCTGGAGGGCCTGATCGCCCGGGAACAGATCGACTGCGACTTCCAGAAAACCGGCCGCTTCGTCGCCGCCTATTCGCGCAAGCATTACGACCACCTCGCCGCCAACAGCGACCGCATCGCCGCCCTGACCGGCGCGCGCTGCGAGATGGTGCCGCCCGAGCGGCAGCGGGAGGAGATCGGCAGCGATCACTATCGCGGCGGCCAGTTCGTCGAGGCCGCCGGCGGCCTGCACCCCGCCAAATACGTTCGCGGCCTCGCGGAAGCCGCACGGCGCGCTGGGGCGAAGCTAGTCGACCGCACCAAAGTGCAGCGGATGAGCCGCAGCGCCGATGGCTGGCGCCTCGAGACCAGCGCCGGCGCGATCACCGCGCAAAAGGTCATGGTCGCGACCAATGGCTATACCGGCGAAGCCACGCCATGGATGCGGCGCAGGGTCGTGCCGGTGGCGAGCTTCCTGATCGCGACCGAGCCGCTGCCGGACGGCCTCGCCGCCGAGCTGGTTCCCAACCGGAGGATGCTGGCCGACACCCGCCGGGTGCTCAGCTATTTCCGCCTGTCGCCGGACGGAAGGCGCGTGCTCTGGGGCGGCCGCGTCGGAACCGCCGCCATGGACCCGCGCGAGAGCGCGCGGCGCCTCCACGCCGTCATGACGACAGTCTGGCCGCAGCTTCGCGACGTGCGGGTCAGCCACAGCTGGAACGGCAATGTCGCCTTCACCTTCGACTTTCGGCCGCATCTGGGCAGCCATGAGGGGGTGCACTACGCGCTCGGCTGCCAGGGTAACGGCGTCGCGATGCAAAGCTGGCTCGGCTTTCAGGCCGCCCGGGCCATCGCCGGCGCGGCCAACGAACCGAGCGCCTTCGCCGACCTGCCCTTTCCGACCGCGCCGCTCTATGACGGCCGGCCCTGGTTCCTGCCGATGATGCTGGCCTGGTACCGGCTGCGCGACCAGATCGACCGGATGGCCTCCTGAACGAACGCACGTTTCCGCGTGCCTTTGGCCCGGCCGGTGATGACTGGAGCCGGCCGCATTGCTCCCCAGCGCTTTCGACGAGGACACGACCATGACGACGATGGCAGATGAGCGGCACAGGCTGCTGGAGTGGCTCGACGCGGAGCGCGGCGAGATCATCGACCTGCTGCGTGCCCTGCTGCGGGAGCGCGGGCCGAACCCGCCGGGAGACACGCGCTCGACCGCGGATGTCGTGCGCGGCTACCTGAATGCCCGTGGCCTCGACCACCGCATCATTTCCCCGCATCCCGAGATGCCGAACATCGTAGCCAGTTTCGACGGCGCAAAGCCAGGTCGGCATCTCGTGCTGAACGGCCATCTCGACGTCTTCCCGGTCGCTCCGGACCTCGCAGGTTGGACGAAGGATCCGTGGGGCGCCGAGATCGTCGACGGCAAGATCTACGGGCGCGGCGCCTGCGACATGAAGCCGGGCACGACCGCATCGATCGTCACCTACGCCATGCTGCACCGCCTGCGCGAGAGCCTGGGCGGGCGACTGACCCTGACCTGCGTCTCGGACGAGGAGACCTTCGGCCCCTGGGGCGCGCGCTACCTGATGGAGCACCACCCGGAAGTGCATGGCGACTGTCTGCTGAACGGCGAGCCGGGCGGCCCGGAATCGATCCGCTTCGGCGAGCGCGGCCCGCTCTGGATCGCCTTCACCCTGCGGGCCAAGGGCGCACACGGCGCCTATGTCCACGCGACCGACAGCGCGACCAAGCTCGCCATGCGCCTCGCGACGGAGCTCGAGAGCCTGACCGAGATCGAGGCGCCGCTCTCGCACAATCTGCAGCGCGCCATCGAGCAGAGCCGGCCGGTGATGGACCGGATGATGGGCGAAGGCGCCGGCGGGCTGGTGAACCGGGTGACGCTGAATATCGGCACGATCCAGGGCGGCGAGAAGGTCAACATGATCCCGTCGCACTGCACCTTCCAGGCGGATTTCCGCCTGCCGGTCGGCATGAGCAAGGCCGATCTCCTGCCGAAGATCGCCGAGATCGCCGCCCGCTACCCGCAGGCCAGCTGGGAGGTGGTCGGCGGCGACGAGCCATCCTGGTGCGACCCAGACCACGAGATGGTGGCGATCATCCAGAAGAACGTCGAGGAGGCCGGCCGGCCGCGCCCGCAGCCGATCGTCAGCCTGGGCGGAACCGATGCGCGGCTCTGGCGGCACCGTGGCGTTCCCGCCTATGTCTATGGCCCCTATCCACACGGCATGGGCTCGCATGACGAGCATGTCGACATCGAGGAGTTCCTCCATGTCGTGCGCACGCATGTCCTGTCGGCTTTCGACTATCTCAGCCGTTCCGCGCCCCGATGACCAGGGCGCCTTCCTAGCCGCCAGCAGCGGCCGACGCGCCAATGCGTGAGCCTCGCTTCTTGAAGAGGCGAGACAGCAGCCGCCCTGCTGCCTAGGCGCCGCTTCAAGCCTTCGACCATCTCAGGTGCCTGGTGCTGCGGACAGCTCACCGGAAGCCGGCCGTGGAGGCAAGGCGATAGCGCTCATGTGGCCGATCTCGCGGTAAGCGAGGCCGGCTATTGCGATTGCGGGCGGAGCAAGGCGATGCCGAGCTCCCGGACCTGCTGGCGGCGCAAATGGCCGGGTGTTTCGGTCAGGACCACCTCGAGCGTCGGCCGGACGATGCCTTTCAGCAGATGGCCGCCCCTGGTGCTGCCGTCCCGCAAGCCGAGCACCGCATGAGCATGCAGGCTGGCACGGCCGTCATCACCTTCGGCAATGTCCCCGATCAGGCTCAGCACCTCGGCCTGCACATCCACTGCGATCTCGATATAGGTCTTCGCCGCGGAGTCGAAAAAGCCGACGATCGCGATTTCGAATGCCCCGATCGCAGTGAGCGATGCAGCCGTGAGCCCCTGCTCAGTGGCGAAACGGGTGATGCAGGCAAAGGCTTCGTCACCAGCGTCGAGGACAAGGGCGAAGACGCGCTTCCCATCATTCTCCGCCAAGAGAACATGATCCATGCAGTATCCTTTCAAGCCACGATCCGGCGGACGTTGATCTCCACGAAAATCGAACGGCCGGCGGCTGCAACAGTTCCATGATCCTCGCTCGACTGCCCGGGCGCGCCGTTGATCCTGGCCGGTTTCTTGGAGCGGCCTCCTGAAATACAGGCTCTCGCGGAAAGCTCGCGACCCCGTCCAGACACGGACAACCGGCGCGCTCAGCCCTCCTGCAAACCCGCCCGGCAGGGCATTGGCGCTTGCTTGACTCTCCGCATCATTATGTTCCCTTAATGTTCTCATCAACGCGAGTGAGGACGATGCCAACAGCCGAGCCGCAGACGGCGCTGGGGAACGACGATCTGGAATGGGAGCTCGTCGAGCTTGTCGAAGAGCACGGCAGCGAGAGGGCGGCGCTTCGGGCGCTGCTGCATGATTTCCACATGCTGCTGGCGGATGCCGATCGCTCCGTCTCGCGCGGCTTCCTGCGCGGCGCATTCTCCGCGGGCGCGCGCCCGCTCACGACCGACGAAGGGCCGTGACCCCACCCGCGCAGACGACACGCGAGCACGATCTCCGGATCGCCGTTGGCCGCCGCTGCGCGCGCTGCTTCAGCCATGCCCCGCCGCGCAGCCACGGACCAGGAGCGGTGGTCCGCCCCTGGCCAGAGTTGGAAGCGGCGGAGCCGACGAAGGAAGGCGACCTGATTGACGCTGCAATGCCGCCACAGGCGTGCGTCTCCTTCCTTCCGCCGTCGATGAACCCGAGCCTTGTCGACGCCCCCGGTCGGCAACGGGCACGCGGCGCTCTTGCCAAGGCTGCGTGGGCGTCAGGCAGCGATGCGGTTGGCGTTCCACTGCCCGGCCTGGCTCAGGATCATGCCGGGATCGCTGAATCGGCTGCGCAGGATCTCGCGGTACAATGCGCCCTCGCGTTGCCGATCGACCCCGCCTTTGGCTCCGATCAGGATCCGCAGGGCCTGTTGCAGCGCATCCACTGTCCCCGAACCTTCGTCGAACTGCGCCTTCTTGCGCCAGACGAGATCGTCCGGCAGCAGGTCGGCGCAGGCCTTGCGCAGCAGCCATTTCTCGGTGGTCGGCCCGGTCGATTCAGCGATCGCCGGGTCGGTCCGGCGCAGCTTGAGCTGCGCGGGGATGGACTGGGCGAAGGCGATGAGGTCGCGGTCGAGGAACGGCGTCCGCGCCTCCAGCGATTCCGCCATGGTCATGCGATCGACCCGCTGCAGGTTGATGTTGTGCATCGTGCCAAGGCTGCGTGTCAGCTCGTCGGCAAGTGCGCGCGGCTCGTCGACATAGCCGTGATGATAGGCGTAACCGGCGAAGAGTTCGTCGGCCCCCTCTCCGGTCAGCACCGCCTTGACCTGGCTGCGCGCCAGCCTGGCTGCGAACAGCGTCGGGATCGCGCTGCGGACGAGGTCGATATCGGCGCTTTCGAGATGGTAGATTACATGGGGCAGGTTCTCGGCGATGTCCTGCGCCGTGAAGGTGAACTCATGGTGGTCGGTGCCGATATGCTCTGCCACGCGCCGCGCGGCGGCGAGGTCGGACGAGCCGGACGTGCCGACGGCGAAGGTCTTGAGCGGCCCATGCCCCGCGGCAGCCCTGATCTTCTGCGCGATCGCCGCGATGATCGAGCTGTCGAGGCCGCCGGACAGGAACGAGCCGACCTCGACATCGGCGACCATCCACTTGGCCACCGCCTCTTCGAGGCTGAGCCGCAGTTCGCCGGCCACGCCATCGATGTCGAGGCCCGGCTCGGCTTTGGCGGCTCCTGACGGGACGCGGTACCATTGCCTCAGCCCGCTCTGGCTGTCGAAGAGCGAGCCCGGCGGGATCGCGCCGATCTCATCGAAGCCGAGGCCGTCGAAGGCCTTGAGCTCGGAGGCGAAGGCCAGCCCCCTGCCGCGCTGGGCCATGTAGAGCGGCTTGATCCCGAGCGGATCGCGCGCCGCGATGATCCGATCCGGTGTCGCCAGCACGAAGGCGAACATGCCGTCGAGCCGGCTGACCCAACGCTGTGCGCCGCTGCGGGACAGATGAAGAATAGTTTCGCTGTCGCTGGCCGTTTCGAAGAGTTCCGCGCCAAGGATCGCTCTCAGATCCTCGTGATTATAGATCTCCCCATTGGCGACAAGCATTTCCCTGTCCGCTCGAATGGGCTGACGGCCATTCTCCTGACCGATGATCGACAGTCGGCAATGGCCCATCACGGCCGGAGCCCCGCCCAGTCGGGCGATCTCGGTCGCATCGGGGCCGCGATGTCCAAGGCGTGAAAGCATCGCTGCGATCAGCGCCCCGTCCTGGTCATCGATCTCCCACAGGCACACGAAGCCACACATGGAACGTCCTTCTCATTGGCGGCCTTTCGCGACAGCGCGCATCGCGACGCGCCACACATGAAAGGTCTCAAGGTTTCGTCAAAGAGTTTACGAGCTGAATTCTGAAATTCAATTTGAAACATAAAAGGTATGCATTCGTTATAATGGAAATAAATATTTCGTATTAGATAGATTCAGAGAATAAATATTCCCAGAAATGACTATCAAAATATCATATAAAATTTCCACAAATGGGTTGCCAACGCCGGATAGGCTGCTCTAAAAGCCGCGGCAACGCAATGGACATTCTCAATTACATCATTTCGAACTGGGGGCTCATCGTCACCCGGACCGGCGAGCACGTCGCCATCGTCGGGGTCGCGGTCGCTCTGGCTATCCTCACGGGCGTGCCGATCGGCATCGCGATCAGCCAGAACCGGCGCGTGGCGGATGCCGTGCTCTATGTCGCGTCGATGATGATCACCATCCCGTCGATCGCGCTGTTCGGAATGATGATCCCGCTGCTGTCGCTGGTCGGTCACGGAATTGGTTATCTGCCGGCGGTGATAGCGGTATTACTCTACTCTCAGCTCCCGATTATCCGGAATACGTACGCCGCGATCCGCAATCTTGACCCGTCCCTGCGTGAAGCTGCGCGCGGCATGGGTTTGACCAGAGGCCAGCGGCTGCGGGAGGTCGAGCTGCCGCTCGCGCTGCCCGTGATCATGACCGGGGTGCGGCTCGCGGTGGTGATGAATATCGGCGTCACGGCGATCGCCGCCTATATCGGCGCCGGCGGGCTCGGCACCTTCATCTCGCGCGGCATCAGCCAGACCGACCCGCGCCAGCTCATCACCGGAGCGCTCGCCGTCAGCCTGCTCGCCGTCGTCGCCGACCTCTCCCTGCTGTGGCTGCAGCGGAAGCTCACCTCACCGGGATTGAGGACCAGATGATCAGACTGCACCAGGTCAGCAAGACCTTCGCCGGCAGCACCATGCCGGCCGTGGACCGTGTCTCGCTCGAGGTCCCCGCGGGCGAGATCTGCGTCCTGCTCGGCCCCTCCGGCTGCGGCAAGACGACGACGATGAAGATGGTCAACCGGCTGATCGAGCCGAGTTCCGGCGACATCCTGATCGACGGAAGGAGCACGGCCGATTGCGACGTCACGCAGCTGCGGCGCAGCATCGGCTACGTCATCCAGCAGATCGGGCTGTTTCCCAACAAGACCGTCGAGGACAATATCTGCATCGTCCCCGACATACTCGGCTGGGACCGGCGCAAATCGCGTGAGCGGGCGGCGGAGCTGCTCGACATGGTCGCGCTCGAGCCCGGCGCCTTCCTGCACCGCTATCCGCGGGAGCTTTCGGGCGGGCAGCAGCAGCGCATCGGCGTGCTGCGCGCCATCGCCGCCGATCCGCCGGTGCTGCTGATGGACGAACCCTTCGGCGCCATCGACCCGATCAACCGCGTGATCATCCAGGACGAGTTCCTGAAGATGCAGGCACAGATCCGCAAGACCATCCTGTTCGTCAGCCACGACATCGACGAGGCGGTGAAGATGGCCGACCGGATCGCGATCTTCAAAGACGGGCGCCTCGTCCAGTACGACACGCCCGACAATATCCTCGCCCACCCGGCCAGCAGCTTCGTGTCCGATTTCGTCGGCGGCGACCGGACGCTGAAGCGCCTGCAATTGCTGACGGTGCGCGACGCCATGCTGGCGGACCCGCCGCGGGTCAGGGCCGCCGACAGCCTGAAACAGGCTGCTGCGACGATGGAGGAGCACGGGCACCAGGCGATCGTGATGGTCGGCCCACGCGGACGGGCCCGCGGCTACGTCTCGCTCCAGGCGGCGCGCGGCGCCAGCGGCATGGTGGGCGAGAACCACGAGACCCTGCCGACGACGATCCGGCCGCACGAAGACTTGCGCACCGCGGTCTCGACCATGTTCCGCCACGACGTCTCCTGGCTCGCCTGCGTCGACGAGGACGGCATGTTCGTCGGCTACGTCACCCTGCGCGGCATGACGCGCCTGCTCTCGGAGACCTACCGGGATGGCTGACGGCGCGCTGCCCATGCTGACCAGGCTGCGCCGCAATGGAGTCCATCTCGCTGTCTTCCTGCTGGGAGCCTGGGCCTGGGCCGGCGGTCTCCTGCCGGGCCTGCTCGAAAAGTGGGACGACATCGCTTTTCTCGGCTGGCAGCATGTCGAGCTGGTGGCGCTGTCGGGCGGTGCCGCCATCCTGATCGGCGTGCCGCTCGGTGTCCTCCTCACGAGGCCGCGCTTTCGCCGGCTCGGCGACATGGCGTTGCAGGTCCTCAATGTCGGCGCGACGATTCCGACGCTCGCCGTGCTGGCCCTGTCGATGAGCCTGCTCGGCATAGGCAACGGTTCGGCGATCTTCGCGCTGTTCGTCGCCTCCTTGCTGCCGATCGTCAGCAACACGATGGCGGGCTTGCGCGCCGTGCCGCCGCATCTGCTCGAGGCGGCGCGCGGGATGGGGCTTTCTCCGCGCCACACGCTGTTCCAGGTCGAGCTGCCGAACAGCCTGTTCGTGATCTACACCGGCGTCCGCACCGCGCTGGCGATCAATGTCGGCACCGTGCCGCTGGCCTTCCTGATCGGCGGCGGCGGGCTCGGCGAACTGATCTTCACTGGCATCGCGCTGAACGAGTTCGGGACCATGCTCGCCGGCGCCATCCCCACCGCCCTGCTGGCGGTGCTGATCGATTTCATCATGGCCCAGCTCCAGTTCTGGACCATTCCCCGAGGCGTCAACCCGCTGCGCTGACCCCTCCGGCCTTTCCCGCAGTAGCTTCAAGGAGACCTGGCATGAAGCTTTCGTCGCGCATCTTCGCCATCACCGCGCTCACGGCGCTCTGGGCGGTGCCCGTGCAGGCCAAGCCCATCGTCGTCGGGGGCAAGAACTACACCGAGCAATTGCTGCTCGCTGAGGTCACCGCGCAATTGCTCAAGCAGAAGGGCTTCGAGGTCGACAAACGCGACGGCCTCGGCTCGCAGGTCCTGCGCGATGCCCAGATCGGCGGCCAGATCGACGTCTACTGGGAGTATACCGGCACGTCGCTCGTCACCTACAACAAGATCAGCGAGCGCCTGAGCGCCAAGGACACCTATGAGCGCGTCAAGGAGCTCGACGGCAAGCTCGGCCTGACCTGGCTCCAGCCTTCGGCCGCGAACAACACCTACGCGCTTGCCGTCCGCGCCGACGACCCCAAGACGGCCTCGGTCAAGACGCTGTCGGACCTTGCCGCCGCCTTCAACGCCAAAAAGCCGCTGAGCATTGCCGTCAATGCCGAATTCTCCGGGCGTCCCGACGGGCTGCCCGGTCTCCAGACGGCCTATGGCTTCAAGGCCGGCCGCGCCAACCTGAAATCGATGGATTCCGGGTTGACCTACCAGGCGCTCCGTGACTCCCAGGTCGACGCGGCCCTCGTCTTCGCGACCGACGGGCGCATCCAGGCCTTCAAGTTCCGGGTGCTAACCGATGACAAGGAGTTCTTCCCGAACTACGCCGCCGTTCCGGTCGTGCGGAGCGAGGCGCTCAAGGCCAATCCGACCCTCGAAGCGACGCTCAACGCGCTCTCCGGCAAGCTTTCCGATGAAGTCCTGCAGGGGCTCAATGCCAAGGTCGATGTCGACAAGACCCCGATCGAAGAGGTCGCGCGCCGGTTCCTGGCGGAAAGCGGCCTGAACTGACCGCATGATCGCCGGCCGCTTCGCGAAGAGACGTGTCCGGCCGATGCAGCACCAAGAAAGCCCGGCTTCGGCCGGGCTTTGAGTTTTCTAGGCGCACGCCATCGGCGGGAGACCGGCTCGTCTTGAGGAACGAGCTGCGAGACGGGGGATCAGCATTTCCGCGAGCGCGGAAATGCTCTGCTGTCGCGAGACGAGGTCAGCGCGAGACGTCGATCACGACGCGACCGCGGATCTGGCCGGCGACGATCTGCCCGGCGAGGTCCGGCAGGAGCGACATCGGCTCGACGCGGCTGATGGCCCGCAGGGCGTCGCGATCGAGGTCGCGCGCCAGACGGGCCCAGGCACGCTCGCGCTTCGCATGCGGCGCCATGACGGAGTCGATGCCGAGCAGGGCGACGCTGCGCAGGATATGCGGCAGGACGGTCGCCGGCAGGTCGGCGCCGCCGGCCAGGCCGCAGGCGGTGACCGCGGCGCCATAGCGGGTCTGCGACAGGACGGTCGCCAGCGTCTGGCTGCCGACAGTGTCGACGGCGCCGCTCCAGCGCTCCTTCTGCAGGGGCGCGCCCTTCTCGGCGAGCACCGCGCGATCGACGAAGGCACTGGCGCCGAGGCTGCGCAGATAGTCGTGGGTCTCAGGACGACCGGTCGCCGCCGTGACGGCATAGCCGCGCGCCGCCAGCAGGGCGATGGCGGTCGAGCCGACGCCGCCCGCCGCGCCCGTCACCAGCACCTCGCCGGAGCCGGGACGGATCTGCCCCCAATCCTCGAGCGCATCGACGCACAGGGCGGCGGTATAGCCGGCCGTGCCGATCGCCATCGCCTCGGCGAGGTCGAACCCGTCCGGCAGGCGCGTCAGCCATTCCGGCTTCAGGCGCTGGTAGCGTGCATAGCCGCCCCATTCGGTTTCGGAGAGGCCCCAGCCATTGACGACGACCTTGTCGCCGGGCTTCCAGTCCGACGAACGCGATTCCTTGACGATGCCGGCGATGTCGATGCCGGCGACCATCGGCAGGCGGCGCGCGATACGCCCCTTGCCGGAGACCGCAAGCCCATCCTTGTAGTTCAGCGTCGAATAGTGGACCTCGACCAGCACGTCGTGGTCGGGCAGGTCGCCAATGCCGATCTGGCGGAACGAGGCCTTCGGCTTGCCGCCCTCGTCTTCGATCATCAGCGCGGTGAAGGTCTCGCTCATTGTGCTGTTCTCTGCATCTGCCTGGTCATGGATCAGCCCTCATCGAGCTGGCTCATCGCCATCGCGCGCAGGCGGTGACGTTGAATCTTCTCGCCATTCGGCCCCATCGCGACCGGGAACTGGTCGATCTCGACGATGCGGCTGGGAACCTTGAAATCGGCGATGCGCCCCCGCAGTTCCGCGAGGAGCCGCGTCGTGTCCGGCGGCTGCGTACCCGGCGCCGGACGCAGGAAGGCGACGGCCTTGTTGCCGCGCGGGGTCGCCGCCTCGACGACCACGACCTCGCAGCCGGGCGCATCCTGCTTCAGCGCGTCCTCGATCTCGACGGGATTGACGAGAAAGCCGCCGAGGCGAAGGAAATCGCCGTCGCGGCCGACGAGATCGAAGGTTCCGCCGGGGCCGAGCGCGGCGAGGTCGCCGGTGCGGAAGAAGCCGTCGGCCGTGAAGGCGGCGGCGGTCGCGCCGGCATCGCCGAAATAGCCGCTGAACAGGGTGTCGACCTTGACCTCGAGCCGGCCGACCTCGCCGATCCCGAGCAACTCGTCGCCCGTGGTCGAGCGGACGCGCAGCTGCCCTTGCGGATCGAGCGGCCTGCCGCCCGGCCGCTGGCGCAGTTCCGGCGGATCGTCGGGCCGCCGGCGCGAGAAGAAGGAGAAGATCTCGCTCATCCCGAAGCCGTTGACCATGCGCAGGCCGCGGCGGTCGATGGCCGCCGTGAAGTCACCCAGCGTCGGGTTGAAGGTCGAGATCAGCGCCTCGCGCAGCGTCGGAAACGGCCGTTCCTCGGGAAATGCCGCGAAAAGCCGCTGGATCAGGTCATCGGGGCCGCTGAGATGGGTGATGCCGCGCGCACGGATCAGTTCCCCGGCCGTGCGGGCCTCGAAAAAGGGGATGAGCGAAGAGCTCGCAGCACCGGCGACGGTACCCATCCACTGGCTGAAGCCCCAGATGCCGCAGAACGGCACCGCCTGCAGCAGATGGGCATCGCCTGCGTCGAATCCGAAGGCGGCGGCGATCCGCCCGCCGTGTCGGGCGATATTGCCCTGCCGGTGCAGCGCGAATTTCGGGGCGCTCGTGGTGCCGGAGGTCGCGAAGATTGCGCCCGGCAGCTCGGGATCGGCGCGGCTCGCGACGGGATCGGCCTCGAGCAGGCTGCGATGTGCGACGCTGGCGACGCCGGGCAGCGCGCCAGGCGCCTCATCGCCATCGCCGACGATCAGGCGCAGCTCCGAAAGCGCGGCGCGATCCATGCCTGCGAGCATGTCGAGGAAGGCGATGTCCTTGAAGCCCGGCGCGATCGCCAGTACGCGCGCGCCGGTCCGCTGCAGGATGGACTGCGCCTCCGCGGTACGGAAGCGGGTGTTGATCGCAACCGCGATGGCGCCGAGATGGTGGCAGGCGTGGACGAGATCGAGATAGGCCAGACCATTGGGCAGCCAGAGCGCGACCCGGTCCCCCTCGCCGACCCCGTGGCGTGCCAGCCCTCCGGCGACGCGCAGGCTGCGCTCGTAGAGCTCTGCATAGCCGAGCGCCTGGGCGCCCTCATGGATACGAGCCTGCGGCGCCTTTGACGCGGCCGAGCGCAACTGCGCGACGAGGGTCTGCATGTCTACCTCTGCAAGGTGAGCCGGGCGCTTCCGTGCCCGGCTCGTTCGCATTGTCTTATCAGCGCTTGGACCAGGCCGGCAGCGGAACCGAGACCGCTTCCTTGACGGCGATGCTCTTCGGCCAGACGACCTCAAGCTTGCCGTTCTGCCACTGCATCACCGACAGCAGGGCGCGGGTGTTCTGGCCCTGCTCCTTGTCGCCTTCCGGCTTCAGCTTGACGCCGGCGCCGGTCAGCAGCGAGCCGTCCGGCAGGTCGACCGCATAGGCCGCCTTGCGCAGGCTCTCGATCTTGGTGTCGGGCGCCTTGGCCAGGACCTCGTTGAAGAGCGTCCAGAAGCCGCCGAAGGAGATCAGGGCGAGCGGGCCGGGATCACGCTTGGCCAGCGTCTTGAAGCGCTCGATGAACTCGCCATAGAGCTTCTGGGTCGCCGGCGGCAGGTTCGCGACGTTCGGCGTTGCGGGAGCGTCGACATCGAAGATGCCTTCGGCGTTGGCGCCGGTGGCGGCGAGGAAGTCCGGCAGGGCGTAGCCGGTGCCGACGCCGACCAGCGCACCCATGTTGAAGTCGAGTTCGCGCGCCTGGCGGACGAAGAGCACGCCGTCATTCAGATAGGAGGTCGCGATCACGACGTCCGGCGCCTTGGCCTTCAGCGACAGCACCAGCGAGGACAGGTCGGTAACGGTACGGCTGTAGCGCTCGTTGGCGACGAGGTTCTGGCCGTTGGCCTTGACGCGCCGGGCGGCGGCGTCGCCGACCGACTGGCCGAACTCGGAATCCTCGGAGATCACCGCGACCTTGAGCTCTTCCGGCTTCTTGCCGAGCTTGGCCGCGAGATCCTTGGAGAAGTCGGCGGCGGTCTCGCCCATCATCGAGGCGTTGAACGTCAGGCGGATCGCGTTCTTGTAGTTGCGCTGGGTGAACTTGTCGGCGACCGCGATCGTCTCCCAGTAGAGGACGCCTTCGCGCTCGGTGACCTCGCTGGCCGCCAGCGCGATCGAGGAAGCGTAGGTGCCGGCGATGAGCGGAACCTTCTCGCGCACGATGAGGCGCGTCGCCTCGGCGTTGCCCTGCGTCGGGCCAGGCGCATCGGCCACGGCGAAGGCGATCTTGCGCCCCTTCACACCGCCGCGCTCGTTGATCATGTCGCGCGCGACCTGGGCCGCCTGATAGGCCTCGTTGCCGATCAGCGCCATCGGCCCCGAAAGCGGAAACATCACGCCGATCTTGAGGTCTTCCGCCGCGGAGGCGCCCGTGGCCGCAGTGAAGCTGGCCACAAGCGCGGCAGCCAGGAATGTCCGTCTCGAATTCACCATGCTCTCCTCCCGTTTTATCGTTGTGGTCGAATGATCTCGGTCACCCGCCGAGATAGGCCTGCTTCAGGCGCGCATCCTCGAGCAGCGCCGTGGCGGCCCCCTCCAGCACGACACGTCCGTTCTCGATGACGTAGCCGCGGTCCGACGCGGCGAGCGCCTGCTTCACGTTCTGCTCGACGAGCAGGATGGTCATGCCGCTCGCCTTGATCTCGTCGAGCAGGCGGAACACCACCTCGACCATGATCGGCGCGAGGCCGAGCGTCGGCTCGTCGAACATCAGCGCCCGGGGTTTTGCCATCAGCGCGCGCCCGATGGCGCACATCTGCTGCTCGCCGCCGCTGAGCGAGCCGGCGAGCTGGCCGGAACGCTCGGCGAGCTTCGGCATCAACGTGAAGACGCGCTCCAGCGTGGCCGCCTTGTCGGCGCGCGCGCCGGGCGCGTAGGCCCCGAGCTCGAGGTTCTCGCGCACCGTCATGAAGCGGAACAGCCGCCGGCCTTCTGGAACCTGGACCAGCCCCGCAGCAGCGATGAGATGCGGCTCGGTCCCGTCGATCTCGCGTCCGGCGAAGCGGACATCGCCGCTGCGCTCGATCGTGCCCGAAAGCGCGTTGATCAGCGTCGTCTTGCCGGCGCCGTTGGCGCCGACCACCGCGACGGTCTCGCCCTCCGCTACGCGTAGATTGACGCCGAAGAGCGCCTGCACATCGCCGTAGAAGGCATCGAGATTGCGGACCTCAAGCATTGAAGCCCTCGCCCAGATAAGCCTTCACGACGCGCGGATCGGCCATGACCTCGGCCGGCTTCCCCTCGGCGAGCTTTTCGCCGTGATGCATGACGACGATGCGGTCGCTGACCGCCATGATCACCCGCATCAGATGCTCGATGATGAGCACGGAAATTCCCGAATCCCGGATGGCACGGATGAGGACGATGGCGCGATCGACCTCGGACGGATTGAGCCCGGCCATGACCTCGTCGAGCAGCAGCACCTTCGGCCGTGTCGCCAGGGCCCGCGCCACCTCGAGGCGCTTGCGCCGCGGCAGCGGCAGGCTGGAGGCGAGATCGTCGCCGATCGGCGCGAGCCCGGTGATCTCCAGGGCCTCCTCGGTGAAGCGACGCGCCTCGGCGAGGCTCTCGGCACGGTTGAGGGCGCCGACCATGACGTTGTCGCGCACGGTGAGGCCGGCGAAGGGCTTGACGATCTGGTAGGTGCGGCCGATCCCCGCGCGGCAGAGCTTGTGCGCCTTCTGGCCGGTCACGTCGCGGCCGTCGATCCGCACGCGCCCGGCGCTCGGCGCCATCGCCCCGGCGACGCAGTTGAAGAAGGTGGTCTTGCCGGCGCCGTTCGGGCCGATCAGGCCAAGGATCTCGCCCTCGGCCAGCGACAGGCTGATATCGCGGACGGCCGTCAGCCCGCCGAAGCGCTTGGAGAGGTTGTCGACCTCAAGCATCGCCCTTCCTCCCCCGCTCGGTGCGCCGCCGCAGCGTCAGGCGGCGCAGGGTTCCGCGCGGATCGCGCACGACGCTCATCAGGCCGTTCGGCATGAACATCACCATCAGGATCAGGATCGCGCCGTAGACGAGCAGGTAGAGCCCCTGGAAGCTGCCTGCGAATTCGGCGCGCAGGTACTCGCTGAGCGGAACGATCAGCAGGGCGCCGATCGCCGGACCGAGCACCGTTCCCATGCCGCCGATGATCGCCATCAGGGCCATCTCGACGGACATGCCGATGCTCAGCACCGTCGAGGGCTCGATCAGCAGGATGTAGAAGGCGTAAGCCGTGCCGCCGAGTGCGCTGACGAAGGCCGACAACGCGATCGAGACCAGCTTGACGCGGATCGTGTCGACGCCCAGCGCCTCGGCCGCCTCCTCGTCCTCCTTCAGCGCGGCGAGCGCGTAGCCGAGGCGCGAACGCTCGACGATAAGGGTCACGACCGCGATGGCGAGCAGGAGCGCCGCGACCAGGACGACCGAGCCGGCCCGGCCGGAGAACATCATGTTGCCGAGCCCGGGCGCGAAGGGAATCGACAGGCCTTCTGCGCCGCCGGTCAGATCGCGCATGTTCACCACCGCGATGCGCAGCACCTCGGCGAAGGCGATCGTCGCCAGCGCGAAGAACGCCCCGCGCAGCCGCAGCGTCAGCGCGCCGATCAGCAGTGCGAAACCTGCGGCGAGAGCCCCACCGACGAGCATGCCGATCCAGGGCGAGATGCCGAGCTTCAGATAGAGCAGCACCGAAGTGTAGGCGCCGATCCCGAAGAAGGCGGCATGGCCGAGCGAGAACTGACCGGCATAGCCGCCGGCGAGGTTCCAGGCGCTGGCGAGCGCCGCCCAGAACAGGATCTTCCAGATGAAGTGCAGCGTGTAGGAATCGCTGATGAAGAGCGGCGCGAAGAGCGGCAGCACCAACAGCAGCAGGCTCAGCGCGGCGAAACGATCGACAGTCCGGCCCATCGTCAGCTCCCCAGCGTTTCGGCGCCACGCTGGCCGAACAGCCCGGCGGGCCGCAGGCAGAGCACTGCGATGAAGACGAGGAAATAGGCGATCTGGCTCATGGCCGAGCCGAGGAAGAAGCCGCTCAGCGTCTCGACCAGCCCGATCAGGAGCCCGCCGATCAGCGCGCCCTCGACACTGCCGAGGCCACCGAGGATGACGACGACGAAGCAGATCAGCACGAGGTTGACGCCGACCGTCGGAAAGGCCGGAAAGACCGGAGCCAGGAGGGCGCCGGCAAGACCGGCGCAGGCGGTGCCGAGGCCGAAGGTCAGCATGTCGATGCGCTTGACGTCGATGCTCATCAGCGAGGCGGCACGGCGGTCCTGCGCGATGGCCCGCATCGCCTTCCCCGTCAGGCTGAGTCGGAGGAAAATGGTGAGCCCGGCGATCACGACCATCGCCACGATGAAGGCGATCAGCAGGGAGGCCGGCAGGGCGACGCCGGCAAAGCGCAGCACCTTGCCGGAGATGATCGAGGGCGTGGAACGGAAGTCGGCGCCGTACATCATGAGTGCGAGGTTCTGCAGCACGAGGCCGAGACCCACGGTCGCGAAGATCTGCGCCACCTGCGGCGCGCCCTGGATCGGCCGGATCAGCGCGAAGGAAAGGAACAGGCCGAAGCCGAACAGCAGCAGCACGACGACCGGAGCGAGCAGATAGGGGTCGAGCCCGGTCGCGACGGTCAGCGCGTAGGTCACATACATGCCGACCATGACGAGGTCGCCATGCGCGAAGTTCTTGATCCGCGAGACGCCGAAAATCAGCGTCAGGCCTACCGAGACGAGCGCGTAGATGCCGCCGAGCAGCAGGCCGGAGATCACCAGCTGGAGA
Organism: Allobosea sp. GW823-FHT02B03; assembly: GCF_058797755.1. Taxonomy (NCBI): domain Bacteria; kingdom Pseudomonadati; phylum Pseudomonadota; class Alphaproteobacteria; order Hyphomicrobiales; family Alloboseaceae; genus Allobosea; species Allobosea sp. GW823-FHT02B03. The sequence continues at coordinate 312,524 of NZ_JBXAJY010000001.1, read as the reverse complement.
AGGATCGCCGTCATGCCTGCCCCCCGGCGCGAGCAAGGCGGGCCAGCGGCGAGCTCAGCACCAGATCGGCCGTCACCTTGCCTTCGCCGTTGCGGCTTTCGGCAGCGATGACGGCGCCTGAATCGTCACGACGGACCCAGAGCGTCGCGGCAGCATCCCAGAAGACCGGGCGCAGATAGCGCATCTCGGCGTGGAAGGCTTCCGGCGGCGTGCCCGCCGCGTCGGAGAGCGCGGAAAGCAGCCAGACGGCCGACATGATGCCCTGCGCCAGCGGCGCCTGGAAGCCGTAACGCGCCGCAAAGTCAGCGTCGAAATGGATCTCGTTGCCGATATCCTGCGAGAAGACGCGGACATCCTCGGGTGTCACCTGCTTTTCGGCGAGGAGCTCCCAGCCCTGGCGCGACAATTCCTGCCGGCGCGGCAGAGTCGGCGCATCGGCGCGCCCAAACGGGGCGCTCGCGCCGATCGCGTCCGCCAGCAGGCCAGTCAGCTCGGATTCGAGCACGACCCGGCCATTGGCGTCGGTGAAACGATAGATCTCGTCGACGAGGACGCCGCGACGCATCGTCTGGCGATGGCGGACATGGCCGCTGATCCGCAGCGCCTCGCCAAGCGCGACGGGCGCGACCTGCCGGTAGCTCTGCGACAGGAAGACATAGCCGTCGATGTCGAGGCCCGCATGCGTCATGCAGTCGAAGCAGTCGAGGCCGAAAAGCCCAGCCTCGCTCGCGCCCTGATAGCGCGCGGGCGCAACGCCCGCCGCCCGCAGCCGCGGCTCCTGATAGGCGGCATCGTGAGAGATGCCGCGCTCCGCAAACGTCGCGCCGGGCGCGAGCCAGCGTGCGCCATCGCTCCCCGGCTTTGCCGTGGCCTCAGTCAGCAAGGCGGTCCCTCCGAACCCAATCTCGTTGGGAGCAGGCTTAAAGAGGTCGCCCCGAGGCTGTCAACTCTTGAGTCATATTTTCGACCCTAGAGTCGAAAAGCAAAAAATGAGGCAACCCGCCTCCCGCTTCGAGGCTGACGAAAACTCAGGAGCGGGGTTCGAAAACTCAGGCGCAGGCTTGCGTGGCGACCGGTGCGCGAAGGCCGGAGCAGACGAGGTCGGCAACGCCTTCAGCGATCTGGGCGACGCTGAGCGGGCCGGTCGGACGATACCATTTGGTCACCCAGTTGGCCGCTCCGAGCGCCGAGAACAGGGCCAGCTTCGCATCGCAGGGAGCGATCGTGCCGTCGGCAAGCCCCTCCTCGATCAGTCCCTGGATGCGACCGTCGAAAATGTCCCGCCTGGCTATGACGACATCGAGCTGCTCAGGGCCGAGCGACTTCTCCTCGAGGATCACGACGCTCGCGCTTTCTTCGCCAATGATCGCCACGATGTAGTTGGCGATCGTGCGACGCACCTTCTCCAACCCGCTCAGGGCGGGATCGTCACAGATCGCCGCAATCGCCTGATCCGCGGCGACGAGATGGCACTGGAACAGGAGGTCCTGCTTGTTGGCGATGTAATGATAGAGTGTCGGCTTGGAGACGCCGAGCTCACGCGCGATGTCGACGAGCGAGGTGCCGTGATAGCCGTTTCGCCGGAACGCGGCGGCCGCCACGCGGTAAAGAGCGTCCAGGCGCAACTCCCTTTGGGCGCCGAGGTCCGGAACTGCCTTTTTCCAGCGTGGAACGGCGGTTGATGTCTGCTTGGCCATGCCCCAGTTACGGCACTCGCCTCGGTTTTGCCAACGCCACATTTTCGATCCCGCGCCGCGACGCAGGACACCCGCCCGCAGAGCGCGGCAGCGCCGTTCCAGGCACTGGCGGAGCAACGCGAGCATGAGGCGCAGATCGAACAGGATCGGCGCGAGACATTCGTCGCCGGCATCCGCTTCGGGCTCTACGGCTAAATCGGAAAGACCACTTCGAACCGGCGGACAGCGGTGGCGACCACATCGCCGCGGTACGTGAAGACGCACAGAAGCCCCGCCGCGGCGAGCGGCAAACTGACCAGACAGCGTCGGCGATTCGCCCGTCAGCGCCGCCTGCCTATGCGCAAACGCACGCCCAAGTAAGCCGGCCGGACCGCCTGCAGACCGCTATCCGCTTCGTTCCCTTGGCCTGGCTTTCAAGGGCGAGGGGCAGAGCGCATGCAGGCGCCGCGATGTGGTTCTGCCGACAAGGGATTCGCTCTGACTGTCGAGGCCCGCTCACGGCCTCGCGCATGACTCCCCAGGCATGCCTCCAAAGCGTTGGAATGCAAGCCGGACGCCTGGCACGAGGCCGCCAGCCGGGGTCAGCGTCTCCTACCTGAGCTGACGTATCCGATGCACCGGGCTTCGCCATGCTTCGGGTTCAGGACTTCGAAGGCACTGCCGGGGCAATCGTTGGCGGGCGCAGGACCGTCGGGGAGCGTCGTGATCGCGAAGTTCGTTGGACGTATCCTGCGATAAGTCGTTGTCTTGCCGCTATCGTGGTATCGCGTGGTAACCTGCCAATCGGCCCGGCTTTCAAATGGAACAAGCAACGCGAAAGCGCTCGTGCTTCCGGCAAGAATAGCTTTTGCGATCCGTATCAGAACAGGACGCGAGTGCATCGGAACGATGCCCATGTCTGCTTTCGAAGCGTTCTGTATCATCTGAGGACATCCGAGGTTGCGCTGGGTAACGATTTAGCAACCATTACGCCACGGCACCTCGCCAGGCCCTCGCTGACGATTCGCTACAGGTCCACGCCCCCCCCCCACCAGCCCGTTGCCGGCTCTTTGAAGACCCTCGGCCTTCCGACCGGCTCCACTCATGCAGCGAAGGACCCGCAAGGCGCTTGCGCTTCTTCAACGCGGTCAAAACGAAGTTCGCGGGGTTCGTCGACATCCGGTGAGAGCTGAGCTCGGCGGCGCCGGCTTGCACGGCAAGCACGCAGAATCGGCGATCGGCCGATGCTTGGCCAACGCGAATCCGTCATGTTCGAGAGCGAGCCGGGAAGCTATCGCGCGAGGAACTGCGAGCGCGGCAAACGAGTCGCCCGTCAGAGCCCATCAGTAGCGCCCGCATGCCCGCGCGAACCTAGGGCCTGAAACGCCCCCAGGACATCGACGTCAACTTTGGTCTGAAAATCAAGACCTTAGCAGGTCCAATGGTGCCGCAAGAGGGATTCGAACCCCCGACCCCCTCATTACGAATGAGGTGCTCTACCAGCTGAGCTATTGCGGCGACGGGTGGGGCTGTACCAGCCCGCCCCCCTTTTGACAAGGCGGGCAGGCGCTACAAGGCACAGGGAATTCACCCTTGGCCGTGAAATTCCCGGAGCCGCAAGGCGCCGTGCCCTCAGCCCTTCTTGAGCTTCTCCGTCTCGGCCTTCTCCTGGCCGAGCGCGACGATGCCGCGGCGGATGGCTCGGGTGCGGGTGAAGTGCTTGTGCAGGGTATCGCCGTCGCCATAGCGGATGGCGCGGGTGAGCAGCGCGAGGTCCTCGTTGAAGCGGCCCAACATCTCCAGCACCGCCTCCTTGTTGGCGAGGAAGACGTCGCGCCACATCGTCGGGTCGGAAGCCGCGATGCGGGTGAAATCGCGAAAACCGCCGGCCGAGAACTTGATCACCTCCGACTGCGTCACCGCCGCCAGATCCTCGGCGGTGCCGACGATGTTGTAGGCGATCAGATGCGGCAGATGGCTGGTGATGGCGAGGACGAGGTCGTGATGCTGCGAGCCCATCACCTCGACGATCGCGGCCATGCCCTCCCAGAACTGGCGGGTGCGGGCGATGGCGCCCTCATCGGTGCCGGGCGGCGGCGTCAGGATGCACCAGCGGTTGAGGAAGAGGCTGGGAAAGCCGGCGTCCGGGCCGGAATTCTCGGTGCCGGCAACCGGATGGGCCGGGACGAAATGCACGCCTTCGGGCAGATGCGGAGTGACCGCCTCGACGACGGCATGCTTGACCGAGCCGACATCCGACAGGATCGCGCCGGGTTTCAGCACGCCGGCGATCTCGGCCGCGACCGCGCCGCAGGCGCCGACCGGCACGCAGAGCACGACATGATCGGCGTCGCGGGCGGCCTCGACGGCGTTCTCCGCGATCTCGTGGCCGAGATCGAGTTCGCGAGCGCGGCGCCGGACATCGGCGTCGCGGTCGCTCAGCACGATATGGCCAGCGAGGTTCAATTCCTTGGCCGCATGCGCGATCGAGGAGCCGATCAGGCCGATGCCGATGATGGCGAGCCGCCCGAAGAGCGGCTCGTCGCGGCGCGGCGCGAAGGTTTCGGTCGCGCTCACGCGGCCTTGCCCAGGAACTCGGTCAAGGCGGCGACGACGAGCCGGTTCGCCTCCTCGTTGCCGATGGTCATGCGCAGCGCATCGGGCAGGCCATAGGAGGCGACCGAACGCAGGATCAGGCCGCGCTGAGTCAGGAACGCGTCGGCCTCCTTCGCGGTCTTGCCGGCCACCTTCGGGAAATGGATCAGGATGAAGTTGGCGACCGAAGGCGTCACGGTCAGACCGAGCTTCTCCAGCTCGGCCGTGGTCCAGGCCAGCCATTTGTCGTTATGCTCGACTGCGCTGGCCAGGTGCGCCTCGTCGGCGATGGCGGCGGTGCCGGCCTCGATCGCCGCGCCGTTGACGTTGAACGGGCCGCGGGTGCGGTTGAGCGCATCGACGACATGGGCGGGTCCGTAGAGCCAACCGAGACGCAGATTGGCGAGGCCGTAGATCTTCGAGAAGGTGCGCGTCATCACGACATTCTCGCTCTCGGCGACCAGTTCGAGGCCCGAGGCGTAGTCGTTGCGACGGACATATTCGGCATAGGCCGCGTCGAGCACCAGCAGCACATGGCGCGGCAGGCCGGCATGCAGGCGCTTGACCTCGTCGAAGGGCAGATAGGTGCCGGTCGGGTTGTTGGGATTGGCGAGGAAGACGATCTTGGTCTTCGGCGTCACCGCCTTCAGGATCGCGTCGACGTCGGTCGTCAGGTTCTTCTCGGGCACGATGACGGGCGTGGCGCCGGCCGCGAGGATGGCGATCTTGTAGACGAGGAAGCCGTGCTCGGTGAAGACGCCCTCGTCGCCATCACCGAGATAGACCTTGGTGATCAGCTGCAGCAGCTCGTCCGAGCCGGTGCCGCAGACGATGCGGCCGGCATCGAGCCCGTAGCGGGTGGCGATCGCCTCGCGCAGCTTGGTCGCCGACCCGTCGGGATAGAGCTCGAGCTTGCCGGCGAGCGCGCCATAAGCCGCGACAGCCTTCGGGCTCGGGCCGAGCGGGGTCTCGTTCGAGGAGAGCTTGTGCAGCTTGACGCCTGGAGGGGCCGAGGACTTGCCGGGGACATAGGCCTCGATGTCGAGGACGCCGGGACGCGGAACGGGACGGGAAGGCGTGGTCATGGCGCGGACTTTCGGGTTGGGGCTGCCGTGCGGAGCAGGTCCAGGTCATCCCGGGCGACCGGAGGGAGACCCGGGATCCATGCCGGAACCGTTCAGGCATGGATCCCGGATCGGCGCCGCTTTCGCGGCTTGTCCGGGATGGCTTGGAAAGGTTCAGCGACGACTGATCATCTCACGGGCGGGTGGACTTGAAGGCGAAGCGGGCGGCGTGACTGCCGATCTCGGTGAACTCGCTGAGGCCCGCCGGCTCGAGCGCGCCGCGGATCGCCTCTGGCGAGGTCTCGCCGGAGGCGGCGACCAGCAGACTGAGATGCGAGCCGTCAGCAGCGCTCGCCGAAACCTCGGCGAGATGCTGGGCAAGGCCGGTGCGCAGGGTCTCCGACCAGCGCTCGACGCGGGCGGCATAGAGCACGATTTCGCGCATCGCAGCGTCCGCCAGGGGCTTGGCGATGCAGTAGACCGGGGTACCCGCCGGATGATCCGGCCGCTCGATGAAGGGCAGGCGCGCGATGATCTTCGGCTTGTCCTCGCCGATCAGGTCGCGCCACCAAACACCGGCACTGGCGCCGAGATCCATCCGGAAGATGCCTAGATCGCCGGCCGATTCCGCCACCGCCCGGATCACGGCGCGGGCGTCCTCATGCGGGACGTAGGGCACAGTGAAGCCGAAATGGAAGCGGGCACTGTCGCGCATCGGGGCATCGCCGCCGGAAATGTCTGCGTGGACCGAATAGTTCGCCTGCACATAGGTGAAGGTCGCGATGATGATGCGCCAGATGCTCTCGACCGTGTCCAGCGGCAGCAGGCCCTGATGGCGCAGCGCCAGGCGCTTCATCATGTCGGCCTCGCGGCCGGGACGGAAGGCGGAGCCGGAGACCTGCGTCTTCTTGATCGCGATCAGCGTCTCGATGATCGAGGAACGCTCCATCAACAGGCCGTGCATGGCCGCGTCGATGCGGTCGATCTCGCTGCGCAGATCGGCAAGGGTCGTCGGGGCGGCTTCGGTCATGGCGCCAACTTCTCTGAACTCGCGCGTCTCTTAGCGGCCGTGACGGAACTTGGCAAAGCCGTCCGCGCGCATCCGCGCGTTGACAGGGCCCGAGCGGCGCGCCATCGGTTAAGTCCGCTATTTCGAACAGGTCGGGCGACAAGAAAAATCTGAATGCCAAACCGGACGATCCAGGAAGATCAGGCCCTGGCCGATGCGCTGACCGAAGCCAACCGGCCATCGAGCCTGCTGGCGCAATTCGGCCCCGAACGCGCGCTCCAGCTCGATTCCGGCGCCTTGCTGGAGCATTGGCAGATCGGCTACCAGACCTATGGGCAGCTGAATGCCGACCGCTCGAACGCCGTGCTGATCTGCCATGCGCTGACCGGCGACCAGCATGTCGCCAGCCGCAACCCGATCACCGGCAAGGGTGGCTGGTGGACAGCGATGGTCGGTCCCGGCAAGCCGGTCGACACCGACCGCTTCTTCGTGATCTGCGCCAATGTGCTCGGCGGCTGCATGGGCACGACCGGCCCCGCATCGACCAATCCGGAGACCGGCAAGCCCTGGGGCCTGTCCTTCCCGATGGTGACGATCCGCGACATGGTGCGGGCGCAGGCCCATCTCCTCGACTCGCTCGGCATCGACAGCCTGTTCAGCGTCGTCGGCGGCTCGATGGGCGGCATGCAGGTGCTACAATGGGCGGCGAGCTATCCGCAGCGCGTGTTCTCGGCGCTGCCGCTGGCGACGGCCGCCAAGCACTCGGCCCAGAACATCGCCTTCCACGAGGTCGGCCGCCAGGCGGTGATGGCCGATCCGGATTGGCGCGGCGGGCGCTATCTCGAGGAGAATACCCGCCCGGCCAAGGGCCTGTCGGTCGCCCGGATGGGCGCGCACATCACCTATCTCTCCGAGCCTGCCCTGCATCGCAAATTTGGCCGCAGGCTGCAGGAGCGCAGCGCGCCGACCTTCACCTTCGATGCCGATTTTCAGGTGGAGAGTTACCTCCGCCATCAGGGCGTGAGCTTCGTCGAGCGCTTCGACGCCAATTCCTATCTCTACGTGACGCGGGCGATGGACTATTTCGACCTCGCCGCCGACCATGACGGCGTGCTGGCCAAGGCCTTCGCCGGTAGCAAGACCCGCTTCTGCGTGGCGTCCTTCACCTCCGACTGGCTGTTCCCGACCAGCGATTCGCGCGCCATCGTGCATGCGCTGAACGCGGCCGGCGCCTCGGTCTCCTTCGTCGAGCTGGAAAGCGATAAGGGCCACGACGCCTTCCTGCTGGAAGAGCCGAACCTGTTCGCGACGACGCGCGGCTTCATCGGCGCGGCGGCGCGGGCGCGGGGGATCTGATGGCGAGGCTTGCGCCGCCACCTTCCCTTCTCCCCTTGCGGGAGAAGGTGGCCGCGAAGCGGCCGGATGAGGGGTCGCGCCACCCTCGGTCACCTCTTTTGAGACTCGCCAGCGACAATCGTCGCGAGACCCCTCACCCCAGCCCTCTCCCGCAAGGGGAGAGGGGGCAGGTTGCGCCATGAGCCTCCCGGACAACCACACCAACCGCATCGACCTGCGCCTCGTCGCCGAGATGGTCACGCCGGGCTCACGCGTGCTCGATGTCGGCTGCGGCGACGGCGAATTGCTGGCGCTGCTCGCCGAAACGCGCGGCGTCGACGCCCGCGGCATCGAGCTCTCGCGCGAGGGCGTCGCCGGCTGTGTCGCGCGCGGGCTCTCGGTGATCCAGGGCGACGCCGACACCGATCTCGCCGATTACCCCGACGATTCCTTCGACTATGTCATCCTCTCGCAGACAATCCAGGCGACGCGCAATCCGCGATTGGTGCTGGAGCAGATGCTGCGCATCGGAAGGCGCGCCATCGTCTCCTTCCCGAATTTCGGGCATTGGCGCATGCGCAGCCAGGTCTTCTTCCTCGGGCGGATGCCGGTGACCGAGGCCCTGCCCTATTCCTGGTGGGACACGCCGAACATCCATTTCTGCACGATCCGCGACTTCGTCGTGCTCTGCGACACGATCGGCGCGGTGAAGGAACGCGCGGTGGCGCTCGACGTCGCCGGCGGCAAGGTCGGCGTCAGCGCGCCCTGGTGGTTCTGGAACCTGTTTGGCGCGCAGGCGGTGTTCCTGCTGAAGCGAGGGTAGGCGCCAGAACCTCGACCTGACCTTCTCCCGAACGGGAGAAGGTGGCGCGGAGCGCCGGATGAGGGCCTGCCCTCACCACGAAAGGCGGCATCGGCTCCGTTGCACCCGAACAATCAGCCGCAGTCCCTCACCCCTGCCCCTCTCCCATCCGGGAGAGGGGTTCCCCGCGCTTCACCGGAAGCTATGCACTCCACCCGAGAATGACGGCGCCCGCTCAGAACGCCTCTTCCCAATTGCGGCTGAGCCGCATCGCCGAATTGATCAGTCCGACCATCGAATAGGTCTGCGGGAAGTTGCCCCAGAGCTCGCCGGTTTCGAGATCGGCATCCTCGGAGAGCAGGCCGAAGCTGTTGCGCCGCTGCAGGATGCGGCCAAACAGCTCCTTGGCTTCGTCCTTCCGACCGATCGCGTGCAGCGCATCGACATACCAGAAGGCGCAGATCAGGAAGCCGGTGTGCATGAAGCCGAAATCATCGGCCGTGCCATAGCGCAGGATCAGATCGCCGCGACGAAGATCGCGGCCGATCGCCTCGACCGTCGCGATGTAGCGCGGATCGTCCGGCTTGACGAAGCCGAGCTCGGCGAAAAGCAGCAGAGTGGCGTCGAGATCGGTCCCGTCGAAGGTCGAGACGAAATGGCCCTTCTCCTGGTTCCAGATCCGATCGGCGATGATGCCTTTCAGGCGCTTGGCCTCGCCGCGCCAGTACTCCTTGCGGTCGGCTCGCCCGAGCGTGCCGGCGATCCGGGCGAGCCTGTCGCAGGCGGCCCAGCACATCACGCTGGAGAAGGAGTGGACGACCTGCTTCTCACGCAGCTCCCAGGGGCCGGCATCGGGCTTGTCGAAAAGCTCGATCGCGCGCTCGCCCATGCGCTCGAGCTGGCCGAACAACGCTTCCCGACCCGGCTGGATGAAGCGGCGGTCGAAGAAGGAATGGGTGGCGGCGAGCACGACCGCGCCATAGCCGTCATTCTGGATCTGCGTCGCCGCACCATTGCCGACGCGCACCGGCTGGTGCCCGCGATAGCCGGCGAGCTGCGGCACCTCGAATTCGCGAAGTTCGCCGCCGCGGGTAATCGGATAGAGCGGCGGCAGATGCTCGGCGCCGTTCTCCGAGAAGGTGTCGACGATGTTGGTGATGAAGCCGAGATAGTCCTCCATCGTCCGCGTCGTGCCGAGACGATTCAGGGCGTGCACGACGAAATAGGCGTCGCGCAGCCAGCAGAAGCGATAGTCCCAATTGCGCTGCGTGCCCGGCGCCTCGGGGATCGAGGTGGTCAGCGCCGCGACGATCGCGCCGCTCTCCTCGAAGGAGCAGAGCTTCAGCGTGATCGCGGCGCGAATGACCTCGCGCTGCCACTCGAAGGGGATCGAGAGCGAACGGACCCAGTCGCGCCAGTAATCGGTGGTCTTGTCGAGGAACTCGCGCGAGGTCGTCTCGATCTCGGCACGCAGCGCCTCGTCGGAGCCGACGAAGAAGGAGAACGGCTTCTCGACCGCGAAAGGAATGCTCTCCAGCACATAGGAAATCGGCGCGTCGGTGGTCAGGCGGATGGTCTGGTCGGCACCGACGAAGCGGACATGGTTGGAGCCGCGGGTGATCTCGTCGGGCACTTCGCCAAGACCGAGGCAGGGCTTCATCACGACGCGAATACGCGGGCGGCCGGAGATGCGCCTGACGCGGCGCACCAGCTGCGGCGGCCGGAAGAAACGCTCATAGCGCACGAAGCGCGGCGCGAAATCGAGGATTTCCAGCGCATTCCCCTGGTCGTCGGAGAGCACGGAGGAGAGGATCGCGGTGTTGTCGAGATAGCTCTGCTCGCAGCGGGTCATGCCGACCATCTCGATGGCGAAGACGCCCTTCTCAGGCATCGCATCGCCATCCTCGATCTTGTTGTCGATCAGCGAGCAGAAGACCGGGTCGCGGTCGAAACGCGGGAAGCAGCCCCAGACGATTCGGGCCTGCCGGTCGATCAGAGCGGCGATGGAGCAGTTGCCGATGACGCCGAGATCGAGCGAGGCCACGCCCGGCGGGGCGACGGTGGTGACAGTCATGCCTATCCCTGATGCAGCTGGTCTTGTTGGAAGGTTTAGTTCTGGAGGAAGGTTTCGAGCGTGAGGTCGCCGCCATCGGCGGCGCCGAGCAGGATACGGTGCAATGCGGTCGGCGAAGCCAACCGGTGCCGGGCGCAAGTCTGCCCCTCCCCGATCCGGATCGACAGCCCCCCCGCGTCGTTGACCGCGGCGAATCCGTTCTCGTCCGTGATGTCATCACCGACAAATATGGGTTGGCGGCCGGCATAGGCCTGCTGCTGCATGAGCCAGGCGATGGCACCGCCCTTGCTCGCCGTGGCCGGAACGAGCTCGGCCACCGCCTTGCCGCGCTGGAGGCGCATCGAAGGGCCGATCTCGGCCGCAAGCCGCTCCATCAGTTCCAACGCCTCGTCGGCCAGCGCGGGCGCCAGACGCCAATGCAGCGCGACCGACTGGCGCTTGTCCTCGACGATGATGCCGACATTCGCATTGGCGAAGCGCACCATAGCCCGCGTCGCGACGTGCAGCGCCTCGGACGGCGCCGCCAGCGGCGCTTCCTCGCCACCCAGGCGAATTTGCGCACCGTGCAAGCCGGCGGCGTCGAAGCGAAAAGGCGCTGTCATCGCGTCCAGAAACGCGACTGGCCGGCCTGACACCAGCGCGAGCGCGCCATCGAGGCGCTGGCGCAGCGCATCCAGCGCGCCCGGCACGCGGCGGTCGAGCCTGACATCCTCGGGCGAGGGCGCGATCTCGACCAGGGTTCCGTCGAAATCGAGAAACAATGCTATTGATGAGGTGCGCACCGCAGGCGGGGCGTGCGGCTCGGCGGCTTCGGGGCTCTGAGCTTGCGACATGGCGGCCTTGCTAGAGGACGAAACGGGCGAAAGGACGACCGTCCGTCGGCTCGCCACATTCGGGGTTCAGTTTCCCGCAGTCGCCACGATCCGGTCACGGCGACGACGCGATCCGGCCAAGAAGGCCGGCGTGCACACGAAACATTACGTCTGCCAGCGCGTTCTGTTCCCGCGCCATCGCGGCATTCGTCAACGAACAGTGAGGCATCATGCGTCTTGTGGTGGTTTCCAACCGCGTCACCATGCCAGAACGTGGCGAAAAAGTGGCAGCAGGAGGGCTGGCGGTAGCGCTGCGCTCGGCCCTCGAAAAGCATGGCGGCCTTTGGTTCGGTTGGAGCGGGACGACGAGCGCCGAGCCTTCGTCCCGCGTCGAACCCGTGCGTCTCGGCAATGTCTCGTACGCCGTCGTCGATCTCACCGAGGCCGAACGCCAGAGCTATTATCTCGGCTTCTCGAACCGCGCGCTGTGGCCGCTGATGCACTACCGGCTCGGCCTGACCGAGTTCGACCGCTCGGACTATGCCGGCTATCTCGGCGTCAACCGCCGCTTCGCCAAGCTGCTGGTGCCGCAGCTCAAGCCCGACGACGTGATCTGGATCCACGACTACCACCTGATCCCGCTGGCCGCCGAGCTGCGCCGCCGCGGCGTGACCAACCGCATCGGCTATTTTCATCACATTCCCTGGCCTTCGGCGGAGGTCTTCGGCGCCCTACCCTTCAGCGCGACCCTGATCAGCACGATGACGGCGTACGATCTCGTCGGCATGCAGACCCAGACCGATGCCGACAACCTGATCGGCGGGCTGGTGGCCCTGCGCGGCGCCCATCGCGATGGCGAACGGGTCAAGGCGGGTCCGCGCGAAACCGTGGTCCGGCCCTTCCCGATCGGCATCGACGTCGAATCCTTCCGCAAGCTCGCCGTCGCCTCGGTCCGCGCCGCGACCCAGCCGATCCGGGCGACCACCGGCCCGCTCGGCGGCCGCAAGTTGGTGATCGGCGTCGACCGGCTCGACTATTCCAAGGGCATCGTCCAGCGGCTCGAGGCCTTCGGCCAGTTCCTGCGCAGCCATCCCGAGCATCGGGGCAATGTCGGCCTGCTGCAGATCGCACCGCCCTCGCGCAGCGACGTGCCGGAATATGCCGAGCTCGACCGGCAATCGGACGAGGTCGCCGGACGCCTCAACGCCGCCCTCGGCGAGTTCGACTGGACGCCGATACGTGTGGTCAAGAAAGCCTATTCTCGCAGCGCTCTCGCTGGCTTCTACCGACGCGCCCAGGTCGGGCTGGTGACGCCGATGCGCGACGGCATGAATCTCGTCGCCAAGGAGTATATCGCCGCGCAGAACCCCGAAGACCCCGGTGTGCTCGTGCTTTCGCGCTTCGCCGGAGCGGCGCATCAGATGGGAGAGGCGCTGATCGTCAATCCCTACGACACCCACGAGGTCGCAGAAGCGATCCGCACCGCGCTCGCCATGCCGCAATCCGAACGCGTGCGGCGCTTCGAGCGGCTCTACGCCACAATCGCGGCGAGCGACATCGGCTGGTGGACCTCGCGCTATCTGGCCGCGCTGACCGGTGCCGAGGCCGCCGACAAGTTGGCGCCGCCCGAGCCGCCGCGGAAAGCCAGCGGAGCGACACGAAAGCCGGCGGCGCGGCAGCGTGCGACAACCCGGCCGGCAGCGAAAAAGCCGGCCGCGAAGACCGCCATACAGCCGGCCCAGGCAGCAAATGACGCTGCTTTAGGCGAGAAGCGCGGCAGCTTCGGGCAAAGGGCCGGTTCCAAGCCCTTGCCGAATGCCGCATCACCTCGCTAGAAGCAGGCGCGGATCGGACCTCGCTTGCAACTCTGGCGCGACGATGTCAGGTCTGGAGCGACACGTCGGCCTGTTAGGCTGTGGAGGCGGGCGGAGGGCATTTGATGCGAGGCGCACTCGGGGGATCGGGCGTTCTGCTACGCCGGCTCCGCGAGGTGATGGCAGCGCCGGTCAGCCCGCAGGAGCGGCTGGACCGGCTCGTCGTCCTGATCGCCGGCAATCTCGTGGCCGAGGTGTGCTCGGTCTATGTCCTGCGCGAAGACGGCTCGCTCGAGCTTTATGCCACCGAAGGCCTCAACCGCGAGGCGGTCCACCACACAACCATGCGCGCCGGCGAGGGCCTGGTCGGCCTGATCGCCAGCGAGGCCGAGCCGATCGCGCTCTCGGACGCGCAGGCGCACCCAGCATTCTCCTACCGCCCCGAGACCGGCGAAGAGATCTACCGTTCGTTCCTCGGCGTGCCGATCCTGCGCGGCGGCGCGGTGATGGGCGTGCTCGTCATCCAGAACCGGGCCTCGCGCATTTACAGCGAGGACGAGACCGAATCGCTGCAGACCACGGCCATGATCATGGCCGAGATGATCGCGGCCGGAGGGCTGAAGGCTCTGTCCCGGCCCGGCGCCGCGATCGGGCTGGAGCGGCCGATCCACGGCATCGGCACGACACTGGCCGACGGCGTCGGCCTCGGCTACGCCGTGCTGCATGAGCCGCGCGTCGCGATCACCGACCTGATCGCCGAGGATCCTGCCCTGGAAGTCTCGCGGTTGGAGGCGGCGATCGCGCGGATGCGCGCCGCGATCGACGAACTGATCGAGCGTGGCGACGTCGCCCATACCGGCGAGCATCGCGACGTGCTCGAGACCTTCCGCATGTTCGCCCATGACCAGGGCTGGCTGCGTCGCATGCGCGAGGCGGTGATGACCGGCCTCACTGCGGAGGCCGCGGTCGAGCGCGTCCAGTCGGATACGCGCGCCAAGATGCAGCGCCAGACCGACCCCTATCTGCGCGAGCGTCTGCACGATCTCGACGACCTCGCCAACCGGCTGCTGCGTACGCTGGTCGGCAAGCCGAACGGGGTCGCGCGCGAGCAGCTGCCCGAGAACGCCATCCTGATCGCCCGATCGATGGGGCCGGCGGCGCTGCTCGACTATGACCGCTCACATCTGCGCGGGCTCGTGCTGGAGGAAGGCGGGCCGACCAGCCATATCGCGATCGTGGCGCGTGCGCTCGGCATCCCGGCCGTGGGCGAGATCGCCAATGCCACGGCGCTGATCGAGGCTGGCGACGCGGTCATCGTCGATGGCCAGGCCGGCGAGGTCCAGATCCGGCCGCAGCCCGACGTCGAGAACGCCTACAAGGACAAGGCGCGCCTGCGTGCCCGCAAGCAGGAGCAGTACCGCAAGCTCAAGACGCAGCCGGCGGTGACCAAGGACGGCGTCGACATCACCCTGCAGATCAATGCCGGGCTCTTCGTCGATCTGCCCAACCTGGACGAGACCAACGCATCCGGCATCGGCCTCTTCCGCACCGAGCTGCAGTTCATGGTGGCGCAGCACATGCCGACCACCGCCGAGCAGCAGGCGCTCTACGGCGCCGTGCTGGCGGCGGCCAATGGCCGGCCGGTGACCTTCCGCACGCTCGACATCGGCGGCGACAAGGTGCTGCCCTATATGGAACGCGTCGAGGAGGAGAACCCGGCGCTGGGCTGGCGCGCGATCCGCATCGGACTCGACAAGCCGCGCCTGCTGCGGGCGCAGGTGCGGGCGCTGCTGCGCGCCGGCGCGGGCTACGACATGAAGATCATGCTGCCCATGGTCGCGACCGTGAACGAGTTCCTGCGCGCCCGGCTGATCGTGCGTCGCGAGCTCGCCGTGCTCGAGCGCGACGGCCGCCCGGCACCGTCCAGCCTGCAGCTCGGCGTCATGGTCGAAGTACCGTCGCTGCTGTTCGAACTGCCCGAAATCGCCCGCGAGGCCGATTTCCTCTCGATCGGCACCAACGACCTCATGCAGTTCCTCTTCGCGGCCGACCGCGAGAACCGGCGTGTCTCCGATCGCTTCGACCCGCTCTGCGCCGCCGGCCTCAGGGCCCTGCGCGCAATCATCGACGAGGCCGACAAGGCCGGCTGCCCGGTCACGGTCTGCGGCGAGATGGGGGGAAAGCCCATTGAAGCGCTGGCGCTGATCGCACTCGGCTACCGCTCCTTCTCGATGTCGGCGGCCTCTGTCGGACCGGTCAAGGCGATGCTGCGGACGCTCGACGCCGGCAAGGCGCGCCAGCGGCTCGACGCGTGGCTGGCGGCCTCCGACGGCGCGGCTAGCCTGCGCCCGCTCCTCGGCGCGCTCGCCGCCGAAATGAAGGTTCCGGTCTAGCGACGCTCGCGGCCGTGCCTGCCGGTAGCCGCCGGCCCCCATTGTTCAGCAAGATCGCATCATCGCCATGTCCCTCCTCCTCCCGCAAGACCGCCTCGACGGCATCGTCGCCCGCCATGCCGCGGCCAGCGACGCGATCAACCATGCGAGCGAGCCGACGCGGGTGGTCGAGCTCGCCAAGGAACTGGCCGAGCTCGATCCGGTCGTCGCGGCGATCGCTGCCTGGCGCAAGGCGCAGGCCGGGCTCGACGAGGCCCTGGCCATGATCGACGACCCGGCGACCGACACCGAAATGCGCGACCTCGCCTATGAGGAGCGCGACCATGCGCGCGCCGAGATCGAGGCGCGGGGGCGCGAGATCCTGATCGCGCTGCTGCCGAAGGATGCCGCCGACGAGCGCGGCGTCATCCTCGAGATCCGGGCCGGCACCGGCGGCGACGAGGCCTCGCTCTTCGCCGGCGACCTGCTGCGCATGTACCAGCGCTATGCCGCCCAGCAGGGCTGGAGCCTCGACATTCTCTCGGAGAGCGAAGGCACGGTCGGCGGCTTCAAGGAAGTGATCGCCGAGATCTCCGGCAAGGGCGTCTACGCCCGCTTGAAATACGAATCGGGTGTCCACCGGGTGCAGCGCGTGCCCGACACCGAGGCGAGCGGTCGGATCCATACCTCGGCCGCGACCGTCGCGACCCTGCCACTCGCCAGCGAGGTCGACGTCGCCCTCGACGAGAAGGACCTGCGCATCGACACGATGCGGGCCCAGGGCGCCGGCGGCCAGCACGTCAACAAGACGGAGTCGGCGGTGCGGCTGACCCATATCCCGAGCGGCATCGTCGTCCTGGTCCAGGACGAGCGCTCGCAGCATAAGAACAAGGCGCGCGCCTACGAGCTTATGCGCGCCAAGCTCTACGACCAGGAGCGCAGCCGCGCCGATGCCGAGCGCTCGGCCGACCGGCGTTCCCAGATCGGTTCCGGCGATCGCTCGGAGCGCATCCGCACCTACAACTTCCCGCAAGGCCGCGTTACCGACCACCGCATCAACCTGACGCTCTACAAACTCGACGAGATGATGCAGGGGCTGGTTCTGGACGAGATCATCGATGCGCTGACCGCCGCCCGCCAGGCGGAACTGCTCGCCGAGCAAGGCACGGTGTGAAACCTCACCCCGGTTCGCGCGTTACTGTCTCATCGTAACATCGTCCGGGGAGGATAGACATGAAGACCCTGCTCAGCAGCATCGCCCTTGTCGCCGCCATCGCCTTGACGCCGCTGGCGGCCGGGGCCCAGACCGGATCGCAAACCGCGCGAAAAGTCTTCAGCGGCGAGCCGGCCCATCTGCAGAAGGCCAAGACCGAGAAGCAGGCCAGGCAGGATTGCCAGCGCCAGTTCCGCGGCGCTAAGGAGAGCAAATCCGCGCTGCGGATCAAGGTGAACTCCTGCGTCCAGGAAGCGATGCAGGGCAACTGATCCGGCCGCAGGGCCGGCCCCAAGGACAGATTTGTCGCACTCAGGCCGCCCTGCCGACAATTCCACGCCCGCTGCCTCACCGGCGGCGGGCGATGCCGTTTCCGACGCCCGGCGCGCGCTGGCGCGGACGCTCAGGCAAGCAGGCATCGCCGATTACACTTTCGAAGCGCGCATCCTGATCGAAGATCTCGCCGGCAGCGGCGACAAGCTGGACGCCACCGCAGCAAACCGCCTCCGGGACGCATTGTCGCGGCGGCTCGCCGGCGAGCCGCTCTGGCGTGTTCTCGGCGCGCGCGAGTTCTGGGGGCTGAGTTTCTCGCTTTCGCCGGGCACGCTCGAGCCCCGGCCCGACAGCGAGAGCCTGATCGAGGCGACCCTCCATCATCTGGGCGAACGCCGGCAGGAGGCCATGAACTTCCTCGACCTCGGCACCGGGACGGGCTGCCTCCTGATCGCGGCGTTGAGCGAATTCCCGCAGGCGCGCGGCATCGGCGTCGATTTGTCCGAGGATGCGCTCGCGACCGCCACTGGCAACGCCATCAGCAACGGCGTCTCGGAGCGGGCCGAATTCAGGCTGGCGCGCTGGGACGAGGGGCTGACCGGGAGATTCGACCTGATCCTGTCGAATCCGCCCTATATCGCCAGCGATGACATCGCCCGGCTCGATTCCGGCGTGCGCGAATACGACCCGCTTCTGGCGCTCGATGGCGGACCGGACGGGCTCGACGCCTACCGCGCGCTCGCCGCCCTCCTGCCGGCCCGACTCGCGGCGGGAGGACGGGCGGTTCTCGAGATCGGCGCCGGCCAGGAAGATCAGGTACGCGCCCTGATGACGGCCGCGGGGCTGCGGTATCTGCAGTCCCATCGTGATCTCGGCGGCCATAGTCGCGCCCTCGTCTTTGCCGGCGAAATGTGATCCTGCACAGTTTCCTGCGCGATTTTGCTTGGAAAGGCTGCGGAAACCGGTTATGCACACTGGGTCTTGAAGACGGTGTCGTCAGCACTTAACCTTTAGCAAGGTCCAGCGTACCGGCCTGGCTTTCGGATCACTGCCAGGACCGACGTTACTGACACAGCCAAACCGAGACTTCCGAGCGCGCGGGATCGCCGCTCAGTCGGGAGCTGCAGAAGCTCCGTTGGAAAGAGCGCGTGAAGACCAATATCGGCGCAGAGCCCTTTCAGGTCGGATTGCC
Organism: Allobosea sp. GW823-FHT02B03; assembly: GCF_058797755.1. Taxonomy (NCBI): domain Bacteria; kingdom Pseudomonadati; phylum Pseudomonadota; class Alphaproteobacteria; order Hyphomicrobiales; family Alloboseaceae; genus Allobosea; species Allobosea sp. GW823-FHT02B03. The sequence goes on along the minus strand of NZ_JBXAJY010000001.1, from coordinate 294,293 downwards.
TCAGCGCGGCGTCGCAACCCGCCGCGCCTCATGGCGTCTGTGACGCCCTTGCAAGGTTGCCTCGAGTGAACAGAACGCGAGATTGACGCGAATGAGACCAGGTCAGAACCGGCGTATGCGCGGCCGTAACAACAACAATAACAACAATAATAGCGGTAACCGGAAGTCTCCTAACCCGTTGCAGCGGAGCTACGAATCGAACGGCCCCGACGTCAAGGTCAGGGGCACGGCTCAGCATGTCGCGGAGAAGTACCTGCAGTTGGCGCGTGACGCCCAGTCTTCGGGTGACCCGGTCGCGGCGGAGAACTATTTCCAGCACGCCGAGCACTATTACCGCATCCTGCTCGCGGCGCAGGAGCAGATGGCCCAGCAGTTCGGCCACAGCTTCCCGCCCAACCGCGCCTTCAGCGACGACCCCGACGAGAGCGAGGAGGAAGGCGAGGAGGAAGCTGGCGCATTCCAGGCCGGCGGCCAGCAGGCCGAGCGCCAGTCCTTCAACGGCAATGGCGTCAACGGTCATGGCGGGCAGCGCCAGGAGCGACAGGATGGCGAGGGCGGCGAAGGCCAGCCCGGCGGCCAGCGCTTCGAGCGGCCGAATCGCAATGAGCGCAACTTCGACCGGAATCAGGATCGCAACGGCCAGCGCCGCTTCGACCGCCCGGAGCGCGGCGAGCGGCAGGAGCGCGGTGAGCGTGGCGAACGCCGCTTCGAGCGCCAGGACGGCCAGCCGGCCCCCTATGCGCCGCGGCCCGAAGCCCAGCCCGGCGCCGAGCAGCCCGATTTCGCCCCGGCCCCGAGCCAGAGCGAGCGGCGCCCCGAGCGTCAGCCGCGTGGCGAGCGCCAGCGCCGCTCCGAGGCTCCGGCCGTCGCGGCCGAGCAGGAGGTCGCCGCCGCACTGCCGGCTTTCCTGACGACGCCGACGCGCGTGCCGATCGCCATCGCCAACGACGAGCCGGAAGCCGCCGCCCCCGCGCCGGCCCCTGCCCCCGTCGCCGAAGCTGCGGCGGTCGAGACCGCCGACGCCGCGTCTGAGGCCGAGAAGCCCAAGCGGGCGCCGCGCCGTCGCCGCTCGCCGCGCGAGGTCATGGATGCGCTCGGCTCCGACAGCGATACTGCTGCCGAGTGAGCGCAGGCTGCGACCACGCGATCACCAAGAACGGATGAGGGCCCGCAAGGGCCCTTTTTCGTGTCAGGCTATGGCGGCGGAAACAGGCTCGGGCGCCGCCACGGCTTCGAGCCGGGCACCGCGGGACAGGGTGCCACCGGCGAGGATCCGGCAATAGATCCCGCAGTCGACATGGCCATAGGCCTGCATCAGGGCCTTGGGGATCTGCAGATCGCGGACACCGGTTTGCGGATCGACATTGGTGGCGGCGCAGCGTTCGATCCGTTTGATCACCGAGAGGCGCAAACCGCCTGGTCCCTCCAGCTCCCGCCCGACCAGATCATTCTCGGCCCAGGCCGGGAGATCCTCGACCATGACATTGCCGCGAAAGCGCAGCGGGTCGATGGCGGCGCCCACTCGCGCCGCGAGATCGGCGACGCTCGCCAGATTGATGATCGAGAGAAAGCCCGAGCGCGAATCGGTGAAGCGATAACCTTCCGGCGCGGCCAGCAGACGCGGCCGGCCACGTAGTTCGTCCGGCATGAAGCCTTCGAAGAAAGCCGAGAGGCGTTCCCGGCCCTCCGGGCTTGCGGGCGCGATCCGCAGGACCTCGGCCCCTTCCTGCGCGATCACCAGCTCGCCGCTGGTGTCGTCATGGTGCGTCCGGAGCCGCGCGAGGGACTCGTTGCGCATCAGCATCAGGTATTTGATCTTGGGCTGATGCACCGGCTCGGCCGGATCGAATCCCGAGGGCCCGTTCTCGATGGCGAAGAGCCGGTCTCCCGGGAAGTAGCCGCCGGCCGGTAGCGCCGCGCTCGCCAGCGGTTCGGGCGAGAGCCCCTTGACCGGGTAGCGGTAGAGCGATGCGACGCGCATGGTCTTGTCCTCGGCAGTGCGACGAGGCGGGACCTTGCCATGCCAGGGGGTCGGCGATCCAGCGCCTAACCGGCAGCGATCGATGAAATGCCTAGATCGGACCGATCAGGACGCGTTGCCCGCTCCGAACTCATCCTCGCTCTCGGCGACGGAGCGCTGGCAGCCCCAGCCCGAGAGCACGTCGTCGGTCTGGTCGATGACGAAGAAGCGCGCCGCATCGCGCTCATAGCCTTCGGCGAGCAACCGGTCGTAATCGGTGTGGCTGTGGCGGACATGGCTGCCGAGGGCCAGCCAAAGCGCAGTGGTGGGCGGCAACGCCTTCATCTGATTGCGTCCGGCGAGCTCCAGCACCGCCTCGGCATCGCTGAGCGGAATACCGGGCGCCAGCGCCCGCAGCGCCTTGCGAATCGCTTGTTGCCGCTTGGTTCCGACCATGGCCGTACGCTGGGCGGGGGCAGCGACGATCGTCAATCCCAAACCGCCGCCGCCCCCCTTACGTTGCGCAGATGCAACACCTATCTGTCTGAACGAGGGGTCGCCCGACAGGGGGCTCCATCCTGATGAAAGGCAGCCGGCTCCGCCGCCACGGGGCGCGACCGGCGGGCGGAGGTATATTGATGAACATCGAGAAATACACGGACCGGGCGAAGGGCTTCCTGCAGGCAGCCCAGACCATCGCGATGCGCGAGGGCCATCCCCAGTTCACGCCCGAGCATGTGCTGAAGGCGCTGCTCGACGATGGCGAAGGCATGGCCGCGGGCCTGATCGACCGCGCGGGCGGCCAGTCGCGCCTGGCCAAGCAGATGGTCGACGCGGCGCTGGCCAAGCTGCCCAAGGTGAGCGGCTCCGGTGCCAGCGGCCCGCAGCTGACGCCTGCCCTGGCGCGCGTCTTCGGCACCGCCGAGACGGCCGCCGACAAGGCCGGCGACAGCTTCGTCACGGTGGAGCGGCTGCTGCTCGCGCTCGCGATCGAGAAGGAGACCGAGGCCGGCAAGGTGCTGGCGAAGGCCGGCGTCACGCCGCAGAGCCTGAATGCCGCGATCGAGGCGATCCGCAAGGGCCGCACCGCCGATTCCGCTTCGGCCGAGCAGAGCTATGACGCTCTGAAGAAATATGCGCGCGACCTCACCGCCGCGGCGCGCGAAGGCAAGCTCGACCCGGTCATCGGCCGCGACGAGGAGATCCGCCGCACCATCCAGGTGCTCTCGCGCCGGACCAAGAACAATCCCGTGCTGATCGGCGAGCCCGGCGTCGGCAAGACCGCGATCGCCGAAGGCCTTGCGCTGCGCATCGTCAATGGCGACGTGCCCGAGAGCCTGAAGGACAAGGAGCTGCTCGCCCTCGACATGGGCGCGCTGATCGCCGGCGCGAAATATCGCGGCGAGTTCGAGGAGCGGCTGAAGGCCGTGCTCTCCGAGGTTTCGGCCGCGGCGGGCGGCGTCATCCTGTTCATCGACGAGATGCACACCCTGGTCGGCGCCGGCAAGACCGACGGCGCGATGGATGCCTCCAACCTGCTGAAGCCGGCTCTGGCGCGCGGCGAGCTGCATTGCATCGGCGCGACCACGCTCGACGAGTATCGGAAATACGTCGAGAAGGACGCGGCGCTCGCCCGTCGCTTCCAGCCCGTCTTCATCGACGAGCCGACGGTCGAGGACACGATCTCGATCCTGCGCGGGCTCAAGGAGAAGTACGAGCAGCATCATCGCGTGCGGATCACCGACTCGGCGCTGGTCGCGGCGACGACACTGTCGAACCGCTACATCACCGACCGCTTCCTGCCCGACAAGGCGATCGACCTCGTCGACGAGGCTTCGGCGCGCCTGCGCATGCAGGTCGATTCCAAGCCCGAGGAGCTCGACTCGATCGACCGCGAGATCGTCCGCCTGCGCATCGAGCAGGAGGCGCTCAAGAAGGAGAGCGACGCCGGCTCGCAGGAGCGGCTGCGGCGGCTCGAAGCCGAACTCGCCGAGCTCGAAGCCCGTTCGGCCACGATCACGGCGCGCTGGAAGGCCGAGAAGGACAAGCTCGGCCATGCCGCTGAGATCAAGACCAAGCTCGACAATGCCCGCAACGAACTGGCGCAGGCACAGCGCAAGGGCGAGTACCAGCGCGCAGGCGAGCTCGCCTATGGCGAGATCCCGCAGCTCGAGAAGGCGCTCGCCGATATCGAGGCCAATGGCGACTCGTCCGGCATGGTCGAGGAAGCCGTGACGCCCGACCATGTCGCGCAGGTGGTCAGCCGCTGGACCGGCGTGCCCGTCGACAAGATGCTCGAAGGCGAGAAGGACAAGCTGCTGCGCATGGAGGAGAGCCTCGCCAAGCGCGTCGTCGGCCAGGAGGAAGCGGTCGAGGCCGTCTCCAAGGCGGTCAGGCGCGCCCGCGCCGGGCTGCAGGACCCGAACCGGCCGATCGGCTCGTTCATGTTCCTCGGCCCGACCGGCGTCGGCAAGACCGAGCTGACCAAGGCGCTCGCCGCGTTCCTGTTCGACGACGAGACGGCGATGGTCCGGCTCGACATGTCCGAATACATGGAGAAGCACTCGGTCAGCCGGCTGATCGGCGCGCCTCCGGGCTATGTCGGCTATGAGGAAGGCGGCGCGCTGACCGAAGCCGTGCGGCGCCGGCCCTATCAGGTCGTGCTGTTTGACGAGGTCGAGAAGGCGCATCCGGACGTGTTCAACGTCCTGCTGCAGGTGCTCGACGACGGTCGTCTGACCGACGGCCAGGGCCGTACGGTCGACTTCCGCAACGTCCTGATCATCATGACCTCGAATCTCGGTTCGGAGTTCCTGGTGAACCAGCCCGAGGGCGAGGACAGCGACGCCGTGCGCGACGAGGTGATGGGCGTGGTGCGCCATGCCTTCCGGCCGGAGTTCCTCAACCGGATCGACGATATCATCCTGTTCCACCGCCTGCGGCGGTCGGATATGGGCGCGATCGTCGACATCCAGATGGGCCGCCTCGACAAGCTCCTGAGCGATCGCAAGATCGCGCTCGAGCTCTCCGACGAGGCGCGCGACTGGCTGGCCGCCAAGGGCTACGACCCGGCCTATGGCGCCCGCCCGCTGAAGCGGGTGATCCAGAAGTCGGTGCAGGACCCGCTGGCCGAGCTGCTGCTCGCCGGCACGATCCGCGACGGCGAAAGCGTGCCGCTGACCGTCGGCCCCGCCGGGCTGATGCTCGGCGAATTCCCCGCGGCGAGCGAAAGCCGCCCGGCTGGGGTCGCACTGAACTGAACTTCGCCCAGCTGCGAAAAACGGAGGGCGCCGCGCAAGCGGCGCCTTTTTTCTTTCCGGAGTCGTCCCGGGCGACCGAAGGGAGACCCGGGACCCATGCCGGAACCTTCGTCGGCGAGGCTCAGGCATGGGTCCCGGATCAGCGCCGCTTCGCGGCTGGTCCGGGACGACGGCGTGGGGTGGCGAGCCTCACTCCATCCGGGCCGCAGTCCGCATCACCGCGAGCGCGAGCGTCTGCGCCGCCGGGACGATGCTCTCGACCTCCAAGAACTCGTCCGGCGTATGGGCCATGCCGCCGACCGGGCCGACGCTGCACAGGGTCGGGCAGCCCTGGGCAGCGGTGAAGCCGGAATCGGCGCAGCCGCCAGTGTATTCGGCGGTGACAGCGATGCCGAAGCTGGCGGCCGCATCGCGATAGGCCTCGTAGAGTTCGGCCGACTCAGCCGTCGTCTCCAGCGGCAGGAACTCGCCCTTGATGGTGAGCTGCGCCGAGGAACCCGCGACCACGGGCGTCTCGACAATGGCGCGGATCGCGTCGACCAGCTCGTCGCGCTGCGCCCTGGTGCGGTAGCGCAGATCGATCTCGCACCAGGCATGCGGAGCGACGGTGTTGACCGTCTGGCCACCACCGATCAGCCCGACATTGACCGTGACGCCGGCTTCGAGATCGGTCAGCCCCTGGAGCTGCGGGATCTTGTGGCCGAGATCAACGATGGCCGAGATGCCCTTCTCGTAATTCGCGCCGGAATGGGCGGCCTTGCCCTGGAAATCGGCCCGCATGAAGACGCCTCCCTTGCGGCCGGAGGTCACCGACTGCCTGCGGTCGCTGGCGAATTCGGTGCCGGCCGGAAGCCGGCTCGGCTCGGCATTGAAGACGCAGCGCGACTCGCGCGCCGCCGCCTCGATCACCGGGCGCGAGGATGGCGAGGCGATCTCCTCGTCGCTGGTGGTCAGCATCATCAGTGGCGCCTTCAGCCCGCCATTGGCGGCAAAGGCGGCGGCGACGAAGGCCTCGATGACGAGCCCGGCCTTCATGTCGGCGACGCCCGGCCCATAGGCGCGGCCATCGCGGATGGTGAACGGCCGGCGTGTCGGCTCGCCCTCCGGGAAGACGGTGTCGCGGTGGCCGAGCAGCAGGACCGGCCGCTGATCGTTGGCCGTCGGATTGGGCAGGCGCGCCTTGACCGCGTCGCCATAGCGGGCATCGGGCACGATCTCGACGGTGAGCCCGTTCTTCTCGTGGAAGCGGGCCAGTACCTGTCCGGCGCGATCGACACCCGCCTTGTCGTAGGAGCCGGAATCGGTGTCGACCATCTCGCGCAGGAGGTCGATCATCGCCTGCTTGCGCTCGCCAAGCCAGGCGGTCACCTTGGCTTCTTCGGCAGTCATGTCGCTCATCGTCGGGCTCTCTGTGGTTCCGGATACGAAGGAGGCCGAGGCTAGAGCATTTTCGAGCGAAGTGGGTACCGGTTCGCGTGAAGAAAATGCGATAAAACAAAGGGCTAGAGCATTGAGGCGACGGCAGGGAACCGGCATTCGCGCCTGACATCCCCGCTGTTCAGGCAAGGACCTAGCCTGCTTCGCCTTCGGAAGGCCGTCATCGGCCATGATCATGCAGCGGGCATTCCGGGTGGAGGATGCGAGGATGATGCTCCACATCATCGTTTCAGGCGTGGTTCAGGGCGTCGGCTACCGGCAATGGCTGCGGGAGCGCGCGCTCGCCGCCGGAGTGACCGGCTGGGTGCGAAACCGCAGCGACGGCATGGTGGAGGCCCTTCTCTGCGGAGCGCCGGAAACGGTGGAGAACCTGGTCGCCGAGGCGCGAAAGGGCCCGCGCGGCGCTGTGGTCGCCGACATCGAACGCCGCGAGGCCTCGGCTTCGGCAGCCGCCCTTGCGAACGGCGATTTCACGATCGCCCGCAGCATCTGACGGGCGAGACCTCTTCGCTGCACGGCTTTTTATTGACCAAGGAGAGTTTCATTGCCCCCAAGCTGCCCCGTCCCGACATCAGCCGAACGACACTACATCGAGATCCAGGAACGGGCGGAGCAGACGATGTTGGCTGCGATCTATGGGGCGCTCCGGACCGCCAGCGAGCAAGCCGCGGACGAGCTGAAAGCGATCGGTGCCGAACTGCCGCCGCCGGATCACGATTACTTTGTCGCCGTAGCCCAGCAGAAGCTGTTCCTCATGCTGTGCGGTGCCGACCCCGAGACATTCGAGGGCGGAAATCCTGATATTGCCGCCGCGGTGCTCCGGAACGGTCAGAACATCCTCGACCATTATTGGAGCAAGGGTTTCACCAAGACCGCCGGATAGTCCCAGTCCTTGGTCCGCCGCCTTGGCTCACACCGCCCCATAGAAAAGCCCCGCCGGCTCGCGCCGGCGGGGCTGTTTTCGTTTCGGCGCTCAGGCGGCTTCGAGATGGCCGATGCCGTCGATCAGCATGTTGGTGCCGCGGCCGGCGAGGCCCCACTGGCGTGTCATGACGCCCGCCGCGGTGGTCAGCACGCCCCCGGTGGTCAGGGCGACGCCCAGGACCTTCTGGCCGAGGCCGGCGCCGGCGACCGTGTCGAGATCGGCATCGGTCAGGGCAACGGAGGTGTCGCGGGCGGTGTCGCAAGCGTGGCTGTCGGTCATGATCGGCTTTCCTCTCGTCCTGGGCCGGTGGCTTCTTCGCCCGGCCTGATGAGAGGCATTTCACCGTCCTGCGCTTACACGCACCTTACAGCCGCGGCGGGCTTACTAGTCGCGGTCGATCAGGACGTAGGCAGCCATCGCCGCGTAATGCTGGGATGGTCCGCTCCCCGCCCAACCTAGCCGCTCCCAAGGTTAGGGGTTCACGGCCTCGTTCAGCACGTCGCCCTAAGGCGCCAGCGGATTGCGGGGCTTACGGGACAGGATCTTGTCGATCGCCTTGCCGCGAGCGAGTTCGTCGATGAGCTTGTCGAGGTAGCGGATCTCCCGCATCAACGGCTCGGTGATTTCCTCGACGCGTACGCCGCAGACCACCCCGGTTATGTCCGCCCGCGCGAGGTTGAGAGCCGGCGCCTGGGCGAAGAAGCTCTCATAGTCCGTATTCTTCGCCAGTTGGGATGCGAGAGCCTCGCTGCCATAGCCGGTGAGCCAGTGGATGATCTCGTCGACCTCGGCCTTTGTGCGGCCTTTCCGCTCCGCCTTCGCCACCAGCAGCGGATACACCTTGGCGAAACTCATTTTATAGATGCGGTGCTCGGTCATCACCTCCACCATCAATGATGCGGCGCGAGCGCCCGTGGGACCAGACATCAACAGAGCAAACCTCGGGCCCGAGCTCAAGCCAGCGCACCCCGATCGCGATGCCGAAAGAGCTCGGCTCGGCCGCCTGAAACGATCGCTGCCTGCGACGGCGAAGTGCGGGACCAGGCTCGGCGCCTGCCCTGCTACGCCAGTTGCGCGACTTCCTTGTCGACCAGCCTGGCGACTTCTTCGGTTGCATCGAGCAGCGCACGTTCATCCTGCTGGGCCCTCGAGACGATAGCCCCCCCCTGGAACACCGTTTGAGCCAGCAGGGCGAGAGCCTTGGCGCGGTCGGCCGGCAGGCCGGCCTTCAGCAGCATCTCCTCCATCAGGCCCATCCAGACGCCGAAAGCCTCGCGGCACAGATCGAGAAGGGCCGGCAGGTCATCTGCGCCATCATTGACGAGCGGCGAAATCGGGCAGCTTCGCTCGTAATTCGTCGTCCGCATCAGTTCGGCGATGCGTTCCGAAATGGTTCGCAACGCCGCGCCGGGGGTTTCCGCATTGGCGATGATGTCGGCGGTCGACAGCGTCACCTCGTCGACCGCAGCACGGGTCGCTTCCAGGGCGAGCTGCCCCTTGCCGCCGGGAAAGTGGAAATAGAGCGAGCCTCGCGGAGCGCCGCTCTCGGCGAGGACATCATTCAGCCCCGTACCGAAATAGCCGCGCGTCTGCAGGAGCTTGGCAGCCGCCTGCAGCATCCGATCCTTTGTCGTGTTCGCCATGGCCATACCCTGGCACGGTTGACAGGAATATGAAAACCGGTCTACAAAATATGTAGATTGGTCTATATAAATTTGAAGAATTGCCGTGCAAGGGCCGCAGACGCGGAGACCGCGTCACCGCGCCGACCATGCGCTCCGGACCGCCAAGGGAGGACTGCAATGCCGAAGACGATCTACGTAAATCTGCCGGTTAAGGATCTCGCCGCTGCGACCCGCTTCTATGAGGCGATCGGCTGCGAGAAGAACGAGCGGTTCAGCGACCACCAGGCGTCGAGCATGGTCTGGTCCGACACCATCACATTCCACCTGTTGTCGCAGGCCTATTTCTCGACCTTCACGCCAAAGCGGATCGCAGACACCCATGCGACGAGCGAGGTGCTGCTGGCCTTGGCCCGCGACAGCCGCGAGCAGGTCGACGCCATCGTCGCGGCGGCGGCAGCGGCCGGCGGGAAAGCCGACATCCGCGCGCCGCAGGACATGGGCTGGCTGTACACACGGGCCTTCGAGGACCCCGACGGCCACGTGTTCGAAGCGATATCGGCGGACATGGAGGCTGCGCCTGCCGAGATGAATGCATAGCTCCGGGTGACGATGGCCGGACGGAAGAAGGATCGCCCCGTCGCTGTTCGACCGGCCAGGTCGGACGATCATCACGCCTGGCTAACGCTCTGGAGCGCCTATCACGCCTATGGGCCTCAAGGCGGGGCGCCTCCCCCTGCTGAAGTTTCGGCTGCCAGCTGGGCCAAACTCCTCGATCCGGCCATTCCCATGCAGGCTCTGGTTGCCGAGCACGCGCGTGAACTGGTCGGATTTGCCCATATCGTCTTCCACCCGACGACGAGCCTCGCAGGTCCGTCAGCGCTCCTGGTGGACCTGTTCGTCAAGCCGGCTTTGCATGGTCGTGGCATTGGCCGCGGGCTGATGCAGGCGGCCATCGTGTCGGCCGAAATCGCCGGCGCCGAGCGCCTGACTTGGAATGTGCGCCCAGACAACGCAGCAGCGCTTCGTCTTTACGACAGCATGGGAGCTCCCTCCGGCCACATCGTCTACCGGCGTGAGCTGCGCTGAGCGCGATTGCGGTTTCAAGCTAAAGCGACGAGCAGCCGATCGGCAGATCGAAAGGAATGCCGGTCGCACAGGGCTCGCACCGGCGCCATGTGCGGCGGCCTGGCAATAGAAGAGCCCCGCCGGGCAGCCGGCGGGGCTTGAGGTCGATGGGGCACCGCACCGGCGCCCCGCGAACCATCCGCCTTACTCGGCGGCGCGCTGCGGCGTGTTCTCGGTGACCGAGATGGCCGGGCGCTCGCGACCATCCGCCTTGGCGAGCGCGCGGCGCACGCCATTGCCGTAGTCGGGATGGATCTTGTCGAAATGCGCGAGCTGGCGCTCCTCGATCGCCTGCGGGATGCCGCCCATCGCCGCGGCGATGTTGGAGAACAGGCGGTCCTTCTGACCCTGGTCGAACAGGTTGAACAGCGCGCGCGGCTGACCGTAGTCGTCATTGCCGATGCGATGGTTGTAGCGGTCGGCATTGCCGTCGATGCGCAGCGGCGGCTCCTTCGCCGACGGCTCCTCGACCGGGCCGCCGAAGGAGTTCGGCTCGTAATAGGCGTCGGGATTGCCCGTCTTGATGCCGCCGAACGTGTTCATCTGGCCGTCGCGGTGATAGTGGTGCACCGGGATCTTCGGCTGGTTGACCGGGATGTGCTCGTAATGCGTCCCGAGCCGGTGGCGATGGGCGTCGGCATAGGAGAAGATCCGGGCCTGCAGCATCTTGTCGGGCGAGAACCCGATGCCCGGCACGATGTTCGAGGGCGAGAAGGCAGCGTTCTCGATCTCGGCGAAGTAGTTCTCCGGATTGCGGTTCAGCTCCATCACGCCGATGTCGATCACCGGGTACTCGGCATGCGGCCAGACCTTGGTGAGATCGAACGGGTTGTAGGAGGTCTTCTCGGCATCGAGCTCCGGCATGATCTGAACCTGCACCTTCCAGCGCGGGTACTCGCCGCGCTCGAGCGCGTTGTAGAGATCTTCCTGCGTCGACTCGCGGGTCTTGCCGACGACGACGGCAGCCTCGTCATTGGTCCAGTGCTTATGGCCCTGCATGGTCTTGAAGTGGAACTTGACCCAGTAGCGCTCGCCGCTGTCGTTCCAGAACGAATAGGTGTGCGAGCCGTAGCCGTTGATGTGGCGCACATCGGTCGGCAGGCCGCGATCGGACATCAGGATGGTGACCTGATGCAGGCTCTCGGGCGAGAGCGACCAGAAATCCCACATCGCCGTCGGCGAGCGCATATTGGTCTTGGGGTGGCGCTTCTGGGTGTGGATGAAGTCCGGGAACTTCACGGGATCGCGCACAAAGAAGACCGGCGTATTGTTGCCGACCAGATCCCAGTTGCCGTCCTGCGTGTAGAACTTCAGCGCGAAGCCGCGCACGTCGCGCTCCGCGTCGGCGGCGCCCATCTCGCCGGCCACGGTCGAGAAGCGGGCGATCATCGGCGTGACGGCGCCGGGCTGCAGCGCCTTGGCCTTTGTGTACTTCGAGATGTCGCCGGTGATGGTCAGCGTGCCATGCGCGCCCCAGCCCTTGGCGTGGACGGCGCGCTCGGGGATGCGTTCGCGGTTCTGGTGGGCCAGCTTCTCGATCAGCTGATAGTCCTGCATCAGGACCGGGCCGCGCTCGCCGGCGGTGATGGAATTCTGGTTGTCCGGGATCGGCGCACCGGCGCTCGTCCGCATGATCGGGTTCTTAGACATCGTGTCCTCCACCTGCAGCCAATTGGAACCAGCAGGCCGGAAGGGCGGCCTGGCTGGAATTGGAGGAAGTAACAGGACATTGCGACGATGATGTCCAATACCGTTTGCGCCAGGCCACGATAGGTTTATCTTATCGTCATGTTCACCTTGAAACAGCTCCGCTATTTCGCCGCGGTGGCACGCCATCGCCATTTCGGCCGCGCCGCCGCCGAATGCCATGTTAGCCAGCCCGCCCTTTCCTTGCAGATCCAGGAGCTCGAACGCTTCCTCGGGACGCAGCTGGTCGAGCGCCGCCGCAACGCCATCACCCTGACGGAGGCCGGGCACGACATCGCCGAGCGGGCCAACCGCATCCTGATCGAGGCGAACGACCTGATCGACCACGCCCGGCATCGGCCGAAGCTGCTCAGCGGCCGGCTCGAGCTCGGCGTCATCCCCTCGATCGCGCCCTATCTGCTGCCCACAACGCTGCCGCGCCTGCAGGAAAGCTACCCCGCGCTCGATCTCGGGCTGCGCGAGACGCAAACCGCGACCCTGCTCGACGACCTCGTCGAGGGGCTGCTCGACGTCGCCCTGCTCTCGCTGCCGATCGACCGATCCGGGCTGGAGACCATGCACCTGTTCGACGACGCCTTCCTGCTGGCGCTGCCCTCCGGCCCGACCGGCGACGGCACGGCGATGACGCCGGAAGCGGCGCTGGCCGGCGAGAATCTGCTGCTGCTGGAAGAGGGACATTGCCTGCGCGACCAGGCGCTGAGCTTCTGTGGACTGGCCAGCCTCGGCTCTCGCCGGCAATACGGCGCCTCCAGCCTGTCGACGATCATGCAGATGGTCGCAAACGGTTTTGGCACGACATTGCTGCCGGCGATGGCGCTGCCGATCGAGTGCCGGCCGGACATGCCGGTCAAGCTCTACCGCTTCGCCCCGCCGGCACCGAGCCGCTCCATCGGCCTGGCCTGGCGCCGAACCTCGGCGCGCAAGGCCGATTTCCATGCGCTGGGGCGCATCCTCGCCGAGATCGGCAGTTCGCTGGCCGAGGGGCGCGAAGGCGGGCCGCCGATCGAGCCGGAGACGCTGCGCCTGCCCGCGCCTCAGCGCCGCGCTTCGTAGGCCATCCTCAGCGCGAAACCTGCGAGCACCGTGCCCATCAGCCAGCGCTGGGCCAGCGACCAGAGCGGCCGCGTGCGCAGGAACAGCGCGATGCCGCCGGCGGCGAAGGTGATCAGCGTGTTGACGCTGACGCTGACGACGATCTGGATCAGCCCGAGCAGGATCGACTGGCCGAGGACACTGCCCGCCGCCGGATCGATGAACTGCGGCAGCAGCGCGAGATAGAACATCGCGATCTTCGGATTGAGCAGGCTCGTCAGCAAGCCCATCATGAAGAGCTTGCGCGGCCCGTCATGCGGGAGGTCGCGGACATGGAAGGGCGAGCGGCCACCGGGGCGCAGGGACTGCCAGGCCAGCCAGAGCAGATAGCCGGCGCCAAGCAGCCGGAGCGCGTCATAGGCGTAGGGCACAGCGAAGACGAGCGCGGTGATGCCGAAGGCCGCGCAGAAGACGTAAAACAGGAAGCCGAGCGCGATGCCGCCGAGCGAGACCATGCCTGCCATCGGCCCCTGCGCGATCGAGCGCGAGATCAGGTAGACCATGTTCGGGCCGGGCGTCAGCACCATGCCCAGCGCCACGAGGGTGAAGGCCAGCAACGTCGATAGTTCGGGCATGGTGATCTCTCCGGATCCGATAGCCGAACCATGCGCAGAGCGCTCGAATCCGGACAAGACGCCACACATGCAGGAGCGGTATGGCCTATGGGCAAACGCCTGCGTCCAGCGTGGGATCGGCCGGGCTCAGCCGCGCATATCGACCAGCACGAGATCGGTATCGCCCGGCTTTACGCCAGCACCTGTCAGCATGGCGTGGACCTGGCCGCGATGATGGGTCTGGTGGTTGAAGAAGTGGACGACGAGCTGGGCCCGCGGCCGGGTGAGCTCGCGGCGGGAGATGCCGGAGACCCAGGTCAAATCGCCGGCGAGCCATTCCGGCGAGAGCCCGGCCGCCCAGTCGCCGATCACGGCGTCGGTTGCCCGTCGCTCGGCGACGAGCTCGTCCCAATCTTCGATCATGCGGGAGGATTCGCTGCCGGGGGCATCGGGCTTCGGCATTCCGGCGAAGCGGTGGAGCCACATCCGGTCGCCCCAGAGGAGATGGCAGAAAGTCCCGTGGATCGAGCCGAAGAAGGCGCCACGATCCTGCCGCCGCGCCGCATCGCTCAATGTCGCCGCGGCGCCGTAGAGGTTCTCGTTCTGCCAGGCGTTGTAGCGCGCCATGGTGACGGCATAGGCGGTATCGATCACGGCGTTGCTCCCCTCGTTCTGGCTTGGACGTCCCCGCAACCCTCATCCCGAGCAGCCGCAGCAACGGCGTCTCGAAGGACGAGGCCGCGGAGCCTGCCTCAGATGATGTTGGCCTCCAAGAGCGGCCGGCCCGCAACGATGCGCTCATGGCCGAGATCGGCAAGGTCGAGGCTCAGATAGCGGCCATGCGCGATGTGCTCGGCGAGGCCGCGCCCGACCGCCGGCGATTGCTGCAGACCGTGACCGGAGAAGCCGTTGGCGAGATAGAGATTGGTCACGCCCACGGCAGGTCCGACGATGGCATTGCCGTCGAGCCCGTTCATGTCATAGGGGCCGGCCCAGGCCCGGCCGGGGCGGATCGCCTCGAAGGCGGGGATGCGATGGGCCAGAGCCGGCCATACCGTCTCCTCGAAGAAGGACCAGTCGACATCCTCGACATCGGCGGCCTGCTCGTCCCAGTCGGGATCGTGCTGGCCTTCCACCGGCGAGGCACCGCAGATGAACATCTGCCCTTCGGCGCCGCGCTTCCCCTCCGGCCGGCAATAGGCACCCGAGGTGTCGATCAGCAGCGGGCAGTTGTCGACCTCGCCCTTGCAGGTGAAGGTGAAGACATAGCGCTTCTTCGGTGCGACCGGGATCGCGACGCCGGCCGTTTCCGCCAGTCTCGCGCCATGCGAGCCGGCGGCGTTGACCACTGCCCCGCAAGCGATGCGGCTGCCATCGGAGAGCTCTACACCGGTGACCCGCCCGCCTTCGACGATGTAGCTGGCGACCGCGCCCTGGCGGTACGCGACGCCGAGGGAGCGCGCCTTCTTGCGGAAAGCCTGGAGCAGGGCCCAACCGTCGAACCAGCCCTCGCCACTGACGCCATAGGTGCCGCAGGCGAGATCCGAGGTGTTGAGCCAGCCGAACTTGCCGCCGAGCGCTTCGGCCGACAGCAGGGCGATGTCGGCGCCCTCCGCCTGCTGAAGGCGCTGATTGGCCGCGAGCACCGGAGCGCCCTCGCCGCTCGCAACATAGAGATAGCCGCCCTCGTGCAGATCGATGGAGGGGACCTCGCCATCGACGGAAAGATGGCTGCCGATATCGCGCAGGAAGCCGATGCCGTGGAGCGAGATGCGGATGTTCACCGCGCTCGAGAACTGCTGGCGGATCGAAGCCGCGGAGAGGGCCGATGCCGAGTAGCGATAGGTCGGGTCCTTCTCGATCACCACGACCTTGCCCTTGAAGCCGGGATCGGCGGCAAGATGATAGGCGACGGAGGAGCCGATCGCGGCCCCGCCGACGATCACGACATCTGCGGTTTCTGAAACGGGCGGCATTCTGGACCTGCGACGAAGGAGGGAAGGTTCGTGACCTTTTCGCATGATTGGCGCGGCTTTCCGCTCTTGTCGAGAGCTGCTAGCCGACGCCCTCGCATTCACCCAGCAGCCAGTCGCGGAAGGCGATCACGGTCGGCAGGCTCGCCTTGGCCTCGGGATAGACGAGGTAATAGCCCTCCGACCCGCGCACCGGCCGGTCGACCGGGATGACGAGCGCGCCGGAGCGCAACTCCTCCTCAACCAGGAGGCGCGGCACGATGGCGATGCCGAGACCGGCGACGGCAGCCTGCGCCACCATGGCGAACTGCTCGAAGCGCGGGCCCATCAGTGCTCGCTCCGGCGGCAGCCCCTGCTTCTCCAGCCAGTCGGCCCAGGCCCGCGGCCGCGTCGACTGCTGCAGCAAGGGCTGGCGCAGCAGGTCGGCCGCCTCCTTGAGGCCGACCCGCGCCACCAGCGCCGGCGCCGCCACCGGCACTACCTCCTCGCCCATCAGCCGGTGCAGCCGCGCACCCGGCCAGACCGGATGGCCGAAGTGTATCGCCGCATCGGCCGGGTCGTGGGCGAAGTCGAAAGGCACGATCCGCGTCGAGAAATTGATGGTGACGCCGGGATGGGCCTCGGTGAAGCGCGGCAGCCGCGGAATCAGCCAGCGCGTGCCGAAAGTCGGCAAAATGGCGAGGTGCAGCAGGCCGGCGGCTCCGCGAAAGGCCATGGCCGAGAGGGTCGCTGCGGCGAGGCGGGAGAGGCCGTCGCGGACTTCCGCCGCATAGGCGGCTCCGGCCGGCGTCAGGCTGACACGCTTCTTGACGCGCTCGAACAGGCTCAGGCCGAGACTCTGCTCGAGTAGGGCGACCTGGCGGCTGACCGCCCCTTGCGTCAGGTTCATCTCCTCGGCGGCACGGGTGAAGCTGCCATGGCGTGCCGCCGCCTCGAAGGCGGCCAGTGCCGAGAGGGAGGGCACCGAGAGGCGGCCGGGCACGAGCTCAGACGTCATGAGAAAACCTCATCAATATATGAGAACATATCGGTTGCCCGCGGCGACCGAAAGAGGGCATTCTCCGGCGGAACCGACAGGCTTTTCGACGCTCGCCTTCCGCCGCGCCCCACGCGGGCCGGGACGGCGATCCGTTTCATGCGCTTCTCCCCGCGACGGGCAGGAGCGCCAGGCACAGGTACGAGATGACCACTTCCCTTCCCAAAGACGCCCTCGCCCTCCTCCAGCGCCTCGGCGTGCCGGAAGCCGCCTATGCCGGCGCCGGCCTCTCGGCCCGCTCGCCGATCACCGGCGAGACCGTCGCGACCCTGCGCGAGACCTCGCCGGCCGAGGCCGAGGCTGCGATCGGCCGGGCCCAGTCGGCCTACCTCGCCTGGCGCAAGGTGCCGGCGCCGCGCCGCGGCGAGTTCGTGCGCCTGCTCGGCGAGGAGCTGCGCGCCGCCAAGACCGATCTCGGCCTGCTGGTGACGCTCGAAGCCGGCAAGATCACCTCCGAGGGCCTCGGCGAGGTCCAGGAGATGATCGACATCTGCGACTTCGCCGTCGGCTTGTCGCGCCAGCTCTACGGCCTGACCATCGCCACCGAGCGCCCGAGCCACCGCATGATGGAGACCTGGCACCCGCTCGGCGTCTGCGGCGTGATCTCCGCCTTCAACTTCCCGGTCGCGGTCTGGTCGTGGAATGCGGCGCTCGCCTTCGTCTGCGGCGACAGCGTCGTCTGGAAGCCCTCCGAGAAGACCCCGCTGACCGCGCTCGCCGTCCAGGCGATCGTCGAGAAGACGATGAAGCGCTTCGGCCCCGAAGCCCCGGCCGGCCTCTCCGAGGTCTTGATCGGCGGCCGCGAGATCGGCGACATCCTGGTCCAGGACCATCGCGTTCCGGTCGTCTCCGCCACGGGCTCGACCCGGATGGGCAAGGAAGTCGGCCAGAAGCTGGCGGCGCGCTTCGCCCGCGCCATCCTCGAGCTCGGCGGCAACAACGCCGCGATCGTCGCCCCCTCGGCCGATCTCGACATCGCGCTGCGCGGCATCGCCTTCGCGGCGATGGGCACCGCCGGCCAGCGCTGCACCACGCTGCGCCGCCTGATCGTGCACGAGAGCGTCTATGACGCGCTGATCCCGAAGCTGATCAAGGTCTACGGCTCGGTGAAGATCGGCGATCCCCGCGAAGCCGGCGTGCTGGTCGGCCCGCTGGTCGACGAGGCCGCCTATCAGGGCATGCAAAAGGCGCTGTCCGAGGCCAAGGCCGCCGGCGGCAAGGTCCATGGCGGCGAGAAGGTCGATGTCGGCCAGGGCGGCTTCTATGTCCGCCCGGCGCTGGTCGAGATGCCCGCGCAGACCGGCCCGGTCGAGCGCGAGACCTTCGCCCCGATCCTCTATGTCATGAAGTACAGCAGCCTCGATCAGGCGATCGCCATGCAGAACGCGGTCGGCGCCGGCCTGTCCTCGTCGATCTTCACCATGAACATGCGCGAGGCCGAGCTCTTCGTCTCGGATGAGGGCTCGGATTGCGGCATCGCCAACGTCAATATCGGCCCGTCCGGCGCCGAGATCGGCGGCGCCTTCGGTGGCGAGAAGGAGACCGGTGGCGGCCGCGAGGCCGGCTCGGACGCCTGGAAGGCCTATATGCGCCGCGCCACCAACACGGTGAACTACGGCACCACCTTGCCGCTGGCGCAGGGCGTCAGCTTCGACGTGGATGCGTGAGACTTTGAACTAGGAAAACACCCCGTCATTGCGAGCGTAGCGAAGCAATCCAGGAGCGGCAGCGCTCTACGCCTCCCTGGATTGCTTCGTCGCTACGCTCCTCGCAATGACGGCGAACAGGAACAAAGGGGAGTTGAGATCATGGCCGAGGCCGCCCGCAAGACCGCCCATAGCCACAAGCTCGCGCAGTTCAGCTGGGAAGATCCCTTCCTGCTCGACGAACAGCTCTCCGAAGATGAGCGGCTGATCCGCGACACGGCCCGCCAGTACGCGCAGGAGAAGCTGCAGCCGCGCGTCGCCGAGGCCTATCTCGAGGAGAAGACCGAGCGCGGCATCTTCAATGAGATGGGCGAGCTCGGCCTGCTCGGCGTCACGGTTCCCGAGGAGTATGGCTGCGCCGGCGCCAACTACGTCTCCTACGGGCTGGTCGCCCGCGAGGTCGAACGCGTCGACTCCGGCTATCGCTCGATGATGAGCGTGCAGTCCTCGCTGGTGATGTACCCGATCTATGCCTATGGCGACGAGAACCAGCGCAAGAAGTACCTGCCCAAGCTCGGCTCCGGCGAATGGGTCGGCTGCTTCGGCCTGACCGAGCCCGACGCCGGCTCGGACCCGGCGGGCATGAAGACCCGCGCCGAGAAGGTTGCCGACGGCTACAAGCTCACCGGATCGAAGATGTGGATCTCGAACTCGCCGATCGCCGACGTCTTCGTCATCTGGGCGAAGTCGGTCGCGCATGACAACGAGATCCGCGGCTTCATCCTCGAAAAGGGCATGAAGGGCCTCTCCGCGCCGAAGGTCGGCGGCAAGCTTTCCTTGCGCGCCTCGATCACCGGCGAAGTCGTCATGGACGGCGTGATCGTGCCGGAAGAGAACCTGCTGCCCAACGTCTCCGGCCTGAAGGGTCCGTTTGGCTGCCTCAACCGCGCCCGCTACGGCATTTCCTGGGGCGCGATGGGCGCCGCCGAGGACTGCTTCCACCGCGCGCGCCAGTACGGGCTCGACCGCAAGCAGTTCAACAAGCCGCTCGCCCAGACGCAGCTCTACCAGAAGAAGCTCGCCGACATGGTCACCGAGATCACGCTCGGCCTGCAGGGTTCGCTGCGCGTCGGCCGCCTGCTCGACGAGGGCAAGATGGCGCCGGAGATGATCAGCCTCGTGAAGCGCAACAATTGCGGCAAGGCGCTCGACATCGCCCGCGCGGCCCGCGACATGCACGGCGGCAATGGCATCTCGATCGAGTACCATGTCATGCGCCATGCGGCGAACCTCGAGACGGTCAACACCTATGAGGGCACGCACGACGTCCACGCGCTGATCCTCGGCCGGGCCGTCACGGGCCTCCAGGCGTTCTTCTAGTCCTCCCTCTCGGGTCGTTCCGGGCGAGCACAGCTCGACCCGGGACCCATGCCTGAACTGTTCCGGCATGGGTCCCGGCTCTCCGCTGCGCTGCGGCCGAGACGACGACGTGGATTCCCGCGATGACTTCGACCCCTCCCCTCGCCGGCCTGCGCGTCCTTGAGCTGGCGCGCATCCTCGCCGGTCCCTGGATCGGCCAGCTCCTCGCCGATCTCGGCGCCGACGTCGTCAAGGTCGAGAGCCCGGAAGGCGACGACACCCGCAGCTGGGGGCCGCCCTTTGTCGAGGGGCTCGATGGCGAGCATTTGTCGGCCGCGTATTTCCATTCCTGCAATCGCGGCAAGCGTTCGATCACCGCCGATTTCCGCAGCGAGGAAGGCCGGGCCCTGGTGCGCCAGTTGGCCGGCCACGCCGATATCGTGATCGAGAACTTCAAGGTCGGCGGGCTCGCCAAATACGGGCTCGATGCCGCGAGCCTGCGCAAGCTCCACCCCAGCCTGATCTACTGCTCGATCACCGGCTTCGGGCAGGACGGGCCCTATGCCGAGCGCGCCGGCTACGACTTCCTGATCCAGGGCATGGCCGGCTCGATGTCGATCACCGGCCAGCCGGACGGCCAGCCGACCAAGGCCGGCTATGCCAAGACCGACATCTTCACCGGGCTCTATTCCACGGTCGGCATCCTCGCCGCGCTGCGCCGGCGCGACCAGACCGGCGAAGGCGCGACGATCGATCTCGCGCTGATGGACACGCAGGTCGCCGTGCTCGGCAATCAGGCGCTGAACTATCTGGTCTCCGGCAAGCCGCCGGCCCGGCTCGGCAACGCCCATCCCAACATCGTCCCCTACGAGGTCTTCCCGGTCGTCGACGGCCACATCATCATCGCCACCGGCAATGACGGGCAGTATCGCCGGCTCTGCGAGGTGCTGGGCGGGGCCGATCTCGGCAGCAATCCCGACTATGCCGACAATAAGGGGCGCGTCGCCGGCCGTGCCGTGCTGATCCCGATGCTGGCCTCGCTGACCGCGCGCCGGCACAAGGGCGAGCTGCTCGCGGCGCTGGAAGGCGCCGGCGTCCCGGCCGGACCGATCAACGATATCGGCGAGGTCTTCGCCGACCCGCAGGTGATCGCCCGCGGCATCAAGACCGAGCTGCCGAGCGCCGCCGCCAAGGCCGGCGCGATCCCGACCGTCGCCTCGCCAATCGTGATCGACGGGGTGCGCCAGGTCGCCGGCCGGCCGAGCCCGAGGCTCGGCGAGCACAAAGACGAAATCCTCAACGACCCCACCTGGAGTGGACGACATGGCTGAACGCACCGGCGGGCAAATCCTCGTCGACCAACTCCTGATCCACGGCGCGACCGATGCGTTCTGCGTGCCGGGCGAGAGCTATCTTGCCGTGCTCGACGCGCTGCACGACGCTAACCTCAAGGTCACGATCTGCCGGGCCGAGGGCGGCGCGGCGATGATGGCGGAGGCCGCCGGCAAGCTCACCGGCAAGCCCGGCATCTGCTTCGTGACGCGCGGCCCCGGCGCGACCAACGCCTCGCCCGGCATCCATATCGCCGACCAGGACTCGACGCCGATGATCCTGTTCGTCGGCCAGATCGAGCGCGGCATGCGCGAGCGCGAGGCCTTCCAGGAACTCGATTACCGCGCCGTCTTCGGCACGATGACGAAATGGGCGACAGAGATCGACGATGCCGCGCGCATCCCCGAGATCATCAGCCGCGCCTTCCATGTCGCGACCTCGGGCCGACCCGGCCCGGTGGTGATCGCGCTGCCCGAGGACGTGCTGACCGACCTCGCCGACGTCGCCGATGCCGAGCCCTACCAGGTCACCGAGACGCACCCGTCCCTGCTGCAGACCATCGACCTGCAGAAGCGGCTCTGGGCGGCGAAGAAGCCGGTCGCCATCCTCGGCGGCTCGCGCTGGAATCCGCAGGCGATCGAGCGCTTCCAGCGCTTCGCCGAACGCTTCGACCTGCCGGTCTTCGTCTCCTTCCGGCGCCAGATGCTGTTCCCGGCCGACCATCCGAACTTCGGCGGCGATCTCGGCATCGGTCCCAACCCGAAGCTCCTTAAGCGCATCCAGGAGAGCGATCTCGTCATCCTGGTCGGTGGTCGGCTCTCGGAGATGCCGAGCCAGTCCTACACGCTGTTCGGCATTCCCAATCCAGGCCGGCCGCTGGTGCATGTCCATCCCGACCCGGAAGAACTCGGCCGGGTCTACCGCCCCTCGCTCGCGATCAATGCGACGCCGACCGCCTTCTGCGCCGCGCTCGAGACCGTGCACCCGCCGCAGGAGATTCCGTGGGCCGGTGCCGCCGCCGAGGCGCATGAGGCCTATCTCGGCTGGAGTGAGCAGCCGGCCCCGGTGCCGGGCAAGTTCCATCCCGGCGAGATGGTGACCTGGCTGCGCCGCAACCTGCCGGCCGATGCGATCATGTGCAACGGCGCCGGCAACTACGCGACCTGGGTGCACCGCTTCCACCGCTTCACCAAGTTCGCGACGCAGCTCGCGCCGACCTCAGGCTCGATGGGCTATGGCGTGCCGGCGGCGATCGGCGCCAAGCGGCTCTTTCCGGAGCGCACCGTCGTCGCCTTTGCGGGCGATGGCTGCTTCCTGATGAACGGCCAGGATTTCGCAACCGCGGTGCAGTACGAGCTGCCGGTGATCGTGATCGTCGTCGACAACGGCATGTACGGCACGATCCGGATGCATCAGGAGAAGCACTATCCCGGCCGCGTCTCGGCAACGATGCTGAAGAACCCGGACTTCGCTTCTTACGCCAAGGCCTTTGGCGGCCATGGCGAGCGCGTCGAGACGACCGAGCAGTTCGCGCCGGCCTTCGAGCGGGCGGTGACCTCGGGCAAGCCGGCGATCATCCATTGCCTGCTCGACCCGGAGGCAATCACGCCGGCGAAGACGCTGTCGACGATCCGCGCCGAGGCGATCGCGGCTCAGGCCTCACAAGGCGCCTGAGCCAACGCGGCGAAACCACATCCGGCGCAGCAGCCCGTCCCGCCAGACGAACTGGTGGACCAGTGCTGCGCCGAGATGGACCAGTCCCAGCGCGACGAGGCTGTCGAATACCAGCCCGTGCAGGCCGCGCATCAGCTCATAGGTCGCCTTGTCTGGTCCGATGGGATGGGGCACCGAAAACCAGCCGAAATACAGGGTGGGGATCTGGATCGGCGCAGCCGAGACCATCAGCAGACCCGTGACGGGCAGCGCCAGCAGGCAGAGGTAGAGCGCGGCATGAACGGCCTGCGCGGTCCGGCGTAGCCAGATACTGGCGGGCAATGGCTCCGGATCCGGGATGGCGAGCCGCAGGCTCAGCCGCATCACGACGAACAGGGCGACGGTCAGCCCGATCGATTTATGCCACTGATAGAGGACGAACCGGCCGAGCAGGTCGCGGCTCTCGTCGCCCATCAAACGCGACAAGCCGTACTGGACAGCGATGAGCGCCACGGTCAGCCAGTGCAGGGCGACGAGCGCCGGATGCCAGCCAGGCGGCCTCGGGACCGCCGTGGTCATTGCCCGAGCCGCCCCTTGATCGCGATCTCGACCTGATCGTCGACGACATTGACCTCGCGGCCGATGCCGAAGGCCGAGCGCGAGAAGGCTGCGCTGGCACGAAATTGCAGGCGACCATTGCGCTCGGCGGCCCCGACATCGTCCTCGGCGACGGCGGTCGCCGCAACCGGATGGGTGACCGAGCGGATGGTCAGCCGTCCCTGGATCGTCAGGCTGCGGTCGCCTGTCCGGGTCACGCTGTCCGAGGTGAAGCTGGCGACCGGGTGATGGGCCGTGTCGAGCATGCTCTCGCCCTTGATGAAATCATCGACCAGCGACGTGCCGGTGTGCAGCGATGCGGTCTCGATGGTGATGCGGATACGGCTGCGCTCCGGGCGTGCGAAGTCGAGCGCCACGACGCCGTCATAATGCTGGAACTGGCCCGAGGCGGTCGGCACGCCGAAACGTCGCGCGACGAAGCCGACCTCGCTGGCCCCCGGCCGCAGCGACAGGGAAGTCTGGGCGACCACCGCACCGGCCGCCAAGAGCGCGAGCATGGATACAGCAAGTCGGGTCATGGCGCGACGGACTGCCCGAAACATGGCGTGGCGGTGGCAGACGCCGCCTCACACGAAGAGTTGAAATCGGTGCTCCGGGAGATCGGGCGCATCGCCAGCCGCCAGAACAGGCAGATACCGGGCCTCCAGCGAGCGGCGGCGGCGTTCCATAAGCCTTCTGCGTTTCCAGACAGAAGCATCCCCGCGAAAACCCGACTGCCGGTGCCATTGAACCTTTCGGCTCGCACTTCGTTTCAGGGAGCAGGCAGGGAGTAACAGCAATGTCACGGCGCAGGGTACTGGCAATGGGACTGGCGGGAGCGCTCGGCCTCGCCATGGCTCCCCAGGCGCAAGCGGCCGGCTTCTTCGACGATTTGGCGCGCATTTTCGGGGCGCGCCCGACGCCGCCTGCCATGATCGGCCGCGGCGACCCCTTCATCGGAAGCGATCCCTTCGAGATGACGGTGAAACCGAAACGGCAGAAGCCGCGCGCAGCCGCGGCGTCGACCAAGCCGGCGGAACCCGCGGTCAAGCTCGATCCGGCAACTGATCCGCACTGGTATCTGCACGATCCGACGCTGCGCAAAGGCGACATCGTCGTGACGCGCGCGGGCGTCGTCGTCTTCGATGGGCGCAGCGCTTCGGAGCACTCGCCGGCCGCCTTCACGGCGCTGGGCGACACGAAGCGCTTGCCGAAGGCGCAGCAGCAGGTGCTGCAGGCCGCAGCTGCCGGCGGGCGGGCGTATTTCCGCTATGACGGCGAGGCCAGCCCCGCTGCGCTCGTGCAGAAGATCAGGGCCGAAAACGCGATCTCGCTGGCTCAGTAGGTCGCGCGACCGCCCGACAGATCGAAGACGGCTCCGGTCGAGAAGCTGCATTTCTCGCTGGCCAGCCAGGCGACGAGCTCGGCCAGTTCCTCGACCTTGCCGAGTCGCTTGAGCGGGCTCTTGCCGATCATGGTAGCGACCGTCTCCTCGCTCATCTGCTGCAGCAACTCGGTTTCGATCGCTGCCGGAGCCACCGCATTGACCAGCACGCCGCTGCCGGCGAGCTCCTTGCCCTGCGCCTTGGTGAGCGCGATTACGCCGGCCTTGGCGGCGCTGTAGGCGGAGAGCGTCGGAGTGCCCTCCTTGCCGGCGAGCGAGGCGATGTTGACGATGCGGCCATAGCCGCGCGGCGCCATCGCAGCCGCGACGGCGCGCGAGCAGAGGAAGGTGCCGGTCAGATTGACCGCCTGGACCTTCTGCCATTGCGCCAGCGGCGTCTGCGCCACCGTCGTCGAGGGGCCGGTCAACCCGGCATTGTTGACGAGCACGGCGACCGGCCCGTGCTCGCTTTCCGTGCGTGCCAGAGCGGCCGCGACCTGCGCCTCGTCGGCAACGTCGCAAGGAACGAAGGCATGGCCGCCCTCGCCTTCCGCCAGATCCCACACGACCGGCACGAATCCGTCATCGGCGAGCCGCTCGCAGACGGCACGGCCGATGCCCCTGGCGCCCCCGGTGACGACGGCGACCTTGGCGAGAGCCGCTGCGCTCACGCCGCCTTGGCCTGCTCGAGCTTGGCCGCGACCAGCTTGCGCAAGCCGCGCAGATCCTTGACGAAGCCGCGAATGCCCTCGGCCAGCTTCTCCGTCGCCATCGCGTCCTCGTTCATGGCGAAGCGGAAGGCCTTCTCGTCGAGGACGAGACGCTCGGGCGCCTTGCCTGCGGCTTCCGGCGAGAGCTTGCGCGGCAATTCACCGGCCGCGGACTGGAGCTCGTCGAGCAGGCCGGGGCCGATCGTCAGCCGGTCGCAGCCGGCGAGCGCCTCGATCTCGCCGGTGTTGCGGAAGGAGGCGCCCATCACCACCGTGTCGATGCCATGGGCCTTGTAATAGCCGTAGATGTTCCGGACGGAAACGACGCCGGGATCGGTCTCGGCCGTGTAGGGCCCGCCGCCGGCCTTAACGTGCCAGTCGAGGATCCGGCCGACGAAGGGCGAGATCAGGAAGGCCTTGGCGTCGGCACAGGCGACCGCCTGCGGCAGCGCGAAGAGCAGGGTCAGGTTGCAGTCGACACCCTCGGCCTGCAGCACGCGGGCGGCCTGAATGCCTTCCCAGGTCGAGGCGATCTTGATCAGAATGCGCTCGCGGCCGACGCCGCGCTCCTGATAGGCCGCGATGATGGCGCGCGCCTTCTCGATCGTCGCCTTGGTGTCGAAGGAGAGGTCGGCGTCGACCTCGGTCGAGACGCGACCGGGGACGATCTTGGTCAGTTCGGTGCCGAAGGTGACGGCGAGCCGGTCGCAGACCGCCTCGACCGCGCCGGCGCCGCCCTGCCGCTTGCCCCAGGCGATCGCCTCGTCGACGAGGGCGGCATAGGCCGGGGTCTCGACCGCCTTGAGGATCAGCGTCGGGTTGGTGGTGCAATCCACTGGCTTCAGCCGCCGCACCGCCTCGATGTCGCCGGTGTCGGCGACGACGGTGGTCATGGCGCGGAGCTGTTCGAGCTTGGAAGCGGTCATCTCTCTACCCTTGGGATGTGCGGCCGGGTTCCCCGCCAATATGGCGCCTGCCGCGCGTCATTGCGAGCACAAGCGAAGCAATCCAGCCCTGCGTCAGGTCGGCTGGATCGCTCCGCAGGCCTCGTCGGTCCGCGGACCGGACTAGCCTCAGCTCTTCACCGCGCCGGCGGTCAGGCCCGAGACCATGTTGTTGCGGAAGCCGTAATAGATCACCGCCGGCGGGATGGCGTAGATCAGGCCGGCCGTCATCAAGAGGTTCCAGGGCGCGTCGTCGGCCGAGAGGAACAGGCCGAGACCGACGGCGAGCGGCAGCTCCTTCTCGCTGGAGAGCAGCAGGAAGGCGTAGAGATACTCGTTCCAGGCGAGCAGCAGCGCATAGATGCCGATCACCACCATGGATGGCTTCATCAGCGGCAGATAGACCATGCGGAAGAGCTGGAGCGAGGTCGCGCCGTCCATGATCGCGGCTTCGTCGAGTTCCTTCGGCAATTTGTCCGAAGCCTGCTTCAGCACCCAGATCGCATAGGGCGAAGCCAGCGCCACCATGGCGAGGATCAGCGCCGTGCGCGTGTTCAGCAGCCCGAAGGTGCCCATCGCCTTGTACATCGGGATGGCGAGGAAGGCGGCCGGGATCAGGTAAGTCGCCAGCGCGAAGTTCATGATCGAGCGGCCGCCCGGCGCCTTCAGCCGCGAGATCGCGAAAGCGGCGCAGGTCGCGATGAACAAAGTGAGCAGCCCGGTGGTGACCGCGATCAGGAAGCTGTTGAAGAGCTGCAGCCAGAAATTGGTCAGGTAGTAGTGCTGCTGCTTGAAGACGATCTGGAAGTTCTGCAGCGTCGGCTGGTCGGGCCAGAGCTTGCCGGCCAGCATCGATTCCTGGTTCGAGATCGACAGCACGAAGAGGTGGTAGATCGGCAGCATCGTCCAGATCAGCACGGGAATGGCGATCAGGATCAGCTTGCCCTCGTCGAGGAGCCTTTTCATCATTCGGCTCCCTTCGAGAGACGCTTCACCATGAACCAGACCATGGGCAGGATCAGCGGCATGGCGACGATGATCGAGGCGACGCCGAGGTCGAGATTGTTGTTGCGCATGTAGCGGATGCCGAGCGTCGCCAGCACGTGGTTGAGGTCTCCCGGACCGCCGCCGGTGAGCAGGTAGACGCTGTTGAAGTCGCCGAGCGTCCAGATCATCGAGAGCAGGGTCGAGGTGACGTAGAGCGTCGCCAGCGACGGCCAGGTGATGAAGCGGAACTGCTGCCATTTATTGGCGCCGTCGACGCTGGCGGCCTCGTAGAGGTCCTGCGCGATGGCGAGCCGGCCGGTGACCAGGATCAGCGTCCAGAACGGCAGCGACTTCCAGATATGGACGACGATCGACGAGGCGAAGGCCAGCGTCGGATCGGTCAGCCAGCCCGGCCCTTCCATGATGCCAAAGAGCTGAAAGAGCTGCTGGTTGATCATGCCGTTCTCGGGATTCAGCATCACCCGGAAGGACAGGATCGTCGGGATCGAGGGCACGGCCCAGGGCAAGATGAAGAGCACGAGGACGATGCGGACCCAGGCGCGCTGGGCGACGAAGAAGCCCGAGAGAAAGAGCGCGATCAGGAACTTCAGGTTCACCGCCACGAACAGGAAGATGATCGTGTTGATCACCGTCCGGAAGAAGATCGGGTCGGCGAACAGCGCCTTGTAGGACTGGAAATTCAGGCCGATCCACAGGCCGTAGATGACCGGATAGACCACCATCACGGCGAAGACGAGGATATAGGGCGCGAGCATGAGCACGCCCCAGAAGGCGCGGTCGCGCGCCTGCCCCGAGGTCGCGTCGCTCGGCGCCAGGCTGGAGGTTGCCATCGTTGTGGCGGTCATCTTCTTGTCTCCTCTGCGCTCAGGCCATTTTGAGACGCGTCGGCATCCCGCAGCGCGATCCGCGGCGGGATGCCTGTCTGGTCAGATAGAGCGGGGCGCGAAAAACTGGGAACCGATTCTTCGCATTGAACTCGCTCTAAACGCTTAGAATCGATCACGTTTCTGTGGCTTTGGGCCGATGGGCCCAAAGCCGTCGTGATCAGCGCAGGCTTCGATATCAGCCGGCGATCTGCTTGATGCGGGCGATCATCTCGTCGGTCGCCTGCTCGGGCGAGACCTTGTCAACCAGAACGCGGTTGACGGCCTTGGCCCAGACGTTCTCGGCATTCACCGCCGTGAACTTGTAGTTGTAGACGAACTGGAACGGCACGGTTCCGTCCTTGTACTGCTTGTAGACGACGGCGCGGTGCGGATCCTTGCCATCCGACCAGAACGGCGCCTCGATGCCGGCCAGCGTCGTCGAGACCCAGCGGCCGGCCGAGCCCTCGACGAACGGACGCAGGTTCTCGTCCTTCATCAGGAAGGCCATGAACTCCTTGCCGCGCTTCTTGTTCTTGCCGTCGGCGAAGACCACCGCGGTCTTGACCGCTGCGAGGTTGGTCATGTTGCTGCCGTCGGGCTTCTTCGGGAACTCGGCGGTGCGGATGTTGTCGTAATAGTTCTTCTTGGCCGCGTCGCGCTGTTCCTGCGTCAGGGCCGGGTTGTTCATGTCGTCCATGTGCTTGCCGGCGATCGAGATGGTCGCGTTGTGGGTCGCGATCGTCGTGCGGTTATGGAAGGCGACGTTGTTGTCCGGGTCGAGCCAGTTCACCGAGGAGGGCGGCGTGCAGCCGCGCTGCATGATGTTGGCGTAGGACTTCACCGCCTCGATCATCGCGGCACGGTTCTTCGGCTCGTCGAGCACGATCTTGCCGTTCTCGTCGACGATCTTCGCGTCATAGGCGTTGGCGAAGGTCAGGAAGCTGTAGAAGGTGTCGGACGCCGCGACGCCGAGCGGATGGCCGACCGCGTAGATGCGCTTGCCCTTGGCGCGCGCCGCGCTCTGGACCTTGTCGCACCAGAAGTCCCAGTAGCCGTTCCAGGTCTTCGGAATGTCGCTTTCCTTGAACCCGAACTCCTCCAGCATGTCCTTCCAGTAGGTGATGTGCATCATCTGCTGCTCGACCGGGAAGGCGTAATACGCCTTCTTGCCGGTCTTGCCGTTCATCAGGAAGGTGGTGGCGAGCGCCTGCGGCTGGAACTCGCCCTTCATCGGCTCGATGACGTCGGTCACGTCCTCGAGCTTGCCCTCGAACGCCCACTGTCCGGTGGTGCGGAAGTCGTAGGTGGTGCAGAAGCCGACATCCGGCGGCGTGCCGGCCTGGACCGCGCCGACCGACTTGGTGACGCAGTCTTCCGTCGCATAGAGGGAGAGGTCGACCTTGACGCCGGTCGCCTTCTGGAATTTGTCGACGACGGAGAGCAGCGCGTCGTCCTCGCCCTTGTAGAAGCCCTTGGTGAACCAGACGGTCACCGTCTCCTGCGAAAGGGCCGCTCCGGTCCAGCCGACCGCAAGTGCGGCCAAGGCGGCACCGCTCACCAGGTTGCGCATTGATTTCATCGAAAACCTCCCATTTAAAACGTTTAGATTTGGCGTTTCTCGCCGCCTGAGCGCGAAGCTAGTCGAAAACCCCCCTGATAAACAAGCCGTCCAAACGACCGAAATTCGCACGTTTCAGACAGCAGGTGGGCAGCGACGGCACTCCGGGTCGATGGTCGGTTCGGACCATGCGCCCTCAATCCGGTCCCGCGCCTCGCCGATTGTCACGAATGTGTCGTCTACGCGGCCTAACGGCCTCGCAGAGGAGGCCGCGACACCGTCCCGCAGGAGCGCGGAGGCAGGCCTTCCACCCGTAAGGTCCATGGAGACTGCCATGCGTTCCCACGCAATCGCCGCTGCGCTCGCGCTCGGCCTCGCCCTGCCCGCCATCGACGCCGCCGGCGCGGTCGAGGGCAAGCTCGTGCTCTATACCAGCCAGCCCAACACCGACGCGCAGCAGACGGTCGACGCCTTCAAGGCCAAGCACCCCAAGGTCGAGATCAGCTTCGTGCGCGACGGAACGCCGCGGGTGATGGCCAAGCTGCGGGCTGAGTTCGAAGCCGGCGCGCCGCAGGCCGACGTGCTCCTGATCGCCGATGCGGTGACGATGGAGGGCCTCAAGAAGGAAGGCCGCCTGCTCGCCCATGACAAGGCGGACAGCGCCGCCTATCCGGCCGGCATCCATGATCCCGCCAAGTTCTGGTTTGCCACCAAGCTGATCACCACCGGCATCGTCTACAACACCAAGGCGACGCTGAAGCCGACGAGCTGGCTCGACCTGACCAAGCCCGAGGCGAAGAACCTGCTGGCGATGCCGAGCCCGCTGAACTCGGGCGCGGCGATGATCCACACCATCACCCTGACCGGCAGCCTGCCCGGCGGCTGGAGCTTCTACGAGGATCTGCAGAAGAACGGCGCGCTCGCCGCCGGCGCCAATGGCGACATCCTGCGCCAGGTCGCCACCGGCGAGAAGCTCTACGGCATGATCGTCGACTTCATGCCGATCCGCGAGAAGGCCAAAGGCGCACCGGTCGAGTTCGTCTTCCCGAAGGAAGGCGTTTCGGCGGTCAGCGAGCCCGTCGCGATCCTCAAGACCACGAAGAACGCGGAAGCCGCGAAGGCTTTCGTTGACTTCCTCATCTCGAAGGAAGGCCAGGAGCTGGCTTTGAAGCAGGGTTATGTCGCGGCTCATCCGCAAGTGGCCCTGCCGGCCGGCTACCCGGCGCGCGACGCGATCAAGCTGATGCCATTCGACGCCGCCAAGGCGCTCGCCGACGAGCCGGCCGCCCGCAAGCGCTTCAGCGCGATCTTCGAGTGAGCTGCTTCGCGTGAGCCGCCGTTGCGAACCCGGCGAGCGCGGATGACGCTCGCCGCCCCATCATCGGACCTGCCGCAGCCCCGGCTGCGGCAGGCACGCTTGCGGCGGGCCTTGCCGCGCCTTCGCTCGCCCGAGGGACTGGCCCTCCCGGTCGCGGTCGCGCTCGTCGCGATTCTGCTCGGCGCCCTGCCCTTCCTGCGTCTCGCCCTGGCCGCCTTCGCGCCCGGCGGCGTGTTCGCGCCGGGCGCGGCGCTCGACGTCATGACCGGCCGCTCGGCGGTCAATGCAACGCTTCACAGTTTCGAAACCGCCGGTTTCTCGGCGCTAGGCGCCCTGCTGGTCGGCGGCGGCTTTGCGCTGCTGCTCGCAGTGACCGACCTGCGCGGCAAGCGCCCGCTCGCCTTCGGGCTGGTCTTCTCGATGATGATCGCGCCGCAGGTGGCGGCGCTCGCCTTTCTCAGCCTGTTCGCGCCGAACTCGCCGGTGCTGGCGCTGTTCGGGCTTTCGCCCGCGCCCGGCACGCCGAATCCGCTACTCGGCCGCGGCGGCATCATCCTGGTGATGGCACTGCACCATGCGCCGCTGGTCGCGATCACGCTCTGGACCGGCCTGCGCAGCGTGCCGCATTCGCTGGTCGAGGCCGCGCAGATGGAAGGCGCCGCCCCGCAGACCATCGTGGCGCGCATCCTGCTGCCGGTGCTGCGACCGCATATCGTCGCCGCCGCGCTGCTCGCCTTCGTCGCCGGCATCGGCAATTTCGGGATTCCGGCATTGCTCGGCCTGCCGGTGAACTACCTCACCTTGCCGACGCTGATCTATCGCCGGCTCTCCAGCTTCGGCCCGGAAGGGCTGCCGGATGCGGCGGCGCTCTCGATCCTGGTCGCCGTCGTCGCCGGGCTCGGCATCCTCGCCGGGATGCTGGCGATGCGGCGCAGCGCCGGCAAGGTCGAGATCGAACGTGCGCTGCAGCCCTTCTGGCAGCTCGGGCGCGCCCGCCCTTTCGTCGCCGGCGGTCTCTGGCTCTTGCTGGCGCTCAAGCTCGGCCTGCCCCTGCTCGCCCTGCTCGGCGAGGCGCTCACCCCGGCACTGGGCGTCACGCTCTCCTGGCAGAGCCTGACCTTCGACAAGTTCGCCGAAGTGCTGCTGCGGCAGGATGTGACGATGCGCGCCTTCCGCAATTCCTTCCTGTTCGCCGGGACGGCCGCACTCTTGCTCGCGCTGCTCTCGATCGCCTTCGCCTATGCGCTGGAGCGGCGCATGGGCCGGTTCAGGCGGGCTGTCGAACTCGTCATCGAGCTACCCTATGCACTGCCCGGCGTGGTCCTCGCCATCGCCTGCATCCTGCTCTTCCTGAAGCCGCTGCCGCTGCTGGGGTTCAGCCTCTACGCCACGCCCTTCATCATCCTGTTCGCCTATCTCGCCCGCTTCCTGCCGCTGGCCTTGAAAGCGCCCGTCGCGGCGATGGCGCAGATCGAGGCGCATCACGAGGAGGCGGCCAAGCTCGACGGCGTCACGCTCTGGCAGATGCTGCGCTTCATCGTCGCCCCGATCCTGGCGCCGGCGGCGGCGGTCAGCGCGCTGATGGTCTTCCTCGTCGCCTTCAACGAGCTGACCGTCTCGGCCCTGCTCTGGTCCTCGGGAACCGAGACGCTGGGCGTCGTGCTGTTCAGCCTGAAGGAGGCGGGGCTCGCAGGCGAAGCGGCGGCCGTGGCGATCAGCGCCTCGGCCGTGATCCTCCTGACCATGCTCGGGCTCGACCTCGCCGGGCGGCGCCTGCCGGCGCAGATCCTGCCCTGGCGAATCTGACGGCGAGTCGGACCATCGCGATATTCGCAAGCGGGCTGCGTTACTTAAGCGGAAATTAACGCGCTCGCCGGATGTTCGCCATTGATGGCATTCGCCTTCCGCTGCAAAGATTAGAGGGTCGAAGCCGCCATCCTGGGCGGCCTCGGTCAAGGACGTTCGAGCCCAATGGCCTACCGCGCCACCGACCGCCTCCCGCAAGGGCCCTACGCCGACGACCGCAAGATCCTCGTGGTGGAGGATTCGAAGACCTACTCGCTGGCGCTCTGCCGCCGCCTCATCGAAGAGGTCGGCCTCGAGCTCGTTGCCTGCCGCTCGCTCAACGAGCTGCACGAGGCGGTCACCGAAAACGCCGCGGCGTACACCCTGGCCGTGGTCGACCTGAACCTGCCCGACGCGCCGCGCGGCGAGGCGATCGACTTCACCGTCCAGCGCGGCATCCCGACCATCGTCCATACCGGCAGCTTCGACATCGAGACGCGCAACCGGATCATGGAGCGCGACGTCATCGACTACGTGCCGAAGGACAGCGAGTTCGCGCTCGATACGCTGGTCCGCGCCGTCAAGCGCGCCCTCACCAACCGACAGACCCGCATCCTCGTCGTCGACGACGTCAAGGCGACCCGCAGGCTGCTCGCCCATATGCTGACCGTGCAGCAATACGATGTCGTCGAAGCCGACTCCGGCGCCGAGGCCCTGTCGCTCCTGGAAGCCAACCCCGATATCAGGCTGGTCGTCAGCGACTACAACATGCCGGACATGGATGGCTATGAGCTCACCCGCCATATCCGCCGCCGCTTCTCCGCCAACGGCCTGCGCGTGATCGGCGTCTCGTCGTCGAGCGACCGCATGGTGTCCGTAGGCTTCCTGAAGGCCGGCGCCAACGACTTCATCTCGATGCCGTTCGTGCCCGAAGAGCTGCAATGCCGGATCGCGAGCAATGCCGAGACGCAGGAGCAGATCGCCCAGCTGCGCAATCTCGCCTCGCGCGACGCCCTGACGGGCCTGTTCAACCGCCGCCATTTCTTCGAGCACGCGCCGG
Organism: Allobosea sp. GW823-FHT02B03; assembly: GCF_058797755.1. NCBI lineage: Bacteria > Pseudomonadati > Pseudomonadota > Alphaproteobacteria > Hyphomicrobiales > Alloboseaceae > Allobosea > Allobosea sp. GW823-FHT02B03. Next base: position 260,379 of record NZ_JBXAJY010000001.1, on the reverse strand, counting down.
GGCTGATCGCGGAAGCACGGGCGCGCCGGCAGAAGAGCGCGGTCGCGATCCTCGACATCGACGATTTCAAGCAGCTCAACGACAGTCATGGCCATGACCTCGGCGACCGGGTTCTGGCAGGGGTGGCGCGCTGCATCGCCCAGTCGGTCGACGGCAGCAGCAGCCTGCTCGCCCGCATCGGCGGCGAAGAGTTCGCCATCCTGTTTCCCGGCCTCGACGCGAAGGCGGCAATGCGCCGCAGCGACCATGTCCGGCTCGACGTCTCCCACGAGACCGTAATGGTCGGCGAGCATCAGATCGCTCTCACCGCCTCGATCGGCGTCGCCGAGATCGACGAGAATGGCAGCTTCGACCAGGCGCTGATCGCCGCCGATCGTGCCCTCTACGCAGCCAAGCGCGAGGGTCGCAACCGGGTCTGCGTTCAGGCAGCCTGAAGCCCGCCGCTTCGGCATTCGCGCTCCCGGCACCAGCCCGTCGCGCCATTCGGCAGCGGCGCGCCACTTCACGCGCCACGATCCGAGCGTCAGCCCTGCATTGGCAGCATGCTGACATCGCGGCCCGCTGCTTCCGGGGCGCCTGACCGCATGCCACCTTCCGCCCGGCCTACGATTCGGGGGGATACCAATTCATGATCGGACATTCTGGCAGCCTGGCACGATCTCGAGCAAAACGGCTCCGCTCACTTGGCGCCGTGCTGCTCGCGGCGAGCATGTTTGCCTCCCAAACCGCGTCGGCCTGCACCAGCTTCCTGATCCGGACTTCGGATAACGGCGCCGTCTACGGCCGGACCATGGAGTTCGGCTTCGAACTCGAGTCGCGCGCGATGGTGATCCCGCGCAATTACAAGCTCTCCAGCAGCGGCGCTGACGGCAAGCCGGCCGCCAGTTGGACGGGCAAGTATGCCGCCGTCGGATTGAATGCGCTCGGCGTCACCGCCCTGGTCGACGGCATGAACGAGAAGGGCCTCGCCGGCGGCATCCTCTATTTCCCGGGCTTTGCCGGCTATGCCGATGCGGCCAAGTCCGATCCTGCGAAGTCGCTCGCGCCCTGGGACGTCCTGACCTGGGCGCTGACGAACTTCGCCACCGTCGCCGAGGTCAAGGCCGCGCTCGAAGGCATGGCGGTCATCGGCGTCGTTCAGGAGCAGATGAAGATCGCGCCGCCGGTGCACTACACGCTGCACGATGCCTCGGGCGCCTCGCTGGTGGTCGAACCGATCGACGGGAAGCTCAAGATCTACGACAACCCGCTCGGGGTGATGACCAACTCGCCGCCCTTCGACTGGCACCTGACCAATCTGCGCAACTATGTGAAGCTCTCGCCGCACAATGCGCCGCCGCTCAAAATCGGCTCGCAGAGCTTCGCGCCGCTCGGCGAGGGCTCGGGCATGCTCGGCATTCCCGGCGACCCGACCCCGCCTTCCCGGTTCCTGCGCGCGCTCGGCTATACGCTCTCGGTCCAACCCAGGCCCAGCGGCATCGAAAGCGTTCGGCTCGCCGAGCATATCGTCAACAATTTCGACATCCCCAAGGGCTGGATCAAGGTGGCCGGGGAACCGCTGGAATACACCCAGTGGTCGACGGTGGCGGATCTGACCAACCGCGTCTTCTACGTGAAGACCTATACCGACCCGGTGCTGCGCGCGATCGACCTGAAGAGCTTCGACCTCGACGCCAAGACCATCGTCAGCGCCGAGCTGAAGCCGGGCATGGCCGCGCCGGCGCTTCCTTTCGCCAAGCCCTGAGCGGCGCACATCGTCCGGGACGACGGGGCGGCGCCGACCGTCCCGGCTTCCGAGCAAGTCACAGCATTTCGGCCGGGGGGCCAAGCATCATGAAATCCGTATCCTCGCGCGCCCGTTTCGGACGGCGCATCGGCGCGGCCGCCATCGGCCTCGCCGCTTGCCTGCCCTTCACGACGCCGGCAGATGCCGCCGATGCAGCGGCACCGAAGGCAGAGGCGCCGCTGCGCGCGGCCCCGGACTGGACCGTGACGGTCTCGCCCTATCTCTGGGGCGCCAGCCTGAACGGCGATGCGGCGGTCTTCCACCACAAGCGCGCGGTCGACGTGCCCTTCCGGGACACCGTGAAGGACCTGAAATTCGGCTTCATGGGCGCGATCGAGATCCAGCGCGGCAAACTCGGCTTCTTCGCCAACGGCCAGTACACCGACGTGGAAAGCAATGAGCGGCTGCGCTGGCTCGATATCGGCGTGGGAACGCGCAGCACCATGCTGGCCGCGGGCGCCAGCTATCGCCTCTTCGAGACGGCGCTCGGTGGCGACACCGTCCATGGCGCGCCGCGCATCTTCGCGCTCGATCCACTCGCCGGTGTGCGCTGGACGCGCATGACCGGCAGCATCAGCGTCGCGGGAGCCGGGCTCTCGAAGACAGAGGCCTGGTTCGACCCGCTGATCGGCGCGCGCATGACGCTCGACATCGACGAGCGCTGGAATCTCTTCGCCGAGGCGGATGTCGGCGGCTTCGGCGTGGGATCGCGGATCACCTACAATGCGCAGGCCTATCTCGGCTACCGCACCACCTTGCTCGGCCGCCCAACCATGCTGCGCGCCGGCTACCGGGCGCTGTATCAGGACTATCGCGATGGCGGCTTCCTGTGGAAGGTCACCCAGCACGGGCCCGTGCTCGGCGCCTCCATGCAGTTCTGACCAGCCTCCAGACCGCCGGCGCGGCGCTCACGGCGCCGGCGCCTGCTCCGATTTCGGCTCTCCCATCAGCAGCGCGCGCGAGGATTTCGCCTCGCGGACGATGAAGTCGACGATCGCGCGGACCCGCGCGACCTCCTTCAGATCGGCATGAACCAGAAGCCAGAAGGAGCGCGTGATCGAGACGCTCTCAGGCAGCACCGGCACCAGCCGCGGCTCGGACGGCACCATGAAATGATGGATCACGCCGATGCCGGCTCCGGAGGCGACCGCGTTCATCTGGGCGATCACGCTCGAGCTCTGGATCTGGGCCCGCAGGCCCTTGGCGACCTCGTCGAGATAATCGAGCTCGGGGGTGAAGATCAGGTCGTCGATATAGCCGACGATGCGATGGGCGAAGAGGTCCTCCGGCGCCGTGATCGGCGGCATCGAATCGAGATAGTCGCGCGAGGCGTAGAGGCCGAGCCGGTAGTCGCAGAGCTTGCGCGCTACGACCTTGCCTTCCTTGGGCGGCGCCAGCGTGATCGCGACATCGGCCTCGCGCTTCGACAGCGAGAGCAGGCGCGGCATCGCGATCAACTGCAGCTCGAGCCCGGAATAGGCCTTGGCCAGCGTCGCCAGGCGCGGCGCCAAAAAGGAGGCGCCGAAGCCGTCGGGCGCGCCGATCCGGACCGTGCCCGACAGCGCCATGTCGGCGCCGCCGATCTCGCTCTGGATGGCGAGCGCCTCGGTTTCCATGCTCTCGGCCTTGGCGAGCAACTGCTCCCCATGGCCAGTCAGCGCGTAGCCCTGGGGCCGGCGCTCGAACAGCTTGGCCTTGAGTGATTCCTCTAAGGAGGTGATGCGGCGCGAGACCGTGGCGTGATCGGCGCCAAGCCGGCGGGCAGCCGCCGTCAGGCGGCCGGAGCGGGCGACTGCGAGGAAAAACCGCAGATCGTCCCAGTCGAACCGTTCCATGACGCTCCCTCCATATCTGCTTTTATGCACGACAGGCGACTTAATCTCCCTATAGTCGTGCACAAACGATAATGGTAGGGCTAAGCGCAAGCAGAACTTTCGCAGCACAATCGGGAGGACGTCATGCGTCAGGTCGGGCATTTCATCGGCGGCAAGCATGTCGCGGGAACTTCTGGCCGCACGGCCGACATCTATCAGCCGATGGACGGCTCGGTGATCGGCCAGGTCGCCCTCGCCTCCCAGAAGGAGCTGCGCGCCGCGGTCGAGAACGCGCTGGAGGCGCAACCGAAATGGGCGGCGGTCAATCCGCAGCGCCGCGCCCGCGTGCTGATGAAGTTCCTCGACCTGATCGCGCAGAATAATGACGAGCTCGCCGAGCTGCTCGCCCGCGAGCACGGCAAGACCATCCCCGACGCCAAGGGCGACATCCAGCGCGGCGTCGAAGTGGTCGAGTTCTCGCTCGGCGTGCCCAATCTGATGAAGGGCGAGTTCACCGACGGCGCCGGCCCCGGCATCGACATCTACTCGCTGCGCCAGCCGCTCGGCGTCGTAGCAGGCATCACCCCGTTCAACTTCCCGGCGATGATCCCGCTCTGGAAGCTCGGCCCCGCCATCGCCTGCGGCAACGCCTTCATCCTGAAGCCGTCCGAGCGCGATCCGGGCGTACCGATGCGCCTCGCCGAGCTCTTCGTCGAAGCGGGCGGCCCTCCCGGCATCCTCAACGTCGTCAACGGCGACAAGGAGGCGGTCGACGCCATCCTCGACGACCACGACATCAAGGCCGTCGGCTTCGTCGGCTCGACCCCGATCGCCGAGTACATCTACGCTCGCGGCTGCGCCAATGGTAAGCGCGTGCAGTGCTTCGGCGGCGCCAAGAACCACATGATCATCATGCCCGACGCCGACATGGACCAGGCGGTCGATGCGCTGATCGGCGCCGGCTACGGCTCGGCCGGCGAGCGCTGCATGGCGATCTCGGTTGCGGTTCCGGTCGGCAAGGCGACCGCCGACGAGCTGGTGAAGCGGCTGATCCCCCGCGTCGAGAGCCTGAAGATCGGCCCCTCGACCGACACCTCGGCCGATTACGGCCCGGTCGTGACCAAGGCGGCGATGGAGAAGATCAAGTCCTATGTCGACATCGGCATCGGCGAAGGCGCCAAGCTCGTCGTCGACGGGCGCGACTTCAAGATGCAGGGCTACGAGAACGGCTTCTATGTCGGCGGCTGCCTGTTCGACAACGTCACCAAGGACATGCGGATCTACAAGGAGGAGATCTTCGGACCGGTCCTCTCCGTGCTGCGCACCGAGAGCTATGACGAAGCCCTGAAGCTGACCAACGACCACGAATACGGCAACGGCACCGCGATCTATACCCGCGACGGCGACGCCGCCCGCGACTTCGCCTCGAAGGTCCAGGTCGGCATGGTCGGCATCAACGTGCCGATCCCGGTTCCGCTGGCCTACTACACCTTCGGCGGCTGGAAGCGCTCCTCCTTCGGCGACCTCAACCAGCACGGCCCGGACTCGATCCGCTTCTACACCAAGACCAAGACGGTGACGGCGCGTTGGCCCTCCGGCATCAAGGATGGCGCCAGCTTCGTCATCCCGACCATGGGTTGAGGAGATCACCCTCCATTGCTATCGTAATTGATAGCAACGGAGGGCTCGCCATGGGCAACCTGCTGATCCGCGATGTCGAAAGCGCCATCATGCAGCGGCTGAAGGTCAAGGCGAAGATCAACCGGACGTCGCTGCAGCATGAGGCCAGCAAGGCACTTGGCCGGGGAACCGTGCTGACTGGTGCGGAGCGGAAAGCGATCTTCGATAGGATCGAAGCGGAACGGGGCTTTCCAACCGTAAGCACCGGTGGCGCTGAGATCATGCGTGCGATCAGGGATGGCGACGAGGACGAGGCGACGACGTGATTCTCGACACGAGCGTCCTTTTTGACAGCCTGGTCGCCGGTCCTCGCAGCCACGCCGCGCGTACATTGCTGTCTACCATCGATCTCTGGAGTGCGCCCGACCTGATCGAGATCGAGATTGCCAGCGCGCTGACGAAGGCGGTTCGGCGGGGCGACATCGATGAGCAGACTGCACGCCTGAGCTTTGCGGATGCGCAAGAATTGATGCCGGACATCATCGACTCTTCCCCACTCATCGAGCGCGCACTCGAACTGTCGCTGAGCCTGGAGCACCCAATGCCGGACTGTGTCTTTCTCGCGCTCGCAGAGCTCCACAACGACCCGCTCGCAACGGCGGATGCGAGATTCGTCCGCAAACTCGCCGGCACGGCGTATGCCCGTCTCATCAAACTGGTCGAGAGCTGAAACCGCCATGACCGCCTTCTCCCTCACCGAAGACCAGATCGCGATCCGCGACATGGCAGCATCCTTCGCCGCCGAGAGCCTCGCGCCCCACGCCGTGCGCTGGGACGAGGAGAAGCATTTCCCGGTCGAGGAAATGCGCCAGGCGGCGGCGCTCGGCATGGGCGGCATCTACATCCGCGACGATGTCGGCGGCTCCGGCCTGTCGCGTCTCGACGCTGCAGTGATCTTCGAGGCGCTCTCGACCGGCTGCCCGACGGTCGCCGCCTATATCTCGATCCACAACATGTGCGCCTGGATGATCGACCGCTACGGCTCGGACGAGCAGCGGCAGAAATTCCTGCCGAACCTCTGCACCATGGAGCACCTGGCGAGCTATTGCCTGACCGAGCCGGGCGCGGGCTCCGACGCCGCGGCGCTAAAGACCAAGGCCGTGCTCGACGGCGATCATTACGTCCTCGACGGCCAGAAGCAGTTCATCTCCGGCGCCGGCGTCTCCGACGTCTATGTCGTGATGGTGCGCACCGGCGAAGCCGGCCCCTCCGGCATCTCGACCATCGTCGTGGAGAAGGACACGCCCGGCCTCTCCTTCGGCGCCAATGAGAAGAAGATGGGCTGGAACGCCCAGCCCACGCGCGCCGTGATCTTCGAGAACTGCCGCGTGCCGGTGGCGAACCGGATCGGCCCCGAGGGCATCGGCTTCAAGATCGCCATGGCCGGCCTCGATGGCGGGCGGCTCAATATCGGCGCCTGCTCGATCGGCGGGGCGCAGGGCGCGCTCGACAAGGCGCTGGGCTACGCGCAGGAGCGCAAGGCCTTCGGCGCCCGCATCGCCGATTTCCAGGCGTTGCAGTTCAAGCTCGCGGACATGGCGACCGAGCTGGAAGCAGCCCGCACCCTCCTCTGGCGCGCCGCCGCGGCGCTCGACGAGAAGACGCCCGACGCGACCAAGCTTTGCGCCATGGCCAAGCGCGTGGCGACCGACACCGGTTTCGAGGTCGCCAACCAGGCGCTGCAGATCCATGGTGGCTACGGCTATCTCGCCGATTACGGCATCGAGAAGATCGTGCGCGATCTCCGGGTCCACCAGATCCTCGAGGGCACCAATGAGGTGATGCGGATGATCGTGGCGCGTTCGCTGGTCGGGCGGGCCAAGGGGAACTAGGGCGCGGGGAACCCTCTCCCATAAAGAGAGGGCAGGGTGAGGGGTCGGCCGCTGGACTGGCTCCGCGAGCGGCTGACTACGCCGTCGGGTTCAGGCCAACGTTTCCGGTCCGGACACCTCACCCCTGCCCCTCTCCTTACAGGAGAGGGGTTCTCGCGCCTAACTAGATAGCTTCGAGACGTCAGGGAGAGAACGAGCATGACCACGATCGCCTTCATCGGCCTCGGCAATATGGGCGGGCCAATGGCCGGCAACCTCGTCAAGGCGGGGCATACGGTCAAAGCCTTCGACCTGTCGCAGGCCTCCAAGGACGCCGCCTCCGAGCTTGGCGTCGGCATCGCCGCCTCGGCCAAGGATGCGGTGGCTGGGGCCGAGATCGTCGTCACCATGCTGCCGGCCGGCAAGCATGTGCTCGGGGTCTGGGCCGACATTCTCCCCGCGGTGAACCCGGGCGCGCTGCTGATCGATTCCTCGACCATCGACGTCGAAAGCGCGCGCAAAGCCCATACGCTGGCGGCCGAGCGTGGCTGCCTCTCGCTCGACGCGCCGGTCTCCGGCGGCGTCGGCGGCGCCAAGGGCGCAACGCTGACCTTCATGGTCGGCGGCAGCGCCGAGGCCTTCGCCAAGGGCGAGCCGATCCTCTCGGCCATGGGCCGCCGCGTCGTGCATTGCGGCGACGCCGGCAACGGCCAGGCGGCGAAGATCTGCAACAACATGATCCTCGGCATTTCGATGATCGGCGTCTCCGAAGCCTTCGTGCTCGCCGAGAAGCTCGGCCTGTCGCATCAGGCGCTGTTCGACGTCGCCTCGACCTCGTCCGGCCAGTGCTGGTCGCTGACCACCTATTGCCCCGTGCCCGGCCCGGTGCCGGCTTCGCCGGCCAACAACGAGTACAAGCCGGGCTTCGCCTCGGCGCTGATGCTGAAGGACCTGAAGCTGTCGCAGGAAGCAGCCCAGGCGGCAGGTGCCTCGACGCCGCTCGGCGCCGCGGCGGCCCAGCTCTACGCCCTCCACAATGCCTGGGGCGAAGGCGGTACGGACTTCTCCGGCATCATCCATCTGCTGCGCGGCCGCGAGGGGGCCTAGCCCCGCGCCAGCCGCGTAGCGGCGATCGTTCGCGCGCATACGAAATCTTCGTCTTCGGCCGTTCCGGTCAAGCCGAAAGCGCGCTAGGACGGGAGGCATGAACGACGCCTCCCGCCCCCGCGAACGCTCCGCCCTCACCGGCTTCGCCACCAATCCGCTCGACCGACGCGGCGACCAGCGCGACCAGCCCGACGCGGTCGCGCGCTATCGCGCCAGTCCGGGCACGCGCCATGCGATCGTCGCGGGCGAGACGCCTATCCTGCGGCGGATCGGGGCCGAGGAGCTGACGATCTGGTTCGACGAGGCGCAGGCCGACGGCGTCGGCAAGGCACTCGACGAGGTCTTCCTCGGGATCCATCCGGAGGGCCAAGCCTGCTTCGGGCGGCTGATAGAGCGCCAGCTCACCGAGGCGCTGCGCGAGCGCGACGACCTGCTCGTCACCGATCTGCGCAGCGTGGCGTTGAAGCGCCTCGTGCCGGCAGAGGAAGTCGGCCCGCTCGGCGAGGCCAAGGCGATCCTCGACTGGCATTCGAGGCATCGTTTCTGTGCCAATTGCGGCGGGCCGGCCCTGATGGTCAGCGGTGGCTGGCGGCGCGAATGCGCGCAGTGCGGCGCGCTGCACTTTCCGCGCACCGACCCGGTCGTGATCATGCTGGCAGTGCGCGGCGACAAATGCCTGCTCGCCCGCCAGGCCCGCTTCGCGCCGAAGATGTATTCCTGCATCGCCGGCTTCCTCGAGCCCGGCGAGACGCTCGAGGATGCGGTGCGCCGCGAGACCTGGGAAGAAGCGGGCCTGCGCACCGGGGCGGTGCGCTACATAGCCTCGCAGCCCTGGCCCTTCCCGAGCTCGCTGATGATCGGCTGCATCGCCGAGGCGCTGAACGACGACATCGTGCTCGACGGCACCGAGCTCGAGGACGGACGCTGGTTCAGCCGCGAGGAGGCGCTGTCGATGATCGACGGGCGGCATCCGGACGGCCTGACCTGCCCGCAGCACATCGCGATCGCCAGCACGATCCTCAAGGCCTGGGCTATCGACGGCGAAGTGCCGACGGCAGGAGCCTGACGGCCACGGGCGCTGCCGTCAGAGCGACGGCGTCAGCCAGAGCATATGGGCCTTGCCGTCATCGGCGAGGAAGATGCCGCAATCCAGCTTGCCATTGGCGAACTGCGCCTCGTAGACGTCGGCGGCATCCGACCCGACGCCCTTGAATACGAGCTGCCGTAGATCGCCCTTGGCGGCGAGTTCCTCCTGCAGCATCGGGAACTGCTCGCCGACGACGATGGCGAGCTCGGGACTCATTCGCTCTTCGCCGGTACGCCCCTTCTGCTGGTCGGCGATGATCGCATGCAGCACCGCGGCACTTCCCGGCTGCGGCGTCCGGTTGCGGATGCGGGTCGCGAGCGCGGCCTCCAGCGCCGCGGCCTCGCTCGCATCGACACGCGGGGCGACCATGTCGAAGCCGCCCTGGCTCAAGGTGAGGGATGGCGCGGCTGCATCGCGGAACGCGGCGAAGCTGATCTGGGCCGGGACGGCCTTCAGGAAGAACTCGCCCTCGGCCTCCGCGAACAGCTCGAGCGCCGGCTGGCCGGTGAGCTGGGCGAACAGGCTGTCGCCGCGCCTCTCGATCGCGATGATCGTGTCCGAGGGCAGCCGGTAATGACCGACATGGCGCTCGAACAGGGAGGGATCGATCTTGATCGGCGTGCGCGGCCGCGCCTGCTCGTAGCGCCGCCTCGCGACGCTGTCTTGTGTCAGCTCCGGCATATTGGCCTCCTTCGCCAGCTTGATGAGATCTTCGATCGACAACGTGCGGCCGGCGGCCAGCGTCGCCCGGGCGGCCTCGACCAGGGCCAGCCCGCGCTCCGCCCTGGCGCGCTGCTCGGAAAGCGCCGCGGATTGCAATGTCAGGGTTCGGTCGAGGTCGATGGCCTTGCCTTGCAGCAGCGCGACGATGCTGGCGAGGCTCAGGCCGAGCCGCTTGAGGGCTAGAACTTCGTGGAGGCGGGCGATCTCGTCGGCGCCGTAGAGGCGCCAGCCCTTCTCCGTGCGCCGCGGCCGGATCAGCCCGCGCTGCTCGTAGACGCGCAGCGCCCGCACCGTGATGCCGATGCGTCGGGCGCATTCATTCGCCGCGAGCCATTCTTTCACTGGGGCGCTCTGCGCCCGCGCCTTCTTCGCCATGGCCTGCCTCCTGCAGCAAGCCGTAGGCTATGACCCAGGGGGCGGCGCAAGCACCTGCCCCCGGGTTTTCGTATCGCCGACCTGCCGCCTCGGCAGGCGCCGGCGCTACTCGCCGGCTTCCGGGAAGGTGTCGCGGAAGGGATGGGCCGGGTAGACGCCGAGGATCTTCATCTCCTTGGAGAAATAGGAGAGTTCGTCGAGGGCGCGCTTCAGCTCGGGATCGTCGGGATGGCCCTCGACGTCACTGTAGAACATCGTCGCCGAGAAATGGCCGTCGACCATGTAGCTTTCCAGCTTGGTCATGTTGATGCCGTTGGTGGCGAAGCCGCCGAGCGCCTTGTAGAGCGCGGCCGGAATGTTCCGGACCTGGAAGATCAGCGTCGTGACCATCTTGCCTGAGCCGTGACGGGCGAATTCCGGGTATTTCGAAAGGATCACGAAGCGGGTGGTGTTGTGCTTCTCGTCCTCGATGTCCTCCATGAGGATGTTGAGGCCGTAGACATCGGCCGCGATGTGCGGGGCGATCGCGGCGCGGGTGAGATCCCCGGCTTCGGCGACCTGCCGGGCGGAGCCCGCCGTATCGGCCGCGACCTCGGCCTTGAGGCCGAGCTTGCGGATGATCTTGCGGCACTGCCCGAGCGCATGGATGTGGCTCTGCACCGTCTTCAGGGTCGCGAGGGTCGCGCCCTCGACCGCCATCAGATGGAAGCGGATCGGCAGGAAGTGCTCGCCGATGATGTGCAGCCCCGAGCGAGGCAGGAGATGGTGGATATCGGCGACACGGCCGGCGATCGAATTGTCGATCGGGATCATGCCGTAGCGCGCCTTGCCCTCGGAGACGGCTGCTAGCGCGTCCTCGAAGGTCGGGCACGGCAGAAGCTCGCAATCCGGGAAGGCCTGCAGGGCGGCCTGCGACGAGAAGGCGCCGGGCTCGCCCTGGTAGGATACGACGACAGACATGGTCTTCAGGCTCCGGCGCTTGGTGTCAGGAACGCACGGGCGCGGTCCAGGTCAGGGGGGGTGTCGACGCCGCGCGGGACGTGATCGATGATCATCGCGTCGATGCGCATGCCGTCTTCGAGCGCCCGCAACTGCTCGAGCTTCTCGCGCAGCTCGAGCGGCGATTGCGGCAGGCTGACGAAACGGTCGAGCGCGGGGCGGCGATAGGCGTAGAGGCCGACATGGTGATAGAGCGGCCCCTCGCCATAGGGCGCCGTCGCCCGGGTGAAATAGAGCGCGCGCATGCGGCCGGGCGAGATCTCGCTGCCGATCAGCTTGACGACGCTCGGCGCGGTCTTCTCTTCCTCGTCGGTGATCTCGCCGGCCAGCGTCGCGATGTCGACGGCGGGATCGGCGAGCGGCTCCACCGCGGCGGCGATCGCGGTCGGCGCCAGGGTCGGGAAATCGCCCTGGACGTTGACGATGATGTCGTGCCGGCGTTCGGGGTCGACGATGTCGGCAGCTTCCTTGATGCGGTCGGAGCCGGTCTGGTGCGCCGGGCTGGTCATCACCGCCCTGCCGCCTGCCTGCTCGATCGCCTCGACGATGCGGGCCTCGTCGGTCGCGACCACAACCTCGCCTACGCCCGATTCCACCGCCCGGCGCCAGACCCGCACGATCATCGGCTCGCCTAGGATGTCGGCCAGCGGCTTGCCCGGAAGGCGGGTCGCCTGCATGCGGGCGGGGATCAGGATCAGCGGATTTGGCATCGTGGCGGGCTTGCTCGGCGGAAGCGTCAAATGGTCTCAAAGCGGAGCGTGCTTATACGAGTTGCAATGCAGCGCGCAAAGCGGTTAAGCAGCCTTCGAGTGCCGGAGTGCGCGAGCTTCCGGCCAAAGCGCTATCTTGCTTCGCGCGCGGCGAGGCCGGGAGTCCCGAGACGATGAATATCGAACTGAACAAGATCGCCGGCGCGGGCCTCTCGACGCTGCTCGTCGTAATGGCCCTGAACATGGGCGCCGGCATCGTCTTCGCCCCGAAGAAGCCGGCCATCCCCGGCTTCGACCTGCCGAGCCTGGAGCCGGCCGCTGCCGGCGGCGCCGCTGCCCCGGCTGCTGCGGCCGACGAGCCGATCGCGGTGCGCCTCGCCAAGGCGGATCCGGCCAAGGGCGAGAAGGCCGTCGGCGCCTGCAAGGCCTGCCACACCTTCGAGAAGGGCGGCGCCAACAAGGTCGGCCCGCATCTGTTCGACGTCTATGGCCGCAACAAGGCCTCCGTCGAAGGTTTCGGCTACTCGGCCGCGATGAAGGGCAAGGCTTCGGAGAAGTGGGAAGCCGAACAGCTCGATGGCTTCCTGAAGAGCCCGAAGGCCTACATGCCGGGTACCACCATGGCCTTCGCCGGCCTCGGCAAGCCCGACACCCGCGCAGATGTCGTCGCCTATCTCAACACGCTAGCCGACGCGCCGAAGCCGCTGCCGAAGCCCTGATCCGGCGGCAGTCTTTAGCACCGATGCGAATTTTCGAGCCGGGCCAAAAGCCCGGCTTTTGCTTGTGGTCGCCATGCAAATGCCGTCACCATGCCGGCGTATGCGCATGGCGCTGGCCTTGGCCCGCTCCGACGGGATAATCAGGGCACGAATCGCAAGGGGGACGGAATGGCTGTGCGGATCACTCGTCGCAGGCTGCTGGAGGCCGGTGGCGCCCTGGTCGGAGCCGCGAGCCTGCCGGGCGGGCTCGCTCTGGCGCAGGAGACGGAGGTCCATGGTCTCTCGACCTTCGGCGAACTTGCGCTGCCGCCGGACTTCCCGCATTTCGCCTATGTCAATCCGAACGCGCCCAAGGGCGGCTCGCTTACCGTTCAGATCAAGCGCGCCGGCGGCAACCAGAGCTTCGACACCTTCAACACCCTCAACACCTATGTGCTGCAGGGCGACGGTGCCGCCGGCATGGATGCCTGCTTCGACAGCTTGATGGCCGGCTCGGGCGACGAGCCCGGCTCGCTCTACGGCCTGCTGGCGAAGAGCGTCGCCGTCTCCCAGGACAAGCTGACCTACCGCTTCCGCATGCGGCCCGAGGCGAAATTCCACGACGGCTCGCGGGTCACGGCCGGCGATGTCGCCTTCTCGCTCAACATCCTGAAGAGCAAGGGCCATCCGAGCTACAGGCTGATCCTGAACGAGATGGAATCGGCGACTGCCGAAACGGACGAATTCGTCCTGGTCAAGCTCACGCCCAAGCGCAGCCGCGACCTGCACCTGATCGTCGCCGGCCTGCCGGTGTTCTCCGAGAAATACTGGTCGACCCGCAATTTCGAGGCCTCGACGCTGGAGCCGCCGCTCGGCTCGGGCGCCTACAAGGTCGGACGCTTCGAGCAGGGCCGCTTCATCGAGTTCGACCGGGTGCCCGATTACTGGGCCAAGGACCTGCCGGTGAATGTCGGCACCAATAATTTCGACCGCGTACGCTGGGAGTATTTCCGCGATCGGCAGGTCGCCTTCGAGGCGTTCAAGAGCGGCGTGATCACCTTCCAGGAGGAATTCACCTCGCGGATCTGGGCGACCGGCTACGACTTCCCGGCGATCAAGGAAGGCAAGGTCAAGAAGGAAGCCCTGCCGAAGACCGAACCGATCGGCTCGCAGGGCTGGATCTACAATCTCCGGCGCGAGAAGTTCGCCGACCCGCGCATCCGCGAGGCGCTCGGCCTCGCCTTCGATTTCGAGTGGACCAACAAGAACATCATGTTCTCGTCCTTCTCGCGGGCGACGTCCTATTTCGAGAATTCGGATTCGAAGGCTGTAGGGATGCCCTCGCCGGAGGAGCTTGCCCTGCTGGAGCCCTTCCGCGGCAAGGTGCCGGACGAGGTCTTCGGCGAGCCTTTCCTGCCGCCGGTCAGCGACGGCTCGGGCAGCGACCGCGCCCTGCTGCGCCGCGCCGACGAGATGTTGCGCGCAGCCGGCTGCAAGCGCGACGGCAACGTGCTGAAGCTGCCGAACGGCCAGCCTTTCGAGATCGAGTTCCTCGATTCCACCCCTTCGCTGCAGCCGCATACGCAGCCTTTCCAGGCCAACCTCAAGCGGCTCGGCATCAACGCGACCTCGCGCATCGTCGACGGCGCGCAGTATCAGCGCCGGCTCGACGAGTTCGACTTCGACATCATCAGCCGGGCGATGAGCGGCAGCGCGATACCCAGCGATTCGCTGCGCGTCGTCTACGGCTCGGAAGCGGCCAAGACGCGCGGCTCGCGCAATGTGGGCGGCATTTCGAGCCCGGCGATCGACGCGATGCTCGACAAGATCGGCCAGGCCGACAGCTACGCCAAGGTCGTCGTCGCGGCGAAGTGCCTCGACCGGCTTCTGCGGGCCGGGCGCTACTGGATCCCGATGTGGTGGAATGCCAGCGAGTGGCTGGCCTATTGGGACATGTACGACCGGCCGCAGACCAAGCCGAAATACTCCTCCGGCGCGCCTGCGATCTGGTGGTATGATCCCGAAAAGGCGAAGCGGATCGGGAAGGGCTGATGCTGGCTTACATCGCCCGGCGCCTGGCGCTGATGGTGCCGACCCTGTTCGGCATCCTGCTGATCTCCTTCGTCATCGTGCAGTTCGCGCCGGGCGGCCCGGTCGAACGCGTGATCTCGCAATTGCAGAACCCGAACAGCGGCGGCGCGGCCGACCGTGTCGGCGGCGGCTCCGGCGGCGATGCCGGGGCGCAGTCGATGGATGCGGGCTCCGCCTATCGCGGCGCGCAGGGGCTCGACCCTGCCTTCATCAAGGAACTGGAGAAGCAGTTCGGCTTCGACAAGCCGGCGCATGAGCGCTTCCTGAAGATGCTGAAGGACTATGCGACCTTCGATTTCGGCCGCAGCTATTTCCGCGATGCGCCGGTGCTGCAGCTGATCAAGGAGAAGTTGCCGGTCTCGATCACGCTCGGGCTGTGGATGACGCTGCTCTCCTATGCGATCTCGATCCCGCTCGGCATCCGCAAGGCGGTCAAGGACGGCTCGCGCTTCGACACCTGGACCAGCGCGGTCGTGATCGTCGGCTACGCGATCCCCGGCTTCCTGTTCGCGATCCTCCTGATCGTGCTCTTCGCCGGCGGCTCGTTCTGGCAGATCTTCCCACTGCGCGGCCTGACCTCGGAGAACTGGGCGCAGCTCCGCCCGCTCGAAAAGGTGCTCGACTATCTCTGGCACATCGCCCTGCCGGTGACCGCGATGGCGCTGGGAGCCTTCGCGACCTCGACCCTTCTGACCAAGAACTCCTTCCTCGACGAGATCAGGAAGCAATATGTGCTGACCGCCCGAATGAAGGGGCTGTCCGAGCGCAGCGTGCTCTATGGCCACGTCTTCCGCAACGCCATGCTGATCGTCATCGCCGGCTTCCCCGGCGCCTTCGTGCACGCGCTCTTCGCCGGCTCGCTCCTGATCGAGACGATCTTCTCGCTCGACGGGCTCGGGCTCCTCTCCTTCGAGGCGATCGTCAACCGCGACTACCCAGTCGTCTTCGCCAATCTCTACATCTTCTCGCTGATCGGCCTTGTCGTGCACCTGATCACCGATTTGACCTATGCCTGGGTCGACCCGCGCATCGACTTCGAATCGCGGGAGGCCTGAGATGGGCGACACGCTGCTCGACGTTCCGCCGCCTGCCCTGCGCAGCGCCGCGCCAGCAAGCGCGCCGGCCACGGCGCAACAAGGCTGGCTCAAGCTCTCGCCGATCAACCGGCGCCGCCTAAACAATTTCAAGGCCAACAAGCGCGGCTGGTGGTCGCTCTGGATCTTCCTCACCCTGTTCGCGCTTTCGCTCTTCGCCGAGTTCATCGCCAACGACCGACCGCTGATCGTCCGCTACAAGGGCGAGACGCTGTTCCCGGTGGTGGTGAACTATCCGGAGGAGAAGTTCGGCGGCTTCCTCGCTACCACCGATTATCGCGACCCGGTCATCGCCAAGGAGATCGCGGCCCATGGCTGGGCGCTCTGGCCGCCGATCCGCTACTCCTACCGGACGCATAATCTCGACCTGCCCGTGCCGGCCCCTGCCCCGCCGACCTGGATGCTGAAGGACGAGCAGTGCCGGCCGATCGCCGAGCGCACGGGCGGCTCGACCTGCCGCGACCTCGAATGGAACTGGCTCGGCACCGACGATCAGGGCCGCGACGTCGTCGCAAGGCTGATCTACGGCTTCCGGATCTCGATCCTGTTCGGGCTGATCCTGGCCTCGATCTCCTCGGTGATCGGCATCGCCGCCGGCGCGATCCAGGGTTATTTCGGCGGCTGGACCGATTTGATCTTCCAGCGCGTCATCGAGATCTGGACCTCGATCCCGGCGCTCTACCTGCTGATCATCGTCGCAGCGATCATCACGCCGAGCTTCTTCGTCCTGCTCGGCATCCTTCTGCTGTTCTCCTGGGTGGCACTGGTCGGTGTGGTCCGCGCCGAATTCCTGCGGGCCCGCAACTTCGAATATGTTCGCGCCGCGCGGGCGCTCGGGCTCACCGACCGCGCCATCATGGTCAAGCACCTCCTGCCCAACGCCATGGTCGCGACGCTGACCTTCCTGCCCTTCATCCTCAACGGCTCGATCACCACCCTGACCTCGCTCGACTTCCTCGGCTTCGGCCTGCCTCCCGGCTCGCCCTCGCTCGGCGAGCTCCTGGCGCAAGGCAAGGCGAACCTGCAGGCGCCCTGGCTCGGCCTCGCCGGCTTCGTGGTGATCGCCATGATGCTGTCGCTGCTGATCTTCATCGGCGAAGCCGTCCGTGATGCCTTCGACCCCAGGAAGACCTTCGCGTGACCGCTCCCCTTCTCTCTGTCCAGGACCTTTCCGTCGCCTTCCGCCAGGGCGGACAGGAGACGCTCGCCGTCGACAAGGTCTCCTTCCAGATCGCCAGGGGCGAGACGCTGGCGCTGGTCGGCGAATCCGGCTCGGGCAAGTCGGTTTCGGCGCTGTCGATCCTGAAGCTGCTGAACTATCCGGCGGCCCACCACCCCTCCGGCAAGGTGCTGTTCAACGGGCAGGACCTGATCGCGGCCGATGAGGACGCGATGCGCAAGGTCCGCGGCAACGACATCACGATGGTGTTCCAGGAGCCGATGACCTCGCTCAACCCGCTGCACACGATCGCGCGGCAGATCGGCGAAATCCTCGAGCTGCACAAGGGAATGCGCGGCGAGAAGGCCCGCGCCCGGACGCTCGAACTGCTCGGCCTCGTCGGCATCCGCGATGCCGAAAGCCGGCTCGACGCCTATCCCCACCAGCTTTCCGGCGGTCAGCGCCAGCGCGTGATGATCGCGATGGCGCTCGCCAACGAGCCAGATCTCCTGATCGCCGACGAGCCGACCACGGCGCTCGACGTTACCGTCCAGGCCCAGATCCTGACCCTGCTCAAGGAATTGCAGACCAGGCTCGGCATGGCCGTGCTGTTCATCACCCATGATCTCGGCATCGTCCGCCGCATCGCCGACCGGGTTTGCGTGATGCTGAAGGGCAAGATCGTCGAGCAGGGCCCGGTCTCGGAAATCTTCGAGCGGCCGCAACACGACTATACGCGGCGACTGCTCGCGGCCGAACCCAAGGGCCGGCCGGAGCCGGTGGCGGAGGGCGCCGCGACACTGCTCGAAGCGGGACCGATCAAGGTCTGGTTCCCGATCAAGACCGGCCTGCTGCGCCGTACCAGCGGCCATGTGAAGGCCGTCGACGGCATCTCGGTGAAAGTCCGCGAGGGCGAGACGCTCGGCGTCGTCGGCGAGTCCGGCTCGGGCAAGACGACGCTCGGCCTCGCCATCCTCAGGCTGATCTCGTCGGAGGGGCCGATCCTCTTCCTCGGCGACCGGATCGACGGGCTCAGGGCCGCCGCCGTCCGGCCGAAGCGCAAGGACCTTCAGGTGGTCTTCCAGGACCCTTACGGCTCGTTGTCGCCGCGCATGTCGGTGGCCGAGATCGTCGCCGAAGGCCTGACCGTGCAGCAAAAGGACCTCAGCTACCAGCGCCAGCGCGAGATCGTGGCGCAGGCGCTCGCCGATGTCGGGCTCGACCCCGCCGCCATGGACCGCTACCCGCACGAATTCTCGGGCGGCCAGCGCCAGCGCATCGCGATCGCCCGCGCCATGGCGCTCGACCCGAAATTCGTCGTGCTCGACGAGCCGACCTCGGCGCTCGACATGTCGGTGCAGGCCCAGATCGTAGAGCTGCTGCGCGAGCTCCAGAGCAGGCGCAAGCTCGGCTATCTCTTCATCAGCCATGACCTCAAGGTGGTCCGGGCGCTGTCGCACCGGGTTCTGGTGATGCAGAACGGCAAGGTCGTCGAGGAAGGGCCGGCCGAGGACGTGTTCTCCCGCCCGCGCGAGACCTACACCAAGGCGCTGCTCGCCGCCGCCCTCAACCTCGAGCCGGCCGAAGCGGCCGCGGTACGGGACTGACGATGACGCGCGCCATCCTGATCGTGCTCGATTCCGTCGGCTGTGGCGGGGCGGAGGATGCGGCCGCCTATGGCGACGAAGGCGCCGACACGCTCGGTCATATCGCGGCCGCCTGCGCCGAGGGCCGCGGTGACCGCGCAGGGCTGCGACAGGGGCCGCTCGCGCTGCCCAATCTTGCACGGCTCGGGCTAAGCCATGGCTGCGAAGCGTCGACCGGTCGGCCGCTGGCCGGTGTCGCGCGGCCGGACGTGCCGCGAGGCCAGTTCGGCTACGGCGTCGAGGTCAGCCAGGGCAAGGACACTCCGTCCGGCCATTGGGAGATCGCCGGCTGCCCGGTGCCGTTCAAATGGGGCTATTTTACTGCGCTGGAGAACTCGTTCCCGCCCGAACTCGTCGCTGCGATCATCCACGAAGGCGCCCTGCCCGGCATTCTCGGCAACAAGCACGCCTCGGGCACCGCGATCATCGACGAGCTCGCCGAGGAGCACATCCGGACCGGCAAGCCGATCTGCTACACCTCAGTCGATTCCGTGCTGCAGATCGCGGCGCATGAGGAGCATTTCGGGCTGGAACGGCTCTACGAGCTTTGTCGCGAGGTCCGGGTTCTGGTCGACCCGCTCAGGATCGGCCGCGTCATCGCCCGCCCCTTCATCGGCACGGCCGAGACCGGCTTCACCCGCACCGGCAACCGCAAGGACTTCTCCATCCCGCCGCCGGACGAGACCATTCTCGACCGGCTGGCGCAGCAGAACCGCGCGATCGTCACCGTCGGCAAGATCGGCGACATCTTCGCCCATCGCAACACCGGGACAGAGATCAAACCCTACGGCAATGACGCGATGTTCGCAGCCGCGCTCGAAGCGTTCGAGACGCTTCCGGATGGCGGCTTCTGCTTCGTCAACCTTGTCGATTTCGACACCGAGTACGGGCATCGCCGCGACATTCCCGGTTATGCAGCGGCGCTCGAAGCCTTCGACCGGCAATTGCCGACACTGGAGGCGAGGCTGAGGCCCGGCGATCTCGCCATCATCACCGCCGACCATGGCAACGACCCGAGCTGGCCGGGGACCGACCATACCCGCGAGCATGTCCCGATCCTGGCTTTCGGGCCGGACGTCGCGGCCGGCCCGATCGGACGACGCGAGAGCTTTTCCGATATCGCCGCGAAGCTCGGGACCTGGCTCGGCATCGGCGCGGTCGGGCCCGGACGGAGCTGGTAGGCAGGCCTCCTCAGGCGGCCGCGACCTTCTCGCAGAACGCGGCGACCTCGCGGCGGATCTTCGAAGCCTGCTGCGCCAGATCATCCGAGGACTGCTGCAGCTCCTCCGCAGCGTCATGGGTGCGGGCCGTCACCGCCCGGAAGCCGCCGAGCGCCTCGGCGCTGCGATTGGCCCCGTCGGACGAGATCTGCACCTCATGGGCGATCTCGCTCGTGGCGCGGTTCTGCTCCTCGACCGCATGCGCGATCGAGACCGAGACGGTCTCGACCTCCCCGATCGCGGAGACGATCGCGCGGATCGACTTCAGCGAGCGCTGCGAAGCTGTCTGGATGGCGCTGATCGAACGCGCCACCTCCTCGGTGGCGTTGGCGGTCTGGGTCGAGAGCGTCTTGACCTCGCTGGCGACGACGGCGAAACCCTTGCCCATCGAACCGGCACGGGCCGCCTCGATCGTCGCGTTGAGCGCGAGCATGCTGGTCTGCGCCGCGACACCGCGGATGATCTCGACGACGGCTCCGACGCTCTCGCTGGTTCGGGCCAGGGCCTCGATCTCGGCGCTCGCGGTGCGGGCGAGCGCTGCGGCCGCTTTCGAGCTGTCGGCGGAGTGCGTGACGCTGCGGCCGATCTCGGCGATCGAACTGGCAAGTTCCTGGGCCGCCGCCGCAGTCTGATCGATGCTGCGTGTCGTCTCACCGGAGGAATGGGCGACGACGCTGCTCTGCTGACGCGCCTGCTCGGAGGCCCCCGTCAGGTCGCGGGCATTCGCCTGCATGGCCTCCGCCGCCCGATCGAGCACCGCCATGGCATGCTCCATCTCGCGATGGAAGGCACCGACGATCTCGCGGATCGTCTCGGAGCGCGCGTCGATATCCTCGGCATTCTGCTTCTCGAGTTCGCTGGCACGGCGCTCGCGCATGACGAGTTCCTCCGCCCGGCGCAGATTGGCGTCGTTCTCGGCGAGGATGCGGGCCGTGATCACAGCGATAGCGGTCAGGAAGGCGGTTTCGACCACGACGATCACGGCGTGCAATAGCACGCGAGCCAGGCTGCCGCCCTGATAGAACACGGCGGCGGGCAGGACGTATTGCAGGACAAGGTGATGCGCTGCGGTGAGCGCCGCCCCCATGACGATGGGCCGCCAGTCGCAGAAGCCGGCCAGCAGGGCGAGCACGGCGAAATAGTACATATGGCTGTCGGGCTGCCAGGGATGGCCGGCGAAGCTCGCGACGAAGATTGAGACCTGGCCGATCAGGGCAGTCGCGATCACCAGCTGGGTCGCAGTCGTCGTTCCGCGAGCGCGATAGGCCAGCAGGGCCGCTGCCGCCAGGACGAAGGCACCGGCAGCGGGCGCGAAAACGGGATTACCGAGGATCATCGCCGTGGCGGCGAGGATCGGCACATGGACGAAGGCAAGGCCGATCAGGCCGCGCGCCGTCAGGTCGCGCAGGCCGGGCAAGGTCAGAATCATGCGGCGCCTCCGCCGGAAAGACAGCCAGCCAGGCCTTCGAGCCGCAGCAGCAACAACGCCCCGGCGGGCCTGACGGCTTCGTCCTCACCCGCCGCGACGATCATCACGAAAGGCAGGGCTCCACTGCGCAGGACCCGCATGCCGGCGGCGAGACTACTCGCCGCGGCCTCGGAGCTGCTGGTCCAGGGCGGGAACACCGCCGCCAGTTCCTCGCTGCGCGCGTCGCTCCGGCCGGGCAGGCCGGTCAGCGCGATGAGGCCGGAGGAGATGATGAGAGCCGCGATCGCCAGACCGTCACGCAGACGGGTACGCCCCTCGGGTCGAGTGCGTGAGGGGATAAGGCTTTGCCGCATATCGTCGGAGGCTTTCGGCGTAGCTAGGCACGGAATTCGAACGCATGGCTTGAGGCTGGCGGCTTAATTTTCCATGAAGCAGGCGCACTTCGCTCTCTGACCGCAACCGGTCGCCGAACCAAGGCCCGCGGTGCCGGATCTGCCCGCAACGCGGCCAGATGCTGCCTCCGGCTTCAGCCCCTCAGCCGCGCCTTGATCCTGCGCATCAGCCCGTCGCGGACTTCGCGATAGGCATCGAGCACCTGCTCGCGAGAGCCCTGCACGGCGGAAGGATCGGCCGTCGGCCAGTATTCGACCTCGGCTGCGGTGGTGCGGGTCAGGTCGAGCGCCTTGTGATGCGCCTCCGGCGACAATGTGACGATCAGGTCGAAGTTGAGCCCTTCCCATTCTTCGAGCTCCTCGATCGATTTCGGCCGGTGCTTGCGGGCATCAATGCCGATCTCCTCGAGAACGGCGAGCGCGAACGGATCGGTCTCGCCCTTCTTGGCGCCGGCTGACTGGACATAGATCGACTTGCCGAAGAAGTGCTTGGCCATCGCCTCCGCCATCGGCGAGCGGACCGCGTTCAGCGCACACATGAACAGCACGCTCTGGAGCTTGCGGGAGGCCGGCTCCAAGCGTTCAGCCCTTCCAGTGCAGGGCGTAGATCAAGGTGAAGAAGCGCCGCGCCGTCTCGCGGTCGAGATCGACCTTGCCGGCGAGACGTTCGACCAGGATGACGGCCGCCTCGTCGTGCAAGCCGCGCCGGCCCATGTCGATCGCCTCGATCTGCGCCGGCGTCGCGGTCCGGATCGCGGCATAATAGCTCTCGCAGACCATCTCATAGTCCTTGATCAGCCGCTTCAGCGGCGTCAGCGAGAGATGGTGGGTGACGAGCGCGGTGCCGCCGGCGTCGCGGACCTCGAAGGCGAGGCGGCGCTCGACCAGCGCCAGATGCACCGCATAGGGCCCGCCATCGAACTCCGGCAGGGCGAAGTGATTGCGCTCGATCAGGTCGTAGATGGCGATGGCGCGCTCGTGCTCCTGGTCCGGCGTCCCGCGCCCGAGCGAAGCTTCATCGAGCGTGACGCCGACCAGGCGGTTGGTTTCGGACATGAGCCCTCCCCTGCCGGCGCCGAACATTCGGAATCGCGGCGCAGCGCCTCAGTTCAGCCTGATCGTCACGGAACGGCCGTGGGCCTGCAAGCCCTCGGCCTCGGCGAGTTCGACCGCTGCGCCCGCGAGCGCCCGCAGGGCACCGGCATCGCATTTCAGCAGCGAGGTCCGCTTCATGAAATCGGGCACGCCGAGCCCGGAGGAGAAGCGCGCCGACCGCGCCGTCGGCAGGACGTGGTTGGAGCCGCCGACATAGTCGCCGATCGCCTCCGGCGTATGCCCGCCGAGGAAGATCGCGCCGGCGTTGCGGATGCGCCCGGCGAGACGCTCGGGATCGCCGGTGATGATCTCGAGGTGCTCCGGCGCCAGCCGGTCGACCAGCGGGATCGCCGCTTCCAGCGCCTCGACCAGGATGACGGCGCCGAAATCGGCCCAGCTCGCGGCCGCGATCTCGGCGCGCGGAAGCGTCTTGAGCTGGCTTTCGACGGCACGCTCGACCTCGCCGGCGAGCGCGGCGTCGTCGGTGATCAGGATCGACTGCGAGGCGGTATCGTGCTCCGCCTGCGCCAGCAGGTCGGCCGCGATCCAGTCGGGATTGGCGCTTGCGTCGGCGAGCACGAGCACCTCGGAGGGGCCGGCGATCATGTCGATGCCGACCGTGCCGAAGACGCGGCGCTTGGCGGCCGCGACATAGGCGTTGCCGGGGCCGACGATCTTGGCGACAGGCGCGATGGTGGCCGTGCCATGGGCTAGCGCGGCCACCGCCTGCGCCCCGCCGATGCGGTAGATCTCGTCGATGCCTGCGAGCCGCGCCGCGGCCAGAACCAGCGGATTGCTCTCGCCGCGCGGCGTCGGAGCGACCATGACCAGGCGCTCGACCCCGGCAACCTTGGCCGGCACCGCGTTCATCAGCACCGAAGAAGGGTAGCTCGCCGTGCCGCCGGGGACATAGAGGCCGACGGCCTCGATCGCGCTCCAGCGCCAGCCGCTTTCGACGCCGAGCGCGTCGCGCGACCAGGAATCGGCGGGCTTCTGGCGCAGATGATAGGCCTCGATGCGCGAACGCGCGGTCTCAAGCGCCGAAAGCTGCTCGGGCGTGCAAGCCGCCATGGCCGCCTCGATCTCGGCCTCGGTGACCCGCAGGGTCGCCGGCGTCAGCTCCAGCCTGTCGAAGCGGCTGGTGTATTCGAGCAGCGCCTCGTCGCCGCGGGCCCGCACCTCGGCGATGATCGAGGCCACGACCTGGTCGACATCCTCGGAGACCTCGCGCTTGGCCGCCAGCAGGGCGGCAAAGGCCTGCTCGAAACCGGCATCACGTGCATCAAGCCTGATCGGCATGGAAAGTCCTGAACGGAAGAGGAGTTCAGCCCTGGTCGGGATGGGCGGGGGTGGCCGCAGCCTCCCAGATCGGTCCGAGATCCTTCATCTGGGCCTCGATGCATTCGACGCCGAGCCGGATCGCGGCCCCGTCGGAGAAATGCAAGGTGACCTCGCCCGCCGGGCTCTGCGCTTCGGCGAAGGTCACCGCCAGCAGGCTGAAGACAGCATCCTGGGCGCCGGGCTCGATCTTGACGCTGCGGGCGCTGGTGACGCGCTCGAAATGCAGCGCCGCGAGGCGGCGGCGCTTCTGGCCGCGCTCCGCGCCTTCCCAGTCGAAGCGGCGCAAAGCGAGCGCGAAACGCTGCTCGGCCGGGAGCCAGGCGATATCGCCCTTGCGCACCACCGCATCCTGGAGGTGCGCCGAAACGACCGCGAGATCCTCGGCATCGAAGGCGATCAGCTTCAGCGGCTCGGCGACAGGATCGGACATCCGTCCTATCTGGCGGGGACGCCAGCCGGCGTCAACCGCTGATGCGCTCGATCTGGGCGCCGCATCGGCCGAGCTTGGCCTCCAGCGCCTCGAAACCGCGATCGAGATGGTAAACGCGGTTGATCATGGTGTCGCCCTCGGCGACGAGCCCACCGATCACCAGCGAGACCGAGGCACGCAGATCCGTCGCCATCACCGGGGCGCCGGTCAGCTTCTCGACGCCGTCGACATAAGCGGCGTCGCCGTCGAGCCTGATCTTGGCGCCGAGCCGGGCGAGCTCCTGCACATGCATGAAGCGGTTCTCGAAGATCGTCTCGCGGATGCGCGAGGTGCCGTTGGCGCGGGTCATCAGCGCCATGAGCTGCGCCTGAAGATCAGTCGGGAAGCCGGGGAACGGGTCGGTGGTGACGTCGACCGGCTCGAGCGCCGCGCCATTGCGCCGGATCCGGACGCCTTCATTGCTGGTCGAGACCTCGACGCCGGCCTCGGACATCACGTCGAGCGCGGACTGGAGCAGGTCGGCACGGGCGCCTTCGAGCAGCACATCGCCGCCCGTCATCGCTACCGCCATGGCATAGGTGCCGGTCTCGATCCGGTCGGGAAGGACGGCATGATGCGTGCCGCCGAGACGACCGACGCCGCGAATGGTGATGGTGGAGGTGCCGGCGCCCTCGATCTTCGCGCCCATCTTGTTGAGACAGTCGGCAAGATCCACGACTTCCGGCTCGCGCGCGGCGTTCTCGATGGTGGTGACGCCGTCGGCGAGAACCGCCGCCATCAGGGCGGTGTGGGTGCCGCCGACCGTGACCTTCGGGAAGACAATGTCGCCGCCCTTCAGCCCCTTCGGAGCCCGCGCCAGCGCATAGCCGTTCTCGATGTCGATCTTGGCGCCGAGGCGTTCCAGAGCCATCAGCAAGAGGTCGACCGGGCGCGTGCCGATGGCGCAGCCACCGGGCAGCGAGACCTTGGCCTCGCCCATCCGCGCCAGGATCGGCGCGATCACCCAGAAGCTGGCGCGCATGGTCGAGACCAGCTCGTAGGGCGCACAGGTGTCGACGATCTGACGGGCGGTCAGCGCAAAGGTCTGGCCCGTCTCCGAGGTCTGACCGACGCGCTTGCCGGCGATCGAGCGATCGACGCCGTGATTGGAGAGGATGCGCGAGAGCGCGCTGACATCGGAGAGGCGCGGCACATTGGCGAGCGTCAGCGTCTCGTCGGTCAGCAAGCTGGCGATCATCAGCGGCAGAGCCGCGTTCTTGGCGCCCGAAATCGGGATGACGCCGTCGAGGCGTTGGCCGCCGGTGATGCGGATACGGTCCATCTGGCTCGTCCTGCTGGCGCGGCCGGCGTGGGAGCGCCGGCGGGAGGGAATTAGGTCAGGACCGGGAGGTTTCGGCCTGGGCGGGCGGCGTGTCGTCTGTCGCTTCCGTCTCGGCCGTCCGCCGCGCGCGCGCCTGCGCCTTGCGGCGTTTCAGGTTCTCGCGCAGGGCGGCAGCGAGGCGCGCCCTTTTCTGCTCGTCGGCTTCGGTCTGGCGGCTCAAGGCGTCAGCTCGTCGGAAATGTCCCGCCGCGGCAAGGCGACAGGCGCAGGAATGGTTAGCCGCTCGGGCGCCGGCGGACAAGACAGCCGGCGCACGAGAAGCGCCAGCTGCTTGTGACCTTTTGGCCGGTCGATTGCGGCACAACTGCGACCAAACCGGCACAACCGCGCGACGGCCACAGACGACAGCGACAGGGCGGCGAGCTCTTCCAGCAGCGGCTTCCTTCCCTGAACGCTGGTCGAAGGGCGGCAAATCGCCCGCCAGCTCCCCCGGACGCCGCTTGTTTCTTCTCTTTCCGGCACATGCGCCGTGATCAATCGAAGCCCCGGCACAACCATTGCGTGAGCCGGCAAAACAACGGGATCCGTAGGAACTTGGGGCGCCGCGGCATCGGCGCGGAACGGAGCGAACTGCTTAGAAGGCTCACAAATCCTAATGGAATTAACCATTTCCGGGAGTTTGCGTTTACAGATTATTAACTTCACGTACCTTTCCGGCGGGTCGAGGGGCGAGGAGAACGGGATGTTCCAGAGCTATGCACCGGCGATCGGCGGCGCGCCGGCTCGGGGACTGACAGGCAAGGAGGTGATCGAGGCGATCCGCCACAGCGCCGGCTTCCTGCCGGAGGTGCAGCTCGCCTATGAACCCGAGATCAGGACGCTGTGGGTCACGATCAAACCGGAGCTGAAGCCGGTCTTCACGCTGCAGCTGCTCGACAGCCTCGGCAAGGTTCAGCAGGCGATCATGGATCTGTGGAGCGCGCCGGAGGATTATCACTCGGCGCCCGTGCGCTTCCTCGCCTTCCGGGGCACTGGACCGTTCTTCACGCTCGGCGGCGATCTCGACTTCTATCTCGACTGCCTGGCCAAGAACGACCGGGCCGCGCTCGCCGAATATGCCCGCCTGTCGATCGAAGGCGCGGTGCGCAATGCCAGCGGCCTCAACGGGCTCGTCGTGACCCTCTCGACGATCCACGCCAAGGCGATCGGCGGCGGCATCGACGCTCCGCGCTCATGCAATGTCATGATCGCCGAGGAGCAGGCCTCGTTCGTCTACCCCGAGATCAAGTTCAACCATTTCCCGATCACGGCGGTGGCCATCCTGTCGCGCCGCATGGGCGCTCGCACTGCCGAGCGCATGCTGCTTTCGGCCGAGGAGATGAGCGCGAGCGAATTCATGGCCGCCGGCGGCCTCGAGGCGGTGGTGCCGACCGGCACCGGCGAGGACTGGATCCGCAAATACGCCGCCGACTCGCTGCCCATGCATGCTGCAAAGACGGCGCTGTTCTCGGCCTTCAACCGCCGCGCGGGCGATCTTCGCGAGGAACTCGAGCATCTCGGCCAGATCTGGACCGACTGCATGCTGCGCCTGCACCCCTCGGCGATCTCGAAGCTCCAGCGCATCGCCCAGACGCAGGACCGCATGCTGGCGCGGGTCTATCAGCGGCAGGCTGACCCTGCCGCGCCCGCCCCCGGACATCACTGAAGAAAGGTCTTTCGAGCGGCCGGCCTCGATCTTGCGAGTCGGCCGCGTAAATCTCACGGAACTTTTACCTTTCCCTTCTAAATTGGTTTAGATGTCGGGGCGAACGACCAAGCTGTTGCCGCCTCCCCGAAGCCTTCGAAGGGTAGGAGTATATGGCGGGAGCGCCGAACCGGCAGCGCGCGATACAAGCGCGCGGCGAGACGACGGAGCCACCGGCCATCGCAAATGGCAGCGCGGGCGAGGTTGATCTCGCCGATTATCGGCTGCTGGTCTCGTCGCTGTTCTCCTCTCCTGGCTCGATCATCCCCGGTGGCATCGCCGGCATCCTGACGCCCTATCTCTGCTGGCTCTCGACCGGCGCGCAGATCTTCATGACGCTGACGCTGTCGGTCGCGCTGGTGGTCGTGCTGCGCATCCTCACCGTGATCCGCTATCGCAGGCTCGACCATTCCGAGGACAGCTACGAGGAGACGCGGCGCTGGGACCGCGAATACTTCGTCGGCGCGACCGTCTTCAGCGCCGTGCTCGGCTACAGCTGCTATGTCGCGCTCGCGCACACCGATGATCCGGCGGCCCACATCACCTCGGTCGCCTCGACGATCGCGCTCGCTTCCGGCTATGTCGCGCGCAATGCCGGCCGTCCGAAATTTGTCACGGTCCAGCTGCTGACCTTCTGCGTGCCGATGGCGGTGGGCCTGATCCAGGCCCACAACCCGTATTATCACTATATCGGCTACTTCGCCTTTCTCTACGTGGCGGCGAATATCGCGATCACCAACTCGCTGCATCGCAACCTCTTGGCGCTGAGCGACGCGACCAAGCAGTCCAAGGCGCTTGCCACGGCCCTGCACTCGCAGAACCTGACACTCGACGCCGCGCTGAACACCATGATCCACGGGCTCGCGATGTTCGACCACAAGCTCGAGCTCGCCGTCTCCAACGCGCCGCATGCCGCCCTCTACGGCATGCCGGAGACGCTGACCCTGCCCGGCACCCCGATCGCCGCCATCGCCCGTTTCCTGATCGAGCGGCAGATCGCGAGCGCCGAGCAGGTGCGAGCGATCAAGGCGGCGCTCGACCGCGTGCAGGCGCTGCAGCAAGCCGCCAGCTACGAATTCCAGTCCCGCAATGGCCGGATGCTGGTCGTCACCATCGCCCCTGCCGCAGAGGGCGGCGTGCTGATGCTGACCGAGGATGCGACCGAGCGGAAGGCGACCGAGGCGCTGATCGAACAGATGGCGCGCTTCGACGAATTGACCGGGCTCGCCAACCGCTTCGAGTTCAACGGACAGCTCGCGGACGCCTTTAAGAAGCAGGAGCGCACGGGGCAGGCCTTCGCGCTGCTCTATATCGACCTCGACGGCTTCAAGCAGGTCAACGACAATCTCGGCCACGATATCGGCGACAAGGTGCTGGTCCAGACTGCGGCCCGGCTGAAATCCGCGATCCGGCAGAGCGACATGCTGGCGCGCTTCGGCGGCGACGAGTTCGTGCTGATCCTGCCGGCTGCCGATGTCGACACGGTCAGGATCATCGCGCAGCGGATGATCGAGGCGATGGGCCGCGCCTTCGTGCTCGACACCAAGACGGTATATGTCACCGCCAGCATCGGCATCGCGCTCGCGCCGGTCGATGGCGCCAACCCGGCCGATCTGCTGCGCCACGCCGACACCGCGCTCTACAAGGCCAAGGCCGCGGGCCGCAACACCGCGACCTTCTTCGACCCGGTCATGGCCGAGGAGATGCTCGACCGCCACGAGATCGAGGTCGAGCTGCGCCAGGCCAGCGCTGAGGGCACGCTCCAGCTC
This sequence comes from Allobosea sp. GW823-FHT02B03, assembly GCF_058797755.1. Lineage (NCBI taxonomy): Bacteria > Pseudomonadati > Pseudomonadota > Alphaproteobacteria > Hyphomicrobiales > Alloboseaceae > Allobosea > Allobosea sp. GW823-FHT02B03. The sequence continues at coordinate 230,858 of NZ_JBXAJY010000001.1, read as the reverse complement.
TACTACCAGCCGATCATCGATCTGCGCACGCAGCAGGTCGTGACGCGCGAGGCGCTGATGCGCTGGTCGCATCCGACCCGCGGCATGGTCCCGCCCGGCGTCTTCATCCCGATCGCCGAGCAGTCCGGCCTGATCGCCGGGATGGGCGACTGGGCGATCGCCCAGGCCTGCCTGGACGCGGCGAAATGGCCGGACGGGGTCGGCGTCTCGGTCAACGTCTCGCCCCTGCAGTTCCGCGAGCCGCTGCGCCTGGTGCAGACCGTCAAGGACGCCCTGCTCGCGGCGAACCTCACGCCGGGCAGGCTGACCTTGGAAGTCACCGAATCGCTGCTGATCGAGGACAACAAGGCCACGCTCGAGCTGATCAACGAATTGCGCGCGATCGGCATCAAGTTCGCGCTCGACGATTTCGGCACCGGCTATTCGTCGCTGGCCTATCTCTCGACCTACCCGTTCTCGCAGGTGAAGATCGACCAGAGCTTCAGCCGCAACGTCAACGCCGACGAGGCCTCCAAGGCGATCATCGAGGCAGTCTGCCAGCTCGCCCGCCGTCTTTCGATGAATGTCGTGGTCGAGGGCATCGAGACCGAGGCGCAGCGCATGGCGGTACAGTTGCTCGGGGCGCAGCGCGCGCAGGGCTATCTGTTCGGCAAGCCCGAGCCCGTCTCGGAGTTCGTCAAGGGCGAATCCCGCAAGCGGGCCTGAAGCCGCCGACGCCAGCCTCCTGGCCTTGCTGTCGCCAGAATCGGGCGCTTCCTCCCCATTTGCGGCGCTGCGGTCTTGATTCCGCCGGTCCGGCAACGCATCAGCAGAGATAGGCAAACGAGTCCGGAGACGCGGCGTTGACCGAGACCGCCAAGGCATTGGCCAGCCCCGGGCCAATGACGCCAGATATCTGCGTCGTCGGCACCGGCCGCGGCGCGCTGACAGTCGCGACGACCGCGGCGCTGTTCGGCGTGTCCGTCGTGCTTGTCGAGCCGGCACCGACCGGCGCTTCCGAGCGCGCGGGGTCCAATCCTGCCTCGTCCGCCGCGCTCGCCGCCGCAGCGGAGAAACTTCAGGCAGTCCGCGAAGCACAGCGCTTCGGCATTTCCGTAACCGAGCCCGAGATCGATATGGCGCGACTGCGCGCCCATCTCGGCCATCCAGCTGCCGCGCTCGCGCCCAACGGGTCGAGGGAGCGCCTCACGGCGCTCGGCATCGTCGTGCTGCAGGGCAGCGCGCATTTCCTCAATCGCCAGACGCTCGCGGCCGGCGAGCACCGGATCAGGGCGCGGCGCTTCGTCATCGCGACCGGCTCGCAGCCGGCCGTGCCGGCGATTCCCGGCCTTGCCGAACTGCCGTTCCTGACCGGCGAAACACTGCCCTCATTGCAGCGTCGGCCCGAGCGGCTGCTCGTCCTCGGCGGCGAGCCGACCGGCGTTGCGCTCGCCCAGGCGATGCGCCGGCTCGGCAGCGAGGTCGTCCTGATCCTGTCTGGAAGGCTGTTGCCGCAGGAGGAGCCGGAAGCGGCCGACCTCGTGCGCCGCGCCTTGCTGCGCGACGGCATCGAGCTGCATGAGGAGTGTACGGTGCTGCGGGCGGAGAGCGCGCGGCACCGGCCCCGCCTCGTGCTTGCCCCCCAGGCCGGCGAAGCGGAGACCTCGATCGAAGGCACGCACCTCCTGCTCGCGAGCGGCCACACGCCAAGGCTCGACGGACTCGATCTCGATCTCGCCGGCATTCGCAGCGACGCAGGCGGCATCGCCGTCGACCGGGGGCTGCGCACCGCGAACCGGCGCATCCTCGCGATCGGCGACTGTGCCAGCATTGCGGGAGCGCCGCCCTCGGCCGACGCCGCCGAGCATCATGCCGGGCTCGCGGTGCGCAATGCGCTGTTCCGTCTGCCGGTCAACGCTACCAGCCAGGCGATCCCGCGCCTGACGCTCTGCCAGCCCGAGGTGGCGAGCCTCGGCCTATCGGAAGAGGAGGCGCGCAAGCAGGGGGCCATCGGGGTGCTGCACTGGCCCTATGCCGAGAACGAGCGTGCCCAGGCCGAACGCCGCAGCGAAGGGCTGATCAAGCTCATCTCCGACAGGAAGGGCCGCATTCTCGGCGTCACCATCGTCGGCGCGCAGGCAGGCGAACTGATCGGCCTCTGGTGCCTGGCGGTTCAGCAGCGCCTCGCCGTCAAGGACGTGGCCGGCCTCGTCCTGCCCTCGCCGTCCCTGTCCGAGATCTCCAAGCGTGCCGCCCTTTCCGTCCAGGCGCCGCTCGCCTCCAAGCCCGGCATCCGACGGCTGATCGGCTTCCTGCGGCGCTTCGGATAGACTGCGCTTCATGCCGGAGAGAGATTTCGATCCCAACAGCCTCTCGATAAGCCAGCCGCGCAGCCTGACGCGGCTCGGCCTGTCGGCAAAGCTGCTGATCCTGACGACCCTCTTCGTCATGCTGGCGGAGGTGCTGATCTACCTGCCCTCGATCGCGAACTACCGGCGAAACTGGCTGAACGACCGTCTTGCGGCGGCGCAGATTGCCGTGCTCGTGCTCGAGGGCGCTCCGAATGACAACCTGCCGGAGGGCAGCGAGGAACGCCTGCTCGCCGGCGTCGGCGCGCGCGCGATCGCGGCGCGCGTCGGCGGGGCCCGCCGGCTGCTGAGCCTCGACGCGATGCCGCCGGAGGTGGCGCAGACGGTCGACCTGCGCAATCTCAGCCGGATGGGCTCGATCATGGAAGCGGTCTCGACGCTGCTGCGACCGGCCCACAAGCTGCCGATCCGCGTTGTCGGGCAGGCCGTCGGCGCCGCGGATTTCGTCGAGCTGGTTATCGACGAGGCGCCGCTGCGCCAGGCGATGCTGAAGTTCTCCTGGAATCTGCTGCTGATCTCGCTGCTGATCTCGGCGCTCAGCGCGGGGATGATCTATTTCGCGCTGAACTGGCTGATCGTGACACCGATCCGGCGTCTCGCCGCCAATGTGATGGAGTTCGAGAACGACCCGGAGAACCCCTATCGGATCATCGCGCCGTCGGACCGGGTCGACGAGGTCGGCGAGGCCGAACGGGCGCTGGCCCGCATGCAGGCGACGCTCGCCAGCGACCTGCGCGCCAAGAAGCACCTCGCCGAGCTCGGACTCGCGGTGAGCAAGATCAATCACGACCTGCGGAACATGCTGGCGGCGGCGCAGCTCATGTCGGACCGGCTGACAGAGACCCGCGATGCCAAGATCCGAAGCTTCGCGCCCCGGCTGATCGCGACGCTCGACCGGGCGATCGAATTCTGCCAGGCGACGCTGGCCTATGGCCGCGCCGCGGAGGCGACTCCGCGCCTGCGCGACGTGGTCCTGCGCCAGCTCGTGGCCGAGCAGGCGGAATTGCTCGGACTGAGCGAGAACGGCGCCGTCGGCTTCGCCAACCAGGTGCCGGCCAGCCTCGTCGCCAGCGTCGACCCCGACCAGATGGCGCGCGTGCTCTCCAACCTGATGCGCAACGCGATACGGGCGCTGGACGAAGGTGCGGAGCAGGACGGCCGGGCGCCGATACTGACGATCAGCGGCGGACTCGAAGGCAATGAGCTCGTGCTGCGCGTCGCCGATAACGGCCCCGGGGTTCCGGCGCGCGCACGCCAGAACCTGTTCCAGGCCTTTCGCGGTTCGGTGACACCCGGCGGTACCGGCCTCGGCCTCGCCATCGCCGCCGAACTCGTCCGGCTGCATGGCGGCATGATCCATCTCGAACCGTCCGAGCTCGGCGCCGTGTTCAAGGTGACGCTGCCCGGTCACGACGCCCGGGCCTGAACCCTCCACCCGATACTGGGTGCCGGACTTTACCGGGAGCCCGGCCTACTGGCTCGCCCAAATCACCCGCGCCATGAAGGCGATCTCGGACAGCGCCAGCACCCGGTCGGGATGCTCGGGGTTGAGCGAGGCCAATTCGACCGTCTTGGCCGTCTGGCGCTTGAGCTGCTTGGCCAGGACCTCGCCATCGACGGTCTTGACCACGACCCGGTCACCACGCCGGACCGCCGCCGCCGGCGAGACGATGATAGTGTCGCCGTCGCGGTAGAGCGGCAGCATCGAATCCCCGGCGATCTCCAGCGCATAGGCCTTCTCGTCCGGCACGCCGGGAAAGGCGACCTCGTCCCAGCCGGAGCCGACCGGGAAGCCGCCATCGTCGAAGAAACCACCGGAACCGGCCTGGGCGAAGCCGATCAGCGGGATGGTGTGGACCGGCGCCACGCCGCGCCGCACCGCATTCATGAACTGGTCGAAGCTCGCGCCGGTGGCCGCGAGGATCTTGGCGATCGATTCGGTCGAGGGCCAGCGCTCGCGCCCGTCGGAGCCGATTCGCTTGGAGCGGTTGAAGGTCGTGGCGTCGAGCCCGGCCTTGCGGGCAAGGCCGGACGGGGTCAGGCCATAGCGCTGGGCCAGCGTGTCGATGGCGCTCCAGATCTGGTCATGGGACAGCATCGAGGAGGCCTCTTTCCTGACGGTGCCGACGGGCTAACGGGGATCGATATAGGAAATATCCCCTATCACATAAGACTGCAATCCAAATTCTGTAAGATTCTCGGGATCGAGGCCGCTTTCGTCACCGGGCGACCAGGGGGAGAATGGCGGGACGAGCCGCGGGTAAGCCGCGCCTCCCGATGTCGCCGAACATGTTTTTGCGTGAGGGGTCGGTTTGGGCTTTTGCCGCACCGGCTCTGGCGATATGCCGTCAGCCATGCCTTCCGACCCCACGCTGCTGATCTACAAGATCTGCCCCGAGAGCCTCTGGCGCGAAGCCGAGAACGCCGGTGTTTTCGCCGGCGCCCCTGTCGACCTCGCCGACGGCTATATCCACTTTTCGACGGGCACCCAGGCGCGCGAGACCGCCGCCAGGCACTTCGCCGGCCAGGACAAGCTTTTGCTGATCGCCGTCGACCCGCAAAGGCTCGGCAGCGCCCTGCGCCACGAGCCGTCGCGCGGCGGCGCCCTGTTCCCGCATCTTTATGCCACGCTCGACCCGAAGCAGGTGCGCTGGATCGCGCCGCTGCCGCTCGGCGAGAGCGGCCATGTCTTCCCGGAGGATGTCTTGTGATCGGCAAACTGTTCGGCCTGGCGCGGCCGCTGATCCACAAGCTCGACGCCGAACAGGCGCACCGGCTGACGATCGCGGCGCTGGCCGCCGCGCCGCCCTTGCGGCCGGCAGCCGATCCGCCGTCGCTGGCGGTCCAGGCCTTCGGCCTGCGCTTTGCCAATCCGGTCGGCCTCGCCGCCGGCTTCGACAAGAATGCCGAGGCGGTCGACGGGGCGCTCGGGCTCGGCTTCGGCTTCGTCGAGGTCGGCGGGGTGACGCCGCTGCCGCAGCCGGGCAATGCCCGCCCGCGCGTCTTCCGCCTGCCGGAGGACGAGGCGGTGATCAACCGCTACGGCCTCAACAGCGAGGGCATGGAGGCGGTCGCAGCGCGGCTTCAGGCGCGCCGGAAGAAGGGCGGCATCGTCGGCGTCAACCTCGGCGCCAACAAGGACTCGGCCGACCGCAGCGCCGATTATGCGGTGCTGGCGGGGAGATTCGCGCCGCTCGCCGATTTCCTGACCGTCAATGTCTCCTCGCCGAACACGCCGGGCCTGCGCGACCTGCAGGCCGAGAGCGCCCTCGACGACCTGATCGCACGGACGCTCGCAGCCCGCGACGAAGCCGCCGCCGGGGGAAAGCTCACGCCGGTACTGATCAAGATCGCGCCGGACCTCTCCATGCCCGAGCTCGACGGCATGGTCGCGGTCGCCCGCCGCCGCAAGGTCGACGGCATGATCGTCTCCAACACGACGATCGCGCGACCCGACAGCTTGCGCAGCGCAAGCAAGGCCGAAACCGGCGGCCTCTCGGGCAAGCCGCTCTTTGCGGCCTCGACGCGCATCCTCGCGGAAACCTTCCTGCGCGTGGAGCGCCAGTTCCCGCTGATCGGCGTCGGCGGCATCGACTCCGCCGAGACCGCCTTCGCCAAGATCCGGGCCGGGGCGAGCCTGGTGCAGTTCTATTCGGCGATGGTGTTCAAAGGGCCGGGGCTGGTCGGCGAGGTCAAGCGCGGCCTCGACATGCAGGTGCGCAAGGCCGGGCTGCCGCGCCTCGACGCGCTGGTCGGACGCGACGCCGAGGCGATCGCGCGGGGCGAGATGGTCTAAGGTCGCAAGTTCGGCTGACTGCTATGGGAGGGAAGCTGACGTTCCTGATGTCCGCTCGTGGCGGCTGCTACGCGCCAACAGCAGACCTAAGCTCATCGCCCGGAAGCCGACGTTCAGCGTGCTACCTGTACTGCCCGGCTGGCGTTGATTTCGGTCGAGGCGATATTGCGGGCGTCCCAGATGTCACAAACACTCCGCGCCGCGCTTCGATCCGAACCAGACCCTCTTGCTCCAGTCGATACAGGACATGCCTGACCGGGGTCGTGCTGACCCCGAGTTCGGAAGCCAGTCGACGCCTGTCGATCCGCGCCCCAGATGCGAGCCTGCCGGACACGATCATCGCACGAAGCAGCTGATAGATGTGCTCGCGCAGGCTGACACGAACGATCCGCTCTAGTGACGGTGGCATGTTGCTGCAGATCGTAGCGGTGCGTTGCTCGCGAGCGAGCCGCTCGGAGCGGTTCCAAAGCATCGGGCCGATCGGCGGAAACCACTTTTCGGACCGACGCTGGAAAGAAGGTGTTGGATCGACACTGGGCGTCCGACAGGATGCGCGGCGATCCAGACGCTAACGTTTAGACGAACGCCTCCACTCGGCGAAATCCGCTCGAGCCTGCTCATCGGTCGGAGGATAGAGTCCGAGGATCGAGCGCCCCTTCATCACCTCCTCGGCGACGAAGTCCTCGAAGGCCGTCATCTCGACGGCTTCCTCCGCCACTTCGTCGGCGAGATGGGCCGGGATGACGACCACGCCCTCGCCGTCGCCGAGCACGACGTCGCCCGGCCAGACCGCGACATCGCCGCAGCCGATTGGCCCATTGATCTCGATCGCCTGATGCAGGGTCAGGTTGGTCGGTGCCGCGGGCCGGTTGTGATAGGCTGGGAAAGGCAGCTTCGCGATCTCGGGGGAGTCGCGGAAGCCGCCATCGGTGACGACGCCGGCAACACCGCGCTTCATCAGCCGCGAGACGAGGATGGCCCCCGCCGAGGCCGCTCGCGGGTCCTTGCGGCTGTCAATGACCATCACCGCATCGGCGGGGCACTCCTCGACCGCCTTTCGCTGCGGATGCGTCCGGTCCTGGAAGACGCTGAGCGGGTTGAGATCCTCGCGCGCCGGGATGTAGCGCAGCGTGAAGGCCTCGCCGACCATGGCGCCGGTCTCCGGGCTCAGAGGCCTGACGTCCTGGATGAACTGGTTGCGCAGTCCGCGCTTGAACAGGGCGGTGCAGACCGTCGCGGTGGATACGGTGCGCAGCTTGGCGCGTGTTTCCGGCGTAAGCTTGGACATCAGTGCATTCCCGAGATGCGCCGCCCGCTGGCGGCGTCGAAGACATGGATAGAGGCGGGGTTGAGGGTGAGCGGCACACGTTCGCCGACGCGGAGCGGGCGGCTCTTGCCGGTGGTTGCGACCAGCGTGTTGCCGCCGAGATCGAGGCTGACGAGGCGCTCCGGGCCGGTCATCTCGATCATGCTGATCGTGGCGCCGAGGGAGCTGCCGTCCTCGCCGAAGCCCAAGTCCTCCGGTCGAATGCCGGCGACGACCTTTTGCCCGGCCTCGCCATCGACCCGTGCCGAAAATGGCAGGGTCGCACCGGCCTGCAGAACGACGCCACGCTTGTCCGCTGCGAGCGTGCCCTGCAGAAAGTTCATCGCCGGCGAGCCGATGAAGCCGGCTACGAAGAGATTGTCTGGTCGCTCGTAAAGCTCTTCGGGCGCGCCGACCTGCTCAATGCGCCCCGCATTCATCACAACGATCTTGTCGGCCATGGTCATCGCCTCGATCTGGTCGTGGGTGACATACACGGCGGTCGCGTTGAGGCGCTTGTGCAGGGCGCGGATCTCGGCCCGCATCTGCACCCTCAGCTTGGCGTCGAGGTTCGAGAGAGGCTCGTCGAACAGGAAGACCTTGGGGTTGCGCACGATGGCGCGCCCCATGGCGACGCGCTGGCGCTGACCGCCGGAGAGCTGGCGCGGCTGGCGCTTGAGAAGCGGATCGAGTGCGAGGATCGCGGCCGCATCGCGCACGCGCCGGTCGACCTCCTCCTTCGGGCGCTTCTGCAGGCGCAGACTGAACGCCATGTTCTCGTAGACAGTCTTGTGCGGATAGAGCGCGTAGTTCTGAAACACCATGGCAATGTCGCGGTCGCGCGCCGGCCGGTCGTTGACCGGCTCGCCGGCAATTTCGATGCGGCCCGAGGAAATTTCTTCCAGCCCGGCGATCATGCGCAGCACGGTCGACTTGCCGCAGCCGGACGGGCCGACGAGCACGACGAATTCCTCGTCCTCGACGGTGAAGCTGACATCGTGGATGACACGGGAGGTGCCGTAGGCCTTGCCGACCTCGCGGATGTGAACGGATGCCATGGTCTCGTTTCCCGTCAGTTCGTTCCTGCCGCGGCGCCGAACTCGGCGGCCTTGCGGCGGCGATGATCGATGAAGCCCGGCGCGGCGCGCAGGGCGGTAAGCGCAGCCTGCTCCGCCTCGCTCGGCCGCGGCGCCAGAATGGCAGCGGCATTCGCGCTAAGATGCTCCGGCGTATCGGCACCGACGATCACCGCATCGACGCCCGGCCGCGCCGCGATCCACCGCATCGTGCTGCGCGCCAGCAGCGCCTTGTCGGCGATGCCGGCCTCTGCGCCGAGCGGAAAGAGTCCGCCCTTCATGAAGGCCTCGCGCGTCACCACCGCCATGCCATTGGCTCGGGCAGCAGGCATCACGGCGCTCTCGGCGAAATCTTCCGCGACGTTGAAGTTGAGATTGATGCTTGCGAAAGCGCCGGTCGCGATCAGCGCGAGGAAGGTCTCCTCGCCGGAGAAGGTGTCGGCAGCGGCGAAGCGGATCAGCCCCTCCGACTTCAGCGCCGTAATGTTGGATGCGAGCTTGGCAAGGAACTCGGGATCCTGATCGCGCGCATCGCGCAGGATGCCGAGATTGAGGATGTCGAGCCGCTCGCGCCGCAAGAGCTTCAGGCAGCGCTGCACCTCGGCCCGCAGCTGCGCGAGATCGGCCATGCGGCGATTGCCGGCATCGTAGCCGTAGCACATGCCCTCGGGCCGGGTCTGGACGAAGACCTCGTAGGGCGGCGGCATCTCGGCTAGGTTGCGGCCGAGCGCCTCCTTCTCCGCGTCGATGGTGACGTCGAAGACGTTGACGCCGAGATCATAGGCCGTCTTGAGCACGGCGCGACGGCTTTCGCCGCCGAAGCCGGGGAAGATCTCGCCCGGCGTCACTGCCCGCGCGAAATCCTCGTTGAAGCCGCGCGAGGCGCCGCTCGGCAGATATTCGTGGCCGCCGAGGATGACGCGGGAGAGTCGAGCCTGGCCGTTATCGAGAGTGAAGTAATCCATGGTTCAGCTCTTCACGGCGGAGCCGGCGCTGCCCTGCACGAGGTAGCGCTGCAGCAGAAGGTAGAAGAAGGCGGGGATGGCGCAGCCGATCACGGTCGCGGCCATCACGTCCGACCAGAGCACGCGGAACTGGCCGACGAGATTGGTGATGCCGAGCGTCATCGTCTGCTTGGCCGAGTCGGTGATCAGGCAGAGCGCCCAGAGCAGATCTCCCCAGGCGAGCAGGAAGGAGAAGATCATCGTGGCGACGAGGCCGGGCAGGATGTTCGGCAGCACGCAATGGATCAGGCACTGCCAGCGCGTCGCGCCGTCGATCATCGCCGCCTGGTCGATCTCGACGGGGATCGTGTCCATGTAGCCCTTCAGCATCCAGATGGTGAAGGGCAGCGTGATCGTGGTCTGCGCCAGGATCAGCCCGAGATGGGTGTCATAGAGGGCGAGCGCCGAGAGCATCTTGAAATAGGGGCCGACCAGCAGCACGCCGGGCAGCATCTGGCTGGCCAGAAAGGCGGCCATCAGCGCAGTGCGCCCCTTGAAGGCGAAGCGCGAGAAGCCATAGGCGGCGAGGATGCCGATCGCTCCCGACAGCAGGGCGGTCGCGCCGGAAACCTTGATGCTGTTGAAGAAATAGAGCGGGAAGCCTTCCTGCGACCAGATGCGGGCATAGGCGCCGGTCGTCAGCTCCGCCGGCAGCAACGTCGGCGGGAAGGAGGTTACCTCCATGTCCGTCTTCAGCGAGGTCGTAACCATCCAGAAGAACGGGGTGAGATTGTAGGCCGCCATCGCGAAAAGGGCGGCATAGGTGAGGGTCCAGTAGGAGGCGCCGCGGTTCATGGCTCAGGCCTCCTTGCGCAGGGTGGAGCGCATATAGGGCAGTGCCACGACCAGCAGCACCGCGGCGAGGACGACCGCCACCGAGGAGGCATAGGCCGTGTCGAAGAACTGGAAATACTGCTTGTAGACCATGAGCGAGAGGTTCTGCGTGGCGTCGCCCGGCCCGCCTCCGGTCATGCCGTAGATCATGCCGAAGAGGCGGCATTCCCAGACGATGTCGAGCACCAGGGCGATGACGATCATCGGCTTTAGGTTCGGCAGGGTGACGTGGAAAAGCGAGGTCCACCAGCCGGCGCCATCGATCGCGGCGGCCTCGTACTGGTCGCGCGGGATGGACTGGAGGCCGGCAAGCAGGATCAGCATGACATAGGGGTAGCCGCGCCAGCTCTCCGCCATGATCACTGAGAACAGTGCCCAGCTCGGGCTGCCAAGCCAGTCTTTCGGCTCCTGCATCAGGCCGAGCATCATCCCGACCGCGTTGACGCCGCCGGTCAGCGTGTCGAACAGCGAGCGAAAGACGAGGCCGCCGATCACGTCCGGCATCGTCCAGGGCAGGATGGCGAGCACACGGAACACCCAGCGGCCGGGCACGTCGAGGTTGAGCAGCAGCGCGACGGCGAGGCCCATCACGAGGTGGAAGGTGACGACGGCGACGACGAAGACCACCGTGTTCCAGGTCGTGACGTGGAACTGCGTGTCACCGAGCAGGCGCGTGTAGTTGGCGAGGCTCGCCCCACCCTTGCCGCCGACGAGGCCGACGCTCTCGAGGATGGCGGTTACGGCCGGAAAGCCGAGAATGACCGCCAGCATGATCGTACCGGGCAGGACGAACCAGTAGCCGGTCCATTTTTCACCCAACATCGGGGATCGTCGTCCTTGTCTGCGGCAATGCGGGAGCATCGCCCGGAGCGCGGCAAGCGGCTCTATCGGAAAGCCGATACCGGAGCGGAGAAGCGGAGCTTCGGGCCGGGGGGCCGGGTCCGAAGCCTTGGCGCAATTCGCCTTGCGGCCTCAGGGACGGGCGAGGATCGCCTCGATCTCTTTGTGCGCGTCGGCCAGCGCCTGCTCGCGCGTCTTCGAGCCGGCTGCCGCCGCCTGCAGGCTCTGCCGGAAGGTCTCGAGGATCGCCGGCCATTGCGGGATCAGCGGCAGGAAAGCGCCCTTCTCGATCTCAGCGGAGATGATCCGCGCATAGTCGGCATTGGCGATCTTCGGGTCGGCGTTGACGCTGATGCGCGAGGACAGCATGGCGTTGTCGTCGAACCAGCGGCGCATGCGCTGCTTGTCGGTGAGGAACTTCGTCAGCTTCCAGGCCGCCTCGGCGTGCTCGGTGTTCTTGTTGACGAAGATCGACTTCTGGAAGAGCGTCGTGCGGACGGCCGGGTTGGTGCCGGCGACGACCGGCATCGGCGCCATCTTCAGCGTGTTCCAACCATCGAGCTTCGGGTTCATCGCGCTGACTTCCGGCAGGCTCCAGGTCGTGCCGATCTTGATCGCGACCTGCTCGTTGGCCAGCATTCGGCGCGAGCCGTTGGCATCGACCTGCGAGACGCCGGGCGGGATCGCGCCGTCCTTCACGAGGTCGAGGATGAAGTTGTAGGCAGACTTGAACTGAGGTGTCTCCAGAGCGGAATGCTTGTTGTCCGGCGTCAGGAAATCGGCGCCGAAGGCGCGGATGATCGACGAGACGCGCAGGTCGAAGCCGGCGGGCGCCATCACCAGCGCGAAGGCCCAGCGGTCCTTCGGCCCGCCCGGCTTCGAGGAGCCGGTGAGCTTCGCGGCATTGACCTTGAACTCGTCCCAGGTCTTTGCCGGCTGGATTCCGGCCGCTTTGAACAGGGTCTCGTTGTAGACCTGCACCATCGCGACGGTGTTCATCGGGATACCGTAGGTCTTGCTGTCGACCGTCACCGGCGCGAGCGAGACCGGATAGAAGTCCTTGAGGAAATCCGGGCCTTCCTTGGCGATGAAGGGCGTGAGGTCGCGCACCCAGCCCTCGGCGATGTACTGTCGCACTGGGTTGGCATCGAGCGCGAAGACGTCCGGCCCGCGACCGGCGCGGATCGCGGTGGTAAACCGCACGTCGCGCTGGGCGAGCGGCACCGGTTCGGTCTTCACCGTGATACCGGGGTTCTCCTTCTCAAACTGCGCGATCTCGTCCTTGAGCGACTTGCCCCAGACTTCCTGAGCGAGCTGCCAATCGGAGTAGGTCAGTTCGATCTTCTGCTGGGCCTGAGCGCCGCCGATCCCGGCGATGAGGGCAGCAAGCAGCACGCCGCCGCGCAAGCGATCCCGAAAGCTGAAGTTCATCTCGTCTCTCCCTACGGTGATTGTTCTTGCGCGGCCCGTCGAGAAGGCCGGTCAGCGCCGGTCGATGCCGGCGGCTATGGGGGAGTATAACTTGTAAAATAAGTTGTAAAGTCGTTTTTGAGGCGTGTCCAAAAAATGCATGCTGGGCTAGAGTCCGGCGCATGCGACGCGAAGCGGCAGCGACGACGAAAACGATGAGTACGGGCAAGCTCGGCGACCGGGTCTACGAATACATCCTCAGCCAGATCATGACCGGGGAATTCGCGGTGGCAGCGCGGCTGCCCTCTGAGAGCGAGCTTGCAGAGCGGCTATGTGTCTCCCGCCCCATCGTGCGGGAAGCCCTGGGCCGGCTGCGTGACGATGGCCTGATCGAATCCCGGCGTGGCTCTGGCTCTTATGTTCTGCGCAGGCCGGCACCAGACGTCCGCAGCTTCGCACCGATCAGCAGCATCTCCGACATCCAGCGCTGCTTCGTCTTTCGCATCGCAGTGGAGGGAGAGGCGGCTGCGCTGGCGGCGAAGACACGCGATGAGGACGGGCTCCTGAAGCTTCGTCATGCCTTTATCGCTCTTGAGATCGTCAGCGAGCAGGGACGACTTGGCGTCGAGGAGGATATCGCCTTCCATCGGGCAGTGGCCGAGACGACTGGCAACCATTTCTTCGTTACCACCCTCAATGGGCTGCACGAGCAGATCGCCACCGGCATCAGCGTCAACCGCAACCTCTCGCTGATCCAGCCTCGCTCTCGCCTGCTCACCGTCCAGCGCGAGCACAAGGCGATCCTCAATGCGATCGAGAGCGGCGACGAGGCGGCCGCACGCCAGGCAATGCAAACGCATCTCGACAGCGCAAGAAGACGGGTATTCGAAGGAAGCTGACGACAACTCCATGGATTAAGAGCGAACCTGGCTGTCGCAAGAGCAGCTTGCGTCTGCACAGGCACCGAACGAACTTATGCGAGGCGCCTTGAACACAAGGTTGAGGAACCGAAGTAGAAGGTTCCAAGTTCGGTTGGAGTGGTGCCCTCGCTCACGAGTTGGTCGAAAGCCGCGTGGCTGTGGGGTCTACTCGCAGCTTCGGCGATGCTGACTGGACGCGACCGCAAGGTGGACGAGCGTCAAGAGCGGAAATTGGCGCTTCGGAAACAGACATTGGTCGCTAGGTTGTCAGGCCTTCGGCAGAGCTTCGTCATGACGGGCGAGCCGCCACGTTACAGCCACGAGAAAGCGTGCTCCTGATCGCAACTCAGGTGGGCGGGGCTTGGGCGTGGACTGCGACGGCACTTTCACCATCAGAATGCGCCGCGCAGCGGCGTCTCAGCCTCCGCCGATCTGCGCCCAATCGTCGACAGATCAAGCTAGTGCCTCTCGAGGCAGCCCTTGCCCTTCGCCGAAGTCGCGGCCCGGGATCGAGGCCAACAGCGCCTGCGTATAGGGGTGTTGCGGCTGGCCGAAGACCGAGCCGATCGGCCCGGCTTCCACGACCTCGCCGCTCTTCATCACCGCGACGAGATCGCAGACCTGGGCTGCGACACGCAGGTCATGGGTGATGAAGACGATCGAGAGGCCAAGGCGCTGACGCAATTCCGCCAGCAGCTTCAGCACCTGCGCCTGCACGGAGACGTCGAGCGCCGAGACCGGCTCGTCTGCGACCAAGACTGCGGGCTCCAGTGCGAGCGCCCGCGCAAGGCCGATGCGCTGGCGCTGGCCGCCGGAGAATTCATGCGGGTAGCGCTCGGTCGCCGCCGGGTCGAGCCCGACCAGCCCGAACAGCTCCTTAGCGCGGGCCAGAGCCTGCGGCCGCGCCATGCCGTGCACGATCAGCCCCTGCGCCACCGCCTCGCCGGCCTTGCGGCGCGGGTTCAGCGAGGCGAACGGGTCCTGGAACACCATCTGGATATCGCGCGTCGCCGAGCGCATTTCCTCGCGGCTTAAGCTGGCGAGGTCGATGCCGTTGAGGCGGATCTCGCCGCTCTCAGGGTCGATCAAGCGCACGAGGCAGCGCGCCAGCGTCGACTTGCCTGAGCCGGATTCGCCGACGATGCCCAGCGTCGCGCCCTTGGGCAGCACCAGCGAGACGTCCTTGACCGCATGGGTGACGCGCTGGCCGCGGCCGAGGAAGCCGCCGGTGCGATAGGTCTTCGAGACGTGCGCGATCGTCATGATCGGCTCGTCGGACAGCGTCCGTGCCGGCGGCGCCTTGAGCGGCGGAACCGCGGCGATCAGCTGGCGGGTATAGGCGTGCTGCGGGTTGCCGAGCACGGAGGCGGTCTCGCCGGCTTCGACGACCTCGCCCTTGCTCATCACCGCGACCCGGTCGGCGATCTCGGCGACCACGCCGAAATCATGGGTGATGAACAGGACGGCGGTACCCTTGCGGCGCTGCAGGTCGCGGATCAGCTTCAGAATCTGGGCCTGGGTGGTGACGTCGAGTGCCGTCGTCGGTTCGTCGGCGATCAGCACCTTCGGATCGAGCGCCAGCGCCATCGCGATCATGGCGCGCTGGCGCTGGCCGCCCGAGAGCTCGTGCGGATAGGCCTTGAAGGCGAGCGCCGGATCGGGAATGCGGACTTCCTCGAGCAAAGCGAGCGTGCGCGCCTTGATCTCGGCGGCCGACAGCTCCGTATGGAGCTCGAACATCTCGCCGATCTGGTCGCCGATGCTGCGCAGCGGATTCAGCGCCGTCATCGGCTCCTGGAAGATCATGGCGATGCCGGCGCCGCGCACCTTGCGCATCTCGGCCTCGCCGAGCCCGCAGAGGTCGCGCCCCTCGAACAGGATGCGGCCGCCGTCGATGGTGACGCCGCCCGGCAGGAGCCGCATGATCGCATTGGCGGTCATCGACTTGCCGGAGCCGGATTCGCCGACGACGCAGAGGATCTCGTTCGCCTCCAGCGCGAGCGAGACGTGGGCCATCGCATGCGAGCGGTCGCCGCCGGCCGGCAGCTTCACGCTGACATCGTCGAGGACGAGGATCGGGCTCATCGGCTCTTCAGCCTCGGATTGAGGGCATCGTTGAGCCCCTGTCCGACCAGCGAGACGGCGAGCACGGTGACGAGGATGGCGATGCCGGGAATGGCCGAGACATACCATTGCACCCGCAAGACGTCGCGGCCGGCGCCGATCAGATTGCCCCAGGAGGCGACGTTCGGGTCGGAGAGCTTGAGGAAGGCGAGCGCGCTTTCGAGCAGGATCGCGATCGCCATCACGACGCTGGCATAGACGATCACCGGCGGCAGCGCGTTCGGCAGGATCTCGCCGAAGATCAATCTCATATCCTTGAGGCCGAGCGTCCGGCCCGCCTGCACGAATTCGCGGTTGCGCAGCGAGAGGAACTCCGCCCGCGTCAGCCGGGCCGAGGCCGGCCAGGAGACGATGCCGATCGCGACCGTCACGGTGGTGATGGTCGAGCCGAAGACGGCGACCAGCACCAGCAGCAGCAGGAAGTTCGGCAGGGTCTGGAACGCCTCGGTGACGCGCATCAACGCAGTGTCTACCCAGCTGCCGTAATAGCCGGCAAGCGCGCCGATGGTGATGCCGATCATGACCGAGATCACCGTCGCGACGCCGCCGATCAGCAGCGAGATGCGCGCGCCATGGAAGATCTGGGCGGCGATGTCGCGGCCGGAATTGTCGGTGCCGAGCAGGAAGCGCGGATTGCTGAACGGCCAGATCAACGGCCGCCCGGCGAGTGCCAGCGGATCGCGCGGATAGAGAATGTCGGCGCTCGCCGCCATGGCGAGCACGAGGATGAGCAGCACGAGGCCGATGACGGCCGGCGGGCTGCGGAAATAGAGCTTCACCAGGTCCATGGCTCAGCTCCCCGTCGTGATGCGCGGGTCGAGCCGGGCGTAGAGCAGGTCGACGATGAAGTTGACCGCGATCACCAGCAGCGCCGAGACGAAGACGATGCCGAGCAGCGTGTTGAGGTCGCGCTGGATCACCGATTCATAGGCGAGGCGCCCGAGCCCCGGCAGCGAGAACACGCTTTCGACCACGACCGAGCCGCCGAGCATGGTACCGGCCTGCAGGCCGATCAGCGTCACCATCGGCAAGAGCGCGTTGCGCAGCACATGCCGCACCACGACGCGCGTCTCGTCCATGCCTTTCGAGCGCGCGGTGCGGACGAAATCGAGGTTGAGTACTTCGAGCATCGAGCCGCGCATGATGCGCAGATAGATCGCCATGTAGAACAGGCCGAGCGTCAGTGTCGGCAGGACGAGATGCGTGGCGATGTCGAGCGTCCGCCGCAAGCCGGTATAGCTGACGGTGATGTCCTCGAAGCCGCCGGCGGGCAGCCATTGCAGGTAGATCGAGAAGACGACGATCGCCATCAGCCCGAACCAGAAGGTCGGCATCGCATAGAACATCAGGCCGAGGGTGGAGATCAGCGTATCCGGCCATTTGTTGACGCCGCGCGCCGCGACGACGCCGAGGATCAGCCCGAAGAAGAAGGCGAAGGAGAGCGAGGCGGTCATCAGCAGGATCGTCGCCGGCAGCCGCTCGGCGATCACCGTCGCCACCGGCTTGCCGTAGATCGCCGAGAAGCCGAGATCGAGCCGGACCAGCCGCCAGAGATAATTGCCGAGCTGGGCCCAGACCGAGAGGTCGAGCCCGTAGAATTCGCGCAATTGCTTGGCGGTGGCGGCGTCGCCCCCGCCCATCTGCGCCATCAGCGCGTCTACGGTATCGCCGGGCGCGAGCTGCAGCAGCAGGAACACCCCGATCAGGATCAGGAAGAGGGTCGGGATCGAGGCGGCAAGACGCCGCCCCGCGAGACTTAAGACACGCATGGGGACTGGCCGGATTCGGCTTCTGGGTTACGCGAAGAGGTCACTCCGCCAGCCACAGATCGTGCCAGGAGGCCGAGCCCCAGCGCGGCGTGTTGGAGTGGTTGCGGGCCTTGGCGCTGATCGCGGTCAGGAAGATCTGCTCGATCGGCGTCCAGATCGGCAGCTCGGTGTTGGCGCGCCGGACGAAGTCGCCATAGAGCGCCTTGCGTTTGGCCGCGTCGACCTCGGTCGCGGCATCGTCGATGATCCTGTCGATGGTCGGGTCGGTCCAGTCCCACTGATTGGTCCACGGCGCGCCCTTGGGCTGGCCGGAGCGGTACCACACCGTGGTCGAGACGGCTGGGTCGTTGCGGTACTGGTGCCAGCCCGTGGCGAGATCGAAGGCGTGGTCGTCATAGACCTGCTTCAGATAGCCGCCGCCATCGGTGCGGACGATCTCGATCTTGATGCCGACATCGGCGAGCGATTGCTGGATGAAGGTGGAGAAGAGCGAGATGTCCTCGCCCCAGGGCGCCGGCAGCAGCCGCAGCGAGAAGCGCGTTCCGCCGGCGCCGGGCTTGAAGCCGGCCTCGTCGAGCAGCTTGATGGCGAGCTTCTTGTCGAACGGGTACTGCGGGCCGTTGTCGGCCGGATAGAAATCGGTCGAGACCGAGGGGATCGGCCCGGTGCCGCGCTTGGCGAAGTCGCCGAGGAAGTTCTCGATGAAGAACGGAATGTCGAGCGCATGCGCGATGGCGCGCCGGACGCGGATGTCGGCGAGCTCCTTGCGGCGGAAGTTGAACTCGATCGTGTTGGTGCGGGCGTTGCCCTCATTGCCCTTGGTCGAGACGATGAAGCGCGGATCCTTGCCGAAGCGGGCCGAGTCCGAGATCGTCAGGCCCGAGAACGGGCTGTAATGGATCTGCCCGGCTTCCATCTGGGCGGCTGCTGCGGCGCGGTCGGTGACCACGCGCCAGACGATCCGGTCGAGATAGGGCGCATTGGCGCGCCAGTAGTTCGCGTTGCGCTCGGCGATGACATGCTGGCCGCGCTCATACTGCACGAATTTGAACGGGCCGGTGCCGACCGGGGCGAGATTGACCGGATTCTGGCGGATGTCGCCCTTGCCCTCGTAGAGATGGCGCGGCGAGACATAGCCGAGATCGGGAAGCGCTCGCAGCAAGAGGTTGAGCGGCATCGGGCGCTCATAGCGGAACACCGCCGTCTGCGGGTCGGGCGTGTCGACCGCGGTGAGGAAGAGCTGCAGCGTCGAGCCGTAGTTCAGGATCTTCTTCCACATTTCCATCGCCGTGTACTGCACGTCGGCGGAGGTGAACGGCTTGCCGTCATGCCAGGTCACGCCGGGGCGCAGCTTGAAGGTGATGGTCTTGCCGTCGGGCGAAGATTCCCAGCTTTCGGCGAGCACGCCGACTGGCTGGCCCTTGGCGTCGAGATCGACCAGCTGTTCCTGGATCTTGCCGCCGATGATGTAGACCCCGGTCGAGGCCTGCAGGCTCGGGTTGAGCTGGCGCTGCTCGGCGCCGTAATGAACGGTGAAGACACCGCCCTTGCGCGGCGTTTCCTGGGCAAACGAGCGCATCGGGAACAGCACGCTGGAGGCAATGGCGGCGCTGGTCTTCAGCGCGGCGCGGCGGGTCATATCCATGGATGATCTCCTGGGGCCGGCGTGCACGCTCGGCACGATGCGGGCGTCACTAGGCCCCGTCAATGCGACGGGGCCATTCTCGGGAATGGGGAAAGCCGTGCTATTGCGGCAGGAAGCTCACGATCAGGCCATTGGCCGAGGTGGCGGGAACGCTGAGCGCCGTGCCATGCCGGACGCCGACAGGGCCGAGCGCCTTGGCGGCGCCATCGAGATCCGTGCTCGCCAGCACGATCGCCACGGCACCAGATGGCCCTGCGCCAACCCGCACAGCGTCCGGATAGCGCCGCGAGAGGCCAGCGGCATCGTAGAACAGGAAGTCCGCGCGCTTGCCGCCGGAGGGCACCAGCCAGCCATCATCCTGCTGCTTCACCGGCTCGTCGATCAACCGGCTGAGATGCTCGGCCGCGGCCTTCGGGTCGGCGGCGAGCACCTCGACGCGGATGATCCGGCTCGCGCCATTGGCATGGCTCTGCAGTTCCGGAATCCAGACGGTGTCGCGGGTCAGGTGCTGGCAGGCGAAGATGCGCAGGCTGCCGGGGTTCTCGTCGAGCGGCCAGCGGAAGACGTTGAATTTGGCCTCGCCCTTGCCGCCATTCGGCAGATCGACCGGGCGGCCAAAATGGACCGGGCCGAGCGGCTCGAGGCCGAGGCTCTTCAATTCGGCCGCGCCGGCGGCGGCGTCATCCGTGGTGAAGGCGGCGCGCTCGACGCCTTCACGCTCCTTGAGGAAGTCGCGGGTCGGCTTGTTGTGCTCGGTCTCGGCGAGGATGCCGAGCAGCTCGACATAGTCATCGCCGAACATGATCGTGTAGTTGCCGCTGCCGAGGATCGGCGAATGCGTGCCACGCGGCGAGACGGTGAAGCCGAGGCGCTGCCATTGCCGGGCCGAGGCGTCGAGGTCGCGAACCGTCACCACGACATGGTCGAGGCCGAGAATATGCTTGAGCGGCATGACGCACCCTTATGATCAGAACCCAACGGAAGGAGAGTTCATCCGAACGCAGAGAGGGGCGCAACCGCTCCGGGATGGCGTTTCCTGCAACCCCCGCTGCATGGGAGACATAGCGCTGGGAGAATAGTATTTTCAAGAACGTAGGCCAAGAAGCTAAATTTTGGTAGAAAATAGTCGCCTATTGTCGATTGAGTAGAAAATTGTTCTCCAGCAGATAAGTCGTCGGGAAAGGGCTACTTGCGGGGCGGCGATCCTGGCGGCAAGGATAGGAGCGCACTGGTCCCACGGGCCGCGCTTATCCTTTTTCCAGCCGAAAGCCGCCGCTGATGACCGCCACTTCCTCCGTCGCCTGGCCGCCTTCGCTCTGGGCCGCGACGGCCCAGCCCGGCCCCGTACTCGGGACGCTCGAAGGCGCGGTCGAGAGTGACGTCGTGGTGATCGGCGCCGGATTCACCGGCCTGTCGACCGCGATCCATCTGCGCGAGAGCGGGGTCGGCGTCACCATCCTGGAGGCGGCCGAGCCGGGCTGGGGCGCTTCGGGGCGCAATAACGGCCAGGTCATCCCGACCTTGGCCGGCCATGACCCTTCCGCCATGACCGCCCGGCACGGCGAGGCCGGCGAGCGCTTCAACGCCGTGCTGCGCGACGCCGCGCAATATCTCTTCGATCTCATCCGCAAATACGAGATCCCGGCCGAAGCCGAGCAAGCCGGCTGGATCCAGCCGGTGCATTCGCCAGGGCGTTTCAAGCTGGCCGAGAAGCGCGCTCGGGAATGGTCGGCGATCGGCGCGCCAGTCGAATTGCTCGATCGCGCCGCGGCGGCCGAGATGCTGGGCTCGGATGCCTGGTTCGGCGGTTTCTGGAACCGCAGCGGCGGCCATATCAACCCGCTCGCCTTGACGCGCGGCCTCGCCGAGGTCGCGCTCCGGCTCGGCGCGACGATCCATGCGCGCTCACCGGCGGTGAGCATGACGCACCAGAACGGCCGCTGGGTGGTGACGACGGCGAAGGGCTCGGTGACGGCGCGGGCGCTCGTGCTGGCGACCAACGCCTATACCGGCGAGTTCGAGCCCGGCCTCGCCCCGGAGATCGCCAATGAGGTCATCCCCGTCCTGTCCTGGCAGATGGCGACCAAGCCGGTCAGCGACAACGTCGCCAAGACCGTCATTCCGGGCCGGCAGGCGATGTCGGACACGCACAGAGAGCTCTATTTCGCCCGCTGGGACGCGCGCAACCGCCTGGTGACCGGCGGCGCCGCCATCTTGCCCGGAGCGGGCGGGGCCAATCTGCGCCCGACGGTCGCGGCGCGGCTGAAGCGGCTCTGGCCGCAGCTCGGCGATGTCGAGTTCGACTATGTCTGGTCCGGCTATGTCGGGATGACTCCCGATAATCTGCTGCAGCCGCAGGTGCCGGGCTATCCGCGCATCCACCAGCTCGGGCCGAACGGCTTCGGCTGGGTCGGCTGCAATGGCCGCGCTGTCGCGCTGTCGATCTCGCTCGGCCGCGAGCTGGCGAAGGCGGTACAGGGGACGGCACTGGAGACGCTGGGCCTGCCGCTCTCGACGCCGAAGCCACAGCCCTTCCAGAGCCTGATCCGCCGGATCGCGCCGCTGGCGCTGCCGCTCTACCGCAAACTGGATGCGCAGGAGATCTAGGATCTTCGCGTTGCGTCGGGGGCAAATGCTCAGCACTTGAGGAGTTATTTTTCCTCCGCTGCGCACGTTACGCCATAACCAGACATTCGATCCTTGCCTGGAAGCGGACATCCCGTGCGTCAGCCAGGACGACTGGCGTCGGTCCGCAACCGTCAAGTCCGCGTTACCGAGCGGTGGAGCCGTCGAAACCCTAGCGACGCGAGCTTCGATTGGCTGGCTCCGCCTCTGGATGCGCGGCGCGTGCGATCTCAGCATCTCGCGAGGCTCTGCCGAGATCGCCTGCGCTCTGGCGCTGCCAGCTTCCGGGCTGGCAGCGTCCGATCAGCCGCTTAGTAGTCCCACCACGCGGGCACCCAACGAAAGAGCTTGCCCTCTGCCGCGACGCGCCCGACGGACGGGAAGGGCAAATGCGTGGACACGAGCCAGGAGCCGGTCGTCGCCAGTTCCTGCATCAGGCGCAGCCGAACGCGGGTCGCCTCCTCGGGGTCGTGTTCGAAACCGTTATGCCATTCGGGATGGTCGAACGAGACCGGGAAGATGGCGTCGCCACCGAACATCAGCTTGTCGCTGCCGGATGCGATGCGGACCACGCTGTGCCCAGGGGTGTGGCCTCCGGTGCGCGTGACGACCACGCCCGGCGCAACGTGCTGCTCCTGCTCGAAGGTGCGCAACTCGGCATGGTACGTATCCAAGAAGCGCCTCGACGCATTTCTGGCGATCTCCGCAAGCGCCGGCGGCATGCCCGTGCGGGAGAAATCAGGTGCTTTCCAGAACGCGGCTTCCGCGGCCGAGACATGGATCCGCAGATCCGGACGCAGCTGCTCCTTCACCCCTTCGACGAGTAGCCCGCCGACATGATCGAAGTGCATATGCGTCAGCACCACATCGGTCACGGCAGCCAGATCGACGCCTGCGGCGGCCAGCCGGTGACCGAACAAACCGGCCCGCGTGAAGTCCGGAACTTCTCCACCAATCCCGCTGTCGATGAGAATGGTCTGAGCCCCGCTGCGCACCACGACAGCGTTCAGCGCCCAATCGAATGTGTCATGCGCGAGGAATGAACGGTCGAGCCACGCATTCCGGGTCGCCGGGTCGGCGTTGGTCGCCATCGACTC
The DNA here is from genome assembly GCF_058797755.1 of Allobosea sp. GW823-FHT02B03. Taxonomy (NCBI): domain Bacteria; kingdom Pseudomonadati; phylum Pseudomonadota; class Alphaproteobacteria; order Hyphomicrobiales; family Alloboseaceae; genus Allobosea; species Allobosea sp. GW823-FHT02B03. The sequence continues at coordinate 208,064 of NZ_JBXAJY010000001.1, read as the reverse complement.
GGCCGGCGGTTCCAGGACGCCGTCGCTGATCACGAGTACGTCGATCTCGCCGACCCGCACCGCGTAGCGCGAGGGAACGAGGTCGTCGGGCCCCGGGCTGTCGTCGGTCTTAAAGGTCTTCATCGTTTGTGGCTGTCCCACGGGAGCCTCCTGGCAATCCTGCAACTGCGCCGTATCGGCCACGTCCTTGGTGGCAACGGCGTCGGCAAATAGGCTCGGAACGTATGCCCGGCGGAATCAGGCAACGGTCTAGTCGATGCACACCAATGGATAGGAGTGGATTCTTCTGCGCCCAGTATTGGATGGGCGCGTTCTCGCGCCGCCCGCATTCTTGCTTTCAGCGGCGGTCCATTTCGATGTGTTTGAGCGGCGCGCCCTGGGCCAGGCAACCAACTTGGCGGTGCGAATCTATGATTTGGTATGGCTCGCCCTATTCCTCGATCCAATCGACCGGAAAACGGGCTCCCAATAGCGTCTCCGGTGCCGTGAGCAGAGCGGCGTCATTAGGAGACAGTCATGAGCCTGGACACCGCCTCACGCCCAAGCAGGACAGGACCCGAGGAACTCGTTCCATCGCGCTATGCGGTGCAGATCGGCGATATCGAGGTGCTGATCATCAGCGATGGCGTATTGCCGCTTCCGACGAAGATGCTGGGTCACAACGTCGCCGCGACCGAGCGGGCGACGTGGCTGAACGAGATGTTCCTGCCGCAGGACGCGTTCGACTGGTCGCTGAACGTGGTCGTGGTCCGCAGCGGCGACCGGACCATTCTGGTCGATGCGGGGCTGGGGCTGGACCCGAACCTGAACCTGCCCAAGGCAGGCCAGCTGATCAAGCGACTTGCGGCCGCCGGTATCGACCTCGCATCGGTCACCGATGTCGTGCTGACGCATATGCACATGGACCATGTCGGCGGGCTGCTGGTCGAAGGCGTGAAGGAGCAGCTTCGTCCGGATCTGCGAATCCATGTCGCTGCCGCCGAGGTCAAGTTCTGGGAAGCGCCGGACTTCAGCCAGGTCAACATGCCCGACGGCTTCCCGGATGCACTGCGGGCCACTGCGAAACGCTTCGCCCAGGAATATCGCAGCCATCTGCGGCCGTTCGACGAGGAGTATGAGATCGCGCCGGGCGTGATCGTGCGCCGCACCGGCGGCCACACCCCCGGCCACAGCGTGGTCCGCCTGGCATCCGGCGGTGATCGGCTGACCTTCGCCGGCGACGCCGTCTTCACTGTCGGTTTCGACCACCCTGACTGGCACAATGGTTTCGAGCACGACCCCGAGGAGGCGGCCCGCGTCCGGGTTCGTCTTTTGACCGAGCTCGCGACGACCGGCGAACAGCTGGTGGCAACCCATCTGCCGTTCCCGTCCGTCGGCCGGGTGGCCGTCGATGGCGACGCTTTCCGCTGGGTTCCGGCCTTCTGGGACTACTGAAAGCTGGTCTTTCGCGCCGGCAGCGCCGTTCGCCCGCGAATTGGTGAACGGCATGCCGCACGAATGCTACGAGAACGGAGACATCAGATGAAAATCGTGATTATCGGCGGAACCGGCCTGATCGGTTCCAAGACTGCGGAGCGCCTGCGCCAGAAAGGACATGACGTCGTTGCCGCCGCCCCCAATACCGGCGTCAACACGATCACGGGCGAAGGCCTGGCAGAGGCGCTGAAGGATGCCAAGGTCGTGATCGACCTCGCGAACTCGCCCTCCTTCGAGGACAAGGCCGTGCTCGAATTCTTCGAGACCTCGGGCCGAAACCTGATGGCGGCTGAGAAGAAGGCCGGTGTGAAGCACCATATCGCGCTTTCCATCGTCGGCACCGATCGGCTGCCGGAGAGCGGCTATCTTCGTGCCAAGATGGCGCAGGAAGCCATCATCCGCGCGGCCGGCATCCCCTATACGATCCTGCGGTCGACGCAGTTCATGGAGTTCCTCGACGGCATCGCCCAGGCAGGAACGGTCGGCGGGACCACCCGTCTGTCGACGGGCAACCTGCAGCCGATCGCGTCCGACGATGTCGCCGATTTCGTGACGGAAGCGGCGCTGGCGGCGCCTGCCGATGGCATCATCGAAATCGCCGGCCCCGAACGCGCGCGCCTCTGCGATTTCGTCGCACGCTACCTCAAGGCGATCGGGGATTCGCGTATCGTCGTCCCCGATCCGAACGCTCCGTATTTCGGGACCAGGCTGGAGGCCGGCTCGCTCGTCTCCGACAACAATCCCCGTATCGGCCGCATCGATTTCGATCGCTGGTTCGCGGCGGCTCCCCGGAAGTAACGGCACATCCATCTCAAGCACGAAAGGACGATCGACATGGCCAAATCATTGGCGTGTGCCGTGGCGTTGACGGCTCTCCTGTCGGCCTCGGCTATGGCGCATGACACGTCAGGCGGCGGCGAGGGCGCGAAGGTCACATTGGTCTACGACCACGAGCTGCCGAACGTACCCGGCAAGAGCATGAGGGGCGTTCTCGTCGAATACGCTCCGGGCGGTTTCTCGGAGGGCCACACGCACCCGACATCGGCCTTCATCTATGCGACCGTGCTCGAAGGGGCGATCCGCAGCCAGGTCAATGACGGGCCCGCCACGGTCTACAAGGCCGGCGAAAGCTTCTCGGAACTGCCGGGCGACCGCCACGGCGTCAGCGAGAACGCCAGCAAGACGCTGCCGGCAAAGCTGCTGGCCGTCTTCGTCGTCGATACCGCCCAGCAGGAGCTGACGTTTCCGCTCAAGAAGTAGTTGGGCTAGCCGGGCTTCGGCCCGGCGCACCTCCTTTTCAGCCCGGGCGATCGTGATCGAGGCCTCCCTTCCATGTTCGGCGATGACCACACCATCCCGCTTGTCCTGATCAACGTCCTGGGACTTGCCGGCATCGTCGTCTGGCACATTCAGGGTTGCGAGCGCCCGACAGGTCGCCTGATCGTCCAGATCCTGTTCTTCGCCGGCATGAGCCTCGTGCTCTACCTGGGCGGCATCGCTCCACATCAGCCCGACGATGCCTATGCCGAGGGACTGACCGCGCTGCTTTCCAAATCCGCCAGGGTTCTCTGGTGGACCCATCTCGCCTGGACGATCATCGGCTTCATCCACATCTATGTCAGGCTGAACCGCAAGCCGCGGGAAGCGCATCTGATCCTGGATATGGCCGTCGCCGCCATCTATCTCGGAGTGGCGCTGTCGGTGATGGGCTTCGTCTTCGGCCTGCCGGTCGCCACGCTGGTGACGACCTCGGGCGTCGTCGCGCTCATCCTGGGTCTGGCGTTGCAGAATACGCTCGGTGACGTCTTTTCCGGCATCGCGCTGACGCTCGGCAAGGCATATGCCATCGGCGACTGGGTGCAGTTGAGCGACGGCACCGCGGGTCGCGTCACCGAAACCAATTGGCGCTCCACCAACCTGCTGACCGGCTTGAACAACATCGTGGTGCTGCCGAACAGCCTGCTGGCCAAGCAGAGCCTGACCAGCTTGAGCCGCCCCGACGAGTCTCATCTCATCACGTTGGGCGTGCGATTTACTGCCGGGCAAAGGCCGCGCATCGTCGAGGACGCCATGCGATCCGTGCTGGAAGCCAGCAACCGGATCGTCAAGGAGCCGCCGCCGGCCGTCGCCCTGAAGGGCATCGACGCGAAGGCCATCGAGGTGGAACTGCAGTTTCGCGTCGCGAGCCTCGCCACAGGCACCTCCGCCAGGAACGAGATCATCGACCTCATCCATGATCGCTGCGAAGCAGGCGGCCTTTCGCTGGCCGAGCCCGCCTAGGCTCCTCTCTTCCCGACTCGATTTCCCGGCCAGTCATGGATTTCCATAAGTGCGGGCGCGTCGTCCCGGCGCTAGTTTCAGGTGAGTTGGCCAGTCACGCCTGAGAGGACTGGTGCTAGACGAAGCTGTGACGGTTTCCAGGCATTCCGTCTCCGACAGGGACAGCCGATCATGGTAGCAGCGCTTCGTCGAACGCCGCCGGTGTTGATGATCGTCACGCTGGCTGTCGGCCTCGCAGCGTGCTGGTCGACAGGGGCACTCTTCGGCATCCTGGCTCCGCTTGGCGCATTGTTTCTCTATGCTCGGGGCTATTGGCTCCTGACGCTCTGGCTCGGACTGCTGATCGCCTTCACCGCGTCGGCCTTGGCCGCTCTGCTTTATCCGGGCACCATAAGGGAGTTCGCGCTTTCGCTCGGGGCGATTGCCGCGGTTGCCGCTTGTATCGGCCTGCTGCTCGTCCCCGACCCACTTCGTCGCGGCAACCATTCCGCTGTGCCGCGGCGACCAGGACCGGGGCAGCCGGAGGGGTTCGGGCCCGTTCCGGCGCACGGCGCGATCCACCCCGATGATCGGGCCGCGATCGCGCATGCGGCGGCCTACGCATTCTGGACGGGCGTGCCGCAGGTGACGGGCTATCGGCTGCGCCAGCCGGATGGCAGCTACCACTGGACGGAGTTGCGCGCCGAGCCTGGCTATGGCGTGAGCGTCGACGTCGACGCCATGATCTCCCGACCGGATGATCGCTGGACCGTCGCGGAATCCCTCGGAGCGACCGTGGAGGCGGTCAAGGCGGCCAAGGTGATCGAGAGCCTGCACGGCAAGGCTTGGGCCTTCGATGCGATGGGCAAGTTCACCTATGTCACGCCGGCTGCCCAGGTCGCGATCGACATGGCCCTGGAGGACCTCAATCGCCGCCTTGGCGAACGCGAATTCATCGACGGCGGCGAAGCTGGCTGGATGCGCGGGGTCCATCCCGACGATGTCGACAGGGCTGCCTCGACCTTGCGCCATTGCCTCAGGACGGGCGAGCCGTGGAACATCGAATATCGAATGCTGCGCGCGACGGGCCAGTATGTCTGGCACCGTATCTCGGCGCGGCCGACGCGGGATGACGATGGCCACATCACGGGCTGGTTCGGCACCTCGATCGATATCGATGTCTACAAGAAGACCGAAGCCGCCCTACGGGCCAGAGAGCAGCATCTGGAGCAGCTGATCGACACGGTCCCGGCCATGATCTGGAGCATGACGGGGATAGGCCACCCCGTCTATCTCAATAGGCGGATGATGGAAGTGACGGGCGCCACGACCGAGACCGTTACGGCTCCTGATGGGTCCCTCACGCTCAAGAGGATGATCCACCCCGATTTTCTGGAGATGGCGGAGCGGACATTCGCCCGATCCGTCGCGACGGGAGCGCCGTACGCGATCAAATACCTTCAGCACCGCGCCGACGGCACCTATCGCTGGACCGAAACGCGAGCAGAAGCCCTGCGTGATGAGGCGGGCCAGATCATCCGGTGGTACGGCGTATCCGTCGATATCCACGACCTGATCACCACGCAGACGGAGCTGCATCTGCGCAAGCAGGAATTGACGCGGCTCGTCGATCTGGTGCCGAGCTTCCTTTGGCGGCTGACTCCAGACGGGGCGCCGAACTTCTTCAACCGCCGCTTCATCGATTTCCTGGGCCTTGACGAAGGTAGCCTCGAGCAGCCCCAGACGGAGCAATATGCGGCGGCGCTGAAGGCCGCGGTTCATCCAGACGACGCCGCTCGCGTGTGGGCCGGTCTCAAGGATTGTCTGAGCAGCGGCCGGCCTTTCGCCATGCGCTATCGCTTGCGCCGCCACGATGGCGTCTATCGCTGGATGGATGGGCGCGCGGAGCCGCTCCTGGACGAAGATGGCAGCATCATCCAGTGGCACGGCCTGTCCCACGACGTTGATGATCAATTGCGGGTGGAGGAGGCTCTCCGGGAAAGCGAGCGTTCGCTGCGCCAGCTGGTCGAGACGCTGCCCGCCCTCATCTACTGCGCCGCGCCGAACGGAGAGCCGATCTATCGCAGCGAGAAGCTGCGGGAATTTCTCGGCTTCGGGCTCGGCGACAAGGATGAGGAAGGCAAGACTCGCCTGACCGGCACCCTCGACGCGATCATCCATCCCGACGATCTCCCCGACGTCAAAGAGCGGTATGCGCATTCTCTGGCGACGGGCACCCCCTATGCGATGAAGCATCGCCTCAGGCGGGCCGACGGAGACTACCGCTGGGTCGAGACGCGAACCGCTGCGATGCGGAATGCCGAAGGTGAGATCGTCCAATGGAACGGCATCTGCTTCGAGATCGAAGATCAGGTGCGGGCGCAGGAAGCGCTGACATTGACGCAGGAGCGGCTCGCGCGCGCGGCACAGGCCGCGAGCCTGGCAGAGCTCTCCGCCTCGATCGCCCATGAGGTCAACCAGCCGCTCGCCGCGGTCGTCGCGAACTCCCATGCATGCCAACGCTGGCTCACCTCGGACCCGCCCAATCTGGAGCGGGCGCAGAAGACCGTCGAGCGCATCATCCGGGACGCGAATTCCGCCGCCGACGTGGTCGGCAGGGTCCGCGCCCTGTTCAGGCAAACCGTCGAGGCGCGGAGCCTCTGGCAGCTCGACACCATCCTCCACGAGGCCAGGGACCTGATGCTGGAAGAGGCGACCCGGCGGCGGATTCGCATCGAGGTCGATGTCGAGCCGGGGCTGCCGCCGCTGGCTCTGGACCGCATCCAGATCCAGCAGGTCCTGGTCAATCTGATCCGCAACGGCCTTGAGGCGATGGAGCCGACACAGCGCGGGGCGCTTCATATCCGGTCGATGCGCGCAGGCGATCTCATCCGGACCGAAGTCCGCGATACGGGCGCCGGTATCAGCGCCCCAGAGAAGGTCTTCGAGCCGTTCTTTTCGACCAAATCCAACGGCATGGGCATGGGGCTCGCGATATCGCGCACCATCATCGAATCCCATGGCGGGCGTCTCTGGGCCGAGGACAATCAGCCCAGCGGGGCGGCTTTCATCTTCACACTCCCCGCCGAAGCGAAAGCGGACCATGATCGTTGACGACACCATCGTGTTCATCGTCGACGATGACGAGGCTCTGCGCGAGGCGCTGGGCGAATTGCTTGAGGCCAACGGGGTCCGGTCAGCGCTGTTCCAATCCGCCGGCGACTATATCGGCGCCGACAAGCCCGATCTTCCGGCCTGTCTCATCCTCGATGTCGAGCTCCCCGATATCAACGGGCTCGAACTGCAACAGCAGATCGCGCGGGAGGACCATCCGCCAATCGTGTTCATCACCGGCCATGGCGACATTCCCTCATCGGTACGCGCCATCAAGCATGGCGCCGTCGACTTCCTGACCAAGCCATTCAGCGATACCGCACTTATGGCGGCGATCGGTTCGGCGATCGCGCAGGACCGGGAGACCAGGGCGAAACGCGCCGAGGTCGCACTGCTGCGGCAGCGTTATCAGGAGCTGTCTCCGCGCGAGCGTGAAGTCCTGCCTCTGGTGGTGAGCGGGCTGCTCAACAAGCAGGCCGCGGCCGAGCTCGGCATCAGCGAAGTCACCCTGCAGATCCACAGAAGAAACGTCATGCAAAAAATGGCGGCGTCATCGCTCGCCGACCTGGTGCGAATTGCGGAGCGGTTGGCAATCCCGATCCAGCATTCGCGCCGGATGGGAGGAATCTAGGCTTGCTCACGCACAAATACATCATAGCTGTCGTCGATGACGATCCGAGATTGCTCGAGTCGCTTGAAGACCTGCTCGAATCCGCCGGCTATGCCGTTCGTAGCTTTTCATCGGCGGCAGCCTTGACCCAGGCCGGCCTCTCCGGCTTCGACCTTCTCATCACCGATATCGGCATGCCGGGCCTGAACGGCTTCGAGCTGCGCGACCTCATGAACAGGGAGCGTCCGGAGCTACCGGTCTTTCTGATCACCGGGCGCCATGAGATCGCCGATCAGATCAGGGCCCGTGCCGTGGAGAGCTTCTTCTGCAAGCCCTTCGACGGTCAGGCGCTCCTCGCGGCGATCGCGCGTGCCCTGCGTCGGTAGCGCGTTTTCGAGCGAAACGGACGCCAGTTCGCGTGAACAAGAGCGACAAGATGCGGAAAATGCTCCTGAGAAATGTGGAAGGTGAACATGATCATTGATCGCTCACTCTCGCCAAGGTCGAGGTCCCTGCCGGCACAACGCCAAGCCGAGGCAAAGCATCCCCTCGTCATCATCGTCGATGACGACGCTTCGGTTCGCGAGGCGCTGTGCGAATTGATGCTGTCGGCCGGCTTCGAGGCGATTTCGTTCAGCTCGACCAAGACCCTGTTCGAGACCAGCGCCCTCGATCAGCCGGGGTGCCTGATCCTGGACGTCCGTATGCCCGGCTCGAGCGGGCTCGACCTCCAGCGTCACCTGACGACGAGCGGAAATCCGAAGCCGATCATTTTCCTGACCGGGCATGGCGACATCCCTATGACCGTTCAGGCTATGAAAGCCGGCGCGGTAGACTTCCTGACGAAGCCGGTCCGCGATCAGACCCTGCTGGACGCGGTCAACGCCGCGATCGGACTGGATGCGGCACGACGTGCGGAAGCCGCCAGGATCAAGAGCTATGTCGAGCGCGTGCAGACGCTGACGCCGCGGGAGCGCGAAATCATGCATGAGGTGACGCGGGGGCGTCTCAACAAGCAGATCGCCTTCGACCTCGGCATCAGCGAGGTCACGGTCAAGCTGCACAGAGGCAATCTGATGCGGAAGATGGAGGTCGCCTCGATCGGCGAGCTCATCCGGGCCTGGGAAGCCCTGCCGATCGGAGTGCGCGCGAGACAAGGCGGCATAGGGGCTTTAGGCGAAACCGGAATTGGTCGCGGCGACGTGGCGGGATGAACAACAGGATGGAGCATGCCCCGGGGTTCGAGAGAAGCCGGAGATATGCTTCAGGCGCGGCGGTCCAGTCACCGCGCCAATGCGCAAAAACTCGCGCTACCCTTGCGGTCAGGTCAGCGCCATGCCGCCGTCGACGGTGAGATTGACGCCCGTCACGAACTCGCTCTGCGCCGAGCAGAGGAAAAGCGCGGCTTGGGCGAGTTCGTCGGCCTCACCCATCCGGCCAAACGGGATCGCCTGGGCGGCCATGTCCTCGACCTGCGACAGCGCTTCGGCCGGGATGCCGAGCTTTCCGATGATCGGCGTCGCAGTCGGACCGGGACTGAGCACGTTGACGCGGATACGTCGATCCTTGAATTCCAATGCCCAGTTGCGGGCGAACGCCTCGATTGCAGCCTTGCTGCCGGCATAGACGGCGTGGCCGTCCAGTACCTTGCGGCTGGCGATCGAGCTGGTCAGCAGGATGGCGCCGCCATCACGCAGCACCGGAGCGATCCTCTGCACGCCGAAGAAGGTGCCGCGCGCATTGGCGAGGAACTGCGCGTCGTAATCCTGCGGCGTCACCGCCAGGCTCGGCTGGATCCGGATACCGCCGGCATTCGCCATGTAGATATCGGCCTTGCCGAACCGTTCAGCCACGAAGGCGGCAACGCGTTCATGTGTGGCTAGATCGGTGACGTCGCCGGCAAGGCCGATCGCCCTTTGCCCAAGGGTCTCCACGGCTTGATCGACCGCTTCTTGGCGGCGTCCGACGATCAGGACATTCGCGCCTTCCGCGACGAAGGCACGCGCCGTGGCGAAGCCGATGCCACTATTGCCGCCGGTGATCACAGCGACCTTGTTGGATAATTTGTTCATGCGGACCTCCATGTGGAAGATCCGAGATCGGGACGCGCCCGGCTGAAATCAAATATTCAAAAGTCGATACGACCTATACATCAGCATAGAATAGACCAACATCGAGCTTATTGATTGAAAATCTGCTTGGCCCAAGATCGGCTAGCTTCGATAAGCCGCAAGACTCTCAAAATATTCGTAGCGGCCTCAAAGCCGGCTCTTCCCGAGATGCTCAGCCGGGCATCGTCCGGAGACGTCGATCGCAGCCCATAGCCGCGCCTCGGAGGCGCCAATGCCGAACGATAGATCATCCAGCCCGACCGATTGCAGCCGGCGCGGCCTCCTTTGCGGCGGCGCCTGCGTGGCGGCGGCCGGCACGCTTCCGCTCTCGTCTTTCGCACAACCTGACACCGTTTCCTCTCAGAACAGCAGAAGGAGCCAACGCATGAACTATGTGACGACCCGTGATGGCGTCGAGATCTTCTACAAGGATTGGGGCCCGAAATCGGCTCAACCGCTCGTCTTTCACCATGGCTGGCCGCTCAGCTCGGATGATTGGGACGCGCAGATGCTGTTTTTCCTGGCGCAGGGCTTCCGGGTCGTCGCGCATGACCGGCGGGGGCATGGCCGTTCCAGCCAGGTCTCCGACGGTCACGACATGGAGCATTACGCTGCCGACGTTGCGGCTGTGGTCGAGCATCTCGACCTGCGCAATGCCGTTCATATCGGCCATTCGACCGGTGGCGGCGAGGCCACGCGCTACGTCGCCCGTCACGGCAAAAAGCGCACGGCAAAGCTCGTCCTGATCGGCGCGGTGCCGCCGATCATGGTCAAGACCGACCGCAACCCCGGCGGCCTGCCGATCGAGGTCTTCGACGGGTTTCGCAAGAGCCTCGCCGCCAATCGCAGCAGGTTCTACACCGATCTCGCGGCGGGACCGTTCTATGGCTTCAACCGGCCGGGGGTCGAAGCGGATCCGAGCCTCATCCAGAACTGGTGGCGCCAGGGCATGATGGGCGCAGCCAAGGCCCATCACGATGGCATCAAGGCCTTTTCGGAGACCGATTTCACCGACGATCTCAAGGTGATCGAGGCCCCGACGCTGGTGATGCATGGCGATGACGATCAGGTCGTCCCGATCGGCGACAGCGCCCCGCTCACCGCCAAGCTGCTCAAGCGCGCGACGCTGAACATCTACAACAAGCTACCGCACGGCATGGCGACGACCCACGCGGATGTCGTGAACAGGGACATCCTCACTTTCGTCCGAAGCTGACCCGCGAGGACGAGGAGGCAATCAAAGCCGCCTCGTCCATGTTCACCGCAGGGCCACCATTGAGTTCCGGAGCAAATGCAAGCGGCACGGCTTCTTTTGCTAGACCGGAAAGCTCATAGATCCGTCTGCTCGGACAGAAGCAGAGCATCATCAACTTCGATTCCGAGCTAACGAACGGTGCTTTCAAGCTTGGAGTAGCCCAGTAGCAGCCGACAGGCACGAAGGTTGCCGGTGCGCTTGTAGATCAAGGCAACTTTCGTCCTCCTCAGGCTATGCGCCCCATAGAGAGCCGGATCCAGGCCGATCCGGGCGACCTTGCCGTCAAGCAAGCGGCCGCATTTCCGGGTCGTCACGTGATCGCCAAGTTGGCTGCGGCTCGGGAAGAGCCAGTCGCCAAATGCCCCTGGTCGTCTCCTGGGCCAGGCTGTCAGCGCCTCCGGGTCGGGTCGGTAAGCTCGAATGGCACCGGCCGGCCGGTCTTCTGCTGGATGATCGATGTCCTCAGCATCACGGTTCCGCCGAGCACGACATCACCCACACGAAGCCGGACGAGATCACAGCCACGTAGCTTACTGTCGATCGGGCGGCCTCAGACGCTGCGTCAAGCCGAGATCTCCACCGAGCACCTGGTTCGCAGCTTCAGCCGGGCCTTTGCCTGCCGCTGATGGCGTGGCGATGCAGATGGGGCGAGCTAGTGTGCGTCGGTTCCTGCGGAATGGCGTTACTCCTGCGCAGGTGGCGGCAGAGCTGGGCTTCGCTGACCAAAGCCGCCTCAACCGCTTCTTCAAGCGGGGCAGCGGCGTGACGCTGGCCGGCTTCTCGCGCGCATTGGGACGCTAGCAGATCAATCCCGTTCAAGACCGGGGGCGCTCCGTGCGGGCGTCGGCCACGGCGATTCTGCTACCGACTGGGCTCGATCTTGCTTGCACTGTTCTCCTACGCCTTCGGGCCCGCCCTCGCATTGTGCCTCTCGCCCGGACCGGTTTCGCGGAAAGCCTCAGGCGCAGGGTGAAAAGCGGCTTCCGCCCCGCGCTCGGCGTGCAGTTCTTCGTGATCAGCATCGTCACCGGGCTGGCTCCTTCCGCGCAAGCCTGCGGTACGATCTTGTCGATGGCGACGTCGCTATAGGCGTCCACAATTTCCCCAACTGTCGCACCACGCGCTTTGCGCGATAACGAGAGACGCTCCCGACGGGTTGACATCCCAGCGGCTGATATATTTAACATGATAATTAGATGGCAATCGCGCTTCGGCTCTCCGGCCGGAAGGCGTCTCCCTGAAGGGAAACTCCCCAGCGCTCATCGTCTCCATTCCTGTTCGTGAGGACGCCTCTCTTGGTCGCGAAGTTCGTAAGTTTCATCCACGCCGAGCGGGCGGGATATGGCCTGGCAACCGATGGCGGAATCGTCGACCTCTCTGCTCGGCACGAAGCCCGGTGGCCGACCCTGCAGCAGGTTGTGGACGAGCATGCGTTCGCGGCTCTCCAGGAAAATGCTGCTCGCCTGTCACCGGATCTGTCGCTGGAGGAGATCCGGTTCACGATTCCCTCGCTCGTTCCCGAGAAAATCATCTGCGTCGGCGTGAATTTCCCGGACCGCAACGCGGAATACAAGGACGGCAAGGAGGCTCCGGCGAATCCGTCCTTGTTTCCGCGCTTCGCGCGCTCCTTCGTCGGCCATGGACACCCGCTCATCCGCCCGCCGGAGAGCGAGCAACTCGATTATGAGGGCGAGATCGCCATCGTCATCGGCAAGGCCGGGCGCCGGATCGCCGAGCGCGAGGCGCTCGACCATATCGCGGCCCTGACACTGGCCAATGAGGGGTCGATCCGCGACTGGATGCGCCACGCCAAGTTCAACGTCACCCAAGGCAAGAATTTCGACGCCTCCGGCGCCATCGGCCCCTGGCTCGTGCCCTATACCGACGAGGCGCAGATCGCAGATATCGCGCTGACGACCCGCGTCAACGGCGAGGTTCGGCAGAGCGACCGGACCAGCCGGATGATCTTCTCCTTCCGGAAGATCATCAACTACGTCTCGACCTTCACCACCCTTGTTCCCGGCGACATCCTGATCACCGGCACGCCGACGGGCGCAGGGGCGCGCTTCGACCCGCCGGTGTGGCTGAAGCCGGGCGACGTCGTCGAAGTCGAGGCCGACGGCATCGGCCTGCTCCGCAACACCATCTCCGACGAGGCCTGACCGATGCTGACGCCTGACCAGATCGAAGCCGCCGCGCTGAGCCTCGACGAGGCCGAGCAGACCCGCCGGCAGACGGGATTGATGTCGCTGCGCTTTCCCGGAATCTCGACGGACGACGCCTACGCCATCCAGCATGCCTTGGTGAAGCGCAAGCGCGCGGCCGGCCGCAAGGTAATCGGCTGGAAGATCGGCCTGACCTCCAAGGCTATGCAGTACGCGCTGAACATCGACACCCCCGATTCCGGCGTGCTGCTCGACGACATGAGCTTCGAAGAAGGCAGCACCGTGCCCAAGGAACGCTTTATCCAGCCCCGCGTCGAGGCCGAGATCGCCTTCGTCATGAAGGCCCCGCTGAAGGGGCCGAACGTCACGGTCTCGGATGTGCTGAACGCGACCGACTACATCACGCCGGCGCTCGAAATCCTGGATACACGCATCCTGCGCGTCGATCCCGAGACAAAGCGGGCGCGCACCATCGTCGATACCATCGCGGACAATGCCGCGAATGCCGGCATCGTGATGGGGGGGCGCGCAATGCGGCCCGATCAGGTCGATCTGCGCTGGATCGGCGCCATCGTCAGCCGCAACGGCGTGGTCGAAGAGACGGGCCTAGGAGCCGGCGTCCTGAACCAGCCGGCGCGCGGTGTCGCATGGCTGGCGAACCGGCTCGCGGCCTATGGCGATGAGATCGAGGCCGGCCAGGTAGTGCTCGGCGGCTCCTTCATCCGGCCGATCGAGGTACGTCATGGCGACACCATTGTCGCCGATTACGGCCCATTGGGAACCGTAAGCTGCTTCTTCGAGTGAGATCAGGAGCGATCTGACTGCTGGCCAAGTCACGCGACGTCGTTGAATGGCGCCGCGGTCTATCGCGCAAACGCCAGGGCGGCATAGCGCTGGCAGCCTCCTCCCCTCCTCCGCCGGCATGTCCGGCACGGGAGTCCCTCCGCAACCGCGCCGAGATGATTAACGCGCTAATTAATTTGATATTTAACGTGTTATATGTCATCAAACATCTCCGTCATGCGGGGCGCAGCTGCCCCACGTCCGTTCAAGCCGCTGGGAGGAATGAATGCTCGGTAATATCTGCAACAAATGGGTCCTCGTCGCCGGGTGCCTGCTGGCCGGCTCTACTGCCGCCACCGCCGAGAGCGGCGCCACGCAGAAGGCCGTGAAGGCACGCGGGGTCCTCAATTGCGGCGTCTCGACCGGCGTTCAGACCGGCATGAGCACGCTCGACGGCGCCGCCAAATGGACCGGCTTCGAGGTTGATTTCTGCCGCGCCGTCGCCGCCGGCGTCCTTGGCGATCCCCAGAAGGTCAAGTTCGTCCCGCTAGAGATCAAGACCGCCTTCACGACACTGCAGTCCGGCGGCATCGACCTGCTGGCTCGCACCGCCACGCACACCTTCATCCGCGACATCGAGCTGAACGTCGAATGGGCCGGCGTCTACCTCTACGACAGCCAGGGATTCCTCGCAAAGAAGTCGCTCGGCGTGAAGAGCGCCAAGGAGCTCGACGGCGCCTCGATTTGCGTCTCGGGCGGCTCCAACTATGAGCTCAACCTAGCCGACTACTTCCGCAAGAACGGCCTCAAGTTCACGCCTGTCACGGCCAATACCCGCGAGCAGAACGAAAAGAACCTGGAAGCCGGGCGTTGCGACGTCTACGCGAACGTGCTCAGCGCGCTGGCCGGCGCCGTTTCGAAGCTCGGCAGCGCCAACGACTGGGTCGTGCTGCCCGAGTTGATCTCGATGGAGCCAATCGGCCCCGTCGTGCGCAAGGACGATTCCCGCTTCCGCGATATCGTGGCCTGGACGCTGAATGCGCTCATCGCCGCCGAGGAACTGGGCATTACTCAGGCCAATGTCGACGAGATGAAGAAGAGTTCGACCTCGCCCGAGGTGCAGCGTCTGCTCGGCGTCACCGGCGATTTCGGCGTCAAGCTCGGCATCGACAATGACTGGGCCTTCAACACGATCAAGGCCGTGGGCAACTACGGCGAGATGTTTGCGCGCAATGTCGGCGACAAGAGCCCGATCAAGCTTGAGCGCGGCCTGAACAACCTCTGGAACAATAAGGGGCTGATGTCCGCCCCGCTGATCCGCTGAGCCGAACACGCAGCCGAGGCCGGTGCTGACGCCGGCCTCCCAGCCCCGCCGAGCAGCCCTACGTCCAAGATGACGATCTCAGTACCCGATCATCCGCAGCGTAGCCCGTTGGGGCGCCGACGCATCCTGGGCTGGCTCTACCAGGGCCTGCTCGTCGCGGGTATTGCTTTGATCGCCTATGTCGCGATCGGCAATCTCTACGCCAACCTGGCCGCCCGCGGCCTCAAGCTCGGCTTCGACTTCCTCTGGCAGGAGGCGGGCTTCGAGATCGCCTTCCACCTCATTCCCTATACTGCCAGCGACAATTATTGGCGCGTCTTCCTGATTGGCATCACCAACACCCTGCTGGTCACGGTGCTGGCCATAGCGGCCTCGACCGTGCTCGGCTTTGCCATCGGCATCGCCCAGCTTTCGAGCAACTGGACCGTGTCCCGTGCGGCGCGGATCTATGTCGAGGTCGTCCGGAACCTGCCGCAGCTGCTGCATATCCTGATCTGGTACAATGTCGCCCTGCGGGCACTGCCGCCACCGCGCGCCGCCCATTCGCTCGGCGACGCTGCCTATCTGTCCAATCGCGGCATCTACATACCTAGTCTGACGACAGACCGCCCCGGCCTGCTTGCTCTGTCAATCCTGCTCGCGCTCATCCTCGCCCTCGTCCTCCTCCGCAGCCTGACGAGCTATGCGGAACGGACCGGCCGAACGGTCAATGCGTGGCTTCCCGCATTCGCCGTGCTGGTTGCCCTGCCCGCACTCGCGATCGTCCTCTCGGGCGCGCAGGTTTCCTTTTCGGTGCCCCATCTGCGCGGCTTCAACTTCGTCGGCGGCTGGGTCATCGTGCCGGAAGTCGTGGCGCTGGTCCTGGCCATGGCGATCTACAACGCCGCCTTCATCGGCGAACTCGTCCGCGCCAGCATCGAATCCGTCAACAAGGGACAGCGCGAAGCCTCTGCTGCAATCGGCTTCGGCTGGTGGCAGACGCTGCGCTTCATCGTGATCCCGCAGGCGGTGCGCGTGCTACTGCCGCCCCTGTCCAATCAATACCTCAACATCCTGAAAGGCTCGTCGCTGGCTGTCGCGATCGGCTATCCCGACCTTGTCGGCGTCTTCACCGGCATCAGCATCAACCAGACCGGCCGCGCCATCGAGATCGTCGCCATGACGATGGGCGTATATCTCGCCATCAGCCTTCTCATCGGCGCGCTGATCAACCTGTTCAACCGCATGACCAGGATTGTCGAACGGTGACCCAAGCAGCCGCTCTTCCCGAGACCGGCAGAGCCCGGCCTTCCCCCCTGGGCGCCTCCAATCCACTGGCCCGGCTGCTCGGCGGCTTGCGCGGCCGCATGTTCGGAACCAGGCGCGACGCGCTTTTGTCGCTGGCGGTCCTGGCGATCCTCGGCGGCATCGCCTCGGCCATCCTCCCCTGGGCCCTGGTCAACGCTACCTGGACCGGCGCGAGCCGTGCCGACTGTACCGGCGGCGGCGCGTGCTGGGCCTTCGTCGCCAGCAAGGCGCCGCAGTTTATCTATGGTTTCTATCCGCCGCTCGAACGCTGGCGGCCCGACATCGCCTTCAGCCTGCTGCTCGTCGGGCTGGTCTGGCTGATGGTGCCGCGCATCCCGGGCAAGGCCTATGCCATCGCCTTTATTGCGCTGGTGCTGCCGATCACGACGTTCCTGCTGCTGCGCGGCGGCTTTGCGGGGCTGCCTCTGGTGCCGAGCGACCAGTGGGGCGGCTTCATGCTAACCATGATCCTGGCGGTTTCCGGCATCACCTTCTCGCTGCCGTTCGGCGTGGTCTTCGCACTCGGCCGTCAAAGCAAGCTGCCATTGATCCGCTGGTTCTGCGTCGGCTTCATCGAACTCTGCCGCGGCGTGCCTTTCCTCACGGTGCTGTTCATGGCCATCGTGATGCTGCCGTTCTTTCTGCCACCGGGCACGAAGCCGGATCCGCTTGCGCTCGCGGTCGGCGGCATCATCTTCTACGAGGCCGCCTATATGGCCGAGGTGGTGCGCGGCGGTTTGCAGGCGGTACCCAAGGGCCAGTACGAGGCCGCGATGGCGATCGGCTTCGGCTACTGGCGTACCATGCTTCACATCATCCTGCCTCAAGCCGTCCGCAAGGTCGTTCCGGGCGTCGTCAACACCACCATCTCGCTGCTCAAGAACACAACGCTTGTGATGGTGGTCGGCCTGTTCGACCTGCTCAACATCGTCTCCGCCGGCGTGTCCGACCCGCTCTGGGCGGGTTCCCAGGCCGAGGGCTATTTCATCGTCGGGCTGGTCTTTTGGCTGATGAGCTTCGGCCTCTCCTGCTACAGCCGTGCCATCGAGGCCGGCTTCGCGCGCGCCGATCGCTCCTGAACGCAACCGGGTCAATCACTGCCATGACATCGCCTCTCATCCGGCTTGCAAACCTCAACAAGTGGTATTCGGATTTCCACGTTCTCAAGGACATCGACCTTGAGGTCCGGCAGGGCGAGCGCATCGTTGTCTGCGGCCCCTCGGGCTCCGGGAAGTCGACGATGATTCGCTGCATTAACGGCCTCGAGGCCTATGAGCAGGGCGCGATCACCGTCGGCGGTGAACTCGTCGCCCAGAACGACGACAATATCGAGAAGATCCGCCAGCGCGTCGGCATGGTCTTCCAGAACTTCAATCTGTTTCCGCACCTGTCGATCCTGGACAATCTCACGCTCGGGCCGATCAAGCTGAAACATGTGCCGCGCGCCGCCGCAGAGGCCCGCGCGATGGAATTGCTGGAGCGCGTCCATATCGGCCACCAGGCCAGGAAATTCCCGAACCAGCTCTCCGGCGGCCAGCAGCAGCGCGTCGCGATCGCGCGCGCGCTCGCCATGGACCCCGACGTGATGCTGTTCGACGAGCCGACCTCCGCGCTCGACCCGGAAATGGTGAAGGAGGTGCTCGACGTCATGATCGAGCTCGCCCGTACCGGCATGACCATGATCTGCGTCACCCATGAGATGGGCTTTGCCCGCGCCGTCGCCGACCGTGTCGTGTTCATGGCGGACGGCGCCATTGCTGAAGTCGGCGGGCCCGATGCGTTCTTCTCCGCCCCAAAGACCGAGCGCGCGCGCCAGTTCATCCAGCAAGTCATCCACTAGCCGGTCGGTCGCCCACCGGCATCCCCAAGCACAGAGCAACGCCTAGCCTATCCTTCGGAGAGCTTGACCGTGACCGCATCGCCGTCCTCAGCCTATCCCTACCGCCTGCGCCTGCCCGGCCCGATCACGATTCCCGAGCGCATCCGCCAGGCCACCGCGCGCTCGATCGTCAACCATCGCGGTCCAGAGATGCGCGTAATCCTCGAGGAGATCCAGCAATGGATCAAACCGCTGTTCGGGACGACGGCACCGGTGCTGACCTTCGGCAGCTCGGGGACGGGCGTCATGGAAGCCAGCCTCGCCAACGTGCTCGCGCCCGGCGAGAAGGTCCTCGCGCTTGTCCATGGCCAGTTCGGCGAACGCTATGCCCAGATCGCCCGCGCGCTCGGGGCCGAGGTCGACGTCATCGAAAGCGAGTGGGGTTGGACGCCGGATCCGGCCGTGATCGCCGCCAAGCTCGATAAGGACGACTATCGCGCCGTGGTCGCCGTCCACAACGAGAGCTCCACCGGCGCGGTCACCGACCTCGCTGCGATCGGGGCGCTGCTGCGCGACCGCGATACCCTGCTTCTGGTCGACTCGGTCAGCGGGCTCGGCGGCCTGGAACTGCGACAGGACGAATGGGGCGTCGACATCATCGTCACCGGCTCGCAGAAGGCGCTGATGTGCCCGCCTGGCCTCGGCTTCGCCAGCGTCAGCGAAAAGGCCCGTAAGGTCATCGAGCGCGACGACCGCTGTGCGCGCTTCTACCTCGACATGCGCAAAGCCCTGGCGGTGGTCGACAAGCACGAGACGGCGTTTACCTGCCCGGTCTCGCTGCTGTTTGGCGTCCATGAAGCCCTGACGATGATCCATGAGGAAGGACTGCCGCAGGTCTTCGCCCGGCATAAGCGCCTGTCGGATGCGATGCGGGCCGGCTGCCTCGCGCTGGGTCTCCCGGCCTTTGGCGATCAGGCGACCGCCTCGCATACGGTCGTCGTCGCCTCCGTGCCCGAGCCGCTGACCGGCGGAGCCATCGTCAAACACATGTACGAGACCTACAACACCGCGATCGCAGGCGCTCGCAACAAGCTGACCGGCCGGGTCATCCGCATCGGTACGATGGGGCTGATCAGCGAAGCCGACGTCCTGACCGACCTCTATTTTCTCGAGCGCAGCCTGACCGCGCTCGGCCACGCGGTCCCCACTCCCGGCTGCGGTGTCGCCGCCGCCGTCGCCTCGCTCAGCTGAACCGCATCGGATTATCGACATGCCTCATATCTGGGTCGAATACTCGGCCAACCTCGAATCCCGCATCGACGTCTCCGGCCTGCTCAAGACCACGCAGGACGCTCTGATCGGCGACGGCGCCATCTTCCCCTTCGCCGGCGCGCGCACGCGGGGCGTTCCGGTCGCCAACTATCTGATCGTCGACGGGCACCCCGACAACGCCTTTGTGCACGTGATGCTGCGCATCGCTAAGGGCCGCTCAGACGAGGACAAGAAGGAGGCCGCCCGCGGGGTGTTCGATGCGGTGAAGGCCTATCTCGCCGCTGTCAGCGCCGCGAGCCCGCTCGGTATTTCCGTGCAGATGGAAGAGGCCGACGAGACGCTCAACTTCAAGACGAGCAATTATCGTGACTATCTGAAGCAGCGCGGCAACCCCGAGAAGCCCGAGGCTTGACTAGGCGGTGGCGCGACCGTGAACCTTGGTCCGCGTCGCGCTCCGCCTCCGGGACCGATCATGACTGAGAATACGCATAAGGGCGCCGGACCGATGCCGAACGATACCAACCCATCCGAGGCACGGGTCCGGATCAGGCATTTCTCGCGCTCGCTGCCGATGTCGCTGCTACGGGCGCGCGAATCCGTAATGCGCCATTTCCGCGCCAGCCTCCGCCGCTTCGGCATCACCGAGCAGCAGTGGCGGGTGCTGCGGGCCCTGAACTCCCAGAGCAGCCTGGAGGTGACGGAGCTCGCGGAAGCGACGTTCCTGCTCGGCCCCAGCCTGTCGCGCATCCTCAAGGATCTCGATGAACGCGGACTCATCCTCCGCAGGACCTCGGCATCCGACCACCGTCGAGGTATCATTTCGATCTCGCCACAGGGCATGGAACTGATCGAGCGCGCCGGCGTGGAATCTGAAGCGATCTATTCCGAGATCACCAGGCGATATGGCAGCGAGCGCTTGGCCGAACTACAAAGCCTTCTCCGGCAGCTTGAAGAGTGTTTAGAAGGGCCGGAGCTTGCGGGTTGAAGCGAGTCAGTGGGCCGCCACACGTCGCGGTGCCCCCAACACGCCCCTCGTGCTGTAACCTTGTCCGTATCGCCTAGATATGCTTCGGCTTCAAAGGTGGTTTCGGTCCGATGATGCGACCGAGGTTCCACGCCTGATGAGGCAGCTGTTTCTGCGGATGGATATCCATGGCAGATCCCGTCATGGGATGCCGCATCCAGGACTACTTTATCAAATGTTGCACCCGCCGTGGCGCTCGCCTTCGATCGAGACGCGCCAGAAGCCGACCTCGGCATGAGACTGAGACGCAGGCCTCCAGATTCGCGCCGTATCCATTGCCCACGACCGCGGAAAAGGATGCGATCCATTGCGGACTGCGCGACCACAATCTCAATCGCCCGGCAGCCGGTGAGAACCCGGTTTCAAGCTCGTGCCCGATAGCGAACTGGCTTGGCACATAGACTTGGCCGGGGTCTCTCTGGTCCGCGTTACAACGGCGCACTCGACGTCAAGCTGTCAGCGCGGCCTTGACCTTCTCCGGAAGGAAGGGGGCCGAGCGCAGCCGGGCGCCGGTCGCGTCGAAGATCGCGTTCGAGATCGCCGAGGGGACCACCGCCGCGGTCGGCTCGCCCGCACCCCATGGGGCCTGGTCGGGGCGGTCGATCAACTCGACGCGGATATCGGCCATCTCGGGGAAGGTCATGATCGGGTAGCTCGCCCAGTCGAGGCTGGTCGACATCACCCGGTCGAAATGGACTTCCTCCTTCATCGTACGGCTGACGGTCTGGTGGATATTGCCCTCGATCTGGCTGATGACCCCATCGGGATTGATGATCTGGCCGCAGTCATGGACGACATGGAACCGGGTGGTGCGCACCGCCCCGCTCGCCGTATCGACCTCGACCTCGGCGACGACGCCGACATAGGTTCGGGTCTTCTCGTATTTCGTGTACGAGACACCGCGCCCCTTCAGCACGCCGGCCGAGGTACCGCTCGCCTTGGTCAGGGGCGAGGCGCGCGCCTCCCATTTGACGAAGGCCCGCAGGCGCTCGAGCAGCTCGATGCCGCGCTTGTCGTCGAGATACTTCAGCCGGAACGCCAGCGGATCGACGTTCGCCGCGGCGGCGAGTTCGTCCAGGAAGCACTCATTGGCAAAGGTGTTCTGCATTCGCCCCGGCGCCCTGATCCAGGACGGACGGAAGGGCGTGGTCTCAAGCCGGTGGCAGATCGTGCGGATATTGGGAATCCCGTAGGGGATATCCGAGTTGCGAATGACATTCCCGGGCGAGAGCACCGGCGGCGCCGGCAGACCGGCCAGCTCCTGCGCCACCAGCGGACAATTGCCCGGCATGCCCTGAGGCACAATGAAGCGCGAATCCCAGGCCGTGACCTCGCCCTTGTGGCTGAGCGTCGCCTTGAGGTCGATTAGGGTCGGCGGTCCCATCGGCTCCCAGCCATGCTCGTCGGCGCGCGACCATTGCACGCGCACCGGCTTGCCGATCAGCTTGGCGATGAGGGCGGCATCGGCGGTCGCATCCTCATGGCCGTTGCGGCCATAGCAGCCGGCGCCCTCGAAATAGATGCAGCGCACATCCTCGGCCGGCATGGAGAACATCTCGGCGAGTTGTTTGCGCAGATTATGCGTCGCCTGCGAGGCCGACCAGCAGGTCAGCTTGCCGTCCTTGAACTCTGCAATGCCGCAGGACGGCCCGATCGAGCCGTGCAGGTTGATTGCGAAATCATAGGTCGCGGACAGCGTGCGGCCGTCCTTGCCCATGGTGACAGCAACGTCACCGATATTGCTGGTGACGTCGTCCTTGACGACCTTGGTGCTGCGCACATGGTCCCAGAGCTTGGCCTGGTCGGGCAACGTCTCGGATTTCGACCATTTGGCCGCGAGCTGCTGCGAGGCCCTGACGGCGTTCCACTCGCTTGGTGAGACGACGGCGAGGAAGTCCTTCTGGCGCACGACCGTGACGCCGGGGATGCCAGCGACCGATCTCTCGTCCACGCTTTCGAGCCTCGCGCCCAGCGCCGGCGGCCGGACCACGCGGGCATGGACCATGCCGGGGACGCGAACATCCTGCATATAGGTGAACTGGCCGGTGACCTTGCCGGGAATGTCGATGCGGGCGACGGACTTGCCGACGACCTTGAAATCCTTCGGCGCCTTGGTCGCGACCGGCTTCTTCGGGTCGAGCTTGAGATTGAAGTTCTTGCCGCCGATCAGCGCGCCATAGCTGACCGACTGGCCGGACTTCGCCTTGACCACGCCATCGACGACGCTGAGCTCCTCCCTGGCGACCTGAAGCCGCCTGGCGGCCTCGTCGAGCAGGGCGTTGCGCGCCGTCGCCGCAGCCTGACGCAACTGGATTCCGCCGTTCTGGATCGCGAGGCTGCCCGAGGAGATGCCCTGATCGGGGGTCAGCCCGGTGTCTCCCTGGATGAACCTGATCGCGGCCATCGGCAGGTCGAGCTCTTCGGCGACGATCTGCGGCAGGGCGGTGGCGACGCCGGTGCCGAGATCGACCTTGCCCGAATAGACTGTCGCGATTCCGTCGATGTCGATCGAGAGAAAGGCGTCGACTTCGGTCACCGCCAGCGGCTTGGCGGCGGGCAGGCTCGCGCCCTGCGCCAACGCCGCGCCGGCGCGGCCTGCAAGCGTGAAGCCGACGACCAATGCGCCCGAGCCCTTGAGGAGCCGGCGCCGAGACATCTGAATGTTCATGATCGCTCTCCTCACCCGTTGCTGGCTGCGCGCAGGACGGCCTTGACGATGCGGGTATGCGTGCCGCAGCGGCAGAGATTGTCCTTCAGTGCTTCCTTGACCTCGGCTTCGGTCGGCCGCGTGTTCTTGCTGAGGAAGGCGGCGGATTCCATGATCATGCCGTTGATGCAGTAGCCGCACTGGGCCGCCTGCTCCTCGATGAAGGCGCGCTGCACCGGGTGCGGCTTTTCGGGCGTGCCCAGGCCTTCGAGCGTCACGACCTTCTGCTCGGCGGTGAGCGAGGACAGCGGCACGACGCAGGAGCGCACCGCCTCGCCGTCGACCTGCACGGTGCAGGAGCCGCATTGCGCCATGCCGCAGCCGAAGCGCGGGCCGCGCAAGGCGAGGTTGTCGCGCAGCGCGTAGAGCAGCGGCATGTCGGGATCGTCGACGGTAAGCGTTTCCCTTTTGCCGTTGACGTTGAGTGCCTTCGAAATAGCCATTGCATCTCTCCAGATGACGAGCGGATCGGCGTGACGGCAGATCCACCTCATTTCATTGAGCGCTCGGACGCACGCCGGCCCCGGACGGCCCCGCCCCCGATCCAGCGGGCGCGACCAGGGGAGGATCTCGCTAGGCGGGCAGATAGTTGACCGGGCTCAGGGGCACGTCGACGCCGACGATGTGCTCGTCCGGCAGATGCGCCTCCCCGCGGGCATGAGGGATGTCGGCGAAAACCTCGCCTCCCTCCGTCCGGATGCCATAGCGCACCGAGGCCCCCAGGAATTCCTTGTGGGACACCTTGCCCTTGACCCGCACGCTGGCCGTCTCGGCCTGGTCTCCGGCGAGCGCCAGCCGCGCATTTTGCGGCCGGAAGAACAGTTTGGCGCCGTTGCGGTGCTCGTCGGGCACCGGGAATCGGCTGCCGCAGGGCAGTTCGAAGACCTGCTCGCGGCCATTCGTCCGCATCGCCCCGTCGAGGATGTTCGCCGTTCCGAGGAAGCTGGCGACAAAGAGATTGACCGGGTTGTCGTAGAGCGCCATCGGCGTCCCGACCTGTTGGATCACACCATCCTTCATCACGGCGATACGGTCGCAGATCGTGTTCGCCTCCTCCTGATCGTGGGTGACGAAGATGGTGGTGAGGCCGAGCCGGCGCTGCATCGCCAGCAGGTCGCGCCGCACCTGCACGCGCAGGCTCGCATCGAGATTGGACAGCGGCTCGTCGAGCAGCAGCACCGTCGGCTCGATCGCGATGGTCCGCGCCAGCGCGACACGCTGCTGCTGGCCGCCGGATAGCTCGGAGGGTCGGCGCGAGCCGAGATGGCCGAGGCCGACCAGTTCCAAAGCCTTGTCGACGCGGCGCCCGATCTCGTCCTTGGGCAGCCTGCGCTCTTCTAGCCCGAAGGCGACGTTCTTGCGCACGCTCATATGCGGCCAGAGCGCATAGGACTGGAAGACCATGCCGACATCGCGCTTCCAGGGCGGCAGGGACAGCACCTCGCGCCCGCCGACCGTGACGCTGCCGCTCTGCGGCGTGTTGAAGCCCGCGATCACCCGCAGCAGCGTGGTCTTGCCGCAGCCCGATGGCCCCAGGAACGCGAAGAACTCGCCGGGCTGGATCTCGAGGTCGACGTTCTTCAGGACCTGCAACGAGCCATAGGACAGGTTGACCTTACGGATCGAAATGCCGGCGGTCTTGAGCCCGCTCGCGTCGATATGTGTCATGGCGCCTAAACCTCCGGCGATGGGACGTCGGGAACAAGGGAACGGGCGGTTTGCGCGGCCATCACGCCCCCTCCTCACGCCGGCTCGGGGCCGAGCGCCGCTCGAGGTAGACATGGCTGAGGTAGGTGCAGATGCCGACGATAACGACGGCGAGCACGCCGAGCGCGGCGCCGGCGCCGCGGCCGGCAGGCGACTGCATGAAGACGTAGAGCCCGTAGGCGAGCGGCGCATCGGCCGTCGACTGCACCAGCATCATGGTTGCGGACAGCTCGACCGCAGCGGTCGCGAAGCTGGTGACGAAGCCGGCGACGATGCCGCCGGTCATCAGCGGCACCACCACCCGCCGGATCGTTCGGGCCTTGGTCGCGCCGACATTCTCCGCCGCCTCCTCGAGAGAGACGGACACCTGCTGCAGGGCGGCGCTGCAGGCCCTGAGGGCGTAAGGCAGGCGGCGCACGCCGAGCGCGATGGCGATCATGCCCCAGAACGCCGCCAGCGATCCGCCCCAGGGCAGTTCGATCGCGTAGTAGGTGCGCAGATAGCCCATGCCGAGGACAACCCCGGGCACGGCGAGCGCTGACATGGCGATGAAGTCGAGCCAGCGGGCGCCGATCACCTTGGTTCGCGCGACGAGGTAGGAGATGGCGGTGCCGAGGCAGACGCCGATGATCCCGGCCAGCGTGGCATAGATCAGCGTGTTGGTGATGAGCTGCGAGGATTCACCGAAGATCGTGCGATAGTGCGCGAAGGTGAAGCCGTCGGGCAGCGGCGCATAGGACCAGATCGTCGCGAAGGACAGCAGCAGCAGGCCGAGATGCGGGGCGAGCACGATCGCCAGGATGAAGCCGATCACGCCATAGGCGAAGACCGCGTCGAGCCGCGTCATCTGCCGCTTGGAGAGGCCGCCACCGCCGCGCTGGATGGTGGCGTAGTCCTTGCCCCGCGTCGCGAAGGAGGCCAGCCAGAGCGCGAACACCGAGAAGACGATCAGGACGACGGCGATGACGTAGCCGATCGGGTCGGCAATGCCGATCGAGGTGATCCGCAGGAAGGCCTGCGGCGCCAGCATGTCCTGGACGTTGAGCAGCAGCGGCGTCGCCAAGTCGTCGAAGACCTTGACGAATACCAGGGAGGCTCCGGCGATGTAGCCCGGCATGGCCAGAGGGAACACCACCTTCCGGAACAGCCGGAGTCCATGCGCGCCAAGATTCTGCGCCGCCTCCTCCATCGCCCGGTCGATATTGCGCAGGGACGTCGAGAGGTTGATCAGGATGAACGGGAAATAGTGCACCGCCTGGACGAAGATCACACCGTTGAGGCCCTCCATCAGCGGGATGTTGATGCCGAACCAGTCTCCCAGCAGCAGATTGACCGTGCCGTTGCGCCCGAACAGGAGCTGCATTGCGATGGCGCCGGCGAAAGGCGGCATGATCAGTGGAATGATGCCGAGGGTCTGGATCATCACCGCGCCACGGAAGGCGAAGCGCGTCGTGATGTAGGCCAGCGGCAGCGCCAGCACCGTCGCCCAGAGCACGGACATCAGGGAGACGTAGAGCGAATTCCAGAACGAGCGGAGAAACAGCTCGTTGCGCAGGAAGTCGTAGACATTGATCAGCGTGAAGGCGCCGCTGTGCTTGTCCTGGAACGCAGCCACGATAACGGTCAGCACCGGGACGACGAGGAAGGCAAGCAGGAACAGCGCGATCAGCCCGGCCGCAGCGTATTGCCCGAATGCGACGCCGCCCAGCCGGACGGCGAATCCCGGCCGGTCGGCCAGGTCGGTCTTGGTAATCGACGACATTATGAGCCTTGTCCCCTACGCCACTCGATCTGGAAGGGCGGCTCCGACGCCTGCCGGAGCCGCCTTTCGCATGGGTCAGCCGGCCAGCTGGGCGGCCTTGTCGGCCAGTTGCTGCGCCTTCGCGTAGTTGTCGCGGGCGAAGCTCGCCCATTTCTGCTCCAGCTCCGCCTGACGCGGGCCCTTCTTCTTCTCGTTGGAGCCGTGGAAGGCCTCAGCGAACTCGGCCGATTGCGCCTCCTTCTCGTCGAACGGCATCAGGGCGATGGCCTCGCGCGCCTGCGCGGCCAGCGTCGCGGCTTCGGCATTCGGCCGTTTGGCGAGCTTGGCATCGACAGCATGCAGGGTCTTGGCGACGTTCTTCAGCGGCTGAAGCTGGAAGCTGATGAGCTGGTCGAAAACCACGTCGACGATGGCGTAGCGCTTCTCGGAACGGTCCACGTCGAACTTGAAGCCGCCACCACCGCCCCATTCGATCGCAAAGGGGTTCGGCGTGCCGGCGGGCGCCTTCTTGTAGGAATCAGGGCGCACCGGCAGGCGGCCAACCGTCGGCTCGAACAGGATCGCCTGACCGTCCGGCGACAGCATGAATTCGATGAACTTCTGCGCCGCGGCACTGTTTGGCCCGTCCTTCACGACGCCGATGTTGGAGGGAACGATCGTTGTATCGCTCGGGTGCACGAACTCGACCGGGAAGCCGGCGCCGCGCGCAGCCAGGGCCTGATAGTCGAGCACCACGCCAAAACCGAACTGTCCGGAAGTAACGCCGTCCGGCACGCCGAAGGAGCGCTCGGTAATCAGCCGCATGTTGCCGCAGACCGACTTCAGCAGTGCCCAGCCATCTTTCCAGCCTCGCGCCTGCAGGATGGTTTCGACCGTTAGATGGGTGGAGCCAGAACGCGAGGGCATCGCCATCGCGACATGGTCGAACATCACGGGAAGGGCCAGGTCGTTCCAGCCCTTCACGGCTGGCAGGTTGTTGGCCCGGACATAGCGCGAGTTCCACATGATCGCCGCGCCGGAGAGCGCGAAGCCGGCATAATAGCCTTCCGGATCATTGATCGGATAATCGCCGATCTTGGCCGGCACGCCGGTGTCGGCCGGCACGAACTTGGCCAGAAGGCCCTCGCCCTTGAGCACCTCGAAGGCATCGGGCGCCGAAGCCCAGAAGATGTCGGTCGCGCTCTTCGCCCGCGTCTCGCGCAGATAGGTGACGGCGGCCTGGGTGCCGCGCTGCTGGACCTCGACGTTGATGTCCGGATTGAGCTTTTCGAAGGCCGCCTTGTAAGCCGAGGAGAGCTCCTTCGGCAGGGAGGTCACGATCGAAAGTGTCCGCTTCTGCTGGGCGTTGACGGACGCAGACAGAACGACCGGCGCAAGGCACGAGCCGATCAGAAAATCTCTACGCTTCATGTGTTTCCTCCTACCATGTTGGTTTTATTTTCTTTTTCCGCCTTGTTCTTGTTGTCGTTGAATCCAAGCAGACGTTCAGAAGTCGAAACGCGTAGTCCTTCCGCTCGCGCCGGTCGGGTCAGCCGCCGCGAGTCCAGGGTTGCAGATCAGACCTGCCGGCACGGTCAGGCCGTGCCGTTGAGCGCGAAATCGAAGATGTCGAAGTTGCGCAGGCGTTGAGTACCGACGCGTGCCTGGTATTCGGCGCTGAGTGGGCGCGAGAGCATGAATGGCACGGGCTGCTCCGAGAGCCCGCCATGCGAGCGCAGCTTGTGGCCGTTGAGACCGGTCAGGTCGTGCTCGTCGGGACGCGAGCCGATCACGGTATGGGTGTCGCCGATCGCGACGAAATCGCCCTCACGCTCGAGCGGCATCTCGAAGCGCCCTGCGGCGCTGACGCCGTCGAGCACCAGCCCGACCCCCGGGATGCGGGCGGCCGCGTCCATCAGCACATCTGCGGGCGTGTCGCCGGTGGCGTAGACCCGCACGAACGAACCGAGCGCGCCGTGATGCTTCACGAAGGGGTCGGTGATCGGGCAGATGACCCGGGCCGAGCCGGCGCCGAACTGCTGGTTCAGCAGGGTTTCGAGATAGACTACCTGGGGCCGACCGTCGGGGCCGCTCTTATCGGTCATGCCGTGGTCGGCGACGATGCCCACGACTGCTCCGAGCTCGAGCAGGCGGCCGACGCGCTGGTCGACATCGCGGTTGAACTGATCGGCCAGCGCATCACCCGGTGCGGCTGCGTGCTGCACCATGTCGGAGAGCGAAAGATAGAGCAGGTCGGCGCGCCCGGCTTCGAGCAGCTTGATGCCGGCATCGAGCACGAAAAGAGAGAGATCGGGGCTGTACATGTCGGGGGCCTTGCGTCCGACGAGCGCCTCGACATTCTCTATGCCGTTCTCCGCGAGAGTGGCCTCGCCGGCGCGTTCCGAGGAGAAGCAGATCCCCTTCAGGCCGCTGCCCAGCATCTTGCGCAGCTTGTCCTTGGCGGTAATCGCCGCGACGCGCGCCCCGGCATCGGCAAGCGCAGCCAGGATCGTGCCCGAGGCGACCAGCGAGGCGTCGGTGATCATCACCTCCTTGCCGGTCGCCCGGTCGAGATAATAGTTGCCGGCGATTCCGTGCACTTTCGGTGGAGCGCCGGCGACGATCGACATGTTGTTGGGGTTGGTGAAGGTCGGCATCGCGGCATCGGCGATGGCATAGAAGCCCTGCGAAATGACCCGCGAGATATTGGGGAGCAGGTTCGCTTCCAGGCCATGCGCAATGTAGCGCGGATCGCAGCCGTCGAAGCAGATCACGACGGTCGGAACGGTCGGCCTGCGGTAGCTGCGGCCGTTGACCCTGATCTCTGCGTTGGTCCCCATCGTCATGCCAGCCATTCCTTCGTTCCAGGCGATGGGGTGACGATAGGGGCTTAAATCGCGCGAAAAAATCGATAATAACTCACCTATCTGTGCGCTGAAGTCACATTAGATGAAACCTCGCGAATTGCCGCTCTCGGCCCTGCGTGCCTTTGCCGCCGCGGCTCAATGGACCAGCCTAGGCCGCGCAGCCGACGAACTCGGCGTGACCCATGGCGCCATCAGCCGGCAGATCGGCAAGCTCGAGCAATGGCTGGGACAGGACCTGTTCAGCCGACAGGGCCGCCAGCTCGTGCTGACCCCGACGGGCGAACTGCTCGCTTCGCGGATCGGCCATTCGCTCACTGAGATGATGTCGGCCTGCAGCGACATCGCCGGCACCGGCAAGCGCCATGTCGTGACGATCGAGGCGCCGACCACCTTCGCGATGTACTGGCTGCTGCCACGGCTGAAGGAGTTCGAGGCGCGCGCGCCCGACACCGAGATCTCGCTGGCGACCCGGATGACCAATCAGAGCTATGATGGCCCGCTGGGGGACATCGTCATCACGCGCGATCGCGGGCTCGACCGACGTCTGCAGAGCTTCGAGAAGTTCGTGCTGATGAACGAGGACATGCGCCTCCTGGCGACGCCGTCATTCCGGGAGACGGCCGATGTCAGAAGCGCGCGCGACGTGCTGCGTCACCAGATGATCGGCACGGTGACACGCCCGACCGACTGGCCCAACTGGCTGAACAGTGCGGGGCTGCGCGGCGAGCATGTCCGCTTCCGCCACCTGTTCGATCATCTTTTCATCGCACTGCACTGCGCCCGCGACGGGATCGGGACCATCGTCGCCCCTTACAACCTGTTCCAGAACGATGTGGGCAAGCCGATCTTCTGTCCGGTTCTCCCCGAGATCGGCTTCCCTGGGCAGTCCTACTTTGTCCACTATCGCTCGACGAGCCGGGCCGGATCGATCGCGAAGGTCGTCGAACTGTTGCTTGGGTGCAGATCGGGCGTGCTCTAAGGGGGAGCATGGCCGAGCCAGTAGGAGCGCCGCCATGCTGCTCCTCGCTCAACTGCACTGCCTGAAGGCAGACGTTCCAGACGTCCGCGATGGGCCAAAGCCGCCTCCGCGCCCCGCCTCTGCTCCTACCGCTTCGAGGCGAACAGCCGGCTGATCAGCCAGAGCGGCACGACGATCAGCGCGCCGGCGATGGCCCAGCCGCCGACCTCGCGCACCGCGCCGAAGCCGAGATTGCCGAGCGATCGCACGAAGCGCAGCGCGCTTTCATAGAGCCCCGCCGGCGACAGGCCGAGAAAGGCCATCGCCGCGCCGACCAGGAGCGAGATGAACAGCAGGCGCACGAGGACGCTGAGAACGGAGCCGCCGAGAAAGCGCTCGATGCCACCATTGGCCATGCCGTAATCTCCTCTGGACCGACCCTGCGAGATAAATCAGCCCACGCTTGAACCGAGCCTGAACCTCGCCGTCAACTGATCCGTGTCCATTTTGCTGCCCTCATCCTGAGGAGCCGCGTTGCGGCGTCTCGAAGGGATGCATCAGGAGGCTTTGGAACCGGCTGGAACATCCTTCGAGACGCGATCTGCGATCGCCCCTCAGGATGAGGCCGCGTTCGGTTCGAGCCTCAGCTCGTCGCGGAAGCGCCCGCCGCAGCCCAGCCGGCTCCCGCGATCTTTGCCGCCGCGATCACCGCCTGAGTGCGGCTGTCGACGTCGAGCTTGGTCAGGATCGCCGAGACATGCGCCTTGACCGTCGCCTCGGAGACGCCGAGCTCATAGGCGATCTGCTTGTTGAGCAGCCCTTCCGACAGCATCATCAGGACGCGCACCTGCTGGGGCGTCAGCGTCGCCAGGCGCCGCACCATGTCGGCAGTCTCATGGTCGACGGGCGCGGAGAGATCGACGCCGGGCGGGGTCCAGACCCCGCCATCGAGCACGGCGCGGATCGCCTCGCCCATCTGCGCGACCTCGGCGGTCTTCGGCAGGAAGCCCAGCGCCCCGAACTCGATGCAGCGGCGGATCACCGCCGGGTCGTCATTGGCCGAGACGACGATGACCGGGATCTCGGGATGAGCCGCGCGCAGGAAAAGCAGGCCAGAGAAGCCCTGCACGCCGGGCATGGTCAGATCGAGCAGGATCAGGTCGAGATCGGCGGCCTCGGCCAGCGCCTGGCCCAACGCCTCGAGCGAGCCGACCTCGCTGACCTCGGCCCCCGCCAGCGCATGCGAAACCGCCTGGCGCAAGGCGCCACGGAACAGCGGGTGATCGTCCGCGATCACGATCCGTGTCGGATGCCCCGTCATAGCCATCTCCAGCGCCGCCCCCCGGCTCGGGCGCGTTCGCGCCCGCTAAAATTTCAAGCGCCCACGCTCCGGCGCTGTCAATGCCCAAGTGTCGACGAATGTCGTAAGTCGGCCTCTTTCAACCTGCCATGGCTCGCATTTTTTCAGCTCGCGGCCGGCAGGAGCGCTTCCAGCGCCTCGATCCGGTCGGCCTCGCCCGGCGGCTTGTCCCAGCGGATGCGGCTGATCCGGGGAAAGCGCATGGCGATGCCGGATTTGTGCCGCGTCGAGCGCTGCAACCCTTCGAAGGCGACCTCGAAGACGAGGCCGCTCGACGGGTTGTGCGTCACCTCGCGCACCGGGCCGAAACGATTAAGCGTGTTTTTGCGGACATAGCGATCGATCTCGATCAGCTCCTCATCGGTGAAGCCGAAATAGGCCTTCCCGACCGGCACCAGCTCATCCGCACCCGCCTCGCCCACCCGCCAGACGCCGAAGGTGTAGTCGGAATAGAAGGAAGAGCGTTTGCCGTGGCCGCGCTGGGCATACATCAGCACACAGTCGACCAGCCGGGCATCGCGCTTCCATTTGTACCAGTAGCCTTTCGGCCTGCCCGGCAGATAGGGCGAATCGAGCCGCTTGAGCATGCAGCCCTCGACGGCTTCGGCGTCGTTTCCGGCTTCGGCTGATGCGGGATCGGCGCGGGCCGCCGTCAACTCTTCCCAGTTGGCGAAGGGAATGCGCGGCGAGAGATCGAAGCGCGCGCTGTCGAGCTTGCCGAGGAAGGCTTCGAGCCGAGCGCGCCGCTGCGTATAGGGCAGCCCCCGCAGATCCTCCTCTCCCTCCGCGAGAAGATCATAGGCGCGGATATGGGCCGGGAATTCGGCCAGCATCTTTGCGGTCACCGCCTTGCGGTTGAGCCGCTGCTGCAGCGTGTTGAAGCTCTGGACGACGCCATCGCGCATTACCAGCAACTCGCCGTCGAGCGCCCCGTCCTGCGTCAGCGCCTCGGTGAGATCGGGAAAGGCACCGCCGATTTCCTCGCCGGTGCGGGAATAGAGCCTGACGGTGCGGCCGCCATCGGGCCGCGTGCCGGCGACGGCCTGGACCCGAATGCCGTCCCATTTCCATTCGGCGGCGAATTCGGCCGCGTCGAGCTTTTCGAAATCGCCGTCCTCGATGGCATGCGAGAGCATGACCGGCCGGAACGGCGCAGGGTCGGTCGCCTCGGGACGCGGGCCCCTGCCCTCCAGCCAGGCGAAAAGCGCGGTATAGGGCGGCTCGAGCCCATGCCAGACCTGCTCGACCTCGTCGGCGGGAATGCCGCCAAGGCTCGCGGCGGCGGTCTTGGCGAGGCGAGCGGAGACGCCGATGCGCAGG
Source organism: Allobosea sp. GW823-FHT02B03 (assembly GCF_058797755.1). Classification (NCBI taxonomy): domain Bacteria; kingdom Pseudomonadati; phylum Pseudomonadota; class Alphaproteobacteria; order Hyphomicrobiales; family Alloboseaceae; genus Allobosea; species Allobosea sp. GW823-FHT02B03. The sequence goes on along the minus strand of NZ_JBXAJY010000001.1, from coordinate 174,905 downwards.
GCGCCGGTGATCAGCTTGAGCAGGGCCCAGCGCCCGGTCTCGTCGAGCGCATCGAGCCAGGAGGCGATCAGGCGCGGCATCTCGGTCTTGCCGGACTTTTGCAGTCCTGCGACGACATCGGGCAGATGCGGCACGTCGTTGGCGCCATGCCGAGCCGGCCACATCAGCGCGACCGTCTCGGAGAGGTCGCCGACATAGTCATAGGAAAGCGCGAACAGTACCGGGTCGGTACGCTCGGCGACCAAGGCGCGGATCAGGCCGGGCTTGGCGTTCTGGAAGACGAGGCCGCCGGTCATCGCCGCCAGCGCATAGCCGCGATCGGGATCGGGCGTGGTGCGCAGATAGTCCGCGATCAGCGCGAGCTTGCCGTTGCGGCGCGGCTCATAGGCGAGACGGTCGAGCAGCCAGGCGAAGCGGTTCATGGAGCAACCTCCGCCGGCTTTCCCTCCGGCTCGGCCTCGCCCTCGTCGCCATAGCCGACGAGATGCAGCGGCATGCCCTTGAGCCCAACGGTGCCGCACCAATGCGCCAGCGCCTCGGCCTCGCCATGGGTGATCCAGATCTCGCCGGCCTGGACCTCGCGGATCGTCGCCTGGAGATCGTCCCAGTCGGCATGGTCGGAGATGATCAGCGGCAATTCGACGCCTTTCTGGCGCGCGCGGGCCCGAACCCGCATCCAGCCCGAGGCGAAGGCGGTGACAGGATCGGGGAAGCGGCGCGACCAGAGGTCCTGGATGGCACTCGGCGGGCAGATGACGATCTCCCCGGCAAATGCCTTGCGTCCCTCGGCCTTGCGCTCGCCGGGCTCGATCCTTCTGACATCGCCAAGCGGTATGCCCTCGGCCTGGTAGAGCTCGGTGATCTTCTCGACCGCGCCATGGATGAAGAGCGGCCGCTCGTAGCCGGCCTCGCGGATCAGCGCCATCAATCGCTGCGCCTTCCCCAGCGAGTAGGCGCCGACGATATGCGTGCGTTCGGGAAAGAGCCGGACGGAATCGAGCAGCTTGGCGGTCTCGGCGCTCGCCGGCGGATGGCGGAAGACCGGCAGGCCGAAGGTCGCCTCGGTGATGAAGACGTCGCAGATGACCGGCTCGAAGGGCGCGCAGGTCGGGTCGCGCTCCCGCTTGTAATCACCGGAGACGACGATGCGCAGACCTTTGTGCTCGACCACGATCTGCGCCGAACCGAGGACATGGCCGGCCGGCACGAAGCGGAAATCGACCTCCCCGATCCGAGTGGTTTCGCCGGGCGCGGCCACCTGCCGCGAGCCGGTGAAAGCCTCGCCATATCGCAGCGCCATGATCGCCAGCGTCTCACGCGTCGCCAGCACCGCGCCATGGCCGGCGCGCGCATGGTCGGAATGGCCATGGGTGATCAGCGCGCGCGCAACCGGGCGGACCGGATCGATATGGATATCGGCGGGCGGGCAGTAGAGCCCGGCCGGTGTCGGAATCAGCAGTTCCGAAGGCCGCAGCGGCGGCCGATTGCCGAAGGCTCTTGTCATCGCCTCTCAAGATAAGCCGAGGTCCCTGCTCGAAAAGGGCAGCAGCGCAGCATTCTGGCTACCTGCAGTCGATCGCTTCGGGAGAATACGAGGTCATCCCGGGCTTGCCCCAGGGATCCAGCGAAGAACGCTGGAGCCTTACGATAGATCCCGGCGCTCAGGATGACGGGCGGTGCTGTGGCTCCTTCCGCTGCCGGAAACGACGCGCCGCATGTTCCCATTTCGTTCGACAGAGCCTATCTCTGTCGGCGCATGGATGCGGTCGCCTCTCCCCTTCCCCCTGCCTTCGCCGCCTGGTTCGCCAGCCGCGGCTGGAACGTGCGGCCGCATCAGCTCGCACTGCTGGAGGAGGCCCGGGCGGGGCGCTCGACCCTGCTGGTCGCGCCGACCGGCGCCGGCAAGACGCTTGCCGGCTTCCTGCCCTCGCTGGTCGAGCTGACCGAGCGCGGTAGCGAGCGCGAGGGGCTGCACACGCTCTATGTCTCGCCGCTGAAGGCGCTTGCGGTCGACATTGCCCGCAATCTCGAAACCCCGATCCGAGAGATGGGGCTCTCGGTCAAGGTCGAGACCCGCACCGGCGACACCTCGCCGGCCAAGCGCGCCCGCCAGATCGCGCGCCCGCCGGACATATTGCTAACAACCCCCGAGCAGCTCGCGCTGCTGGTCTCGCATCGCGATGCAAAACCGTTCTTCGCCAATCTGCGCCGTGTCGTGCTCGACGAGTTGCACGCGCTCGTCACCTCGAAGCGCGGCGACCTGCTTTCGCTCGACCTCGCGCGCCTGCGTGGACTTGCGCCTCAGATGAGCGCGGTCGGCCTTTCCGCGACGGTGCGCGAGCCGGCCGATCTCCAGGCCTATCTCGGCGGTGCCGGCACACCGTCCGGCCTCGTCACCGTCAAGGGCGGCGCGAAGGCGCAGATCGGCATCATGCAGACCGCCCGCCGGCTGCCGCTGGCGGGGCATATCACCGCCCATGCCGTCGACGACATCTATGCCGCGATCCAGGCGCACAGGCTGACGCTGGTCTTCGTCAACACCCGCATGCAGGCCGAGTTCATGTTCCAGGCGCTGTGGAGCGTGAACGAGGAGACGCTGCCGATCGCGCTGCATCACGGCTCGCTCGATGTCGGCCAACGCCGCAAGGTCGAGGCGGCGATGGCGGCCGGCAAGCTGAAAGCCGTCGTCTGCACCGCGACGCTCGATCTCGGCATCGACTGGGGCGATGTCGACCTCGTCGTCAATGTCGGGGCGCCGAAGGGCGCAAGCCGGCTGATGCAGCGCATCGGCCGCTCGAACCACCGCATGGACGAGCCCTCGCAGGCGCTCCTAGTGCCCTCGAACCGGTTCGAGCTACTCGAATGCCGCGCCGCGCTCGATGCGGTGGCGGAAGCGGCGCAGGATACCCCGCCGCCGCGGATCGGCGCGCTCGACGTACTCGCCCAGCATGTGCTGGGGGTCGCCTGCTCCGACGGCTTCGAGCCCGACGCACTCTACGAGGAGGTCTTGAGTGCCTCGCCCTATGCCGATCTCCCCCGTGCCGATTTCGATGCCGTCGTCGATTTCGTCGCGACCGGCGGTTATGCGCTGAAGAGTTATGAGCGCTTCGCCAAATTGCGCCGGGGCAAGGACGGACTCTACCGGGCGAGCAACGCCCAGACCATCCAGCAATACCGGATGAATGTCGGCACCATCGTCGAATCGACCATGCTCAAGGTCCGGCTCGGGCGCTCGCGGCCGGCGCGCCCCGGCGGCCAGCAGATGCTCAGTCGCGGCGGCCGCATGCTCGGCGAGCTGGAAGAGTACTTCGCCGAGACGATGACGCCGGGCGACACCTTCATCTTCGCCGGCGAGGTGCTGCGTTTCGAGGGCATCGTCGAGAACGAGGTGGTCTGTTCGCGCACCGCGGCCGGCACCGACCCGAAGATCCCGTCCTATGCCGGCGGCAAGTTCCCGCTCTCGACCTTTCTCGCCGCGCGCGTCCGCGCCATCCTCGCCTCGCCGAAGGAGTGGACGAAGCTGCCTGAGGAAGTCTCGTCCTGGCTGCACGCGCAGCGCCTGAAATCGCGCCTCCCCAAGCCGGGCGAGCTGCTGGTCGAGACCTTTCCGCGCGCCGGTCGCTTCTTCCTCGTCGCCTACCCTTTCGAAGGCCGCCTCGCCCACCAGACGCTCGGCATGCTGCTGACGCGGCGGCTGGAACGGGCACGGCTGAAGCCGCTCGGCTTCGTCTGCAATGACTATGGCATCGCCGTCTGGACGCTCGGCGACATGGCGGCGGCGATCGCGCGCGGGGCACTCTCGCTCGACGAGCTGTTTTCGCAGGACATGCTCGGCGACGATCTCGAGGAATGGCTGGCCGAATCGGCGCTGATGAAGCGCACCTTCCGCTCCTGCGCGGTGATCGGCGGCCTGATCGAGCGGCGATTCCCCGGCCAGGAGAAGAGCGGGCGACAGGTCACGATCTCGACCGATCTGGTCTATGACGTGCTGCGCCGGCACCAGCCCGACCATGTGCTGCTCCGCGCCGCGCGGGCCGATGCCGCGACCGGCTTGCTCGATATCGGCCGTCTGGGTCAGATGCTGACACGGATCAGCGGGCGAATCGTGCATCAGCCGCTCGATCACGTCTCGCCGCTCTCGGTCTCGGTCATGCTCGAAATCGGGCGCGAGGCGGTCAGTGGCGAGGCGGCCGACGAGATCCTGGCCGAGGCGGAAGCGCAGATGCTCGAAGAGGCGATGGCGTGAACCTGGCGGCGAAGCAAGCGACGCAGACGGTGGCCGAAGCCTTCATGCTCGGCCGGCTCGCGCTCGTGCCCGATCTCTCCGGTGCGCTCTATCTGCCGGATGAGCGCACCCTCGTCGTCGCCGACCTGCATCTGGAAAAGGGCTCGGCCTATGCCGCCCGCGGCGTCCTGCTGCCGCCCTATGATTCGGCCGCGACGCTCGCTTTGCTGGGTGCGGCGATTGCGCGCTACCAGCCGGCGCGGGTGATCGCGCTCGGCGACAGCTTCCATGATCGCGGCGCCGAAGCGCGGATCGACGACAGCTGCCTTGCGAGTCTGCGCGCCCTCCAGGCCGGCCGCGACTGGCTCTGGATCAGCGGCAACCACGACCCCCAGATCTCGGCCGCGATGGGCGGCACAGTGTTGGACGAGCTCGAACTGCGCGGCACCCTGCTGCGGCACGAGCCGAGCTCTGCCGGTGCGCTGCCGGAGATCGCCGGCCATCTGCATCCCGCCGCCAAGGTCCGGATGCGCGGCCGGGCGCTGCGCCGGCGCTGCTTTGCGCTCTCCGCGACGCGCTGCGTCATGCCGGCGATGGGCGCCTATGCCGGCGGCCTCAATGTCCGCGACGCGGCCTTCCGGCCGCTCTTCGGCGTAGGCCTTTCCGCCCATCTCCTCGGCGACGGAAGGCTGTTCCGCATCGACCAGCGCCTGCTGCTGCCGGATTGACGCACGTTAAGGGCGTACGATCCACGCACCCATCCGAAGGCAGGACACCGCTCTGCACCCGCGGCATTCCAGCGCCCTTCAATTTCAGACACAGAGATATGCGCGGAACAGGTTGCGTCGGGGCGGGGCTTGTGGCATCAGGACGCCGCTTCGGAACGACGCGGCGCCGGCAAGCCCTTCAAGGGCCTGGCGCAGACGGCACGATCCTGCTGCGGTAGCTCAGTGGTAGAGCACTCCATTGGTAATGGAGAGGTCGAGAGTTCAATCCTCTCTCGCAGCACCAGCCCATTTCCCGGATGACCAGTGATTTTCCAATGACAACGCGATAGTTGCGTGATTAGCGCGACTTGCGGCCCACCACGTTCGCCGAGAACTCCGACCGACGAGTGGCGAGCGGCCGAGCTTGCGACCATCCTCCTGGCGAGGCGAAAGTCTTCGAGAACGACCCCATCAGGATGTCGACCTTGCCGACCATGCCCTGAGCATGAAGGACGCCGAGGCCGCGTTCTCCGAGGGCACCGAGATCATGGGCACAATCGACCAGCAGCGTCGCGTCGTAGCGACGGCAAAAAGCCTGGAGCGCGACGATATCCGGAATATCGCTGTCCATTGAGAACAGGGTTTCGGTCACGACGAGGATGCCGGCCCGCGGATCACCATCGCGAATCCGCTTCAGGCGCTTCTCGACCGCACCCGTCGACAGATGCGGGAAGCGGCTGACATTGGCTGTTGCTGCACGCGCGCCCTCCTGAAGGCAGGCATGCGCGAGGATATCGATGACGACGTGATCGGTCTCCCGAACAAGCGTCTTGATGATGCCGTAGCCCGCAGCCCAGCCGATCGGGAACAGGGTGCAGATCTCGTATCCGAGAAAGCGGGCAAGGCGCTCCTCCAACGCCACTGATAGTGACGTGTTCCCCATCAAGGCTGCGGAACCGGCGCTATGAACACCGAAGCGCTCAGCCGCTTCCGCAGCAGATCGAACGATGGAAGGATGGCTGGCTAGGGAAAGATAGTCCTGGCTTACGAAGTTGACGCCCGAGAACGGAGCACCGTCCCGAAGAAAACCCCTCGTCTCCGGCCCGATACGCTCGGAGGCAACTCTCTGGTACGTGTCTAGGCCAGCATCTCCACGTTCGACGAACCATCGTCCAAGTGCGCTCCACCGTGAAATCAGATTGGTTCGACTGCCGTCGACGTGGTCTGAAATCGAGAAAAACCGAACATCGCGGGAAATATACTCGGTCATTCAATACTCGGCAGGACGATCGGAACCACTGCCTACATCGCCGTTGGGTCATGCTCGCGCGCATCACCCGATAGGGTGACAATTGACGGATTCGTCCGCGTGCAGCATCAGCGAAGAGCGGCTTGGGGCAATGTTGAATGCTGAATGCGAACGGGTTCGGCGATTCCGTGGCGACGCTCCACGCGCCCGCTGCGGCGTCGGAGATATGGCTTGTGGCAATCACGTGCATGGCCCAGGATTTCGGCTGCACCGGGAGGCTCCCCTTCGCCCATTCCCGTCAAGGCCGTGGTCGGGGAGACGAAACCCGGTTCTACCCGCGCAAACGAGCCCATTCCGAGCGAATGTTACGTGGGCGGAAGCTCAATGTCGGATAGAGAAGCGCTCGTAGACCGCATTTACGAAGCGGCGGTCGTGCCGGAATTATGGCCGGGCGTTCTGCATGACATCGCAGAGTTGGCAGGCTGCTTCGGCGGCATCATCTTCACGACAACCGCGCGCGGGATAACGCGCTGGACAGGTTCCGACGAAGGCAAGCGCTTTTTCGACGCGTTCCTGGCCAATCGTGCGGCTCAGGAAGACAATATTCGCTTGAAACGCGGCATCGAAGCCAGGCACCACGGCTTCTTCGGCACTCATCAATTGTACGGACGCGCTGAAAGGGAGAGCAGCGCAGTCTATACGGATTTCCTTTTGCCGAATGGCTGGGGATATGCGGCCGGCAGCGTCCTGCCGATGCCGAATGGCGATCTCGCGGTGTTCGATCTGGAAAGGCGCTTCGCGGACGGACCGGTTTCGGCCCAGGAGCTTGCTCAATTGAACGCGCTCTGGCCGCATATGGCGCGATCGGCGGCGCTCTCGATACGCCTTCAGCTTCAACGGGCCCGCGCCATCGTCGACACGCTGGACAAGGCAGGCATGCCCGCTGCCATTCTGAGTGGCCAGGACAGGATTCTCGCAGCGAATTCCGCATTCGAAGCGATGAAAGAGCAGGTCGTTTTCCTGGCCCACGGTAAACTCGCCTTGGCCGATGTCGCAAGCAACCGCCTCCTCGCGCAGGCGCTTCACGCGATCCGCGCATCCGTCACGACGACGAACTCCATCCCCGTTCCCGCGCAGGCCGATAGCTCCGCCGCCGTGATCCACGCTCTTCCCTTGCCCGGAGAAGCATCCGACGTGTTCGATGGAGCCACAGCCATCGTCATCGTCACCAAGCTGGATCGGTCAACGTCGCCATCCGCCGAAATTCTGACCGGCCTGTTCGATCTGACGCCGGCCGAGGCGACCGTGGCCAACCGGATACTCGCAGGCCTTTCCGTCAACGAGGTTGCGGTCGAGCGCCGCATCTCCCGGGAAACCGTCCGATCTCAGGTCAAGAAAATCCTCGCGAAAACAGGATCTCAATCGCAGGCGGACTTCATCCGGAGGTTGGCTCCCTTGGCGATCTAACGGACGGGCGCCTGCCTGTGCTTCTTCGCATGCCCTGCGGGATCTTCCGCCCGGATAGGTGCCACCTCCAGCCGAAGGCTGGGCGGTTCCAGGGAGTGTGACCGCCTGAGCCACGGTCGAAACGCCTCGCGCGACGCATTGGCACAGACCCGAAGCGGCGCTCACCGCCGCCCGCCTACCGCCTGCCGTGACCGAGGCCGCAACGTAAAGAGGCCCGTGCGGCTGCACGGGCCTCTTAGGAGACGGGTCTTGCAAAATGGTCCGGAGAGGCGTGCCAGGCCATGCGGAGCGACAGCGGGCCGAGGCCCGGTGCGCTACTCCGCGCGGCCGAGCGGCTCGCCGACACCGGTGCGCGCCGTGATCAGCTCGTAGTGCTCGACGCGGCGATGGGCGGCGAAGTTGAACATCGTCTCCTTGCCGAAGCGGGTGGCGTCGAGATCGCAGCCATGGACGAGCACGCCGTCATCGTCATGGTCGAGCTCGCCGACGATTTTGCCGTCCGGCCCGGCGATCAGCGTGCCCCCGAAGAGCGGGTAGCCGTCCTCGACGCCGGCCTTGGCGACCGCGACGACCCAGGTCGAATTCTGATAGGCGCCGGCCTGCACCGACAGGCGGTGATGGAACAGGCGGTCGGCCAGGGTCTCGGTCTTGGAATGGCCGTTGACGGTCGGCGTGTTGTAGCCGAGCACGACCATCTCGACGCCCTGAAGGCCCATGACACGATAGGTCTCGGGCCAGCGCCGGTCATTGCAGATCGCCATGCCGACGAGGCCGCCCTCGAAGTTCCAGACCGGGAAGCCGCGATCGCCGGGCTCGAAATAGCGCTTTTCGAGATGCTGGTGCGCCCGGGTCGGGTCGAGCTCGGCATGACCCGGCAGATGCACCTTACGGTACTTGCCGACGATCGAGCCCGCCCGGTCGACCAGGATCGAGCTGTTGAAATGGCGACCTTCCGGCGTCAGCTCGGCATAACCGAAACTCATGGCCATGCCGAGACGGCGGGCGGCATCGAAGAGCGGCTGCGTGTCGGGCCCGGGCATCGCGGCCTCGAACCATTGGTCGGCCTCGGCACGATCCTCGCAGTACCAGCGCGGGAAGAAGGTGGTCAAAGCGAGTTCGGGATAGACGATGAAATCGGCGCCACGCGCCTTCGCCTGCTCCATCAGCGCGATCATCCGGCGCACGACCGAAGCGCGATCATCGGCGCGATGAATGGGGCCGAGTTGAGCCGCTGCGACGGTGAGAAGGCGCGACATCGGGGAAGACTCCTTGGAACTGGAACAGCCAGATCGAACGGGCCGCAATCTAGCCGAGTGCCTTCAGAACAAGCATATGCTATTTCTCCGCTCACACATAAGCGGATGTTATGCGCAATGGCGATGAATCTTCGGCAGATCGAGATGTTTCGCGCGGTCATGGCGACAGGCTCGATCAGCGGCGCGGCAAGGCTGCTCTCGGTTTCGCAGCCGGCGATCAGCCGGCTGCTCTCCTATACCGAGGACCGGCTCGGCCTGACGCTGTTCGAGCGGGTCAAGGGGCGCGTCCAGCCGACGCCGGAGGCGCGGCTGCTCTTCGCCGAGGTCGAGCAGGTCCATCAGGGCGTCACTCGGGTCAACGAGATGGCGGAGGAGCTGCGCCGCGGCAGTGCCGGCTCGGTCAGGCTGCTGGCGAGCCCGAGCGTCGGCCATATGCTGGTGCCGAAGGCGATTGCGCGCTTCCGGCAATCGCACCCGGATGTGCGGGTCGAATTCGAGATCCTGACGCTGACGGACCTGATCGCGCGCATCGCCAGCCATCGCGCCGACCTCGCCATCACCTCGATGGCCGTCGACGATGCCAGCGTTAAGGCGGAACAACTCGCCGAAGGGCGCCTGCGCGTGATCTTTCCGGAGGGGCACCCGCTCGGCGCAAACCGGGTGCTGAAGCTGGCCGATCTCGTCCCTTATCCGATGATCGGCTACGGCTCGCAGACGCCCTATGGCATGATCGTCAACCGGGCGCTCAGCGCCGCGCCGAAGCCGATCCGCTTCAATGCGCAGGTGCGCTTCACGCCGAATGCCTGCTGCCTCGTCCAGGCCGGCGGCGGCATCGCGATCGTCGACGAGTTCGTGCTGCTCGACAATGCCTGGCCGAACATCCGCTCGCGCCCGCTGGTGCCGAAGACGACGACGCGGCCGCACCTGCTGTCCTCGCGGATCGAGCCCCTCTCGCGCGTGGCGCGCAGTTTCGTGCGCGACCTCAGGGAGATGGTGCCGAGCCCGCCCGATTCCGCCGCGCTCGACTGAGGCACGACGAGGCGATCCTCGCCCGATGCGCATCTCGCATGAAGCCATTCCATAACCGGAGATTATGTACCGCAGCGAAATTGGTATTTGATTCGATTGCCGTCCCCGCTGTTTCTGTCGAAAGGGGAACCAGAAAGGACGACCACAATGTCGAAGACCAAGTCGAGCGCTCTCACCGCCGTCTTCAGCGCCGCCATCGCGCTTGCCGCCCTGCCCGGCGCAGCGCGCGCCGCGGACAAGGTCCATCTCATGCTCGACTGGATTCCGACGGGCGACTACGCGCCCTATTATGCCGGCATCGCCTCGGGCATCTACGAGCGCAACGGCATCGAGCTGCGGATCAGCAAGGGCAACGGCTCGGGCGACACGCTGAGCAAGGTCGCTGGCGGCGCCGCCGAGATCGGCATGGCCGACATCTCCGCGCTGTTCACCGCCCGGCAGCGCAGCTCCGTGCCGCTGAAGATGATCGGCGCCGTCTACGCCCACTCGCCGCACTCGCTCTTCGTGCGCAAGGATTCAGGAATCACTACCTTCACCGGCCTCGAAGGCAAGAAGATCGGGATCACGCCCGGCAACAGCCATCGGCTCTATTTCCCGGCTGTGGCGGCCGCCGCCAAGACCGACCCCAACAAGATCGAATGGGTGACGGTCGACGGCTCGGCGATGGGCCCGCTGCTGATCAGCGGCAAGGTCGACGCCATCCCGTCCTATTCGACCAACTTCTACTACCAGAACAAGCAGGCCCAGAAGGCCGGCAAGGAGCTCGCCTTCCTGCCCTTCGTCGAGGCTGGCTTCGCGATCTATTCGCTGGCCTTCCACACCACCGAGGCGAACATCAAGAACCGCCCGGAGATGCTGAAGAACTTCATGAAGGCGACGTCCGAATCCTGGGAGGCCGCCCGCAAGGATCCGCAGGCGACCTGCGAGGCCCATGTGAAGGCGATCCCGCAGGTCGATCTCGACGACTGCCTCGGCAGCCTGAAGGCGACGCTCGGCTTCATCTTCACCGACCATGCCAAGGATGCCGGCGTCGGCGGCATCACCGCCGAGCGCCTGAACAAGACCTATGAGGTCGTGGCCCAGGCGCAGAGCCTCGACCCGAAGGTTGACCCGGCGACCGCGGTCGACATGTCCTTCCTGCCGCCGAAGAAGTGAACGCAGCGGGCAAGACAGCCGCCGCCGGAGAACAGAGATGATTGAAATAAGCGGAGCCGGCCAGGTCTTCGGGTCGGTCGGCAACGGCGGCGTGCGCGCGCTCGACGGGATCGACCTTTCGATCCGGGACCGCGAGATCGTCACGCTCGTCGGGCCTTCCGGCTGCGGCAAGTCCACGCTGCTGCGCCTGATCTCCGGCCTGGTGCCGCCGAGCGAGGGCAGCATCACCATCAACGGGGAGCGGGTCACCGCCCCCCGGCAGGACACCGGCATCGTCTTCCAGGCGCCGACCCTGCTGCCCTGGGCGACCATCATGGAAAACGTGATGTTCCCCTCCACCATCATGGGGCGTGCCGACGACGCGGCGCGCCGCCGGGCCAAGGACCTTCTGGCCGTCGCGGGGATTGCCGATTTCGCCGATCACCGGCCGCGCCAGCTTTCCGGCGGCATGCAGCAGCGCGCCGCGATCTGCCGGGCGCTGGTCCACGACCCCGGCATCCTGCTCATGGACGAGCCGTTCGGCGCGCTCGACGCGCTGACCCGCGAGATCATGACGATCGAGCTGCTGCGGATCTGGGCGAACGCGCCCAAGACCATCATCTTCGTCACCCATTCGATTCCCGAAGCAGTGATCCTGGCGGACCGGGTCGTGGTGATGTCGCCGCGCCCCGGGCGAATCGCTGAGATCATCGATGTCGACCTGCCGCGTCCGCGCGACTTCGCGATGTCGGGCCATCCGGAATTCCAGCGCTGCGCCGGCCGCATCCGCGAACTGATCTTCGGCGAGCAGGGAGCGCGCTTCGATGTCGAACACTAAGATCCAGGGCCTGCTCGGAGCCAGCCGCGAATTCCTGATCCCGCTCGCCGCGCTCGTCGTGCTGATGGCGATCTGGGAGGTCAGCGTCCAGGCCTTCGCCATTCCCGAATACCTGCTGCCAGCCCCCTCGCGGATCTTCCAGGACACGGCGGCGATGGGCCCGGCGCTCGGGGAGCACACACTGGCGACGCTGCGGACCGTGCTCTTCGGCTTCCTGCTCTCAATCGCGGTCAGCTTCCCGCTCGCCGTGCTGATCTCCTCGTCGCGGCTGGCCGCCGATGCAATCTATCCGCTGCTGGTGCTGACCCAGTCGGTGCCGAAGGTCGCGATCGCGCCGATCCTCGTCGTGGTGCTCGGCCCCAACGAGCTGCCGCGCGTGATCGTGACCTTCCTCGTCGCCTTCTTCCCGCTGGTGATCTCGATGACGACCGGCCTGCTCGCCGTGCCGCCGGAGCTGGTCGAGCTCGCCCGTTCCTGCCGGGCGACCAAGCTGCAGGAGCTGCTGCGGGTGCGCCTGCCCTATTCGATCCCCTTCGTGTTCTCGGGCCTGAAATCGGCGATCGCGCTTTCGGTGGTCGGCGCCGTGGTCGGCGAATTCGTCGCCGCGGAAAAGGGCCTCGGCTATCTCATCACCTCGGCGACCGCCTTCTTCAAGGTGCCGGTGGCCTTCGGCGCAATGCTGATCCTCGCCCTGCTCGGCATCGTGCTGTTCCAGCTCATCGTCGTGGCCGAGCGGGTGTTCTTCCCCTGGGCTGCCGCAGAGCAGCGGCGCTGACGGACTGCGCGGAAAGGAAACCTGCCATGACCACCAGCCCGCTCTATACCATCGTCCGCAACGCCCTCGTCCTCCTGCCGGGCAAGGCGCAGGCCGAGCCGGTCGACCTCTTGCTCGAAGGCGACACGATCCGCGAGATCGGCCCGCAAGGCATGTCGGCCCCGGCGGATGCGACGGTCGTCGATGCCGCCGGCAAGCTCGTCCATGCCGGGCTGATCAACGCCCATACGCACGGGCACGGCGCCCTCGCCAAGGCGATGGGCGACCGCTGGACGCTCGAGCTGCTGCTCGCCGCCGGCCCCTGGATCAGCGGCAATCGCAGCCTCGAGGACAAGTATCTCAGCGCCACGCTCAACGGCGCCGAGATGGTGCTGAAGGGCACGACCGCCTGCTACGACCTGTTCTTCGAGGTGCCGGCGCCGTCGGTCGAGGGCATGTCGGCGGTCGCGCAGGCCTATCAGGATGTCGGCATGCGCGCGACGATCGCGCCTATGGTCGCCGACAAGACGCTTTACGAGGCCATTCCCGGCCTCTACGACGCCCTCCCCGAGACGCTGCGCACCGCCGTCGACCGCTTCCGGATGCAGCCCTATACCGAGACGCTGAAAGGCTTCGAGGCCTTCGTGACGCAGACGCGGATCGACAGCGAGCGGCTGAAGATCGCGCTTGCTCCGACCATCCCGCTGCACTGTTCCGACGAGTTCCTCGGCGCCTGCCGCGACTGCGCCCGGCGCTTCGGACTCGGCCTGCACAGCCATGTCTCGGAATCGAAGATCCAGGCGCTCTCCGGCGTGAAGCGCTACGGCCGCACGCTAACCGCCCATCTCGACAAGCTCGGCCTGCTCGGCCCGAACTTCACGGTGGCGCACGGCGTCTGGCTCGACCCCGACGACATGCGCATCCTCGCCGGCCACGGCGCCTCGGTCGCGCATAACCCGGCCAGCAACATGCGCCTCGGCAGCGGCCTCGCCGATCTCAGGGCGATGCTCGATGCCGGTGTCAACGTGGCGATCGGCACCGACGGCTCGAACAGCGGCGACAACCAGAACATGTACGAGGCGACGCGGCTCGCCTCCTTCGTCTCGAAGGTGCGCGGACCGGACATGCACCAATGGCTGACCACGCCGGAAGCGCTGCATGCGGCGACCGAGGGCGGCGCCCGCGCGCTCGGCTTCCAGGGCAAGATCGGCCGCATCGAGGCCGGCTACAAGGCCGACCTCGTCTTCGTCGATCTCGGCCACATCAACTGGCTGCCGCATAACCGCACGGTCAACCAGATCGTCCATGTCGAGGACGGCACGGCGGTGCGCGACGTGATGATCGGCGGCCGCTTCGTCGTGAAGGAAGGCCGCCTCTTGACGATCGACCTCGCCAAGCTGGCGCGGCAGGCGGAAGCTGCCCGCGAGCGGCTGGAGGCGGTCAACGCACCGATGAAGATCCTGGCCGAGAAGCTGCAGGATGCGGTGGCGAGCTTCTGCATCGGCCTCGCCCGCGAGCCGTATCAGGTCGAGCGCTACGGCGCGCCGCTGCGCTGAAACACCACTCCCCTCGGCCGCATGCGGCCGAGGGGACCATAATTTCGTTCGGCCCTTCGGCCGAACCCGCTCAGCTCAGGCGCTCGTCAAGCAACAGCAAGGTCTGTGCGAGGACGCGAGTGCCATCTCCCGCCTGCTCCGGTGTGATCGATTCCTCCGGCGCATGGCTGCGACCGTCGAGGCAGGGCACGAAGATCATCCCGATCGGCCCGGTGCGGGCGACGAAGACGCCATCATGGCCGGCGCCGCTCGGCAGCCCCCGCGTCGAAAGTCCCAGCGAGGCGGAGGCATCGGCGATGGCCTTGCGGATCTCCGGGGCGCAGGCGGTCGGCGCGACATGGCTGATCGGCTCGGAGGTGACCGTGAGGCGCAATTCCTCGAGCGCGGGTCTGAGATCGCGCACCAGCGCCGCGCCGAAGGCCTTGACCGCCGCCTCGTCGCCGGAGCGCACTTCGAGGATCATCACCGCCTCGCCCGGCACGGCATTGGCGGCGTTCGGGCTGACCTCGATCCGCCCGAAGGTCGCAACCAGCGGCTGGTTGTCGCGCGCCGTCGCGAGCGCGCGGCGATAGGCGGCTTCGATCAGCCGGGAGGCACCGACCAGCGCGTCGGCCCGCAGCGGCATCGGTGTCGCCCCGGCATGGTCGGCCCGGCCGGTCACGGTGATGCGCTCGCGGCGGATGCCTACGATATCGGTGACGATCCCGATCGGCACCGCCTCGCTCTCCAGCACGCGGCCCTGCTCGATATGGACCTCGACATAGGCCGCGACGCTGCCGGCCGGGCGCACCACCGACGCCAGTTCCTCCGGGCGGCCGCCGACGAAGGCGATGCCTTCGCGCAAGGTCATGCCGTCCGGCCGGCGCAGCGCCAGATGCTCCTCGCTCAGCGCGCCGGCGAGGCCCCGGCTGCCGATGCAGGAGAGGCCAAACTCGCTCGGCTCCTCGGCCAGGAAGTCGACGATCTCCAGCGGATGGCGCAACCTCTGCCCGCTTTCGGCAAGGCTCTGCGCCACCTCCAGCCCGGCGAGCACGCCGAGAATGCCGTCATAGCGCCCGCCTGAGGGCACCGTGTCGGAATGCGAGCCGATCAGGATCGGCTTCAGCGCGGGATCGCTCCCCGGCAGGCGGCCGATCAGGTTGCCGGCGGCATCGATCGCAGTTTCGAGCCCGGCGGCGCGGAACTCCGCCGCCAGCCAGTCCCGCCCTTCGAGGAAGCGCGGCGTGAAGGAGCGCCGCGTCCAGGGGCGCTCCGGGTCGGTGATCCGCGACAGCGCCTCCAAACGGTTCCAGAGGCGAGCTTGATCGATCGTCATGTCAGATTACGCCGCGGGCCGGAGGAAACGGCCGTCGCCGGCCTTGTTGGTGATCTTGCTGCCGTCCCAGGCGAGCGCACCGCGGACATAGGTCGCGGCGACCCGGACGCGGAATTCGCGGCCCTCGAGCGAGCTCCACTTCACCGCGGACAGGCTCTTGCTGGGATCATGCACGAAACGGCCGGGCTCGAGCACGACGATGTCGGCATCGGCGCCGGGGGCGAGACGGCCCTTGTCGGCGAGGAGGAAAGCCTTGGACGGGCCTTCGCAGAGTTGCTTCACCACCATGGTCGGCGAGATACCGCGCTCCTCGCAGCCGGTCCACAGCGCCGGCAGCAGCGTCTCGATGCCGGGGCCGCCCGACGTGTTCTTGAAGATGTTGGGATCGCCCTTCTTCTCCAGCCCCCAGGAGACATGGTCCGAGGAGATGAAGTCGCAATGCCCGGCGGCGAGATGGCTCCAGAGCAGCTCGCTCTCGGCCTTCGGCCGGATCGGCGGGTAGTGCTTGATCTTCGCGCCGAAGCGCGGCCCGTGCTCCTCGGCATTGAGCATGAAGTACTGCACGCAGCTTTCGACCGTCGCCTTGTGGCCGGCGCGCTTGTAGAGGTTGCAGATCTCGAAGCCGCGCGAGGTCGAGACGTGGACGGCGTGGGCGCGCGCTCCGGTCTCGGCGCCGAGCTCGTAGATGCGGGCGGTGGCGAGGTTCTCGATCAGCGGGGTGTGGGCGCGCAGGAAGGCGTCCTGCCCGGTATCGCCGGCCTCGATCAGGCGGGCGATGTTGCGCCGGGTCATCTCCTGATCCTGGTTGTGGACACCGCAGAGCAGCCCGGTCGGCTCGATCAGCTTGAAGGCCTCGTAGAGCGTGTCGTCGCCGATGCGCGGGAAGCGCGTCGGATTGGCCTCGAAGGTCGAGAACTTGAAGGCGCAGGCGCCGGCATCGACGAGGCCGGGAATGGCATGCAGCCCGTTCTCGATGGTGATCGTGGCATAGAGCGCGACATCGACATGCGCATCGCGCTCGACGATCGCGACCTTCTCGTTGAAGAGCTTGGCATTGGTGACCGGCTCGGGCTCGTCATAGGGCATGTCGACCATCACGGTGACGCCGCCGGAAGCGGCGGCACGCGAGCACATGCCGATGCCCTCATGATTGGCCTGGCTGCCGGAATGGACCTGGCCGTCGATGACGCCGGGGATGATCCACTGGCCGCGGAAATCCTGCGTCTCGCGGGCCGAAGGCGGCGTGCCGGCGCCAACCGCTCCGACCTTGCCCCCCGAGACGGCGACATAGCCGTCCTCGATGATCTTGTCGGACAGGACGATGTTGCCGCGAAGGACGAGATCGAAGTCGCTCATGATGTGGCCGGCTCGGTTTCCGTTGAAATGGCAGCGTCATGCTAGCCGGTCCCGGCAACGCACCGCGCATGCCAATTTTACGCGGCCTTATAACCCGCCGTTATGCAGGCGCCCGCGCCGATGCCATTCCGGTCAGAGCTGTAGGGGGCATCCCTGACTGGGGCATCGCTTTGGCCGCGATGCCGGGCACCCCGGCTTCAGCGGCAATATCTCCGCGGCCTCAACCATTTGTTAACCCTATCGCTTCTTTCTGGAGACATCCGACCGGGGGCTGGGCAACCGGGGAAGGATAAGGCCATGAGCGATGCCGGGCCAGAAGCGGCGGCGGTCAATGACCTCGTCGGCCTGCCTGTCGCGGAGGTGGAGCGCGATCTCATCCTCGCGACACTGCGTGAGACACGCGGCAACCGTACGCATGCCGCGCATATCCTTGGGCTCTCGATCAGGACGCTCAGGAACAAGATCGTAGCCTATGCTGCGGAGGGGCACGACGTGCCCGAACCGGGCACTGCCATTCATTGAGCCAGTGCCCGTGATCGATGGCCTATCGGATGGATACCCGCGCAGGTCGCTGCGCTTTCCAGGCTCCGCGGTCCCGGTGGGACCGCGGAAGGCATTGGCCGCTTCACCGCCTGGCGCGCCAGGCCCGATAGCGCTCGAGCAGGCCGACGCTGCGCATCGCGAAAGCCGCCATCGGCTTGCGCAGGAAAGGGATGTCGGCGGCGATCAGCATCAGGCCCAGAGGCAACATCCAGATGCCGAGGAAGGGCAGGATCGAGAAGATGCCGCCGAGGATCAGCAGGAGCGCCGCTGGAATGCGGACGAGCCGCGAGGAGGGATGCCTGAGCCAGCGGCTGGCCGCGGCGAGCCTGTCGGGCAGTTCCTGCTCCAGCCGCTTGAAGGCCAGCCGAAGAAGCCGTTTTCCGTCGTTCATCCGTCGCTATTTCAACCAAGACCCGGCAGGGGCTGCCTCCATCTGCCCGTAAATCATGTCGTTTTCTGAGCAGCTTCCGACCGGCGCAAGCTCAGTGGAAATCGCGCGACTTCGGGAGGATGCGGACATTGCGCGGATGACCGGCGCGCGGATGCTGCGGGTGCAGGAACTCGTCGGCACGGCTGAGCGCGATCTCGGCCCGGTGGGTATCGGACAGGCCGAGCAGATCGGCCGAGCGGTCGAAGACGCGCCGCGCCATCAGATGCACCACGCCCTCGACGCTCTTCTGTACCCTGCCTTCGACCAGGAGCAGCCGCGCCGCCATCACCTCGCGGCGGAAGCGGACGAAATCGCGGGCCCAGAGCACGATGTTGGCGATGCCGGTCTCGTCCTCCAGCGTGATGAAGATGGCATTGCCCTTGCCGGGGCGCTGGCGCACCAGCACGACGCCGGCGACGCTCGCAAAGGCCCCGTCGCGTCCGGCGGCGATCGCCGCGCAGGTCGCGACGCCCGCCCCTGTAAAGCGCGGGCGCAGCAGGCCCATCGGATGGCCCTTCAGCGAGAGCCGCGCCGTCTGGTAGTCGGCGACGACATGCTCGGCTAGCGGCATCGCCGGCAAGGCTGCCTCCGGCTCCTCCCCGAGCTCGCGGGCCGTTGCCGCCTCGAACAGCGGCAGGGCCTCGTCATCCGGCAGACGCCGCACCGCCCAGAGCGCCTCGCGCCGGTCCAGCCCGAGCGAGCGGAAGGCGTCGGCATCGGCGAGCAGGCGCATGGCACGCGCCGGCAGCCGCGCCCGGCGGGCGAGCCCCTCGACATCGCGATAGCCGTCGCCGCGAGCCGCTAGCAGGCGCTCCGCCCAAGCCTCCTTGAAGCCATCGAGCTGGCGCAGCCCGAGGCGCAATGCCCAGGGGCTCTTCCAGCCGGGCGCCGCCGGCTCCAAGAGATTGTCCCAGGCGCTGGAATTCACATCGATCGGCCGCGGCTCGACGCCGCCATTCTCCTGCGCCTCCCGGACGATCTGGGCCGGGGCGTAGAAGCCCATGGGCTGCGCGTTCAGCAGCGCCGCGGCGAAGATCGCCGGATAATGGCATTTCAGCCAGGAGGAGACATAGACCAGCTTGGCGAAGGAGGCGGCGTGGCTTTCCGGGAAGCCATAGCTGCCGAATCCCTTGATCTGCTCGAAGCAGCGCTGGGCGAAGGCCGGCTCATAGCCACGCTCGACCATGCGCCCGACCATCAGCGCTTCATATTGGCCGATGGTGCCGACATTGCGGAAGGTCGCCATGGCGCGACGCAGGCCGTTGGCTTCGGGATCGGTGAATTTCGCCGCCGTCATGGCGAGCTGCATCGCCTGCTCCTGGAACAGCGGCACGCCGAGGGTCCGCTTCAGAACCTGATAGAGCTCGTCCCTCTCCCCATGAGCCGGGGACGGCGACGGGTAACTGACCTTCTCGATCCCGGAGCGCCGCTTCAGATAGGGATGCACCATATTGCCCTGGATCGGGCCGGGGCGGACGATCGCAACCTGGATGACGAGATCGTAGAACTCTCTCGGCTTCAACCGCGGCAGCATATTCATCTGCGCCCGGCTCTCGACCTGGAAGACGCCGAGCGACTCGCCCCGCTGCAGCATGGCGTAGGTCGCCTTGTCGTTTTGCGGGACGTCAGCGAGCCCCAGGTCGATGCCTTCATGCTCGCGCAGCAGGTCAAATGCCTTGCGGATGCAGGTCAGCATGCCCAGCGCCAGCACGTCGACCTTCATCAGGCGCAGCGCGTCGATATCGTCCTTGTCCCATTCGATGAAGGTGCGATCCTCCATCGCGGCATTGCCGATCGGCACGGTCTCGTCGAGGCGCCCGCGCATCAGCACGAAGCCGCCGACATGCTGCGAGAGATGACGCGGGAAGCCGAGCAGGCGCACGGCGAACTGCACGGCCTGCGCGATCACCGGATTGTCGGGATCGAGCCCGGCCTGGCGGACCTGTTCGCGGGTGATGTCGGAGCCCCAGCTGCCCCATTGCGTCGCGGCGAGGCGGGCGGTGACGTCCTCGGTCAGCCCCAGCACCTTGCCGGCCTCGCGGATGGCGCTGCGCGGCCGGTAATGGATCACGGTCGCGGCGATGCCGGCGCGCTCACGGCCATAGGTCCGGTAGATCCACTGGATCACCTCCTCGCGCCGTTCATGCTCGAAATCGACGTCGATATCGGGCGGCTCGCGCCGCTCCTCCGAGATGAATCGCGCGAAGAGCAGGGTATGCTCGGCCGGATCGACCGCGGTGATGCCGAGCGCGTAGCAGACGGCCGAATTGGCGGCCGAGCCTCGCCCCTGGCAGAGAATGCCCTCGCTTTCGGCGAACTCGACGATCTGGCGGATGGTCAGGAAATAGCGGGCATAGTCGAGCCTGCTGATCAGGACGAGTTCGTCGTCGACCTGCTTCTGGACCGCGGGCGGGATGCCGCCTGGATAGCGCATCGGCAGGCGCCGGCGCACCAGTTCCTCCAGCCAGCCCTGCGGCGTCCAGCCGGGCGGCACCGGCTCGTCGGGATATTCGTATCTGAGCTGATCGAGGTCGAAATCGACGCGGCCGAAGAGATGCTGCGTCTCCTCGATCGCCTCCGGCGCCTCCTTGAACAGCCGGGCCATCTCCTGTGGGGTCTTGAGATGGCGCTCGGCATTGGCCTCGAGCAGGCGCCCGGCCCTGGCGATCGTCGTGCCCTCGCGAATGCAGGTCACGAGGTCCTGCAGATCGCGCTGTCCGGGCGCGTCGTAGAGCACGTCGTTCGTGGCGATCAGCGGGGTGCGGGTCGGGGCCGCGATGCCCCTCAGCCGGGCGAGGCGGCGGCGGTCGTCACCGCGGCGCGACATGGTGGCGGCAAGCCAGACGGCGCCGGGCGCGGCAGCATCGAGCCGGGCGAGAAGATCCGGCAGGCCATCGAGCCGGCGCTCCGGCATGACGATCAGCAGGAGGTCGCGGGCATCGTTCAGGAGATCGTCGAGGGCGAGGATGCATTCGCCCTTCGTTGCCGTCTTCAGATTACCGACTGTCAGCAGGCGGCAGAGCCGACCCCAGCCGGCACGATTGGCGGGATAAGCGACGATGTCGGGCGTGCCGTCGGCGAAGACGAGGCGGCTGCCGGTGACGAGCTTGAAGGCCTGCGCCCTCGTCCGCAGTTGCTCTTCCGTGAAGGGCAGATCGGCAAAAGCCGGATTCTCGACCCAGACATACTCGCCGGGGCTGCCGCCCTCGCGGACCTTTTCCGCGGCAGGCAAGCCGGTCTCGCGCAGATCGCGCAGCGCGCTCCAGGCCCGCACCACGCCGGCGAGCGTGTTGCGGTCGGCAATGCCGAGGCCTGTCTGGCCGAGCAGCAGCGCGGTCATGACCAAGTTCGGCCCGGGCGAGGCGCCGCGCAGGAAGGAGAAATTCGTCGCGGCGACGGGCTCGGCGTAAGTCGTCATGCGAACAGCCCGTGCAGGAACCAGCGTGGCTGGACGCTCTCGCGATCGTAGAGCCCGGCGCGGAACAGCCAGAAGCGGCGCCCCTGCGCATCCTCGACACGGTAGTAATCGCGCGTCGGCTCGTCCGGCCCGTCGCGCCACCATTCCGGCGCGATCCGCTCCGGCCCCTCGGCGCGGGCGATCTCATGCAGCACCCGGCGCCAGCGAAAGCGCAAAGGCGGCCCGTCCGGCACCTCGGCGAGCGTCTCCACCGGCTGCGGCGGCTCGAAGAGCTGGAGTGGGCGCGCCGGCGGCTCGCCCGGTTCGGGTTCCGGCCAGGCCTGCGCCGGGGCCGGCGTGCCGACAGCCGGGATCACCCCCGCTTCCCGCTCGGGATGGTGGGAGTTGCGGGCGACGAAGCGCAGCACCCGGTCGCGGCCGAAGCGGGCGACGAGCCGGTCGACCAGATCGGCCACCGCCTCCTCCTCGACGGCACGCCCGTCGAGGCTCGCCTGCGGCGTCCCGAGCGGCTCGCAGACCGGCACGGCGAGGCGGATCGCATCGAAGCCGAAACCGGGATCGAGCGGGTCTGCCAGCGTGTCGATGCGCTCGCGATAGAGCCGCAGGATGGCGGCAGGATCCCGGGAGGGACGACCGGTCTCGAGGAAAAGGCGCCGGACCGCGCCGTCGCTGCGAAAGAAGCTGATCTCGAAGGCACGTCCGCCCTCGCCGCGCTGCTCGAGGATGCGGGCGGCCTCGTCGAGCAGGTGCCGCAGGATCGCCTCCAGCCCCTCGGTATCCTGCAGCGGCTCGGGGAAATGCCGCTCGACCATGCAATCGGGC
The DNA here is from genome assembly GCF_058797755.1 of Allobosea sp. GW823-FHT02B03. Classification (NCBI taxonomy): domain Bacteria; kingdom Pseudomonadati; phylum Pseudomonadota; class Alphaproteobacteria; order Hyphomicrobiales; family Alloboseaceae; genus Allobosea; species Allobosea sp. GW823-FHT02B03. The sequence goes on along the minus strand of NZ_JBXAJY010000001.1, from coordinate 152,806 downwards.
GGCGGCCGCAAGGGCGTGATGCGGATATCCTCATGGCCGAGGATGCGTTGCAGGCGCCTGGCGAGGGCCTCGCCGAAGCGGGCGGACAGCGTGCCCGCAGGGCGGGCAGCGATATCCGCAAGCGTCTTCAGCCCGGCCCGCGACAGGGCAAGAATGACCTCGGGCGGCGCCTCCAGGGCGGCGACCGGCAGGAGCCGGGTGCGCTCCGCATCGCCGCCCGGCGGGGAGATCGCGCAATCGCCGAAGCGGGCCAGCGCACGCGCCGCCTCGGGCGTGCCGGCGATGCTGGCGCGAAGCTGGAGGCCGAGCCGGCGCAGCCGGATGCCGATCTCCTGGCGCAGCGCCGCTTCGCCGCCGAAGAGATGGGCGCAGCCGCTGATGTCGAGCGCCAGCCCATGCGGCGGGTCGAGCGCGACCAGCGGGGTGAAACGGTCGCAGAGCCCGGCGAGGCGTTCGAGGAAGCGCGCATCGGCGGCGGGATCGGCCTCGGCGATGGCGAGATCGGGAATGCGGGCGCGGGCATCGGCAAGGGTCAGGCCACGGGTGAGGCCGAGCGCGACGGCACGCCGGTCGCAATCGGCGAGCCTGAGCGCGCCGCCTTCCTTCTCGACCAGGACGAGCGGTCGCTCATCCGGCCCGGCGCCAGGCGGGAGCGCCCTCTGCCGATGCAGCCGGTCGCTCGCCAGGAATGGAAACCAGAGGGCGAGATAGCGGCGCTGCATCCTGTCGGCCTCCCCCCTCCCGGCTCCATTCCTGGAAAGATCGTCGCTCACGGTTCCACTCCACACGCCACTCACACTCACCGAGGCCGCCGCGATGGCGCAGCAGCCTCAAACTGAAGGCCGGATCACCCGGCGCATTGGCCTCGCGCGGCCGCGACGGCAGGGCCCGCACCAGCCAGCGCGTCGTCGCCGCGCTGGGCGCCGGCTCGGGAGCGACCCGCAGCAGCAGGGTCATGACGCCGGACGCCTCGGCCGCCAGAACGAGGCGCCGGCTGGCGGTCAGATCGAGCTGGCGCGGCTCGCCCCAGGGCTCGATCAGCGCCGCGCCGAGAGCCGAACAGCGGGCCGCCTCGGCCCCGGCACGCAACACGCCCTCGGCATCGCGGGCCCGCACCAGCAGCACCTGCGCGGGATCGAGGCCGAGCTCGGCGAGACCGGACGGGTGCAGCCGGCCGGCCTCGGCCGCCAGGAAATCCTGCCGAACCCAGAGCAGCGGCCGCGTCCCCGCGGCCCGCAGGGCCAGGGCCGCGGCGAAGCCGGTCGCCGCGGGCAGATCGGCCCCAGCCGAGGCATAGACCTCGTGCAGGGCGGCCCGGGCGATGCCGCCGCCCAGCGGCTCATCCAGCTCCGCCATGCCGAAGCCGACGCGCTCCACCGGCGCGAGCTCGCGCGCCAGCCCCGCCAGAGCGAGACTCTGCCGGAGGCCGGCCAGGGAACGGGAAGAAGCATCGGACATGGAATAATGTTCACTATTTGTTCCGATATAAAACCACTCCCAAACCCCGCCGGAGTCAAGCCCGGATATGCGGCACGCTCCTTGCCAGAAAGGCGAGACGCGGCCGGAATTGTCTTCCAGCCGGCGCAACTGTCGCCAATCCCGGCGTTTCTGTCATATCAAGGAAACGCTGATCGGCTTGCTGCGACGCAGGCACGCCAGCGGCCGCCTTTCCGGGGACCGAGATGAGCTCAGGACTGTTCGCGCTTCTCGACGACATCGCCGGCCTCGCCAAGGTCGCGGCCGCCGCGCTCGACGATGCGGCGAGCCAGGCGACCAAGGCAGGCGCCAAGGCTGCGGGCATCGTCATCGACGATGCGGCGGTGACGCCGCGCTATGCCGTCGGCTTCTCCGCCGACCGCGAATTGCCGATCATCTGGAAGATCGCGCTCGGCTCGCTCAAGAACAAGCTCATCTTCCTGCTGCCAGCGGCGCTGGTGCTGAGCTTCATCGCGCCCTGGGCGATCACCCCGCTTCTGATGGCGGGCGGCGCCTATCTCTGCTTCGAAGGCTTCGAGAAGGTCCACGAGCTCGTCGTGCCGCATGCCGAGCACGAGACGGCGCAAGGCGAAGGCACGGCCGAAATCCTCGATGCCGCACAGCTCGAGCAGCAGAAGATCTCGGGCGCGATCAAGACCGACTTCATCCTCTCGGCCGAGATCATGGCGATCACGCTCGCGACCGTCACCACCTCATCCTACTGGACGCAAGGCCTGGTGCTCGCCGTGGTCGGCCTCGGCATGACCATGCTGGTCTACGGCGCCGTCGCCTTGATCGTGAAGGCGGACGATGCGGGCGCGGCCATGGCGCGCACCGGCAAGCCCATCATCCGGCAGATCGGCCGCGGCCTCGTCCTCGGCATGCCGCATTTCCTGAAAGCCTTGAGCGCGGTCGGCACGGCCGCGATGCTCTGGGTCGGCGGCGGCATCATCATCCATGGCCTCGCCGGCTACGGCCTCGACGGAATCGAGCACGCCATTCATGGCGTCTCGGTAACCGTCGGGCAGGCCGTCCCGGCGGCGTCCGGCCTGCTCGCATGGCTGACCACCGCCGGCGCTTCGGCCGTGTTCGGAGTGGCGATCGGCGGGCTCTGCCTCGTCGGCATGCATTTTGTCGTCGAGCCCGCTCTCAAGGCCTGGCGCGGCAGGGCGGCGAAGACCGCCGGCGCCGCAGCGCGGAAATAGTCCAGCCGACGAAAGCTGTCAGGCGGCACTTCGCTACCCAAACGCTCACTACCGCGCCTGTGGCTTGCCGACTAATCTCGCGCCACGCAAATGCGGGGGAAGGGCATGACTCCGTTCCTGGTCGGCGCCGTCGCGTTCCTCTTCATATTCGGCGCGGCAGCTGGCGGAATGTTGCTGCGCGCCCGCCTGCCTGACCATCACCTCTCCCCTGACTCCCGGGAGTTGATCAAGCTCGCGACCGCGATCATCGGGACACTGTCCGCCATCGCGCTCGGCCTGCTGATCGCCTCGGCGAAACGGTCCTTCGACGAGGCAGCGTCAGAGCTCAGGACCTCGGCCGCGCATGTGGTGCTGCTCGATCGGACGATGGCCCAGTACGGGCCGGAGACGGCGGCCCTGCGGGAGACGCTGCGAAGGAGCCTCCAGGCCCGGCTGAACGAACTCAGGGACCAGCGCGAGGGATTGCTGCACGAGGGCCTCGACGTCGAGCCCATCCAGGTCGGCCTCAGGCGCCTGGTGCCGGGAAATGACGGGCAGCGCTGGCTTCAGGTCCGCGCGCTCCAGCTCAGCTCGCAGATTTCGGAAATGAGGTGGCAGCGGCCGGAAACCGAAACCGGCGGATTTCCCGGCATCTTCATCATCATCCTCGTCTTCTGGCTCGCTTTGCTCTTCGCCTCCTTCGGCCTTCTGGCCCCGGGCAATGCCACGGTGGTGGTGACGCTGTTCGCCTCGGCGCTGTCGGTGACGGCGGCGCTGGTCCTGATCATCGACATGGACCACCCCTATCTCGGCTTCATCCGCGTCTCCGACCTGCCGCTCCAGCTCGCGCTCGAACGCCTCGGCCGCGCATGATCCGCGGCAGACCGCTGCGTCCATCCCGCAAACGTGCCGGGCGCCATGCATGGGCGGGGGCCGTCATCGCGGCGGAAATCTGCTAGCTCCTCGCCCAGGGTCCGGCACACGGGCCGCCGGACCCGCCATGCTGCATTTCCTCGCCACCAGCACGCCCTTCTTCGCCGTGATCGGGCTCGGCGCGCTTTCCGCCTGGCGCGGCCTGTTCGGCAGCGATGCGGTCCGGGTTCTCAACACCTATGCCTTCATGGTGGCGACGCCGGCGATGGTGCTCCGGGTAATGTCGCGCCAACCGATCGCAGAGCTCTGGAACGGTGTGTTCTTCGCGGCGCTGGCGCTGATCGGCATCGCCGTGATGGGCCTCGGCATCCTGATCGCCCGCCGCTTTTTCGGGCTACCCTTCCCCAATGCGGTCTCGCGCGGCCAAAGCCTGGTCGGCGGCAACTTCGCCTTCCTCGGCATTCCCCTGATGCTCGCCTTCCTTGGCGACGGAGCCGCCGCACCGATCGCGATCGGGCTGATCTGCGACACGGCGCTGGTCGTCCCCCTCGCAATCGGGCTGATCGAGGCCGGGCGGGGCAAGGGCTCGCCCTGGCGTATCGCGGCGCGGCTGGTGCGCGGCACCATCGTCAACCCATTCATGCTCTCGATCATGGGCGGCGTCGCGCTCTCGCTCAGCGGCCTTTCCATCCCCGAGCCGATCGACCGCTTCCTCGTCTTCCTTGGCGGCTCGGCCGCTCCGGTTGGCATCTTCGCGCTCGGCGTCGCCGCCTGGCAGTGGAGCCGGGAAGGCAGGCTGCCGCTGCGCGGGGTGCTGCCGCTCGTCCTCGGCAAGCTGGTGCTGCACCCGCTGCTGACCTGGTTCGTGCTCGCGGTCGTGCTCAGGCTCGACCCGTTCTGGGTCAAGGCCGGCGTGCTCTATGCGGCGCTGCCGATCGCCGCCAATGTCTTCGTGATCTCGGAGCGCTTCGAGACCGACAGCCGGCCGCTGGCTGCCGCCATCGTGATCTCGACCGCGGCCGCGGCCCTGACATTCCCCTTCGCGATCTGGCTGGTCTCCGGCTGAACTGCAGCCGGCCGGCTCCCGGCCTTCCCACCGCTCCCGCAGCCCGAGGACAGCGCATGACAAGCCAGCTCTTCCGCCCGCTTACTCTCGACGGGCTCCAGCTCCCGAACCGCATCGTCATCGCGCCGATGTGCCAGTATTCGGCGGAGAATGGCTCGGCGACCGACTGGCACCTGATCCATCTCGGGAACCTCGCCCTCTCCGGTGCCGGCCTCCTGATCATCGAGGCGACGGCGGTCGAGCCGGAGGGCCGGATCAGCCCCGACGATCTCGGGCTGTGGAGCGACGAGAACGAGGCGGCGCTCGGCCGCGTGCTCGAAGCCGTCCGGCGCCATTCCGACATGCCGGTCGGCATCCAGCTCGGTCATGCCGGGCGCAAGGCTTCGGTGCATTCGCCCTGGAACGGCAGCCGCCAGCGCCCGCTCGACGACCGCGGCTGGCAGACCGTCGCGCCCTCGGCGCTGCCGATGAACGCGAGCGACCGGCCGCCGCTGCCGCTCGACGCCGAGGGGCTGAAGCGCGTGCGCGAGGCCTTCGTCGCGACGGCGAAGCGCGCGGTGCGTATCGGGCTGGAGATGGTCGAGATCCACTGCGCCCATGGCTATCTGCTGCACCAGTTCCTCTCGCCGCTCGCCAACCGGCGCGAGGATGCCTATGGCGGCACACTGGAGAACCGGCTGCGTTTTCCGCTCGAGGTCTATGAGGCGGTGCGCGACGCGGTGCCGGCCGACATCCCGGTCGGCGTGCGGGTCTCTGGCACGGACTGGGTCGAAGGCGGCTGGGAGATCGAACAGACCATCGCCTTCGCGCGGGCGCTGAAGGCGCGCGGCGTCAGTTTCGTCCACGTCTCGAGCGGCGGCGTTTCGCCGGAGCAGAAGATCCCGCTCGGGCCGGGCTACCAGGTTCCTCTGGCCCGGGCCGTGAAGGCCGCGACCGGGCTTCCGACCATCGCTGTCGGGCTGATCACCGAATACGAGCACGCCGAGGCGATCGTCGCCGGCGGCGATGCCGACATGGTTGGGCTGGCGCGGGGCATTCTCTACGATCCGCGCTGGCCCTGGCACGCTGCCGCCCATCTCGGCGCCAGCGTCAGGGCGCCGAAGCAGTATCTGCGCTCGCAGCCGCGGCAGCTGAAGGAGCTGTTCGAGAGCTGAGCCGGGTTCGAGCTGTCATTTCGGGGCTTCGCGCAGCGAAGAGCCAGGCCCCTATGATCAGTGCTGTTCCGGCTCGTCATGCTCGCCCTTGTGGCGAGCATCCACGTCTTGAACACCGCTCTCGTAACGGGAAGACGTGGATGGTCGGGACAAGCCCGACCATGACGGCAAAAGTGGTGTTCATGGGTTTCGGGCTCGGCCCTACGGCCGCCCCGAAAAGACGACGTCTTGCGAAACAGCCGCTCAATCGCCCGGCTGGGCTCCGTCATAGCCGCCGATGATCACGAGATCGACCGGGCCGACCTTGGCGAGGTGCTGCACCGCCGCCTGGTACTCCGGCGATTCGTAGCAGGCACGGGCCGTCGCCTCGTCCTTGAACTCGATGACGACGTTGTGCTTGCGGCCCTCGCCGCGGGCGAGCTTGTATTCGCCGCCGCGGACGATGAACTTGCCGCCATACTTCGCGAAGGCGATGGCGTTGAGCGAGCGGTAGGTCGCGTATTCCGCCTCGTTCTGCACATCGAGGCGGGCGATCCAGTAGCCCTTCGCCATGGTCAGACCCCTTCGACGACGACGATGTCGATCTCGCCGGCGCCCTCGCGCAGCTTGCGGGCCTCGGCGTATTCCGGCGACATCGCGTAGGCCTTGGCCGCGGCGAAGTCGGCGAACTCGATGACGACGTTGCGGGCCGTGCCCGAGCCTTCCGCCACCGTCATCTGGCCGCCGCGGACCAGCGGCGTGCCGCCATATTGCTTGATCGCTTCCGAGGCCTTGGCGGCATAGGCCGCCCACTGCGTCGCGTTGGTGACCTTGGCGCGCGCGATCACATATCCCTTGGGCATTTCGGCTTCCATTTCCGTTTGGATGGGGAGCGAAGCTTAGGCGGCGCCGGCGATCTCGTCCATGATCGCGGCCGCCGCTGCGCGCGGGTCGGCTGCGCGAATGACGGGACGCCCGATCACCAGATGGTCGACACCGGCGGCGATGGCCTCGCCCGGCGTCAAGGTGCGCTTCTGGTCGCCGGCGGCGCTGCCGGCTGGGCGGATGCCGGGCGTGACGATGACCATGTCGGGGCCGATGACGCCGCGGACGATCTCGGTCTCGGCGGCGGAGCAGACGATGCCGTCGACGCCGGCGATGCGGGCCTGCTGGGCGCGCATGCGCACGAGGTCGCGCACGGCGAGCCCGTAGCCGGCATCCTTGAGATCGCCATCGTCATAGGAGGTGAGCGCCGTGACGGCGAGCAGCTTCATGGCGGAGTCGCCGCGCCCCTCGACCGCGCCGCGCATGGTCTGCGGATAGGCGTGCACGGTCAGGAAGGTGACGCCGAGCTTGGTCAGCGATTCCACCCCTTCGGTGACGGTGTTGCCGATGTCGTGCAGCTTCAGGTCGAGGAAGACCTTCTTGCCCTCTCCGATCAGCTGGCGGGCGAGATCGAGCCCGCCGGCGAAGGCGAGCCGGTAGCCGATCTTGTAGAAGCTCGCCTGGTCGCCGAGCGTCGAAACGATGCGATAGGCGTCCCAGATCGTCGGCACGTCGAGCGCGACGATCATGCGGTCCCGAAGATCGTTGATTTTCTGCGCCATGGCCCTGTCCTCCTCGCTGCCCGGCGGCGATGGGGCACGATTCGACGCCGGACGCAAGCCGGGCACAGCATTCCGTTGCGACAGGCGATGGGTTAGTCTTGCCGCCGCAGGAGCAAGATCAGCTCAGCGCCCCATGCCTTCGCCGTCGGCCTGCCCAGCTGCCCTCGCGAGGAGCCGTCATGCCAATCCATGTCACGTTCAGCGCCCCGATCAGCAACAGCTGCACGGCAGAAAGCGCGCAGCTGCTCCACACCGGCAGCACTGCCGCCCCCACCGGGCTGCGCACCCGCGCTCAGGCGGACGACATCACATTCACCAAGCAAACTGACTTCCTCTCGGCGAAGCTGATGACGCATGCCGCCAAGGGAACCGAGTTCGAGACCGTCACGATCGAGCTGCGCAAGCAAGGGCACCCTACGCCCTATATGATCTACACGCTCTCGAAGACAATCATTGCAGACTACAGTTTTACCACCGGCGGCTCGGTCCCGTATGAGACGATCGGCCTCCAAGCCATGAGCATCAACTGGCGGTTCTTCAACTAGCTGCGGTTGGCGCGATGCCTGACTGCCTCGTCCGGCCGGAGCCGCTTCAGGCCGCGCCGCTCAGCACCTGCGCGAAGACCTTGGCCCAGACGTCCGGAGTCTGCGCGCCGGAGACGGCGAGCTTGCCGTCGACGATGAAGAAGGGCACGCCGGTGACGCCGACCCGCTGCGCATGGGCCTCGAGGCCGATCACCGTCTCGCGCAACTCATCATTGGCGAGTTCGTCGCGCGCCGCCCGTTCGTCGTAACCCTGCTCGCCCGCGATCGCGACGAGCGTGTCGAGATCGCCGATGTCGCGGCCGTCCTGCCAATAGGCCTTGAACAGCGCCGCCTTCATCTCGCTGCCGCGTTGCACGGTCGAGGCGGCGGCGACAAGCATATGGGCCATGCGGGTGTTGACGCTCTTCTTCACCGCAGCCCAGTTGAAGGTGACGCCGCTTTCCAGCGCCGCCTCGGAGAGGCGCAGTTCGATCTCCCTGCGCTTGCCCGGGCCGAACTTGGCATCGAGATAGGCGGTGCGGTCCATGCCCTCCTCCGGCATGTCCGGATTGAGTTCATAAGGCAGCCAGGTGATGGCGACGCGCTCGGTAAGGCCGTGATTGGCGAGCGCGGTTTCAAGCCGCGCCTTGCCGATGAAGCACCAGGGGCAGGCGAGATCGGAGACGATCGCGATCGGCATCTTGTCTTGCATGGCTCGTTCCTTGGCGCCGGACGCGGCTGGTTTCAGTTCGGCGGATAGACGTGGAGATCGCCATGGCGATCTTCCGCATGGCCTTGCGCGCCCGGCGTCTCGCAGCCCGAGAGAAAGGCGGGGCCGACCGGGATCTTGCCGGCGCCGCCGGGGATGTCGAGGATATAGGTCGGCTGGCAGAGGCCGGAAAGATTGCCGCGCAGGCTTTTGACGAGGGCCTGCCCTTCCGCCAGCGAGAGCCGGAAATGGCTGGTGCCAGGCGCGAAATCGGGATGGTGCAGGTAGTAGGGCTTGACCCGGTTCTCGACGAAGGCGCGCATCAGCGCCGAGAGCGTCTCGACATCGGCATTGACGCCCTTGAGCAGCACGCTCTGGCTGACCAGGACATGACCGGCATCGGCGAGCCGGGCGAGCGCCTCGCGCGCCGCCGGGGTGAACTCGCGGGGATGGTTGGCGTGGACGGCGACATAGCTCGCCTTGCCGGGCACGCGCAGTGCCCTGGCGTAGTCCTCGGTGACGCGTTCCGGCTGGACCATCGGCACGCGCGTGTGCCAGCGCGCCACCTTGATATGCGGGATCGCGGCGAGCCGCTTGCCGACCTCGCGCAGGCGCCGGGCGGAGAGGATCAGGGGGTCGCCGCCGGTCATGATCACCTCCCAGATCTCGGGCCGGGAAGCGAGATAGGCGAGCGCCGCGTCGAGCTTCTCGCCGGTCAAGGCATCGCCACCGGGGCCGACCATCTCCCGGCGGAAGCAGAAGCGGCAATAGACCGGGCAAGCGTGGACCAGCTTGAGCAAGGCGCGGTCGGGATAGCGATGGACCACGCCCTCGACCGGCGAATGCGCCTCGTCGCCGATCGGATCGGCCAGCTCTTCCGGCAAGGTGGTCAGCTCGTCGGCATCCGGCACGAACTGGCGGGCGATCGGATCAGCCGCGTCGGCCGGGTCGATCAGCGCCGCAACGGCCGGCGTCACCGAAACGGCGTAGCGCTTGGCGACCTCGGCCAAGGCCTCGCGCCTGGCGGGCGCGACGAGGCCTCGCTCGACGAGAGCGTCGACCGTCTTCAGCGGTTGGCCGGGCGGCTGGTGGATCGTCATCGTCCTGCCCTGCCCGGTTGCGCGACCGGCGTCCAGAGCACGTCGTCGATGCGGCGCGCGTCGGTCGCGAGCATCACCAGCCGGTCGAAGCCGAGTGCGATGCCGGAGGCTTGCGGCATCTCGGCGAGCGCCGCGAGAAAGTCCTCGTCGATCGGATAGCGCTCGCCATAGATGCGCTCCTTCTCGTCCATGTCCGCCTCGAAGCGTCGGCGCTGCTCCGCCGGGTCGGTCAATTCGCCGAAGGCATTCGCCAGCTCGACACCGCAGGCAAACAACTCGAAACGCTCGGCGACGCGCGGATCGCCGGGCTTCGGCCGCGCCAGCGCCGCCTCGGAGATCGGGTATTCGCACAGGATGGTGGCGCGCCCGCGGCCGAGATGCGGCTCGACCTTCTCGGCAAGGACGCGGCTGAAGATGTCGGACCAACTGTCGTCCTCGGCCAGCCTGATGCCGGCGCCGCGGGCCTGCTGCGCCAGCGCTTCGCGATCCGTCGCTCCGTCGCCCGCGATCGTCGCCATCAGGTCGATTCCGGCATGGAGCGTGAAGGCATCGTGCAAGGTCAGTCGCTCGGGTTCGGCGAAGGGATCGACCTCGGCGCCGCGCCAGAGCAAACGGGACACGCCGGCAGCCCGCGCCGCCTCGGCCAGCAGCGCCGCGCAGTCCTGCATCAGCGCCTCATAGCGCTCGCCGACCCGATACCATTCCAGCATGGTGAACTCGGGATGATGCAGCGCCGTGCGTTCGCGATTGCGGAAGACGCGAGCGAAATCGAAGATGCGCCGCTCGCCGGCGGCCAGCAATTTCTTGGCGGCGAATTCCGGCGAGGTATGCAGGTAATAGGGGTGCGCAGCGCCGGCCTCGTCGATCAGCGTGGTCGCAAAGCCGTGCAGATGCGTCTCGTTGCCGGGCGAGACCTGCAGCAGCGCCGCCTCGACCTCGACAAAATCACGCGCCTCGAACCAGCGCCGCAGCGCCGCCTTGACGCGGCCCCGCGCCATCAGCGCTGGACGCCGGTCGGCATGGATGTCCGGCCGCCAGAAGGGCGGGGGATTTTCGTTCATGGATCCTCTGGCAAACCCGTCAGCCAGCTTCCGTTTTGCGCATAAATGCGGTAGTTGCGCGGCGATGAAATCGGCATAGCGCGCCCCTCCGCCGCGCACCAGCAAGGAATTTCAAGTGGTCAAGGTCATCGCCTCCTCCGTCCGCAAGGGCAACGTCCTCGAAGTCGACGGGCACCTCTGCTCGGTGCTGTCGGCCGAGAGCTTCTTCCCCGGCAAGGGCACGCCGACGACGCAGATCGACATGCGCCGCATAGCGGACGGCGTGAAGGTGACGCAGCGCTACAAGACGACCGAGCAGGTCGAGCGCGCCTATGTCGAGGATCGCGACTTCACCTATCTCTACCAGGACGGCGAGCAGTACGTCTTCATGAACCCCGAGACCTATGACCAGCTGCCGGTCGACGGCGATGTGGTCGGCGATCTCGCCGCCTATCTCCAGGAAGGCATGAAGGTCACCCTCTCGGTGTTCGACGACCGGGCGGTCGCGATCGAGCTGCCGCAGCGCGTCACGCTCGAGGTGGTCGAGACCGAGCCTGTGACCAAGGGCCAGACGGCCTCCTCCTCCTACAAGCCGGCGATCCTGTCGAACGGCGTGCGCTCGGCCGTGCCGCCGCATGTCGGCGTCGGCACCCGCATCGTGGTGATGACCGCCGACGGCTCCTATGTCGAGCGCGCGAAGGATTGATCGCGCTTCGGCGCCCCGTGTGACGGCGCATGCGCTATAGAATGAGGCAGCGGGCCCTTTCCGGGCCCGTTTCCATTTCTGGAGCCCAATCATGCCGCTATCCGCTCACGCCGCCGCCTTCGCCGGCTTCGTCCAGACCCTGAAGGCGCTCGACGCCATCCTCGACAAGGCGCAGGCCGAGGCGGAAACGCGCAAGATCCAGCCGGAGGTGCTGCTGTCGAGCCGGCTCGCGCCCGACATGCTCCCCTTCACCCGACAGATCCAGCTGATGTCTGATTTCGCCAAGAATGCCGCGGCCCGCCTCGCCGGGGGGGATAATCCGCGCTTCCCCGACGAGGAAAAGACCTTCCAGGAACTCAAGGCGCGGATCGCCCGGACACTCGACTTCGTCGCCTCGGTCGACAGGGCGGCGCTCGATGCCGGGCTGGAGCGGGACGTCACCTTCCCGCGCGGCCAGTCCGCCACCGTGACGATGAAGGGCGCGGATTATCTCACCCGCTTCGCTGTGCCGAACTTCTATTTCCACGCCACCACAGCCTACGCGATCCTGCGCGAGAACTGCTTCTCGATCGGCAAGCAGGATTTCCTCAAGGGCGTGTTCGACGCCTGAGCCACGCTGCACTCCCGCGAGCATGGGACCTGACAACCGTCGTCATGCTCGCCCTCGTGGCGAGCATCCACGTCTCGAACACCGCGCTCGTCACGGGAAGACGCGGATGGTCGGGACAAGCCCGATCATGACGGCAAGCGGCTCGCCCGAACTTCGACGAGACCGTGTCTCCGTCACTCCGTGACGCTACTGGATGCAGCGGCCAGCCTCACAGATAGGGCGAGCAGAGCCAGAGCAGGCGGTCGAGCAGGCGGATCGGAAAAGGGCGGGCCCGGAGCTCCGCCAGGGTGACCGGGCGCGCCGAGGCAATCACCCCGTCAATGCGGGCCTCGATGCTGCGGGCGAAATCCTCGTCCAGCACTTCCAGGTCGATCTCGAAATTCAGGCGTAGCGAGCGCGGATCGAGATTGGACGAGCCGACATAGGCCCAGGTGCCGTCGATGGCGAGCAGCTTGGAATGGTCGAATGCCCCGGTGGCGCGCCAGACCCGGCAGCCATCCTTCAGCACCTGGTCGAACTGCGCCTGCATGGCGCGGTCGACGAGGACGAGATTGTTAACCTCGGGCACGACGATGTCGATCGTTACCCCGCGGCGGGCGGCGGTGACGAGCGCGCTGATCAGCTCGCGATCCGGCAGGAAATAGGGCGACATGATCCGGATCGAATCGCGCGCCACCGAGAAGGCCCCGATCAGCAGCCGGTGATTGGTCTCGAGGCTGGAATCCGGCCCCGAGGCGACGGCGCGCATCACCACGCCGCCTTCGCCGGGTGGAGGCTGCGGCGCGACCGACCAGGCGGCATCGTCCAGATCCTCGCCCGAGGCGAAGCGCCAGTCCTCGGCGGCTACCGCGAGCAGGTCCTCGACCACCGGTCCGGCGATACGGAAATGCGTGTCGCGTGCCGTCGCGTCCCCGGCGAATTCGCGGGTGAAGCCCTGCCTGATGTTCATGCCGCCGGCGAAGGCAACCTCCCCATCGACGATCAGGAGCTTGCGGTGCGTGCGCAGGTTCGCATAGGGCAGCCGCAATCCCATGATGATGTTGCCATTGAAGACGTCGACCGGGACCCCGCCCTTCTGCAGGTAGCCGACGATGCTCGGCACCGAATAGCGCGCGCCGACCGCATCGATCAGCACCCGCACCGCAACGCCGCGCCCGAGCGCCGCGATCAGCGCGTCGGCGATACGCAGGCCTATCGGGTCGCGGTCGAAAATGTAGGTCTCGAGGATGATCGCGCGGCGGGCGCCGGCGATCGCCTCCGCCATCGCGGCATAGGCCTCGTCGCCGGTCCGCAAGGTCGAGATCGCATTGCCGCTCTTGAGGGGGCGGCGCGCGACCTTGTCGCCGAGCGTCTTCAGCGCGGCGAAGCGCCGGCCGAAATCACGCGCCACCGCTTCGTCGGGAATCGCGGCGGATTCGCCCGCCGTGCCGACCCCAGGCTCCTGCTTGCGCTGCGAGACAAGGGAGGCGCGGCGCATGCGGTTGACGCCGGCGACCGCATAGATCAGTGCGCCAAGGAAAGGGGAGAGCAGGATGACGCCGACCCAGCCGATGGCAGCGCGCACCTCGTCCTTGGTCAGCGCGGCGTGGCTGGCGGCGACCGCCGTGATCGCAAGCGACAGGGCGGCCAGGATATGCGGCCAGTAGCCGTAGAGAATCTCCCACATGGCCGCGACTATCGCACGGCCCGCAGCCCCGGCAATGGCGCCGGCTCAGACTTGCCGGCTTACCCCTTGCGCAAGGGCAGGAGCATACCCATATCGGGATCACGGCGATGTCGAGGGCGTTCCACGGCCCTCCAGCGCCGTTGAAGACGGCCATGAATTTGGACCGGTGACGCCGGATGTACGCGCACAGGTTCGGGACATGGCCGTTGGCCAATCAGAGACCCGCTGCGAGCGCTCGCGGCGGGTCTTTTCTTGTCAGCCCTGCAGAAACGGATTGGTCTGGCGTTCCTCGCCCAGCGTGCTCGCCGGGCCATGGCCGGGCAGGAATTGCACATCGTCGCCGAGCGGCAGGAGCTTGCCCTTGATGCCGGCGATCAGGTCGCTGTGGCTGCCATAAGGGAAATCCGTGCGGCCGACAGAACCGGCGAAGACGGTATCGCCGGCGAGCAGGAAACGCAGCTCCTTCTGGAAGAAGGTGACATGGCCCGGTGTGTGGCCCGGCACGTGCTGGACGGAGAATGTGACGTCGCCGACCGAGACGCTGTCCCCTTCCGCGAGCCAGCGCGTCGGCGTCACGGCCTTCATGTCGCGGATCTCGAAGCGCAGGCCTTGTTCGGGCAGCGCGTCGAGCAGGAACTTGTCAGCCTCGTGCGGGCCGATGATCGGCAGGGACAGCGCCTCGGCGAGCTCGGCCGCACCGCCGGCATGGTCGAGATGGCCATGGGTCAGCCAGATCGCGACTGGTTTGACGCCGGTTTCCTTCAGAGCCGCCTGGATGCGCGCGACATCGCCGCCGGGATCGACGACCGCGGCCTCCCTGGTCTTCGTGCACCAGATCAGCGAGCAGTTCTGCTGGAACGGCGTCACCGGGATTACGGCGACGCTGAGCGGGGGCTGCGCTTGGTCGGTCATGACGACGCCTTTCGCTGAAATGGGCGGAGCTTGGTGAGAGAAACCGACCGGTGCGGGCTAGCGCTTGCCGCAGCGATTGGCGAGCAGCACCCGGTAGTCGGAGAGCGACTCGTCCATCTGCGCGACGTTCTGCTCGCGCTCCCGCCCGCTCTGGCAGGTCGCAAAGACCGAGCGGGCCTTCTGCATGAAGGCGACATGCTCGCGCCAGGCTGCGCATTGCGTCGCCTGGTCGGCATTGGCGACCTGCTGCATCTTGTACTGCCGCTGGCGCATGCCAGCCTCGTTCTGGAACAGGTCGCGCGTGCAGGTCGCCGGAACGGGACGCGGCTGTGCCAACGCGAAGGTCGGAACCAGGGTCAGCAGGACGGCGGCGGCGGCACGAACGATCATCCGAGGTTCAGCTCCTTGAAGAAGTCGTTGCCCTTGTCGTCGATGACGATGAAGGCCGGGAAATCCTCGACCTCGATCTTCCAGACTGCCTCCATGCCGAGCTCCGGATATTCCAGAACCTCGACCTTCTTGATGCAGTCCTGGGCGAGGCGCGCCGCCGGGCCGCCGATCGAGCCGAGATAGAAGCCGCCATGGCGGGCGCAGGCCTCGCGCACCGCCGAGGAGCGGTTGCCCTTGGCGAGCATCACCATCGAACCGCCGAAGGACTGGAACTGGTCGACGAAGGAATCCATGCGGCCGGCCGTGGTCGGGCCGAAGGAGCCCGAGGCCATGCCGTCCGGCGTCTTGGCCGGGCCGGCATAATAGACTGGGTGATTCTTGAAATAGTCAGGCATGCCCTGCCCGCTCTCCAGCCGCTCGCGGATCTTGGCATGGGCGAGGTCGCGGGCAACGACGATAGTCCCGGTCAGCGAAAGCCGGGTCTTGACCGGGTGCCTGGTCAGCGTCGCCAGGATCTCGCTCATCGGCTGGTTGAGGTCGACCTTGACGACCTCGCCGCCAAGCGAGGCGTCCTCGATCTCCGGCAGGTACTTCGACGGATCGGTTTCCAGCGCCTCGAGGAAGATGCCGTCGCGGGTGATCTTGCCCTTGGCCTGACGGTCGGCCGAGCAGGAGACGCCGAGCCCGATCGGCAGCGAGGCGCCATGGCGCGGCAGGCGGATGACGCGCACGTCATGGCAGAAATACTTGCCGCCGAACTGGGCACCGACGCCGAGCGACTGGGTCAGCTTGTGGATTTCCTCTTCCATCTCGATGTCGCGGAAGGCGTGACCGGAGGGCGATCCCTTGGTCGGCAGGCCGTCGAGATAGCGGGTCGAGGCGAGCTTCACCGTCTTGAGGTTCTGCTCGGCCGAGGTGCCGCCGATGACGATGGCGAGGTGGTAAGGCGGGCAGGCGGCGGTGCCCAGCGTCAGGATCTTCTCCTTCAGGAAGGCGGTCATCCGGTCCTTGGTCAGGAGGGACGGCGTCGCCTGGTAGAGGAAGGTCTTGTTGGCCGAGCCGCCGCCCTTGCAGACGAAGAGGAATTTATAGGCATCCTCGCCCTCGGCGTAGATGTCGATCTGCGCCGGCAGGTTGGTCGCGGTGTTCTTCTCCTCGAACATGGAGAGCGGCGCGAGCTGCGAATAGCGCAGGTTGCGCTTGAAATAGGCATCCGCAACGCCTTCGCCGAGCGCAGCCTCGTCGTCGCCATCGGTCCAGACCTTGCGGCCGCGCTTGCCCATGATGATCGCGGTGCCGGTGTCCTGACACATCGGCAGCACGCCGCCGGCGGCGATGTTGGCGTTCTTCAGCAGGTCGTAGGCGACGAACTTGTCGTTCGAGGTCGCCTCAGGGTCGTCGAGGATCTTCTGGAGCTGGGCGAGATGGCCCGGACGCAGCAGATGGTTGATGTCGATGAAGGCCTGCTCAGAGAGCCGGCGGATCGCCTCGCGCGAGACCGTCAGGAGTTCGCGATCACCGATTTTCTCGACCGTGACGCCCTCCGTGCCGAGCGAGCGGTAAGGGGTCTTGTCCTCGCCGAGGGGGAAGAGATCGACATGGGTATAGGCCATCGGGCGGCACTCCGGCATTTCGGCGGCGCCTTGCGCGGAGGGCGCGGCGCCTTGGCGTTGCGCCGCGTCATAACCCTTCGGCCCGAGGGCTCCAAGCCCTAGACTGAAACCTTTCCAGTCAGGGCGCCCTTCCGATCAGGCTGCCTTGGCGGCCGTCTCCGCCAGGATGGCGTAGATCGCCGCCGGATCATGCGCATGGCGCACCTGGTCCAGCACGGCCTGATTGCGCAGCACGCGCGCGACGCGCGCCAGCGCCTTGAGATGGTCGGCCCCCGCCCCTTCCGGCGCGATCAGCACGAAGATGATGTCGACGGGCTGGCCATCCAGCGCCTCGAAATCGAGCGCCTTCTCTGCCCGCGCGAACAGGCCGACAAGCTTGTCGATGCCGGGCATTCGGCCGTGGGGGATGGCGATGCCGTCGCCGATCCCGGTGGAGCCGAGGCGCTCGCGCTGCAGCAGCGCCTCGAAGAGTTCACGCTCGGGCAGGCCGGTGAGCAAAGCCGCGTGCTGGGCCAGTTCCTGAAGCGCCTGCTTCTTGCTGTTGGCGCGCAGCGGCGAAATCACCGCCTCGGGCCGGAGGAGATCGGTCAGCGTCATAGGCCAATCCATGCATGTCCCGTGCCTGCCGGTCCGGTCCCTGCCGGAAGGCCCGGCAGGCGCCCAGATTCGTCAGCGGCGGAACCTCAAGAGAGAGAAGCCGGCGGATCGATCCAGCCGATATTGCCGTCGCGGCGGCGGTATACGACGTTCATGCGGCCATTGCCAGCGTGGCGGAAGATGACGACGGGCGCGCCGGTCATGTCGAGCTCGGCAACCGCGTCGCTGACCGTCATCTGATGCAGGGATTTGGTCGTTTCGGCCACGATGACCGGGTTTTCGCCGACATGCTCGGCGTCATGCTCCTCGATATCCTGGTCGGGAGCCGCGATCACATAGCTGGGGATTTCGAGGCCGGCTTCGCGCCCGTTCATCGCCGCGGAGCGATCCTTCAGCCGCCGCTTGTAGCGACGCAGGCGCTTTTCGATGCGCTCGGCCATCTTGTCGAGGCTGGCATAGGCGTCATGCGCCACTGCCGAAGCTTCGAGCGTGATGCCGGAGGAGAGGTGCAGGACGCCGTCCGTCTTGAAGGCGGTCCCGTCCTTGCCGACGGTGACGTGCCCCTGATAACCGCCTTCGTAATACTTGCTCAGGGCTGCCGCCACGCGCGCTTCGGCCTGACCCCGCAGGGCCTCGCCGACATCGAGATTCTTGCCGGAGATTCGCAAGCTCATGGAGTGCTTCCCCTTCTTGTCGCCATGGCCAGTAGTCGACCATCTACTGGAGGTAAGAACGGGGTCACCGGCTTGTCAATGAGCCCGAAGGCGGGTGCCTCGAAGGGGCTGCTCTCAACGGGACGCATGCCGCAGGGGCAACTCGACCGGCCGGAGCAGATCGCAGGACAGGCCCCGCGGCCTCTTCACCGGGGCATGCGCGGCATGTGTCGCGGGCGGGTTCAGCGCCCCCCGCCGGCCATGGCGAGCTTCTCCCGCCGGCGCTCCATCGAGGACGGGATGCGCAGCGATTCCCGGTACTTCGCCACGGTCCGCCGGGCGATGTCGATGCCGTTCGTCTTCAGCTTCGTGACGATCGCATCATCCGACAGAATCTCCGCCGGGCTCTCCTCGTCGATCATCTGCTTGATCCGGTAGCGCACCGCCTCGGCCGAATGGGCCTCGCCATAGCCGGTCGCGGCGATCGCGGCCGAGAAGAAATACTTCATCTCGAAGACGCCGCGCGGGCAGGTCAGGTACTTGTTGGACGTAACGCGCGAGACCGTCGATTCGTGCATGCCGATCGCGTCCGCGACGGTCTTGAGGTTCAGCGGGCGCAGATGCTCGACGCCATGGGCAAAGAAGCCGTCCTGCTGGCGCACGATCTCGCTGGCAACCTTGAGGATGGTACGGGCACGCTGTTCGAGCGAACGGGTCAGCCAGTTTGCGGTTTGCAGGCACTCGGCGATGAAAGCCTTGTCCTCGTCGTTGCGCGCGGCCCGTGAAACGCGGGCGTGATAGGTCTGGTTGACGAGCACGCGCGGCAGCGTGTCGGGGTTGAGATCCACCAGCCAGGAGCCATCCGGCGCGGGGCGGATGAAAACGTCCGGCACCACCGTCTCGGCGGCCGAACCGCCGAAGGCGCGGCCGGGCTTGGGATCGAGGCGCCGGATCTCGGCGACCATGTCGGCGATGTCCTCGTCGTCCACGCCGCAGATGCGCTTCAGCGCGGTATAGTCGCGCTTCGCGACCAGCGGCAGATTGGCGAGCAGAGCCTGCATGGCCGGGTCGTAGCGATCCCGGTCGCGCAACTGGATGGCCAGGCACTCACTGACGTCGCGCGCCGCAACGCCGCTGGGATCGAAGCCCTGGACGATGCGCAGGACCTGCTCGACCCTGGCCTCGTCGACACCCAGCCGCATGGCGATGTCGGCCAGCGGCTCGGCGAGGTAGCCGGCATCGTCGACCCCGTCGATGATGTGCCGGCCGATCAGCCGCTCGGCCGGCGAGGCGACCGCCAGATCGAGCTGAGCGGCGAGATGGTCATGCAGAGAAAGCTCGGCGGTCAGGCTGCTCTCGAACCCCTCGGGCCCATCTTCGAACGAGCCGCCACTGCCGCCATAAGCCCCGCCGGTGATCGGCAGGCTGTCGGCGCCACGCGTATCGAGCCGAGCGATCTGTGGCTGCTCGTTCTGGAAGACGTTCTCGAGCCCGGTGCCAAGCCGCCCTTCCATGCCCTCCTGCGTGTTGAGGCTCTCGGCGCGCTCATAGCTCGCCTGATCGGCCGCATGCGCGCCCTCGCTGCCGCCATTGGCCAGCGGCGCCTCGCCGGCCTCGTCATTACGCTCCAGCAGCGGGTTGCGCTCGAGCTCGCCCTCGACGAAATTCTGGAGTTCGAGATGGGAGAGCTGGAGGAGCTTGATCGCCTGCAAAAGCTGCGGCGTCATCACCAGGGACTGCCCCTGGCGCAGCTCCATACGCGGCATCATCGCCATAGACGATCCGGCCCCTTTCCTCCGCGCCACCTCGGCACGCTTCTTGCCTGTGAGGAAAGCCTAGACTCGGGCCGCAGCGGCGTCAAAGCCCTTGCATGCGCGAGGAGAGAGATTTTGTCGCGCCGCAGCATCGACCGCCGGCCCTGGCCGGCCGATCCGCTCAGAGGCGGAAATCCTCGCCGAGATAGACGCGCCGGACGTCGGCATTGGCGATGATCTCGGCCGGCGAGCCCTCGGTCAGCACGCGGCCGGAATGGATGATGTAGGCGCGATCGACCAGTCCGAGCGTCTCGCGGACATTATGGTCGGTGATCAGCACGCCGATCCCGCGATCGGTCAGCTGCCGGACGAGCTCCTGGATATCGCCGACGGCGATCGGGTCGATGCCCGCGAAGGGCTCGTCGAGCAGGATGAAGGACGGACGACCGGCCAGCGCACGGGCAATCTCGCAGCGGCGGCGCTCGCCGCCCGAGAGCGCGATCGAAGGCGCCTTGCGCAGGCGGGTGATGTTGAATTCGTCGAGCAGCTTGTCGAGCTCGCGCTCACGCTTCTTGCGGTTCGGCTCGACGACCTCGAGCACCGCCCGGATGTTGTCCTCGACCGAGAGGCCACGAAAGATCGAGGCCTCCTGCGGGAGATAGCCGATGCCGAGCCGGGCGCGCTGGTACATCGGCAGGTTGGTGATGTCGTTCCCTTCGAGCGAGATCACGCCCATATCGGCCCCGACCAGGCCGGTGATCATGTAGAAGATCGTGGTCTTGCCGGCGCCGTTCGGCCCGAGCAGGCCGACGGCCTCGCCGTTACGCACGTAGAGCGAAGCCTCGCTCACGACATTGCGGGCGCCATAACTCTTGCGCAGGCCGCTGACGGCAAGGATGCCGGGGCCGCCGATGGAGGAGGCGACCGGTTCCGATCCTGCGAACTGTTCGGTAGCCTGGGCCTCGCCCTTCCGGCCGAACAGCCGGCCGAGGCGCGACAGCATTCCACCGCCAGCGAGCGACGCAGCGGCGGCTGCCGAGGATTGCGAGCGCTGCGGCCTTGTGGCGGTTTCGGCGGGCGATGGCGGGGAGATCGTCACGGGAAAGGGCGCAACCTGCTGGTTTTCGGCACGGCGTGAGCTCTGGTATTCGAGGCGTTCCAAACTGGCAACGCCTTCGTCACCCAGACGTACCGAGCGATGGGGTCAGTTCGTCGGCGTCGCGGGCTTTCCCGCTCCACCCGGCTTCTCCTTGCCGGCCTCGGCCGAATTGGGCACGAAAAAGCCCTGCACGCGACCGCCCGGCTTGGTGTCGACATTGGCGATGCCGGTCTGCGTGTCATAGACGAGGCGCTCGCCACGGGTGATGTTGGGGCCGTCGTTCAACGCGACATTGCCGGTCATGATCACCTTGTTGTTGGCGCGGTCGAAGACGGCGTTGTCGGAAGTCGCTGCCTGGGTCTTCGAGACGACGGTGACGGGCCCGGCGCATTCGATGCGCTTGATCGCGCCATCGTTCGACGATGGCGCCCCGCCGGCTGCCGCCGGCGCAGGAGCCGCCTCCGGCGCCGCGCGCTTGCCGGCGCCGTTCTGGCCGCGCCCCTCATAGAACACGGTCATGGTCGAGCAGCGGACCGTCGTCTCGCCCTGCACTGCGACGACATTGCCGGAGAAGACCGCCTTGTTGTCCTTGTCGAGCACGTCGAGCTTGTCGGCGTCGATCTTGATCGGCTCCTTGCTGTCGCCGCCCATGCCGCCAAAGGGCGAGCCGGGAGCGCCACCGCGCCTTGCCGGCGCCGCCGCAGGCTTGGCGGCCGGCTGCGCCGGCGTCGCGCCGGACCTGGACGGCGCCTGCTGCTGAGCCAGCGCCGCCGCCGAAGGCAGCCAGAAAAGTGCGGATACGGCTGCGAAGAGGAGGGTTGTAGGTTTCATCGCCGACCTGTCATTCGCTTGGCTTCACTGTCTCGAGCCGATTTCAACGCTGCGGCGGCGGTGCCGCCTCGCCTTGCGCGTCCGCAGCGGGCCGCAGCAGGCCCGGATTGGGCGTGCTGCCCTGACGCTCCGGCCCGGCAAGGCTGTTGGCCGGCGCATTCTCGATCACGACACGCACGCGGCCCTCGAACACGATCAGGGCGCCGTTATCCTTAACATCGAGTGTATCGGCATTGACCGTGGTCGTGCCAAGATTAACCGTGACCGGCTCGCGCGACACGACCGTTCCGGCCTTGAAATCGACATCGGCCGTTCGCATCCGCACATCATAGCCCGATTCCGTCCGGATCTTGACGTCGTCGACCAGCTTCAGCTTTTCCTTCTGCTGGTCGAAAAGGCCGCTGAGGGCATTGACGGTGACCCAGCCTTCCTCGGATTTCATTTGGACCCGGGCCGTCATCTTCACCAGTTCGATCTGCGTGGGATTGCGGATGTCCTGCAGCGCGGACTCGGCGGTGACCACGTAGGGGCTGTTGTCCTTGCGATAGCCGGCGAGCTTGGGCGCCTCCATCACGACCTTGCCGCCGGACAGGCCGATCGAGCCCAGCGAGAGATTGCCGGCCTCGCGCAGCGGGTTAAGGAATGGCGTGACGATCAGCCCCAGTACGGCCACGACCGCGCCGACCGGAATTGCGCGCCGCAGCAGCCGCACCACGCCGGAGTGGCGGCGCGCGGCCTTGAACGCGGCCTGCCGCGCCCGCGCCTGCTTCACCGCCGATCCCGCGATGTCAGGAGATGTCATTGCCAAGGTCATGTCCCGCCCAATGCCAGCCGCCCACGGCTTTTTCATGTCGGCGATTGCGCAGTTGCGAAATCGCCATACCGACCGCTCGACGATGACCTAGCTGGAATACAACAACTTTACGTATGTGCGAAGATGTCGGTCTCAGGCCAGCCGGCGAGATCGAGCTCCGCCCGAGTCGGCAGGAAGTCGAAGCAGGCCTGGGCCAGATGAGTCCTCTCCTCGCGGGCCAGCATCACGTCGAGGCGCAGCTTCAATGCATGAAGATGCAGAACATCGGCCGCAGCGTAGCTGAGCTGGGATTCCGACAGGGTCTCGGCGCCCCAATCCGAAGATTGCTGCTGCTTCGACAGGTCGATGCCGAGCAGCTCCCGGACCAGATCCTTCAGCCCGTGCCGGTCCGTATAGGTTCGCACCAGCTTGGAGGCGATCTTGGTGCAGTAGACCGGCGCGGTGACGACGCCGAAGGCCTTTTGCAGCGCCGCAATGTCGAAGCGGGCGAAATGGAGCAGCTTCAGCACGCCGGGATCGGCGAGGATGCGGCAGAGATTGGCGGGCGCCGGCGCATCCTTGGGAATCTGGACGACATCGGCCGAGCCATCGCCCCGCGAGAGCTGCACGACGCAGAGCCGGTCGCGCTGCGGATTGAGACCGAGCGTCTCTGTGTCGATCGCCAGGATCGGCCCGGGCTGGAAATCGGCCGGCAGGTCGCCGCGATGCAGATGAATGGTCATGGCTCTGACTCAACCCTTGCAAACACTTGCCGCGGGCCGGGCCGGCGGACGTCCCTGCCAGCTACCGAGCCCACCGCCGCGGCACAAGCCTTTTCTCGCTCCAACCGCCGCGGGAAAATTAACCTTCTGTTCACCATATCCTTCATCTCAAGGCCTAGGCGTGCGAGGGTGCCGGATCGGAGCCCGACGCATGACCCTCATTCGCCTGTTCACCGATCTCGATGGCCGCATAGGCCTGCGCCAGTTCTGGCTCGGCAGCATAGCGCTCGCGCTCTGCCTGCTGGCTGTGCAATGGGCTGCGCCCCACCTCGTGGAAAGGCCGACGGCAATCGGCATCGTCGCCTTCAGCAAAGCCTTCGCGCTCTTTCCCTGGGCCGCCCTTGCGGCAAAGCGCGCCACCGACCGCGGCGGCTCGGCACTGTTCGGCATCTTCCTGGTCTGCGCCATCGTGCTGCCGACCGAGCTGCGGCCGTATCTCGGCTATGCTTGGCGTCCTTCGTTCGAGGCGATCTCGACCATTGCCTGGCTGATCGCCCTGGTCGATCTCGGACTGATGCCGGGCGTCGAGCCCGGCAGGGCGCTTGCAGCGCAGGAGGCTGCTGCTAAACGGGCGTCATGAGCCAGAGCACGACGCACACCCTCGCCTTCGACGCCACCGATCCCGTCGCCCTGACGCAGGCCCTGATACGCTGCCCCTCGGTGACGCCCGCCGAAGCCGGCGCCCTCGCCTTGCTCGAAACCGTGCTCGCGGCCGAGGGCTTCTCCGTCCAGAGGCCTGTATTCTCCGAGCCCGGCATGCCTGACATCGAGAACCTCTATGCCCGAATCGGCAACGAGGCGCCGGTGCTGGTCATCGCCGGCCACAGCGACGTCGTGCCGCCCGGCGATCTTACCAGCTGGACGCATGAGCCGTTCGCGGCCGAGATCGTCGACGGCACGCTCTATGGCCGCGGCGCCTGCGACATGAAGGGCGGCCTCGCCTCGATGGTCGCTGCGGTTATCCGCTATCGCCGCGACAACCCGCAGGCTCCCGGATCGATCGCTTTTCTCGTCACCGGCGACGAGGAAGGTCCGGCCGTCAACGGCACGGTCAAGCTGCTGGAATGGGTGAAGGCGCGCGGTGAGCGCTTCGACCATTGCCTGCTCGGCGAGCCGACCAATCCGGCGACGATGAGCGACATGCTCAAGATCGGCCGGCGCGGCTCGCTGACCGGCAAGCTCACCGTCCATGGCATCCAGGGCCATGTCGGCTATCCGCATCTGGCGCAGAACCCGATCCGCGGCATGGTCCGGCTGCTCGCCGGGCTGGATGCGACGCCGCTAGACGCCGGCACCGAGCATTTCGACCCGAGCAATCTCGAGCTGACGACGCTCGATGTCGGCAACCCCGCGACCAACGTCATCCCGGCGCAGGCACGCGCCGTGTTCAACATCCGCTTCAACGATCTCTGGACGCCCGAGTCGCTCGCCGGCGAGATCGAACGTCGGCTGCGCGAGGCGGCCGGCAACACGGTGCGCTACGAGATCGTTTTCGAGCCGACCAACGCGGTCGCCTTCCTGACGCAGCCCGGCCCCTTCGTCGCCATGGTGGCCGACGCGGTCGAAGCCGAGACCGGCAAGCGCCCGGCGCTCTCGACCACCGGCGGCACCTCGGATGCGCGCTTCATCAAGAACTATTGCCCGGTCGTCGAATACGGCGTGGTCGGCCAGACCATGCACCAGATCGACGAACGCGTTTCCCTTGCCGACCTGCGGGCGCTGGAGCGCATCACTCACCGGCTCCTGACGGCCTATTTCGCCGCAGCTTCGGCGGCTTGACGGAACCTTTCGGGCCGGACATGCTTTAGACGAAAGTCTAATGCTGTCGAGCCCGGAGGGTCTGGCCATGAGGCTTGGTGCCGACGATGTGACACGCTCTCTGCGAGCTTCATGGCGTCTGCTTTCGGCGGATTCCAGGACCCTGCCCGACTTCGATCTTTCCCGCGACGGCTTCTGGCGCTCTTATCTGGCGCTGGTGCTGACCGTGCCCGCGATCATTCCGGTACTGGCCGCCGAGCGCGTGCTGGCCGGGCTGCCCAATGCGGCCGGCCTGTTTGATGCCCCTGTCCTGCTGGCCTCGGTGATCGCGGCCCAGCTTCTGGCAGTCATCACCGTGCCGGCCCTGCTGGTCATGCTGGCGCCGGGGCTCTGGCAATGCCCGCGCTTCACCGGCTTCATCATCGCCTGGAACTGGTCGAGCATTCTTTCGGCCGGGCTGATCGCGGTGCCGGCGGCGGTGTTCGCGCTCGGCTGGTCGAATGGCGGTATCGCGGTGATCCAGGCGCTTGCTTTCGGCGTGATCATCCTGCGGCTGCGCTATTGCGTGGCCCGCGCGACCTTCGGCTCCGAAACAGGCATCGCCGGAGCAATCGCCTGCGCCAGCCTCCTCGCCGACTACGCGATCATCCGGACCTTCGGGCTTGCCGGCTTCTAGCTCTCTGGCTGGGCTCTAGATCTGCGTGACCGGCATCAGGGTGACGCCGTAATAGAGCGCTTTGCCCCTGGTGGTGAGCGATTCCGAGACGGGGCCGATCTCGAAGCCGGCCTTGGTCAGCTCGGTCAACGCCTTGGCCTTGACCGCAGCCGACGCTGACGCGTCGAAGTTGATCTTCAGCTCGATCGTCGCCTCGAGGACTTTCACCACCTGATGGGCATTGCCCTGCCCGATATTGGTGCGGACTGTTTCGCGGCAGACCGGCCTGAGAAGTGCACGAATCTCGGCCAGTTCATCGCGTGCATAGGTGTAGATCCTGGCGTCCGCCACCGTCACCACGGCGCTCCTCGCGGCGCGAGCCGTCGCGGAAAGGTTGAAGAGCGTCTTGAGCGCAGGCGCCTCGACGCTGAAGCTCCCACCGATCTGACTGGCAACGTCGCGGCTTTCGGTCTCGCTCGGCGTCGGCTTGAAGCCATAGAGATCGACCGAGTAACGCGCCGTGCAGAGCGTCGCCAGTTGCACCGAGCGGGGGCTCTGGTCGCGCGGGTCGTAATTCTCCTTCGCGACCAGCAGACCCGGCCCGTGCAACGTGCTGGGCGGCACATTTCGCGAGAAGCCGTATTTGACGACGATGCCTTCGAGCTGGCGGTCCTCGCTCTGGCAGGCGGCCAGTGGGAGCCCGGCTAGAAGGCAGAATGCGAGCCGCAATCTCGGTTCCCGACCCATGGCCAACTCCGGCGGGCGTTGACAATGCCTATATACCTAAAGTTGCATAATGACTCATAATCCGCAACCTTGAGTAGAGCGCATTTCAGGCCAACGGCGGATAGTCGACACCGGCGAGATAGAGTCCGCAGGAGGGGGCGAGCGCAGCGCATTGCGAGCGGTCGCGTGCAGCCAGAACCTTGCCGACCTTGTTCTCGGGCCAACGCCCCATGCCGACCATTTTCAGGCAACCGACCATGGAGCGGACCTGATGGTGCAAGAACGAGCGAGCATGGGCATAGACCACGATCTCGGCGCCCTCGCGCCGGCAATCGAGCCGGTCGAGCGTGCGCAGCGGGCTGTTGGCCTGGCATTCGGCAGCCCGGAAGGTGGTGAAGTCGTGATGGCCGAGCAGAGCCTTGGCGGCGCGGTCCATCGCCTCATGGTCGAGCCGAACCGGAACATGCCAGACACGGCCGGCATCCAGCGCCGGCTGCGCCCTGCGGTCGAGGATGCGATAGATGTAATAGCGACGCAGCGCCGAGATCCGGGCATCGAACGTGTCGGGCACCGCCTCGGCGCTGAGCACCGCGACCGACAGGCGCTTCAGTCTGGCATTGCTGGCGTCGCGCACCACGTCGGTGCGCCATTGCTTGTCGAGATCGACATGGGCGACCTGATGTGTGGCATGGACACCGGCATCGGTGCGCCCTGCGCAATGCAGACGCACGGGGTGGCCACAGAAGGCCTCGACCGCCTCCTCGACACTCTGCTGGACGGAAGGGCCGTTGAGCTGGCGCTGCCAGCCCGAGAACGGCGTGCCGTCATATTCGATGACGAGCTTGTAGCGCGGCATCAGACTCGCTCCACCAGGGAGACTGCACCTTTGTCGGTCGTCCCGGCCGAAGCGAAGCGGAGAGCCGGGACCCATGCCTGAACCGCTCCGGCATGGATCCCGGGTCGAGCTGAGCTCGCCCGGGATGACGGCGTGAAATGAGAGCGCTGCAACACGCTAGAGCTTCGCGCCGGCCGAGAGCCGGGCGCCGCGCAGGAACTCGCCGCCGCTCATCGGGGCGCGGCCGGCGCGCTGGACCTGCAGCAGCTTCACCGCGCCGACCTTGCAGGCGACGGTGCCCTCGTCGTCGAGCAGCGTGCCGGGCTCGGCCGCACCGCCGGCACGTGCCGTGCGCAGCAGCTTGAGGCGCTCAGGCCCCTTGCCGAGGTCGACTTCGACGAAGGCGCCCGGAAAGGGCGATAGGCCGCGCACCAGATCGTGCACCTGCTGTGCCGGCCTGGTCCAGCTCAGCCGCGCCTCGTCATTGCCGATCTTGCTGGCATAGGTGACGCCGTCCTGCGCCTGCGGCGTGAAGCGCAGGCCCCCGCGTCCGAGCGCCGCCAGCGCCCTCACCATCAGGTCGGCACCGAGCACGGAAAGCCGGTCATGCATGTCGCCGGCAGTGGCATCGCTGTCGATGGCGAGCCGCTCGACCATGCCGACCGGGCCGGTGTCGAGCCCCTCCTCCATCTTCATCACGCAGACGCCGGTCTCGGCGTCGCCGGCCATGATCGCGCGCTGGATCGGGGCAGCGCCGCGCCAGCGCGGCAGGAGCGAGGCGTGCAGGTTCAGGCAGCCGAGCTCGGGCACTTCGAGGATAGCCTTGGGCAGGATCAGCCCATAGGCCACGACGACCGCGACATCGGCGTCATGCGAGGCCATGATCTCGGCGGCCTCGGCGTTCCGCAGCGTCTTCGGCGTGAACACCGGGATGCCGAAGCGCTCGGCGGTGCACTGCACCGGCGACGGCTTCAGCTCCATGCCGCGCCCGGCCGGAGCCGGGGGGCGCGTATAGACGGAAACGACCTCGTGGCCCTGGCCGATGATCTCGGTCAGGGTGGGCACGGCGAAGTCCGGCGTGCCCATGAAGATGATGCGCAGGCTCATGTGATTTCCCGGCCGCTCAGGCCGCACTCTCCCGGCGGGCGGCCTTGGCGAAGCGCTTGGTTACACGCTCACGCTTCAGGCGCGACAGGTAGTCGATGAAGAGCACGCCGTTGAGATGGTCGATCTCGTGCTGGAGGCAGGTGGCGAGGAGGCCGTCAGCCTCGATCTCCTGCATCGCCCCGTCGAGATCCATATAGCGCACCTTCACGCGCGCCGGCCGCTCGACCTCCTCGTAATATTCGGGGATCGACAGGCAGCCTTCCTCATAGACGTTCTTCTCCTCCGAGCTCCAGGTGACCTCGGGATTGACGAAGACCATCGGGGTCTTCGGCGTCTCCTCGTCGTCCTCGCTCTTCTTCGAGACATCGATGGTGACGAGGCGGACCGGCTTTCCGATCTGGATCGCGGCAAGGCCGATGCCGGGCGCGTCGTACATCGTCTCCAGCATGTCCTCGGCGAGCTTGCGGATCTCGGGCGTGACCGAAGCGACGGGGGCCGAGACCAGCCTGAGCTGACTGTCGGGCAGGATGACGAGGGGGCGAATGGCCATGGAGCGCTCTGCAGCAAATGTCTTGAGATTGAGGCGACATAAGCACTTGTGCAGGAGCGGTCAAACTGTTCCGCTTTCGTTCGCATTAGTGTAGGCTCGTTCCATGAACCAGATCGCCTTCGTCCTGCTCGAACGGCCCGTCAGCTGGGCGGACGCTGCCTTCGGCTTTGCCGGCCTCACCCTGCTCCTGCTCGCGCTGGCGCTGCTCTCCGCCTGGCGCGGCGGGCACAGGCACGCGGCGGAAGCGGCCGCCGCAGCCGAGCGGGCGCGCGAGATGGACGACAAGGTCGCCGAGATGAACCGGATGCAGTCCGAGCTGACCGGCCGGATGCAGACCATGGCCGAGATCCTCTCGACCCGGCAGGGCGATCTCGCCCGCCTCGTGGCCGACCGGATCGACGGCCTGCGCCAGCAGGTCGGCGCCGGGCTGGAGCAGAATGTCCGCCAGACCAATGAGAGCCTCGGCAAGCTGCAGGAGCGCCTCGCGGTGATCGACAGCGCCCAGAAGAACCTCACGGAGCTGACCGGCGAGGTGGTGACGCTGAAGGACGTGCTGGCCAACAAGCAGGCGCGCGGCGCCTACGGCCAGGGCCGCATGGAGGCGATCATCCGCGACGGGCTGCCCGCTGCATTCTTCTCGTTCCAGCCCATGCTCTCCAATAGCCGCCGGCCCGACTGCCTGGTGACCCTGCCCGGCGACGGCCGCGGCCTCGTCATCGACGCCAAGTTTCCGCTGGAGAGCTTCACCCTGCTGCGCGAAGCACGCGGCGAGGAGGCGAAGAAGCAGGCAGCAGCGCGGGTGCGCGGCGATGTCGGCCAGCACATCAAGGACATTGCCGAGCGCTATTTCCTGCCCGGCGAGACGCAGGACGTGGCGCTGCTCTTCGTGCCGTCGGAGGCGATCCATGCCGATCTGCACGAGCATTTCGAGGACGTGATCCAGAAGGCCAGCCGGGCCCGCGTGATGATCGTCTCGCCCTCGCTGCTGGCGCTGGCGATCCAGCTGATGCAGTCGCTGGTCCGCGATGCCCGCATGCGCGAAGAGGCTCGGGTGATCCAGTCCGAGGTCGGCAAGCTGCTCGACGATGTCCGCCGGCTCGGCGAGCGAGTCGACAAGCTCGACGTGCATTTCCGCCAGGCGCAGGAGGATGTCGGCCTGATCAAGACCTCGGCCGGCAAGGTCACCGGCCGCGCGGAAAGGATCGGCGCGCTCGAGTTCGACGACGGTCCGGGCAGCCAGCCGGCACTGCCCTTCGCGAGGGAAAACCGGCTCAAGGCGGCAGAATAAACCCGGGCCGCCATCTGCAGATCACATTCCGGCGTAGCCTGCGCGCCCTACCCGCTGCGCAGGAGACCGCCAGACGTGCTCGTCCAGATCGGAACGCTCATCGCCGCGACGAGCCTCGTCCAGCTCGCCAACGGCTTCTTCAACACCTTTCTGTCCCTGCGGCTGACCACCGAGAATTTCGGCCCGACGCTGACCGGCATCGTGCTTAGCGCCTATTTCATCGGCTTCTCGATCGGCGCCGTCGGCAGCGGCGCCATCATCCAGCGCATCGGGCATATTCGCGCCTATGCCGCCTTCGCCGGCATGGTCGTCGTCGGAACGGCCGGGATGGCGCTCTTCGTCTCGCCACTCGGCTGGATCCTGTGCCGGATGGCGATCGGCATCGGCTGCGTCGGCCTGTTCATCACCACGGAAAGCTGGCTGAACGCCAAGGCGCCGGCGGACCAGCGCGGCCGGATCTTCTCGATCTACATGGTCGGCACCTTCCTGGCGCTGGCGATGGGCCAGCTGCTGATCGGAAAGCTGCCGATCGCCTCGTTGACCCCGTTCTTCATCATCATCGCATTGTTCGCGCTGGCGCTGATGATGGTGAGCGCGACGCGCGCGGAGGCTCCGGCCCTCTCGCCCGAAGCCTCCCTGCCCTATGGCGAGCTGACCCGGCAGGCGCCGGTCTCGGTGATCGGCTGCATCGTCTCGGGCATCGTGACCAGCGCCTTCTACGCACTGGTGCCGGCCTGGATGGCGCGCAACGACATTCCCCAGGGAACGATCGCCCTGTTCATGCTGGTCGCGGTGCTCGGCGGCTTCGCCTTCCAGGTCCCGGTCGGCAAGGTCTCCGACCGCGGCGACCGGCGGGTCGTGCTCGCCGGACTGGCGATCGGCTTCGCCGTCGCGGCCATCCTGATCCAGCTCGTGCCGCCGAGGCTCGTCTTCGTGCTGCCGATCGCGGCATTGCTCGGCGGCTTCATGTCGACGCTCTACCCGGTCTGCGTCGCCCATGCGCTCGACCGCATGCCTCAGGACCGGGTCGTGGCGGTGAGCGGCCGGCTGATCCTGGTCAGCGGCATCGGCTCGGCGCTGGGCCCGATCCTCGGCGCCCAGGTGATGGGACAGCTCGACATCAACGGGCTGCTCTATTTCATGGCCGCCGCGGCGATCGCCCTGGCTGCGGTCGCAGGCCTGCGGATCAGGCACCGCGCGCCGCCGGAGCAGATGGCGGAGCGGCCCTTCGCGATCATCGACCCGCTGGCGGCGCCGATCTCGCAGGAGCCGGAAGCGACGGACGCGGACGGAACGCCGCGCCCGCTCCCCGCCTGAGCCGGTGGCTCAGGCCGTCTGCAGGGTCGCCGACAGCTCCGGCTTGACGTTCAGCGTCTGGAAGACGACGCAATAGCGTTCGGTCAGCTTGAGCAGGCTGTCGAGCTTCTCCTGCGGAGCGTCGGTCTCGACATCGAAGAACAGGCGGATCGCCTTGAAGCCGACGGCGGCGTCTTTGGCGACGCCGAGCGTGCCGCGGAAATCGAGGTCGCCCTCGGCGCGGACGACCCCCTTCTTGAGTTCGATCTCGAGCGCGGTCGCGACCGCCTTCAGGGTGACGCCGGCACAGGCGACCAGCGCCTCGAGCAGCATGTCGCCGGAGCAGAGCTCGGCACCCGAGCCGCCGGTCGCCGGGTGCAGGCCGGCGAGCGCGATGGCGCGGCCGGTCTCGACCTTGCAGGCGATGTGCTGGTCGTCGAGTTCGCCCTTGGCCTTGAGGGTGATCACGGCGGCGTCGGGCGCCTCGCGATACTTGTCCTTGAGCGGAGCCTGGAGGGCGCGCAGCGCGGTGACGTCCATGATGGCTTATCCTCGATCGATCGAAACGGATGCCGGCAGGGTTTACCGCATCGGGCGCAAAAGTGGATGCGGTTTTCGGTAGGGGCGTTGCCCGCCTCGCGACCTTGTCAGGCAGCGACTTCCGCGACTTCCAACTGCGCTGCGCCCAGCTCTTTTTCCAGAGAACGGCGCAGTTCGCGGCGCAGGGCGACGAAACCGACCGAACGGGCATCGCGCGGGTACGGCAGGAGATTGTCGAGCCTGAAGGCGAGCGGCCCCGGCGTCTGCGGCAGCACGAGGATACGGTCGGCGAGACGAACGGCCTCCTCGACGGAGCTCGTGGCGATCGCAACCGCCGGCCGCCCCTGCCTGCAGAGTTCGGAGAGCGAGCCGGCGAGAGCGTCCTGCGCCTCATCGTCCAGCCCTGCGAAAGGCGCGTCGACCAGCAGCAGCTTCGGGCGCAGCAGCGACAGCCGTGCGATCGCGAGAGCTTGGAGCTCGGCCGACGACAAGGTGCCCGGGCGCCGGTCCTTGAACGCGCCGAGGCCTGCCCTGACCAGCGCGTTGGCGATCAGCCCCTCACGGGCGAAAGGCGTCGCACCGGGGAGAGCGAAGGCGAGGTTCTCGGAGAGGTTGAGCCAGGGAAAGAAGCTCGGCCTCGCACCGAGCAGGCCAAGCTCGGCCGTCGGCACCGGGTCGGCAGCGGCTGCGAGCCCGGCAAGGGCCCTCAGCAACGCGCTCCGGCCACCAGCCGGCCCGCCGAGCAGCGCAACGACCTGCCCGGGCGCCGGGCGCAGCGCGGCGGCGTCGAAACCAGCAGCGAAAAGCGTTGGATCATTGGGACAGATGGACATCGGACGCTTCCTTCCAGATCAGGCGAAGGGAAGCGCCGGCGGCTGAGGCCACCATCTCGTCTCCCACGCTTTAGCGGCATTTATTTCGCGCCCGCAAGCTGAGGCTCAAATCGGCGCGTATCCTTTAATAAGGTTCTTTCGTCCGTTTTGTCAAACGCAAGGACCCTGCCTCACCACCACATCCCCGCGCTCTCGGCAGCCTTGTGCTGCTGGGGCTGGTCGTCGCGCAGCGAACGGTCGAGCGTGCGCAGCACCTCGCGCTTGCTCGCCTCGAAGGCCGGCGAGAGCCGGTCTCGCGGCCGGGTCTGTGGGTTCTCCAGCTCGTCGAAGACGCGGCCCGGCCTCGGCTGCATCACCATGATCCGGTCGGCCAGCGTCACCGCCTCCTCGACGTCATGGGTGACCATCACAACCGTCGGCCGGCTTTCCTCCCAGAGCGCCAGGAGGTGCTCATGCAGGCTGGTGCGGGTGGTGGCGTCGAGCGCCGAGAACGGCTCGTCCATCAGCAGGAGCTTCGGACGGGTGATCAGCGCCCGCGCGATGGCGACGCGCTGCTGCTGGCCGCCGGAGAGCTCGCGCGGCCAGCGCCTGTCGTAACCGCCAAGGCCGACGCGTTCGAGCGCATGGCCGACGAGGCGCTGGCGTTCGCCGGCCGCGAGGTCCGACAGGCCGAAGCCGACATTGTCGGCGACGCTGAGCCAGGGGAAGAGCCGCGGTTCCTGGAAGATCACCCCGACATCGGCGCGCGGCTCGGTGATCGCCTTGCCGTCCAGCACGATCCGGCCCTCGCTCGCTCGGTCGAGCCCGGCGACGAGGCGCAGCAGAGTGGTCTTGCCGCAGCCGGAGCCGCCGACGAGGGCAAGGATTTCGCCCGCCGCCACCTCGGCTGTGATGCCCGCAAGCGCCCTTGTGCCATCGGCATAGGTCTTGGAGAGGTTGTCGAAGGTCAGCATCGCCCCTCCCCTTCAGAGCTTGTCGCGCGCCGTGTCCTGCCAGCGCAGGAACGGCCGGGCGAGCGCGACGAGTACGCCGTCCGCGAGCTTGCCGAGCACGGCGAAGGAGATGATTGCGGCTATGATGGTCGCCGGCCGGCCGAGCTGCTGACCGTCGACCAGGAGATAACCGAGACCTTCGCTCGCTCCCATGATCTCGGCGGCGACGACGAACATGAAGCCGAGGCCGAGACCGCCGCGCAGCGCCGTGAACCAGTCCGGCAGGATCGCGGGCAGCAGCACGCGCCGGACCATGGCGAGCCGGCTGAGGCGAAAGACACGCCCGACCTCGACGATCTTGCGGTCGATCGAGAGGATCGCGGCGGCGACGCCGAGATAGATCGGGAAGAAGACGCCGACCGCGATCAGCGCCACCTTCGACGCCTCGAAGATGCCGAACCAGAGGATGAAGAGCGGCACCCAGGCGATCGAGGGGATGGCACGCAGCGCCTGCAAGGTCGGATCGAGCAGGCTGCGCGCCACGGGCAAGGCGCCCGTCAGCGCCCCCAGCACGGTGCCGGCGACCGCGCCGATGCCGAACCCGGCCAGCACGCGCCAGAGCGTCGCGGCGGCGTGCGTGGCAAGCTCGCCGCTGCGCGCGAGTTCCCATAGCGTCGCGCCGACGACGCTCGGCGGCGGCATCAATCGGCCATTGGCGAGGCCGGTCCTGACCAGCAGTTCCCAGATCACGGCGAGCACGACCGGCAGCACCAGCCCGGCGAGCCGCAGCTGCGCCCTGCCCGCCCGTTTTGCCGGGGGAGCCTCAGACGCCGCTGCCGCCGTTCCGATCTCGATCGCGCTCATCGCCGCCCGGTCACGCCGCTCAGTTGGTGGCGGCGAAGCGCCGGTCGAGCAGCGCGTCGACCGCCGCCTTCACATCGGTGCTCGCGGGCAGCACCCCGGCCTGCTGCAAGGCGAGGCCGGCAGCGAGGATCGTCTCGGCCTGGGCCGGCCCGATA
The DNA here is from genome assembly GCF_058797755.1 of Allobosea sp. GW823-FHT02B03. NCBI lineage: Bacteria > Pseudomonadati > Pseudomonadota > Alphaproteobacteria > Hyphomicrobiales > Alloboseaceae > Allobosea > Allobosea sp. GW823-FHT02B03. The sequence continues at coordinate 118,149 of NZ_JBXAJY010000001.1, read as the reverse complement.
TTGCTGTGGGTCAGTTCGGTGCGGGTGAGCTGGCGCTCGATCACCGCGTCCGAAAGCTTGGTCGCTTCGACCAGCGCCTTCTTGACCTCACCCGGATTGGCGAGGGCGATGGCGCGCGCCTCCTCATAGGCCTTCAGCACCTTGCGGACGAGATCCGGGTTCTTTTCGGCGAACTCCTCGCGGACGTTGAGCACGCCCCAGGTGTTGTCCGCCGCCTTGCGGTGGAAGAGCTTGGCACCGCTCTCGACCTCGGCAGCCGCCATAAGCGGGTCGAGCCCCGCCCAGGCCTCGACGTCGCCGCGCTCGAGCGCGAGGCGACCATCGGCATGCTGCAGCAGGACGAGTTTGACGTCCTTCTCGGTCAGGCCGGCGTCGGCGAGCGAACGCACCAGAAAGATGTGCGGATCAGTGCCGCGGGTGACGGCGACGCGCTTGCCCTTGAGGTCGGCGACCTTGGCGATCTCGCTCTTGGCGCCGGTGACCAGCGCCGTCCATTCCGGCCGCGAATAGACATAGACCGACTTGATCGGATTGCCGTTGATCTTGCCGATCAGCGCGGCGGCGCCGGCCGTGGAACCGAAATCGAGCGAGCCGGCATTGAGGAATTCGAGCGCCTTGTTGGAGCCGGCGGAGAAGACCCAGCGCACCTTGATGCCGTCGGCTTCCAGCGCCTTCTCGAGGATGCCGCGCTCCTTCAGGACGAGGCCGACCGGATTATAGGTCGCGTAGTCGATGCGGATTTCCTTCGGCGCCTGGGCCAAAGCGGTGCCGGCGGTGATGCTGAGAGCGGCGAAGCCGGCAAGCACAGCGCGGCGGCTCGGAAGCAGAGTCCGGATCATGGCGTTTCCCTTTCGTCACATGGCTGCGAAGGGATCGGAGGCCTTTGCCGGGCCTCCCGCGCCCCACGCTTTAGCTGCACTTGTTTCGCGCCCGCAAGCTGGTGGCTCAAATCGGCGCGTATCCGGTTTTTAGGTTCACGCGTTCTGTTTGTCAAACAATCCTTCTCAGAATCGGCTTACTGAATTTCCACATCAAAATCATGTTTAATAAGAATTTCAGCCATGGCCGCCATCGTGCTAGGGATCGTTCCCGACCCCTACGCCGCGAAAGCGCAGCCGTGCCGCCAGCGAACGACAAGCCTGCCCTAAAACTGGCCGAGCTGATCGAGGATCCGGCTGCGGCCGTCGCAAGGCTGGCACGACAAACCCGCGGCGGAAGCGATGCGTTGCGTGCCGAACTCGTCGCCGTGCTGCGCGACGCGCTCGAGGACGGCCGCGCCTCGGCCAAGGACCTCCTCGCCCGCACCCGTAACGGTCTTGCCTGCGCCAAGCGGCTCTCAGCCGCGATGGATGCCGTCGTCGCCAGCCTACATGCTGCGGCGACCCGGCATTTCTATCCCGTCCAGAACCCCTCCTCCGGCGAACGCATGGCGGTCGTCGCCGTCGGCGGCTATGGCCGCGGCACGCTGGCCCCCGGCTCGGATGTCGACCTCTTGTTCCTCTTCCCGGACAAGCAGACCGCCTGGGGCGAGAGCGTGGTCGAGGCCGTGCTCTATCCGCTCTGGGACCTGAAGCTGAAGGTCGGCCACTCCGTCCGCTCGATCGAGGACTGCATTCGCGAAGCCCGCGGCGACATGACGATCCGCACAGCGCTGCTGGAATCCCGCCTCGTCGCCGGCGATGCCGCGCTGTTCAAGGAAATGCAGCGGCGCTATGGCGCCGAAGTCGTCGAGGGCACGGCGCCCGCCTTCACCGAGGCCAAGCTCGCCGAGCGCGAGACGCGGGTGATGCGGGCCGGCACCTCGCGCTATCTGGTCGAGCCCAACGTCAAGGACGGCAAGGGCGGCTTGCGCGACCTCAATACGCTGTTTTGGATCGCCAAATACGCCTATCGCGTCGACGATCCCGCTGATCTCGTCGAGGCCGGCCTGTTCGACGCAAGAGAGCTGGCGATCTTCCAGCGCGCCGAGGAGTTCCTCTGGCGGGTGCGCTGCTGGATGCATTTCATCACCGGCCGGGCCGAGGAGCGCCTGTCCTTCGACCTGCAGCGTCAGGTGGCGGCGGCGATCGGCTATGCCGGCCGCAACGGCCAGGCGCCGGTCGAGCGCTTCATGAAGGCTTATTTCCTCACGGCCAAGGATGTCGGCGACCTCACCGCGATCGTCTGCGCCGCACTGGAGGCGCGCCAGCAGAAGCCGCGCGCCACGCTGACGCGGCTTCTGGGCTCGCTGACCAAGCGCAAGCGCGTGCGGGCGCTGGGCCATCCCGATTTCACGCTGAAGGGCCAGCGCCTCGCAGTCGTCGACGACGACGCCTTCAAGCGCGACCCGGTCAACCTGCTGCGGCTCTACGAGATCGCCAGCCGCGACGACCTCGCGATCCACCCCGACACCAGTCGGCTGGTGACGCAGTCGCTCCGCCTGGTGACGGCCCAGTTGCGCCATGATCGCGAGGCCAACCGGATTTTCCTGGAGATCCTCACCTCGCGCCGCTCGCCCGAGGCCGTGCTGCGGCGCATGAACGAATCCGGCCTGCTCGGCCGCTTCATCCCTGATTTCGGCCGCGTCGTCGCGATGATGCAGTTCAACATGTATCATCACTACACGGTCGACGAGCATCTGATCCGCTCGATCGGTATCCTCGCCGAGATCGATGCCGGAGCGCTCGAAGCCGAGCATCCGCTGGCCAATTCGATCTTCGCCTCGATCGCCAACCGGCGCGCCCTCTATGTGGCGCTGTTCCTGCACGACATCGCCAAGGGCCGGCCGGAGGACCATTCGGTCGCCGGTGCGCGCATCGCCCGCAAGCTCTGCCGGCGCTTCGGCCTGAGCGAGGCGCAGACCGAAACCGTGGTCTGGCTGATCGAAAACCATCTGGTGATGTCGACGATCGCCCAGAGCCGCGATCTCGGCGACCCCAAGACGATCGAGAGCTTCGCCGCGATCGTGCAGTCTCTGGAACGGCTGAAGCTGCTGCTCGTGCTCACCGTCGCCGACATCAAGGCGGTCGGCCCCGGCGTCTGGAACGGCTGGAAGGGCCAGCTCTTGCGCACGCTCTATTACGAGACCGAGGTCGTGCTCGCCGGCGGCCATTCGGCCATCGAGCGCAAGGCAAGGGTCGAGCTGAAGCAGGACGCGCTCGCGGAAAAGCTCTCCGACTGGCCGCGGGATGCCGTTCAAGCTTATCTCGCCCGGCACTATCCGGCCTACTGGCTCAAGGTCGAGCTCGACCGGCAGGAGCAGCATGCGCGCTTCCTGCACGCCGCCGAGGCGGCCGGGCGCACCACGGCGACCAAGGTCGAGACCGACAGCTTCCGCAGCGTGACCGAGCTCACCATCCTGGCGCCGGACCATCCCCGCCTGCTCGCCATCGTCACCGGCGCCTGCGCGGCCGCCGGCGGCAACATCGTGGACGCCCAGATCTTCACCACCAGCGACGGCCTCGTGCTCGACACGATCTTCGTCTCGCGCGCCTTCGAGCGCGACGACGACGAGCTGCGCCGGGCCGAGCGCATTGCGGCTGCGATCGAGCGCGCCCTCAAGGGCGAGATCAAGATCGCCGACCTTGTGGCGCAGCGCCGCGCCCCGCCGCCGCGCGGCCAGACCTTCCAGGTCGCGCCCGAGGTCATCATCGACAACGTGCTCTCGACCCGGCACACCGTGCTCGAGGTCTCCGGCCTCGACCGACCGGGTCTGCTCTACGATCTCACCACCGCGATCTCGAAGCTCAATCTCAACATCGCCTCGGCCCATATCGCCACTTTCGGCGAGAAGGCGGTCGACGTCTTCTACGTGACCGACCTCACAGGAGCGAAGATCACCACGACCGCGCGCCAGCTGATCATCCGTCAGGCGCTGCTCGCCGTGTTCAGCTTCGAGCACGACAAAGCCCAGTCGGCGCGGGGCAAAGCGCCAGCCCGAGCTTGATTTCGGGCGACCGAAATCCGATATCGGCCTCGAAACAGGTGCGGGACCCGCTTCCGCCCCTGACAGTTTGCATGACCGGAGTTTGATGACGCGATGACGCAGAACCCTGCGATGGACGATCCCAAGCCCGAGACGGAAGCCCAGATCGAGACCGAGGGCCAGACGCCCGACGCCCTCGCCGCCGCCGAGGCCGAACGCGACGACCTCAAGGACAAGCTGCTGCGCACGCTCGCTGAAATGGAGAACCTGCGCCGCCGCACCGAGCGCGAGATCGCCGACGCCAAGGCCTATGCCGTGACCAGCTTCGCCCGCGACATGCTGGGCTCGGCCGACAATCTCCGCCGCGCCATCGAGAGCGTGCCGGCAACGGCCGAGGCTGCCGCCGACAGCGCCTTGAAGTCGGTCGTCGAGGGCGTGGAGCTGACCGAGCGCGAACTGCTCAAGACGCTGGAGCGCCATGGCGTGCGGCGCATCGAGCCGCATGGCGAGAAGTTCGACCCGAACCTGCATCAGGCCATGTTCGAGGCGCCCGACGAGAGCATCGCCAAGGGCTTGGTCTCGAAGGTGGTACAGACCGGCTACAAGATCGGCGAGCGCGTGCTGCGGCCGGCGCTGGTCGGTGTCTCGGCCGGCAGCGCGAAGCCTGCGGCGAACGGCGCCCAGGCTCCCGAGGCCGGCGACAAGCCTGCCGGAAACTAAGAACGGCGCGAGGGCGCGCGACGTCGCCCGCCCTCGCCTTGCTCAATCTTCTTGGCCGAGCCGTCGCGCCTCAGACCGGCGGCTTCGTCACTCGGCGCAGCGTCAGGTTGATCCGCCCGCTCTGCGGCATCGGACACCCCGATCGTCGAAACGGATCGGAGCGCCTAGTATAGCATGCTGTGTGCACGAGCTCCTGCTTGGTCGCACCGTACTTAAGTAAAGCAAAATCACTTCGTCATCATTTTCTTTGGCAGAATCTTTTTCTTTAACTTCTCATCTCGAATAAGAACCTCAATATTTCTTAAAACAAAACTCTCTGACGCAAAATAAAACGGCATCTTCACCTTTGGTGTTGGCCGAGGCGAATCACCTCGCCATTTTATAAATCGAGAATTTTTATCTTTACGCTTTCCCCGTTTAAACAACTCACCATATCTTCTTGGCGTAATGCCATGAAAATGGAAAAATCTAACCGCTGGAAACTTTGAATATTTACCTCTACCAACACCCTCGATCTTGATAGAATCGTTGTGCAGGACTGCGGCTAGGCTCTTAGGGTACGGCTCCAGAAAGCAAACCTCGCGTATCCCACTTGCAACAATGTGCTTTGCACACAAATGACATGGGAAAGTCGTTGAAAATAAGAAAGCGTTCGCGACAGGACGGCCCAACCGAGCAGCATCCGTCAGCGCGCACATTTCGGCATGGACGATCCTTCCATATTCCAACGCACCCATAAGGGCGCTATCTTCAATTCTTTTCTTACGATCCGCAGAAATGCTATCAAATTTTATGTCTAAAATTTCTAACATTTCCTTTAAAACATCGTCTTTATGCTTATCGTTGGAATCTATTTTACGCCTATATTCACGATCATCGTACTCCCCATCCTCCCAATAAGTACCTCCCCCAGCCTTTGGCACTTCATTTGAACCAAGGGCTATGATTTCAGAGTTTGAAGACAGAATTGCAGCCCCGACCTGTCGAGAAAGGTCTATAGTCCGAAGCGCTGCAGCCTGTGCAAGAAACATTCCGTATTCAATTTTTGTGGGAGAAACATCGTTCGCGCCAAATATTAATTCAACACAACGTTGAACCTGTCGATCAACACTCGTATCAGTGTCTTCATTTATAATAAGATCAGCCTCGTGGAATATTTTTGAGATTCTCTGACCGTGCTCATCTAGAATCTCATTTTCATCGATACATACCAGCTCCTCCGCAGCAGAGCGGTACACTCCGACATCGCCGTTTCCGTCGGCGCTCGCAAACTGAGCCGCAAGGTTATCAACCCTAGCCGATCGTCGATTATAAACAGAAACCTGGAAAAATAAGCGACCATAAACATTTCTAAGAAGCTCAATTTCCTCCGGTCTCTTAAACTGAAAAATAATATAAGCTTGCTTCTGCGGTATACTATTTCTAAATTTCCTTATTCTTCTGATACAAATTTCAGCAACAGTCAGTTCAGATAAAATTGCGTTTCTTCCAAAATCACGCCTTAATTGATTTCCGTATTCAATGTATGTCTTATATCTCTTATATTCTAGCTCTTGAACCAATTCGACTTTAGGCGGAATATTATCTTTAAGTTTCTGAAAAAAATCGGAAACTTTTATCAGCTCAACTTGATAATCAAGAATCTTTAGATGCTTCTCCAAGGCAGAGATAGATGATTCCAAATTGGCTCCGATAGGCGCAACAAAAGCAAAAATCAGCTCTGGAAATAAAAGATTGCCTTCATCGTCCACAGTCCGAGACTTCACGATTCGTTAATCCCCTGTTAGCAATGATTCTTCAGGGAGGAAGGCGTCATGCAGGTCCATACAATTCGACGAGATGACCGCCACGAACTTGAGCAGCAGTATCAAAAACTTACAACGATGTATGAAGATGCTACCCAAGCTTGGGTGGAACGATTGATTCGTTCATATCAAATTCACTCCCCGCTCCCCGCTACTCCAAACGCTAGCCGATCAAGAACTAGGCAGCAACGGTCACTCGACGTAACGTCAGATTGATCCGCCCGCTCTGCGGCAACAGGCTCGACGAACCGGCGAGGATGCGGTCGATGCCGTGATAGGCCAGCCTCGCCTCGCCGCCGAAGACGAGCGCATCGCCCGAGGCCAGTTTCAGCGAAATCGTCTTGCCGCCACGCACCGTGCCGCCAATGCGGAAAACGGCGGTGTCGCCAAGCGAGAGCGACAGGACGGGAGCGGCGAACTCCTCCTCGTCACGGTCCTGGTGCAGGCCCATCTTCGCGGTCGGCTCGTAAAAATTGATCAGGCAGGCCTGCGGCGGATGCCGATAGCGCGCGAGCTCCTCCCAGGCGCGCAGCAGCCGCAAAGGCATGGCCGGCCAGGGCTCCCCGGTTTCGGGATGGCTGGGCTGGTAGCGATAGCCGCCCTCGTCAGAGACCCAGCCGAGCTCGCCGCAATTCGTCATCCTGACCGAGAAGGGCTTGCCGGTCTTGGGCATGCGCGGGGTAAAGAACGGCGCCTGCCGCGCGACCTCGCGCAGCTCGGCGACCAGCGCCGCCTGCTCGGCCGGATCGAGGTAACCCGGCCAATGGGTGACACCGGGGGCGACCGCGAGCGCGGTCATGGTGGCTCTGGCTCCCCCCGGGAATTAGCCCTCATCCTGAGGAGCGCCGCAGGCGCGTCTCGAAGGATGGTCCAGCTGTCTCCGGAACCTCCTGAAGCATCCTTCGAGACGCCGCTGACGCGGCTCCTCAGGATGAGGGCTGTGGAGGTTTGCAAGACGGACGTTCAGAGCTTGTCGAGGCCGAGCACGTCGGCCATCGAATAGAGCCCGGGCTTGCGGCCGCGGCCCCAGAGCGCCGCCTTGACCGCCCCCTGTGCGAACAGGCTGCGATCCTCGGCGATATGGGCGAGTTCGAGGCGCTCGCCGGCACCGGCGAAGATCACCTTGTGATCGCCGACGACGGTGCCGCCGCGCAAAGCGGTGAAGCCGATAGCCCCGGCCGGGCGAGCCCCGACCTGGCCGTCGCGCACCGCGACGCGGGCCTGGGCGAGATCGACGCCGCGGCCTTCCGCCGCCGCCTCGCCGAGGAGGACCGCCGTGCCAGAGGGCGCGTCGACCTTCATGCGGTGATGCATCTCGGCGATCTCGATGTCCCAGTCGGTGCCGAGCGTCGCAGCGACCTTACGCACCAGCGCCGCCAGGAGATTGACGCCGAGGCTCATATTGCCCGAGCGGATGATCGCGGCATGGCGGGCCGCGGCCTCTAGCCTCGCAAGATGGCCAGGCTCCAGCCCGGTCGTGCCGACGACATGGGTGATGCGGGCCTGGGCGGCGAGGCCGGCAAAGGCGACGGTGGCCTCTGGCGAGGTGAAATCGAGCACGCCCTCAGCCTCGACGAAGGCCGGCAAGGCATCGTCGGTGACGATGACACCGCCGGCGGGCAACCCAGCCAGCACCGCGGCATCCTGGCCGATCGCGGGTGAGCCCGGACGCTCGATCGCGGCGCTGAGCACGCAGCCTTGCGTCTCCGCGACCGCCTTGATCAGCGTGCGGCCCATCCGGCCGGCGGCGCCGACGACGACGAGGCGCATGTCGCTCATGATGAAACGCTCCAGAAATGCCAGGCCACCGCCCAAGCGGGCGACGCGAATGCCTATAAGCCGCTTCGGCCTCGGCCGAAACGAAAAACGGCCGGGCGAACCCGGCCGTTCCGATAAGAGGTGAAGCTGGCCTTACTCGGCCGGCTGGATCGCCGAGACCTGCCACTGGCCGCCGCGCGGACGCACGAAGGTCCAGAGCTCGGTGACCTCGCGCGGGATCGTGGCGTGGCCCTCGACAACGCGGCCGCCTTCGCGCTCGACCAGCGCATTGAGCGAGCTGAAGCGCATTGCGACCGTGGCGTATTCGAGGCCGGCCTCGCGCCAGGACTCGGCGAGATCGCCCTGCAGCAACTTGACGTCGGCGACGCGGTCGACGAGGCCCTTGCTGGCGTTCTCGGCGATGTCCTCGGCAAAATAGCCGGCCATCTCCGGGGTCGCCATCTGGCGCAGCCGCACGACATCCTCGTTCGAATAGGCGATCTGGACGTCGTTGAGCAGACGCTCGAAGCTGCCGTAATCGGCAGGCGCGAGCTCGAACTCGACCGGCTTGGCCGCGGCGGTCGCCGCGCCCATGCCGCCCATCATGCCGCCCACGCGCTGCGCAGCCTGGGGCTGCTGCGGCTCATAGGTCTCGCGGCCGAGCGGCGCGCCGGCAGAGGCGAGCTGCGGCTGCGAGCGGCGACGGAAGAAGCGCAGCGCGAGCCAGATCAGGCCGCCGATCAGCGCAACCTGGAACAGCATGCCGAGCATGCCGGCAAGGCCGCCGAAGCCGGCGCCCGAGAGCAGGCCGAACAGGCCGGCGCCGAGCAGACCAGCGCCGATGCCCATCATCATGTTGCGGGCGAAAGACGGACGCGCCGCCTGGGCGGCGGCGGCAGCGCCGGGGGCGGCCGCCGAAGCGCTGGGCGCAGGGGTCGCGGTACGCTGCATCGGCGCAGCGCCGGTCGGCGCCGTCTGGGTCGGCGCTACCTGCTGCGTGGTGCGCGAACCGCGGCTGCCAAAGCCCTTGCCACCGCCGGGCCGAGCCTCGGCCAGGACGGGAACGAGCAGCAGCGCACCAGCCACAAGGGCGACGGCCCGGCCACGCCGGGCAAGCGAAATCAAAGACATGGTCCCTCCCGGGGCCGGATTGGCCCTCTTCGCGCAAATATGGAGGGGTCGTACGACTTTCGCAAGGTGAGAGCCCTGCCGGAAAGCGCAGTTTCCGCGCGCCGCGGCCGGTTTGGGCCGCGAGCGCGCCGTGCTATGCTTTCGGCTTCGTTACGCCTCGACAGCGAACGAAAGGAGCAGGCCATGATCCGGATCATTCGGAGGCTGCACCGCACCGGCGCGACGGCATCACGCCTCGCCGCGCCTCTCGCGACATCGCTGCTGCTCTTGACGCTCCAGGCGCCACTCCTGCCGGCGCAAGCGCAGGAGCATGCCGAGGCGCTCGACCAGCCGCGGCTGGCCCAGGCGCCCGAGCCCTATTGCTTCTGCTGGAGCGACGGCAAGAAGATTGCGGAGGGCGCGACCGCCTGCATCCGCACCACCAAGGGGCGACGCCTCGCCCTGTGCGGCCGGGTCATCAACATGATGTCCTGGGAGGTCAGCGAGAACCCCTGCCCCGAGAGCTGAGCACCACATCACGGCAGCGCGTCGCGAAGGCCGAGCGCCGCCCATGTGCAGGCCCCGGAAAAGGAAAAGCGTCGCCGGATTCTTCCGGCGACGCTCCCCTAACCGTCTTTATGGTCTTTCGACTTCAGACTGACTTTTGTCAGAACGCTCCGACCACGATCGCCAGAACCAGCAAAAAAGCCGCTCCCATGGCCAACCGGTCGAGACTTAGCGCAAGGCTCATTGAACCCTCCTTTGTCATTGACCTGTCACCGACGTTAGCAGAATCGAGCCTCGCCGCAAGCGGAAACGACGCGGGAAGCGGAAGCCGGCGAGAGCAATGACCTTAATCAAGGGTTAAAGCATTCATTCGCTTTGTATATGGTCAAGATCAAGACCTTTCCTGTAAAAGACTTTAGTATTCACAGGTCAACAATAGACGGCGACCATCACAATCCCGCCCGAGTTGTTGCGACGCAATATTGTCCCACGCGGAACAGACGCCACCCTCCGGCCGACGTTTCGTCAAGCGGTGGCCACGATGAGCCGCTCCAGCGCCTTCGCCACGGCGATCACCTGCGCGTCGGCGCCGAAGCGCCCGACGAGTTGGAACGAGACCGGCAAGCCGCGCGGACCACGCATCAGCGGCACGGTCAGGCACGGCGTCCCCATCAGGGTCCACAGCCGGTTGAAGCGGGAATCGCCAGTCGAGGCCAGCGTCGCCGGCGCCTCGCCGGGCGCTGCATAGGTCACGAGGACATCGACCTCGCCGAGCCAGGCCTCGGTGACGTGACGCCCGCGCCGTGCGACGCGTCTCGCCTCGTCGTATTGGGCCGGCGTCGTCAGGCGGGCCTGGTCGAGATAGGCGCGCAGCTTGGGCGGCAAGGCGTCGCGATGGTTGGCATATTCCCAGCCCAGCGCCTGCGTCGCCTCCCAGTCCTGCAAGGGCCCGTGCGCCTTGTAGGCATCGGCGAGTTCGGCGGGTGCGGCCTGTTCGACCACGCTCGCGCCAGCCTGCCGCGCCAGCACGGCGATGCGCTGCAAGGCCTCCTCGCAGGCCGGCTCCGGCGCCTCGGCGAACTCCTGGCGGTTGAGGCCGAGCCGGAGCCCTTGCAGCGACGCCTCGGCTGCGTCGAGTTCCGGCCGGGCGGTCAGCGCCGCCAGGGCGAAGCCGAGATCGTCGGCGCTGGCCGCCATCAGGCCGAGCGTGTCGAGCGAGCGCGAATACGGCTTCACGCCGACGGTCGGCAGCAGATCATAGGAAGGCTTGATCGCGGCCGCACCGCAATAGGCCGCCGGCCGGATCACCGAGCCGCCGGTCTGCGTGCCGATCGCCAAGGGGATCAGCCCGGCCGCGACCGCCGCCGCCGAACCGGCCGAGGAGCCGCCCGGGCTCGCAGTCGGGTCATGCGGATTGCGGGTCGGCGCCGGGTCGAGAAAGGCGAAGGCCGTCGTCTGGGTCTTGCCGGCGATCGTCGCGCCGGCGGCCTTCAGCGCCATGACGATCGCCGCATCGGCGCGCGGCTGCCAGCCTTCATAGATCGACGAGCCCATTCCGGTCGGCAGATCGGCGGTGTCGATGATGTCCTTGACGCCGCAGGCTACCCCCGCGAGCGGGCCTTCGCCCGGAACCAAGGCCTGCGGGCGGCTGGCGAAGGCACGCAGCTCGCCGTCACGTGCCTCGATGCGGCTTTCGCTCTCGACAAGGGCGGCCTGAGCCGAAATCTCGCCATTGGCGACACGGCGGGCAATCTCGCGAACCGAAAGCATGGCACGTTCCTGGATAGCTTGGCGGCCGCAGGATCGGGCCGGACGCGGGCATGCTGGCACGAAGCCGGCGGCCCGCGGTAGCCGGCAAATCGCGGCCGGGGGCAGCGATCACGCATGCCCTCGGCAGCGCCAGGCGCCGTTCGGCCAATGACGGACGGCTGGGCTCAGTAGCTCGCCCGCCCGCCCGAGAGGTCGAAGATGCCGCCGGTCGAGAAGGAGCAATCGTCCGAGGAGAGCCAGAGCACCATGCGGGCGACCTCGTCGACCTCGACGAAACGTCCCATCGGGATGCGCGCCATGATCTCGGCCCGACGTTCGGCCGAGATCTCCTTCGCCATCGCCGTCTCTGCCGCGGAGGGCGTCACCGCCGTGACCATGATCCCATCCGTTGCGGTGTCGCGAGCAACGCTCTTGGTCAACGCGATCATCCCGGCCTTGGAGGCGGAATAGGCGCTGGCCATCGGCATGCCCTCCTTGCCCTGGATCGAGGTGATGTTGACGACATGGCCACGCAAGGGATGACCGCCGGCGCTCGGCGCCCGCGCCGGCTGCTGGCGCATCAGCCCGACCACCGAACGCGTCACAAGATAGTTGCCGAACAGATTGACCTGCAGCACGCGCTGGAAATTCTCCGGCGAGGTCTCCCAGATCGGCTTCACCTCGCCGAGCACGCCGGCATTGTTGACGAGGATGTCGATCCGGCCATGGCTGGCAAAGGCCGCCTGCGCCGCCTCCTCGACCGCCCCGGCCACCCGGATGTCGAGCTGGCGCCGGCTCACGCGGCGGCCGAGATCGACGACCGCCTCGGTCAGCGCATTCGCATCCTGATCCCAGAGCTCGACGCTCGCCCCGGCGGCGAGAAGCGCCCGGGCGATGCCTCGCCCCAGACCGCCTGCACCGCCGGTGACAATGGCGCAGCGGCCGGAAAGATCGTAGCGCACGCTCATCAGCCGGCACTCCATTGCGTCTTGGTGCGGGTGATCTGGTGGCGATAGAGGCCGAGATTGAATGGCCCCTCGCCGCCCAGCGCCGCCAAACGGCCACCGGCGAGCTCGACCTTCGCCAATGCGGCGAAATCGGCCTCGTCGCCCCAGCCCTCGACCAGCAGAACCCAGCGCGGCACGGCGTTGGCGACGCCGCGCGCCTTCTGCTCTGCGGTTGCGACACCGCTCGCCTGCGCATCGGCGTTGAGCAGATGGACGCCGGCGATGCCCGGCCGGGCCAGCAGATCGGGAATGAGACCGCGCAGCAGCGCCGCCTTGTGGGTCTCGGCAGCTTCGTCGGGCACGTCATAGCGCAGCGTCGCGATCAGGCCGCCCTGGGCCGGCCCCGCCGTATAGGCGACCCGGCAGATCGAGCGCGCAACGGCGCGGAAATGCTTGACCGCCGAGAGGGTCCAGCGCGTCGGCGCATTGACGCGGGCGGTGTAGTCCTGCCCCTTCAGCACCTCGACGGTCTGCGCCTCGTAAAGATTGAAGAATTCGAGGTCCGCCTCGATCCCGACATAACGCCGGCCGCGCAGGAAGCCGGGAATGCCGACACGCTCCGGCATGTGCTCTTCGCCATGCCAGGCATAGAACTCTGCCCTGCCCTCCGGCGCGATGTCGTGCCAGATCGCAACCGCCCCCTCACCCGCCAGGCTCATCTTTCCTCCGTCAGGTTCGCTGCCGGGCACATTGACTCGGCCCCTTTCCGTCTCTATACGAAAATCAAATCCAAATTGGAAATCATTTCCAATAACAATATCGAACGGGACGGAACGGGTGACGATCGCTGCGGTCGAGCGCGCATTGAAGATGCTGGAAGCCCTGGCCGGCGAGGCCGAGGGCGCCGATCTCAGCCTGCTCGCCGAACGGCTCGACCTGCCGGTCAGCGCCACGCATCGTTTGCTGGCGACGCTCGCCGAGCGCGGTCTCGTCGCGCAGGATGCCAGCTCCGGCGCCTATGGGCTGACCCTGAAACTTGCCCAGCTCGCCTTCCGCAATCTCGACCTGCGCGGCCTGCCCGATGCCGGCCAGCTGGTGCTCGACGACCTTGCCCGCGCCACCCGCGAATATTGCCGTCTCGCCGTCATCGAAGGTGAAGACCTGGTCTGGATCGCCCGTGCCCAGGGCGCGACCGCCGGCCTGCGCTACGAGCCGCCAATGGGTACAGACATAGTCCTGCACGCCACCGCGACCGGAAAAGCCTGGCTCGCCAGCCTGCCCGAGGCGGAAGCGCTGCGCATCGTCTGCGCCCGCGGCTTCAAGGCGGAGGGGCGCACCGGCCCGAACGCGCTCAGCGATGTCGATGCGCTGCGCGCCCATCTGGACGAGACCCGCAGGAGCGGCTTCGCGCTCGCCGTCGAAGAGGGTGAGATCGGCACCGTGGCCATGGCGACGACGTTCCGTGCCGGCCCCGAGCCGGAGGCGGCCATCGCCGGGACATTGAGCGTCGCCGGCCCGCTTCAGCGCATGCACGAGGCCCGGCGCCAAGAGATCGCCGCCGCCTTGCGGCACGCCGCGCAGGCCATGGCCGAAATCTGGCCGCTCCGCCGCCGACAGATCACGCCGGCCGGCGCGCAGGCGCCGCGCCTGCGGGCGACGGCAACGGGAACAGCCGCATGAGCCAGGACAGCACCGCCACCACTTCGGCCCCATCGCCGGCCATCACCGGCAGTGCGAAAGCCGGCGCCCTGGCCTCGGCCATCGCCTGGCCGCTCGCGAGCTTCGCCGTGCTGCTGCTCGCTTGGCAATGGTTCGTGCCGATGGCCGGCATTCCAGAGTACATCCTCCCGGTGCCGAGCGCCTTCTTCGAGCGGCTCTGGACCGACCGCGCCCTGATCTTCCAGCACACGCTGGTGACGGCGAACGAGATCGTGCTCGGCTTCCTGATGGCGGCGGTGATCTCGATCCCGCTCGGCTACATCATCGTTTCGGTGAAGCTGCTGGAGAAGGCGATCTATCCGGTCATTGTCTTCTTCCAGTTGGTGCCGAAGATCGCGATCGCGCCGCTCTTCGTGGTCTGGTTCGGCTTCGGCCTGTTCCCGAAGGTGCTGCTGACCTTCCTGCTCTGCTTCTTCCCGACGCTGGTCGCCAGCATGACCGGCTTCCGTGCGCTGGACGAGCGCGTGCTCTATCTGACCCGCTCGATGGGCGCCTCGGCCTGGCAAACCTTCCGCTATGTGCGGGTACCGGCGGCGCTGACCTATATCTTCTCGGGACTCAAGGTATCCGCGGTATTCGCCGCGACCGGCGCGATCGTCGGCGAGTTCGTCGGCGCCAATGCCGGGCTCGGTTACCTGCTGCTGCGCGGCACCAGCTTCCTCGACATGCCGCTGATCTTCGCCTGCCTGGTGGCGCTGAGCTTCGTCGGCATCCTGTTCAGCTATCTCGTCGACGGGCTCGAAGTGCTGCTGATGCCATGGCAGCGCAAGGGCTGACGACCGGCTGAAGACCAAGGGAACGACCATCAATCCGGGCAAACCGGAACCATAAGGGAGGACAGGACCATGCTGAGACGGACACTACTGACCGCCGCCGCCGTGCTGGCGCTCGGCACCACGGGCGCGCTCGCCCAGGCCGGCGGCAAGCCGATGAAGATCACGCTGAACTTCCTCGCCGCCGCGCCGAATGCCGGCTTCATGATGGCCAAGCAGATGGGCCTCTACGAGAAGGCCGGGATCAACCTGACGATCGAGGAAGGCAAGGGCTCGGGCACCACGGCGCAGATGGTCGCGACCGGCCAGACCGATGTCGGCTTCGCCGATGCGCCGGCCGCGATGCAACTGCGCACCAAGGGCGCGCCGGTGAAGATCGTCGCCCCCGTGCTGCAGACCAACGGCTTCGCCATCATCTCGCTCGAGGAGAGCGGCATCGCCTCGCCCAAGGACCTCGTGGGCAAGAAGCTCGCGGTCCAGCCCGGCACGGCGCAGACGATCCTGCTCGACGCGATCCTCGCCTCGAACCAGATCGACAAGAGCAAGGTCGACGTCATCAACATCGATCCCGGCGCCTTCGTCGGCGCGCTGCTCGAGAAGAAGGTCGACGCCATCCTCGGCGGCGCCGACTTCCACTCGATCCAGATCCGCGAGCGCGGCTTCAAGGTGCGCGACATGTTCTACCGCGATGTCGGCGTGCCGACGGTCGGGCTCTCGATCATCGCGCGCGACGACAGGATCAAGGCCGACGCCGATCTCTACAAGAAGTTCATCGAGGCGAGCCTGCAGGGCTGGGACGCCGCCCGCAAGAACCCCGACGCGGCCGCGGACGCGGTCGTCGCGCAGTTCCCCGCGGTGAAGAAGGCGCAGGTGCTGGCGCAGTTCGAGGTCGTCAACAAGCTGCTCTGCGCGCCCGGCGCGACCGCGCTCGGCAAGGTGCCGGAGAAGAACTGGAACACCAGCTTCGAGCTGCTGACCCAGTATCTCGGCCTGCCCAAGGACAAGCCGATCACCGATTACTACACCACCGAGCTGCTGCCGGCCTCGCCGCCGGCCTGCTCTTAAGCTCAGCTCGGCCAGTCATCCCGGACGAAGCGAAGCGGAGATCCGGGATCCATGCCTGAACCGTTCCGGCATGGGTCCCGGGTCGCCCTCCGGTCGCCCGGGACGACCGCGAAATTGGACGTGAAAGCATGACGATCACTGCCGCTTCCGCCGCCGCCTCGATCGAGGGGCGCGGCATCGTCAAGACCTTCGGCGGCTTCACCGCCGTCGACGGGCTGACGCTCGACATCCGGAGCGGCGAGTTCGTCAGCCTGATCGGCCCATCCGGCTGCGGCAAGAGCACCTTCATGCTGATGGCCGCCGGGCTGATCCCGACCAGCAGCGGCGAACTCCTGGTCAACGGCAAGCCCCTGCGCGAGCCGCTGACCGATATCGGCATCGTCTTCCAGGACCATCTCCTGCTGGAGTTCCGGACGGCACTGGAGAACGTCATGCTGCAGGCCGAGATCCGCGGCCTGCCGCTCGCGCCGGCGAAGGAGCGGGCGCTCGATCTCTTCAAGAAACTCGGCATCAGCCATGCGGTCGACCGCTACCCCAAGCAGCTTTCGGGCGGCATGCGCCAGCGCGTCTCGATCGCCCGCGCGCTGATCCACGACCCGTCCGTGCTGATGATGGACGAGCCCTTCGGCGCGCTCGACGCGATCACCCGCACCCAGATCCGGCACGACCTCGAAATGCTCTGGCTCGAACAGGCCAAGACCGTGGTCTTCATCACCCATTCGATCGACGAGGCGATCGGCCTGTCGGACCGGGTGCTGGTGATGTCGCCGACGCCGGGGCGGATCGTCGACGAGATCAAGATCGAGCTGCCGCGCCCGCGCCCGGCGCATCTCGGCGACTATCCGAGCTTCAACGCCTATGCCGACCGCATCCATGACGCCTTCCGGCGCTTCGGCGTGATCAAGTACTGAGCGCCGGCGCGTCTCAGCTGACGACCGGCAGGACCTCGACGTCGTAGCCGTGCGAGATGCTGCGGCCGAGCCTGGGGTCGTGCAGCTCCATCTCGAAGCGGCTCGCCGGGCGGATGCCGCCGATCGCGCCGAACGTGCCGCAGAACATCGCCGAACCCGGCGCCAGGCCGCCGCCCGGCTTGCGCGACAACAGGTCCGACGGCGTGCGCAGGCTCGCGAGCTTGCCTTCCTGGTAGAGCTCGCGCTTGCCGTCGATCACGGCGAAGGCGCGCATCTCAATCTCGTCCCAATGGCCCTCGACCTCGGCGAGGCGCCAGAGCGCGCCGGCGATCGGCTTGCCGCAGAGCTGCTTCGACAGCGCGATGCCGAAGGTCTCGGCTTGGCGGTCGGTATGGTCGGAGCCGAGCCCGAGCCAGAGCCCGTCGGCGAGAGAGACCAGCAACGGCTCGACCTCGCCGGAGGAATCCGGACCGAGCACGGAAAGGCTCGGCGCCTGCGTCAGCGTCTGCGCCCCGACACGGTAGAACACCGGCATTGCGCTCGGCCTGGGCACGCCGATGGCGGCGAGTTCCTCGACATGGTGGCGCAGGGCCGCCTCGTCGCGGCCGGCCCAGCCGGCAATGACGAGATGGTCGATCTCGACCGCGACCCTGTCGCGGCCGGCCATGGTGAAACGATCGAAGCTGAGCATGATTATTGTGCCACTGATGGGAGCCAAAGGGCGAGTTGCGGGAACCACATCAGGATCAGGACGCCCAGGATGTAGACGAGGAAGAAGGGGATGACGCCGGAGAAGACGTCGGTGATCGGGCCGCCGTCGCGGCGCATGCCCTGGAGCACGTAGAGAACGGTGCCGTCAGGCGGCGAGATCAGCGCGATCTCGACCAGCATGGTGACGATGACGCCGAACCAGACCGGGTCGTAGCCGAGCGCGACGACGACCGGGAAGATCACCGGGATCGTGGTGATCACCATGGAGAAGCCCTCCATGAAGGTGCCGAGCGCGAGGTAGAAGCCGATGATCAACAGCATCACCGCCCAGGGCGGCAGCGGCATCTCGCCGACGAGCTTGGCCAGCGCCTGCGGCACGCCGAGACCGACGAAGACGTAGTTCAGCACATAGGCGCCGAACAGGATCAGCCCGATCAGCGCGGTGTTGCGCGCCGTCGCCTCGGCCGAGTCGTTCAGCATCTTGAAGGAGAGCCGGCCCTCGATCGCGGCGAAGACGATGGCGCCGATGACGCCGAGCGCGGCCGATTCCGTCGCGGTGGCGAGACCGCCATAGATGGTGCCGAGCACGATCAGGATCAGGATCGCGGTCGGCGCGAGATCGACGAGGCTGCGCAGCTTGACCGAAAGCGGAATCCGCGGCGTGGCGGGGTCGACATGCGGCGCGTCGGTCTTCGCCTTCCAGAGGATGACGAGCACGAAGAGGATGACGACCAGGATGCTGGGTCCGACGGCGGCGAGATAGAGCGCGCCGACCGAGGTCTCGGTGATCAGCCCGTAGATGATGAAGGTGATGCCGGGCGGAATCAGGTTGCCGAGCGCCCCGCCTGCGGCGAGCGAGCCGAGCACCATCTTCGGGTTGTAGCGCGTGCCCTTGAAGAAGGGCAGCGCGACCGAGCCCATGGTCGCTGCGGTGGCGACCGAGGAGCCCGAGATCGCCGAGAACACGCCGGAGGCCGCGATATTGGTGTGCAGCAGGCCGCCGGGCAGCCGGTCGAGCCAGACGTTCAGCGCTTTGTAGAGCCGGTCGGACAAGCCGGCGCGCAGCAGGATCTCGCCCATCAAAAGGAAGAGCGGCACCGCGACGAGGACGAAGCTCGAGGACGGGTTCCAGACGGTCTGGCCGATGAAGGTCCAGAACGGTCGGTCCGAGAAGGAGAAACCTATGATCAGGCCGAGCACGCCGAGTGCCGCACCGATATAGATGCCGGCGCCGAAGAACAGCAGGAACAGGCCGACGAGCAGCAGCACCTCTCCGATCAGGAGGTTGCCGGGGCCGATGCCCATGAAGCTCATCGCCACCATCATGCCGACGAGGACGAGCAGGAAGACGATGGCGATCATTTCGTCGCTCCGTTGGCGATAGCCGCGGGCGGCACAGCATCGGCCGCGCCGCAGGCTTCGAGCGCTTCGGCTGCCTCTTCGTCATAGGTGCGCTGGTGCAGCAGCGCCTCGGCCTCGCTCCCGCGCCCGGCCAGCACCAGCAGGGTGCTCTCCGCCAGCATCAGCAGGATCAGGACGAGGAAGACGAGGATGCCGAAGGTCCACAGGCCCTGCGGGATCCAGAGCGGGGTGCGCAGCACGCTGATGTCGGTGGCGCCGAAGAGCAGGGATTCGTCGACCAGTTCCCAGGCGCCCTTGGCGACGAAGCCGATGAAGACCGCCAGCGCCGCGAGGCTGAGCAGATGCATGGGATAGCGGATCTTCGCCGGCAGGAAGTTGATCAGCACGTCGATGCGGACATGGGCGCGGCAGGTCAGCGCATGGGCGAGCGCCCAGGAGATGCCGAAGGCCAGCGCATAGCCGGTCAGTTCGGTGGTCGACTGCGAGGAGAAGCCGAGGAAGCGGCGCGCCAGCACGTCGAAGGTGATGAAGGCGGCGCAGAGGATGAACCCCCAGCCGGCGGCATAGCCCATGAAGGTGCCAAGCCTTGCCACGAGCCGCCGACATAAGGCGGCCGCGACGATCATTCGGTCGAGCATCGCGGCCGTTCCCTTCAGCGTGCTTCGTAACGGACACCGGTGATCGGAGCGACCAACCGGTTATAGGCTTCACCGCAGCGCTCGCCGCAGCGCTTGACCCAGGCCGGCAGCACCGCGGTGCGCAGGCTGGCCCGCAGCGTCTCCATGTCGGCATCGGTCGGGCGGGTGATGGTCATCGGCTTGTTCTCGACGACATGGCCAATCTTGCAGCCGTCCTTCTGGCCGGCATTGCAGGCGATGCCGTCCTCCGTCGCCTCCAGTCCGAGCGCCCATTGCTGGTCCTCGACCTGCTTGAAGGTGGCCTGCAGGAAGTCGCGCACCGCCGGGTCGAGCTTGTTCCACCAGGCGAGGTTGGCGACGTAGGCCGAGTTCCCCCAGGAAACCGGCAGCGCGTACATATGCTTGGTCACCTCGTACCAGCGCGCACCATTGCCGGTCGCGGTGCCGGTGATGGCGCAGTCGACGATGCCGCGTTCGAGCGCGCCATAGACCTCGGGGAAGCCGATCGCGGTGGGCTGGGCGCCGAAGGACTGCACGAAATCATTGGTCGAGCCGCCGGCGGTGCGGATGCGACGCCCCTTGAGGTCGGCGAGGCTCTTAACCGGCTCGCGGCAATAGAAGACCTGCGCCGGATAGGGGAAGGTCGCGATGATGCGCACCCCGAAGCGCTCGAGCTCCTTGTTCACCTCGGGCAGCACCGCGTCGATGACCTTGCGCGACTGCGCATGCGACGGGTTGAGTCCCGCGAGATCGGACATTTCCAGCATCGGCACGTCGCCGGCGACGGTCGGCAGCGCAGGCGCCCCGATGTCGATCTGACCGGAGCGGATGACGCGCAGCAACTCGGGACCGGTCAGAGCCCGCTCGGGCCAGCTCGCCAGCGTGACCTTGATGCGGCCGCCGGACTTCTCCGGGATGCCCTCGCGCAGCATCGGGATGTCGACCTTGGTGTATTGCGGAATGGTCGGCGAGAGCTGCGTCACCATGGTGACGTTGACCGCGGGCCCCGGCGGCACGGTCTGGGCATGAGCCGTCCCGATGGCGCATACGGCCAGGGCCGCCGCCAGAGATCTGGTAATCCTCATAGGGTTCTCCCGGTGCGTGGCCGCGACGCGGCGGCCACGCATCATGGATGCAATCGCGATGCCCGCAACGACCTTGTGCCGTTGCGTCATCGAATGCGCATTACTTGGCCTGGTAGGTAACGCCGGAGATCGGCGCCACGGCGCGGTTGTAGACCTCGACGCAGCGGGCGCCGCAACGCTCGATGAACTGCGGCAGGATCGCCGAGGTCAGGGTGGCGCGCAGCACATCCTGGTCGGCCTGGACCGGGCGGAAGAGGCCCATCGGCTTGGTTTCGACGACCTTGCCGATCCTGCAGCCGGCCTTGTCACCGCTGTTGCAGGCGAGGCCGTCCTCGGTGGTCTCCTCGCCGAGCTTCCACTGGGCGTCCTCGACCTCCTTCATCGTGGTCTCGAGGAAGGCGCGGACCTGCGGATCGAGCTTGTTCCACCAGTTGAGGTTCACGACATACATCGAGACCGACCAGAACAGCGGCAGCGCGTATTGCGACTGGCTGACCTCGTACCAGCGCGCGCCGTTGCCGGAGCTAGAGCCGGTGATGGCGCAGTCGACGACGCCGCGCTCCAGAGCGGTGTAGACCTCGGGGAAGCCGATCGCGGTCGGCTGGGCGCCGATCGAGTTGACGAAGGTGTTGGACGAGCCGCCGCCGGTGCGGATGCGCTTGCCCTTGAGATCGGCGAGGCTCGCGACCTTGTCGCGGCAGAAGAAGACCTGCGCCGCGAATGGGTACATGCCGACGATGCGGGTGTTGAAGCGCTCCAGCTCCTTGTTGAGCTCGGGCAGGAGCGCCTGCGCGACCTTGCGCGCCTGTCCGACCGTCGGGTTGAGGCCCGCGAGGTCGACCATGTCGAGCATCGGCACCTCGCCCGACACCGTATTCAGCGGCACGGCGCCGATATCGACCTGGCCGGAACGGACGAGGCGGATGATCTCGGGACCGGTGAGGTTGCGCTCCGGCCAGCTCGCCAGGGTGACGTTGATGCGCCCGCCCGACTTCTTGGGCACGCCCTCGCGCAGCAGCGGGATATCGACCTTGGTGTATTGCGGCAGGGCCGGGCCGACCTGCGTCACCGCCTGGATGTTGACCGTCGGGCCGGCCGGCAGGGTCTGCGCCGATGCCGGGCCGGCAAGGGCGAGCATGAGGGTCGCGAGCGAGGCATAGCGAAGGCGTTTCATGGCAAGCGCTCCTGTCGGGTCGAGGGGGACGGCGGGTAGTAGTTGAACTCGATCATCAGGCAGCCGCCTTCGGTGAAGAACGGGCCATGCAGGACCTGGGCCGGGCGGCAGGCATAGGAGCCGGCCGGCAGCAATTCGGAGCCATCGAGATCACCGGGGCGGCCGATGCGGAGCGATCCCGAGATCAGCAGGACCTCCTCGCACCAGTCGTGCACCACCGGCTCTGCAACGAAGGCACCGGGCGCCCAGCGCGAGAGCCGCGTCATCGCCCCGCTGCGCGCGGCATGGTCGAGACTGCCGGAGAGGAGCTTCTGCTCGACACCGGCATAGCCTGCGACCGGCTCCCAACCTTCGGGCGCCAGCGCGTCGAAGAATTCGCGATGAGCTTTCGCGAAGGCGCCGAAGCCGGGGTGAGCGGCGGCACTCACAGGATCGACAGCCGGCTGTTCTTGAGGTCGGTGACCAGCATGGCGCCGGGCGCATGCGTGATCGCGAAAGGCGGCCTGGCCGCTGCGATCACCGCCTGCGGCGTCACCCCGCAGGCCCAGAACACCGGCAGCTCGCCATCGCGGATCGCGACCGGGTCGCCATAATCGGGCTTCGACAGGTCGCGGATGCCGATTTGCTCGGG
The DNA here is from genome assembly GCF_058797755.1 of Allobosea sp. GW823-FHT02B03. NCBI lineage: Bacteria > Pseudomonadati > Pseudomonadota > Alphaproteobacteria > Hyphomicrobiales > Alloboseaceae > Allobosea > Allobosea sp. GW823-FHT02B03. The sequence continues at coordinate 95,580 of NZ_JBXAJY010000001.1, read as the reverse complement.
CTGCCCGATATGGATCGGCGCGCCGTGGACCGAGGGGAAGCGCGAGGTGATCTGGATGGCGCGGATCGCGTCCGCCGGGCTGAACGGGCGCATGGTCACAACCACCGGCCCTGCGAAGGGACCGGCTGGCGCGCAAGGGATCGAGGTCCGAAACATCGAGACGTTCACGCCCTCGGCGACGTTGCGGACCTCCAGCCCGTCGGCGAGCAGCGCTTCCTCGAAGGAGAAGCTGCAACCGATGACGAAGCCGACGAGATCGTCGCGCCAGTGCGAGAGCAGATCAGCCGGCTCCTCGACCAGTTCGCCGTCTCGCCAGACCCGGTAGCCCGGCAGGTCGGTGCGCAGATCGAGATCGGCGCCGAGATCCGGGATATGCGGATCGCCCGGCTCGGTCATGCCGATGATAGGACAGGGCTTGGGATTGCGCTGGCAGAAGCGCAGGAAGTCGCCGGCGATGTCCTGGGGCAGGACGACGAGATTGCCCTGGACGTAGCCCGGCGCCAGCGAGGACGTCTGGCAGGAGAGCCTGCCCTCGCGCACGGCGCGACGCGCATCTTCTCCGGTCATGGAGCCGCGCTCCGACCTGGTCGACTGTTCCAGCATTCCCCTCGTGCCCCTTGGCGGTGCCTCTGCGTCAATATTGGGCGGAAGCTGGCGATGTCGTCCAATTGTCATTTAAGATCGGATTCGATAAATCTGATTTATCGAAAGGGACGACCTTTGATCGAGTTCCGCACGCTCGAAACCTTCGTCTGGGTGGCGCAGCTGAAGAGCTTTCGCGGCGCCGCGGCGCGGCTCAACACCACCCAGCCGGCGGTTTCGCAGCGCGTCGCGCAATTGGAGGAGCAGCTCGGCGTGCGGCTGCTGGAGCGCGGACGGCGTTCCTTCGCGCTGACCGAGGCCGGGCGCTCGGTGCTCGCCCAGGCCGAGCGCCTGCTGCGGCTGCGGACCGAGCTCGTGGCCTCGGTGACGGATCGCTCGCAACTGCGCGGCACGCTGCGGCTCGGCGCGGCGGAAACCATCGTCCACACCTGGCTGCCGCGCTTCATCGAGGCGATGTCGGCGCGCTACGAGCACATCACGCTGGAGATCGAGGTCGACATCTCGCCGAATCTGCGCGAGCGGCTGCTCGGCCAGCAGATCGACCTCGCCTTCATGCTCGGCCCGATCAGCGCGCCTTCCATCCAGTCGCAGCCGCTGCGCAACGAGCCGATACGCTTCTTCGCCAGCCCGAAGCTCGGCTTCGCCGCCGGCGTGAATCCGCTCGCGCGGATCGCCGCCTTCCCGATCATCACCTTCGCGCGCAACACCCAGCCCTATATGCGGCTGCGCGAGCTGCTCGCCGACCCCCACCTGCCGCCGACCCGCATCCATGCCAGCGCCGCGATGGCGACGGCGGTGCGCATGGCACTGGATGGGCTCGGCGTGGCGCTGATCCCGGCCTCGATCGTCACCGAAGACGTCGAGGCCGGGCGGCTGGTCGAGGTCGGCTGCTCACGGACGATCCCCGACCTGCAGTTCGTCGCAGGCTGGCTGGCGGCACCCGATACCCGGATCATCGACCTCGCGCTCGAGATCGCGGCAGATTCGGCCGCCAGGCGCTGAGCCTTTAGAAGATGTTCGAGCGCTCGTACTGAACCGGCCAACTCGCGGCGTTGGACTTGAGCGCTCCCGCGGCGCGCAGCGGCCAGACCGGGTCGGCGAGGAGGGCCCGGCCGAGCAGGACGAGATCGGCCGAGCCATTGGCGATGATGCTCTCGGCGAGGTCCGGCGAGTGGATCAGCCCGACGGCCCCGGTCGCGATGCCGGCACCATCGCGGACGGCACGCGCCAGCGGCACCTGATAGCCGGGATGGATCGGGATCTGCTGTCGCGGATCGTTTCCTCCGGAGGAGCAGTCGATCAGGTCGACCGTACCGAGCTCCTTCAGCAGCCGCGCCAGCCTGACGCTGTCCTCCAGCGTCCAACCGCCTTCGACCCAGTCGCTGGCCGAGAGCCTGATGAAGAGCGGCAGCTCCTCCGGCCACTCCGCTCTGACCGCCTCGATCGACTGCAGCAGGTAGCGGATGCGGTTCTCGAAGGAGCCGCCATAGGCATCGCTGCGGCGATTGCTGAGCGGCGAGTAGAATTGGTGGATCAGGTAGCCATGGGCGGCGTGGAGCTCGAGCACTTTGAACCCAGCCTCGCGGGCCCGGCGGGTCGCGGCGGCAAGTGCCCGGAGGGTTTCGTCGATGCCGGCCTGGTCGAGTTCCGTCGGAACCGGCCAGCCCTTGGCATAGGGCTCGCCGGACGCGGAAACCACGGACCAGCCGCCCTCGCTTTCCGGGACCGGCCTCGTCCCCTCCCAGGGGCGGCCCACCGAGGCCTTGCGGCCGGCATGTCCGAGCTGGATCGCCGGAACGGCGCCGCGCGAGGCGATGAAGGCGGCGATGCGGGCGAGCGCGTCGCGCTGCGCGTCGTTCCAGAGGCCGAGGCAATGGCTGGTGATGCGGCCGCGCGGCTCGATATGGACCGCTTCGGTGCAGACGATGCCGGTGCCGCCGGCAGCCCGGGCGCCGAGATGGACGAAATGCCAGTCATTGGCCAGGCCGTCCTGCGCCGAATACTGGCACATCGGCGAGAGCATGATGCGGTTGCGCGAGGTCACCGAACGAAAGCTGATCGGCCGGAACAGGTGCGGATTGGGGTCGCGCCGGAGGATTCGGCGCTCATTCTCGCCGCTGATGCGGGAGTCGATGGTCGTCAGAAGCTCGCTCACCTAGGATGTCCGATCTCGTCGCCGGTTGCAGGGGCTGTCCGGTCGGCCGCGCATTCGCACCACCGCCCGAGCTTCCCTTAGGTCGGCATGTAAGCATCGGCCGACGAGATCAGAAAATCATCATTTCTGATGCAGTTCGATAAGTGGGGTTTATCCGAACGACGCCATCTCGGAGCGGCGTTCGCATCGGGTTCCGGCATGACGCCTAATGCGTATGCGATGCCTTTGGCTCCCTCAGGAATGCCAGCGCCAGCGCCGCCGTCGCCAGCAGACCGACAACCGCCAGCCAGGCATTGAGCTGCATGCCGCGGGTGAAGGCCTCGCGGGCGAGGCCCAGCATCGGCTCGGCATAGGCCGGCACTTGCTGCGCGGCCATGACGGCGCCGCCAAGCGTCGCCCGCGCCGCCTCCGCGATGTCGGCAGGCAGGCCGGCGGGCACCGAAGCCGCCATCTGCACGCGGTAGATCGCGGTCGCGGCACTGCCGAGGATCGCAATGCCGAGCGCGCCGCCGAGCTCGATGCTGGTCTCCGACAGGGCGGCGGCGGAGCCGGCACGCTCCGGCGGCGCGGCGGAGACCACGAGGTCCGTGGTCAGCGCCACCACCGGCGTGAAGCCGAGCGAGAACACCACCGTGCCGATGACGATGACGGCGATCGAGCTGCCCGCCGTGATCTGCGTCATGACCAGGAAGCCGAGCGCCGCAACGGCCAGGCCCGCCACCATGATGTGGCGCACGCGCAGGCGGCCCGCCAGCGCCGGCACGAACATCGAGCCAACGATGAAGGCGAGCGCCGAGGGCAGCGTGTAGAGCCCGGCGACCAGCGGCGAGAACCCTGCAACGAGCTGCAGATATTGCGCGACGAACAGGAAGATGCCGAACAGGAAGAAGAAGCCGAGCACGTTGATCGCCAGCGCGACGCGGAACGCCGCGCTGCGGAACAGGCTGAGATCGACGAAGGGGTCGGCGAGCCGGGTCTGCCGGCGCAGGAAGACGATGCCGATGGTGAGGCCCGCGAGCATGATCGCGACCGGCAGCCAGGCCAGCCCGTCCTCGGCGATGCGCTTCAGCCCGTAGATCAACGCCAGCACGGACGCGACCGACAGCACCGCGCTCGGCAGGTCGATGCTGCCGGCATCGGGGTCCTTGTATTCGGGCAGGAGCAGCGGGCCGAGGATCAGCAGCAGCACCATCACCGGCACATTGGCGAGGAAGACCGAGCCCCACCAGAAATGCTCGAGCAGGAGCCCGCCAGCCAGCGGGCCGATGGCGCCGCCGGCCGAGAAGCTGGAGATCCAGATGCCGATGGCGAAGCGGCGCTCGTCCGGATCCTCGAACATGCTGCGGATCAGCGACAGGGTCGAGGGCGCCAGCGTCGCTCCGGCGAGCCCGAGCAGGGCACGCGTCGCGATCAGCATCGGCGCGCTGGTCGAGAAGGCCGCGACGATCGAGGCCAGGCCGAAGGCCGCCGCGCCGATCAGCAGGAGCTTGCGCCGGCCGATCCGGTCTCCCAGCGTGCCCATGGTGACGAGCGCGCCCGCGACCATGAAGCCGTAGATGTCGACGATCCAGAGCAGTTGCGAGGCACTGGGCCGCAGATCCGCGGTAAGATGCGGCACCGCCAGGTTGAGCACCGTCAGGTCCATCGCGTAGAGCAGGCAAGGCAGCGCGATCACGGCCAGCCCGACCCATTCGCGTTTCGTCGCCTTGCGGTGGGTCGCTGTCGTTTCCATGCCTTGCCTCATCAAGCCGGTCACCCGCGGACCTGCCGCAGGGGGCGCCCGCTCTGACGGCAGCTCCTGTCACCTATTGTCAGGACGCCGCAACGTCAGCCCGGCTTTCGTCGATTCTTGCGCCGTGCCATCGCAAGGACGCACGGGGTTGCGCGAATCCGACACTGAAAGAGAGGCCAGCAATCGCCGGTTGCGCCACCATCCAGCGCCCAGAAACAATGAGGGCGCTCCGGATGCGACCGGAGCGCCCTCCTCATGACGCTGATCTGGTCCTGCCGCGCGCTCAGATATCGGCGCGCGGATCGTGCTTGGCGAGGCGGGCGAGCAGGTAGTCGACCTCGGCCTTCGCCGCGGCGGAAAGGGCAGAGCCCGGCTTGCGCTGGGCGTCATGGGCGAGGATGCCGCGCTTCATCATCGTGTATTTGCGCACGGCGAGGCCGACGCCCTGCTGCTGCTCGTAGCGCATCAGCGGCAGATGCGCGTCGAAGATGTCATGCGCCTCGTCGCGCTTGCCAGCCTTGCTCAGCCTGACGACATCGATCAGCAGCTCCGGGAAGGCGTAGCCGGTATTGGCACCGTCGACACCGCGTTCCATCTCGAAATCGAGGAAGATGCCGCCATTGCCGGTGACGATCGAGACATGGCGCAGGCTGCCTTCGGCCTCGAACTTGCGCAGGGCCGAGATCTTTTCCAGGCCCGGCCAGTCCTCGTGCTTCAGCATCACGCAGGAGGGGTTGTCCTGGATGATCTTGCGGATCACGGCAGGTGTCATCACTACCGAGAGCGTCAGCGGATAGTCCTGGATGACGAAGGGGATGTCGGTGCCGATCGCCTCGACCGCCTGGGCATAGTAGCCGGTGATCTGGTCGTCGGTGCGCAGGTTCGAGGGCGGCGCGATCATCACGCCGCCGGCGCCGAGATCCATGACCTGCCGCGCCAGCGAGCGCATCGCCGCGAAGCCAGGCGCCGAGACGCCGACAATGATCGGCTTTCCGCCCATCTTGGCGACCGCACGCTTGACGAGGCCGACCGACTCCTCCGGCTCGAGCTTGGGCGCCTCGCCCATGATGCCGAGCACGGTGACGCCGTCCGAGCCGATGTCGGCGTAGAATTCGAAGAGCTTGTCGGCGGAATTCCAGTCAACGGCGCCATCCGGCATGAACGGCGTCGGGGCGATCGGGAAGACGCCGCTGGCTTCAGGGGTCAGGCGCATGATCGGGTTCCTTCGGAGGTCTTGGTCAGACGATACGGGCGCGGACGCTGCCGACGCCGGCGATGGTGCCTTCCAGCAGATCGCCCTTCACAACCGCGGCGACGCCTTCCGGCGTGCCGGTCATGATCAGGTCGCCGGGCGCGAGTTCGACCAGGCCGGAGAGATAGGCGATGGTCTCGGGCACGTTCCAGATCTGCTTGGCGAGATCGGAGGTCTGGCGGACCTTGCCGTTGACCTTGAGTTCGATCAGCCCGGCGGCGGGATAACCGGCCTTGGCCGCCGGCACGATCTCGCCGACCGGCGCCGACAGGTCGAAGCCCTTGGCCATGTCCCAGGGGCGGCCGGCCTTCTTGGCGGCGGCCTGCAGGTCGCGGCGGGTCATGTCGAGGCCGGCGGCATAGCCGAAGACATGGCCGAGCGCGTCGGCCTCGGCGATATCCTTGCCGCCCTTCCCGATCGCGACGACCAGTTCCATCTCGTGATGCAGGTCGGCAGTCTTCGGCGGGTAGGGCATGTCGGCGCCGCCGGTCAGCACTGCGTCGGAAGGCTTGGTAAAGAAGAACGGGTCCTCGCGATCGGGATCGCCGCCCATTTCGCGGGTGTGCTCAGCGTAGTTGCGGCCGACGCAGAAGATGCGGCGCACAGGGAAGAGCCCCCCGCCGGCCACGGGGATCGCGGCGACCTTCGGCGGATCGATGACGTAGCTGGACATGGCGGCGCTCCCCTGAGGCGTTCTCGCTCGCTTCATGAGCGAGGGCGAAGGCCGGGGCAAGTGCCGGCCGGCTGGGGGCGGGGCTGCGCAGCGCTCAATCCGCCAACACGAGGCGAATAGTCTTACCTCGCCTCGGGCGCGTCGTTCCCCTCAGCGCTCAGCGAGCTTGAGGACGACCTCGACCTCTTCATCGAACATGCCGCCAGTGGGAGAAAAGCCGAGCTTTTCGTAGAATGCCTGCGGGCCGCCCTCCCCGAGACCATAGCTCGTATAGAGTTCCCTGATCCCCCGCGACCGCAGACGATCGGCGATCTGGAGGATCGCGCGCTTTCCGAAGCCGCTGTTCTGGTAGGGCCGCGCGATCATGAAACGCCAGAGATAGGGGCCGGGACAATCGATGCCGTCATCCCAATCCGAGCCGTCATGCAGCATGACGAAGCCGACCAAGGTCTCGTCCGCGTAGATTCCGCGAAACCAGGCCGATTCCGAGCAGAAGCCCTCCGCGATCGAGACGCCGTTGTCGGCGACGAAATCCCTCTGCTCATCGGGGAGGGTTTCGCTCAGCTCGCAAATCTCGGAGACATTGGCCGACGTCACGCGACGGAACGTGACTTGCGCGCTCTTAGCAACCATCTGCATCGACATCATTTATCTGTATTCGAAGAACTGACTGGAATTGACGTAGCGGCGCTAGCCGATGACGAAGCGGTAGAACGGCCCGTCCTCATCGAGGCCAGGCCGGATGCGCTGCGCGCCGGCCGCCGCAATGGCCTTCGGCCAGAACGCCTTCGCCGGCTCGTTGCCGGCCATGATGGCGACATTCCAGGAGCCGGGGTGCCGGCGCATGACCGCGGAAGCCATCATTCGTCCATAGCCACGCTGGCGCGAGCCGGGGACGATCGAGAACTCGGCCATCGAGAAGTCGACCCCGCCCTCCTCCGGAGCGCGCACCAGCGTGAAACCGACCGGGCTCTCTCCTTCCAGAAAAAGGTACGGCCACCTCGCATCGACGTCCTGCCAATAAGCATCGAAGTAGGGGTAATCGCCGTCTATGTCGCCAAAGGCCGACAGCTCAGACAGATACGACTCAAGCATGTCCTTGAGGATCGGCTTGTCCGATATTTGGGCCTGCCGCAGGTCAGGAAGATTGCATACTTTGCTCATAGCCTGCGGAAAGCTCGCTCAAGAAGGGCGAGCTTCTAAACAGGTCTTCCCGGCCTTGCAAAGCCCCTGCGGCACGGCCGGCGCCGCAGGCTCTACCATCACGACGCCTTGGGCAGGTCCGGCACCTTGTAGGCGGTGGTCGCCTTGATCCGCTCCATGGCGAAGCGCGAGGTGACGTTCTTCAGCGGGATCGTCTCGATCAGCTTCTTGTAGAAGCCGTCATAGGCGGCCATGTCGGCGACGACGACGCGCAGCATGTAGTCGACATCGCCAGCCATCCGGTAGAACTCCATCACCTCCGGCATCGCCGCGACGCTCTGGGCGAACTTCTCCAGCCAAGGGCCGGAATGATCGGCCGTCTCGATCTGGACGAAGACGGTGAGACCGAGCCCGATCCGCTCCGGGGCGACCAGCGCGACGCGCTTGGTGATGACGCCGGACTGCTCGAGCCGCTGGATGCGCTTCCAGCACGGCGTCTGTGACAGGCCGACCCGGTCGGCAAGCTCCGCGATCGAGATGTTGGCGTCCGCCTGCAGGACGGTGAGAATCTTCCGGTCGATCGCATCCATTCCTTAGATCCTTGAATTTCGAGACTAATTATCTCTCTCGACCGGCGTAACGAGAAGAAATTTCTTTTTACCGGCGAGTTATTGTCTTTAGATAGAAAATCCTTTTATCAGACGTCAATAGGCTCGAATACACACACTGATCGAGGGATTAAGCCATGGACCGCCGCCAGTTCCTGCTCGCCGGCTCTTCGCTGCTCGCTGCGGCGCCCTTCGCCGGCGCGCGTGCCCAGGCGGCTATCCCCGCCCGCATCGGCTACATCCCGATCATCGGCACCGCCCCGATCTTCGTCGCCAATGGCGAGGGCTGGCTGAAGCAGGCCGGCATCGAGCCCGCCTTCACCGTGTTCGAATCCGGCCCGAACATGATCCAGGCGCTCGCCTCGGGCACGATCGACCTCTATGTCGCCGGCGTCGCGCCGCTCGCCGTCGCCCGCTCGCGCGGCGTTGACATCCGCGTCGTCGCCTCGACCGCGACCGGCGAGAACGTCTTCGTCGCAGCCCCGGCGCTGGCCAAGTTCTTCACCGCCGGCACCGCCGCGGCAGCTGCCTTCAAGGCGCACAAGGCCGCGACCGGCAAGGTCGCGCGGCTCGCGACCCAGCCGGCCGGCTCGGTGCCCAACACCGTGCTGCAATACTGGCTCTGGGAGGTCGCCAAGGCCGAGAAGGGCGATGTCGAGATCGTGCCGATGGGCATCGACGCGACGCAGCAGGCGGTGCTCGCCGGCGCGGTCGAGGGCGCGATCGTGCGCGAGCCGGCGCTGACCATCGTCCAGACCCGCAACCCCGGCATCAAGCTGATCGCCGGCGGCGAGGAGCTTTTCCCGGGCCAGCCCGGCACGGTCGTCGCTGCCTCCGGCAGTTTCGTCACCAAGAACCCCGATGCGGTCCAGAAGCTGGTCAACGGCCTCGTCCGTGCCGCCGACCTGCTTGGCAAGTCGCCCGACAAGGCCGCCCCGCATGTCGGCGCCGCGCTCGGCAAGGGCATCGTCGACCCAGCCTTGATCCAGAAGGCGCTGGTCTCCCCGGCCAGCAAGTTCGAGATCGATCCGCGCAAGATCATCGAGCCGGCGCGGGCCATGCAGGCCTATCAGGTCAAGCTCGGCTCGCTGGAGAAGGAACTGCCCTTCGACGGCCTGTTCGAGACGCAGTTCTACGAGCGCGCGCTCAAGGCGGCCGGCTGACGGCGGTCCCTGTTCGCGCGGCGGCGCGACACGCCGTCATTCCGGACAAGCCGCGGAGCGGCTCAGCTACGGAATCCATTCTAAAGCGCAGGCGCCCCATGATGGATTCCGGCACTCCACTTCGCTGCGGCCGGAATGACAGCGGGCTCGGCCCGTGATCCCTAGAGGAACGATCTTGCAATCACTGCGGGCTCCGGCCCTAGCCCTGACGGGCCTCGTCGCCTTCCTGCTGCTGTGGGAGGCGATCCCCTATTTCGGCATCGTCAACCCGGCCTTCCTGCCGGGGCCGAGTGCGCTGCCGGCCGCCTTCCTGCGCGAGGTGCAGTCCGGCGCCTGGCTCTCGGCGATCATGGGCTCGCTCGGGCACTATTTCATCGGGCTCTTCACCGGCGCAGGCCTCGGCATCGCGCTCGGCGTGCTCACCGGCATGTCGAAGATCGCCGAGGAGCTGAGCTCCTGGGTGGTGCGTCTGCTGCGGCCGATCCCGGGCCTCGCCTGGGTGCCGTTCGCGATCATCTGGTTCGGCGTCAGCCCGCAGGCGGCGGTGTTCATCATCGCGATCGGCGTATTCTGGATCGTGTTCTTCGCGGCGCAGGGCGCGATCCGCGGCGTCGACCGCGACCTGATCGAGGTCGCCGACGCCTTCGGCTTCCACACGGCCTGGCAGCGGCTGAGCAAGATTCTGCTGCCGGCGGCGATGCCCGGCATCCTCGTCGGCGTGCGCACCGCGCTCGGCCAGGCCTGGATGGCGGTGGTCGCGGCGGAAATCTTCGGCGTCGCCGGCGTCGGCCAGCGCATGATGCAGGCCTCGAGCCTGCTCGCGACCGATCTCGTGGTGATCTACATGCTGACGATGGCGGCGCTGTACGGGCTGCTCGACACGGCCTTCGTCGCCTTCCAGAAATGGGTCCTGCGTTGGAAAGCGTGATCGACATCAAGGGCCTGTCGCTGACCTTCACCCGCGACGGCGAGGCGACCGAGGTGCTGCGCAAGCTCGACTTTCAGGTCGCGCGCGGCGAATTCCTCGCCATCGTCGGCCCGTCCGGCGTCGGCAAGTCGACCCTGCTGCGCGTCATCGCCGGGCTGGCCAGGCCGAGCGGCGGCGAGGTTACGATCCACGCAAAGGACAATTCGCGCCGGCCCATCGCGCTTGTCTTCCAGGACTCGCGCCTGCTGCCCTGGCGCAAGGTGGTGTCGAATGTCGGCTTCGGTCTCGAAGGCCGGGCCTCGCGGAGCGAGCGCCTCGCCAAGGCGCAGGAGACGCTCGAGCTCGTCGGCCTCGGCAGCCTCGCCGAGCGCTGGCCGCACCAGCTCTCCGGCGGCCAGCGCCAGCGCGTTTCGCTTGCGCGGGCGCTTGCGGTCGAGCCCGAGATCCTCCTGATGGACGAGCCCTTCTCGGCACTGGACGCGCTGACCCGCGAGACGCTGCAGGACGAGTTGATCCGCGTCTGGCAGCGCACGGGCAAGACGGTGCTCTTCGTAACCCACGACATCGACGAGGCCGCCTATCTCGCCGACCGGGTCGTGGTGCTCTCCGGCGCGCCCGGCCAGATCATCGCCGAGCACCGGATTTCGGCGCCGCATCCGCGCCGGCGCGGAGCGGCAGCGGAAGCCGAGATCGTGCGCGCGGTCCGCGTCGACCTCGGCGCCGATACGGTCAGCGACGGCGCGGCGATTTGAGTATTCCGGGGCTTGCGAAGGCCGATATCACCGCTTCGCTGGTCACTCGGAGGGCTGCATTCCAGCGTCCTCCAGCGCCGCCCTGATGGCGCCAATCGGCTCCCCGCGTGCGACCAGCTCGGCTGCACGCCGGCCATGTCGCGCCAGGGCGTGGTGGTTCTTGTCCGTGGCGGACAGCAGGATTTGCTGCGGCTCGAAGCCGGCGGCCTGCAATCGGCGAACATAGGTCAATTGGCTCGGATAAGGCACAATCCGGTCCTGAGGATCGGACAAGACCAAGATCATCGGCCTGGGGTCACGGCGAATGCCGGCGAGGTGATCGATCGGATCGTATAGCACAGCCCCGTCGCTCTGGACCGTGCGCCGCTTGTTCCAATAGTCGGTCACCTCGCGCACGGACAGCAAGGCTGACGACAGGACCACTGCCGAGACGTCCCGCCGCCTGTTGAGCAGCGAAGCGGCGATGTGCCCGCCTCCCGATTGCCCGACCAGAATGAAGGTCGAGACGCGATGGCGTCGCTTGATCGCATCGAGAGTGCGCTCCATCAGCATGACCTCGCGCGGTTCACGACGCTGATTGTGATCGCCGGAAGAGCCGAACATGCCGGGACGAGCGATGAAGATCGCCGGGACGCCCGCCCGCTCGGACCAGCGCGCCATGTCGCGCTCGATGAGCTTCGGCGACCGCCGTTCGTAGCCTGATCCGACGAAGCGGACGCCCTGCTTAGTCTTCAGCAGCACGTCGCCGCTGAAATAGACCAGGACTGTCGGGCTATCCGCCGTGCTGAAGCCCTGCGCATAGCTGCGCAGACAATCGCCCTTGCCGCCGAGCTCGACCCAAAAGCCTCCGGGAACGCCGGCGCAATGCGCGGATGAACTGAATGATCCATGCAACGCCTCATAGGGCTCGAAGCGCTCGCTCGCGCTCGGAACCGCGAGTTCCTTTGGTGCGACCGGAGCAGCCGAGGGCAATTCCAGCCTTTCAGCGAAAGCGCTCGGCGCGGCAACCGTTGCAACGGCGACGATCAACCAGCGAAGCAGCTGTTTCATGGCTCAACTTCAGATCAGCGTTGAAAATGCGAACCGACGACAACCAACTGCGCCTTCGCCAATCGCTCAGCGGACCTTCGGTTGTGGCTGATCCAGATTATCGATCAAAAGTTGCCAATGCATTCGCGCCATACTCCCGCACGAAAATCCACCTGCTTCAACGCAAGAGACCATTCCGCATGATCCGCAATCACCGCTCGAAGCGTGTATTGCGGACGGGAACAACCCCGTCGAAGGACATTTGCATCGCCGTTCCGGAGCGCGCATCGACGGCGTGGATATGCAGATGCGGCTCCGTGCTGTTGCCGGAGTTGCCAACCTGGCCGATCGGCGCGCCGGCGCCGACCTGCTGACCGACTTCGACGACGACGCTGCCTTTGCGCAGATGCGCGAGCTCGACCTGCAGCCCGTCGCAAGCGAGGACGACATGATTGCCGGCGGGGTTGCCGCGATCGGCGGTCGGCGGCGGCAGGTCGGGCAGGCCGTCGACCGCCGCGGTCACCGTTCCGCTGCAGGGGCTGACGACAACCTTGCCGAAGACCGCATAGCGGGCGGGATCGCCCGGTAACAGGCCCGGAGCCCGGAAGCCGGCCGCATCGACCGCCGTGATGTCAAGCGCATGGCGCTGCGCGGGATGATGGCTGTGATGGTTGAGGATGCCGACGCCGCCGCCATGCGCGACGACGAACGAGCCCCCCTTGAGCGGAAACACGAACGGCCGCGGGTCTTGCCGCGTCATGCCCCAGGCAGTGACGTAGACCAGCGCTCCGCCGATGAGCACGGGCGAAGCCAGCATAGGGCCGTGGCCATGCCAGAAGGATGCTTCGCCGCGGACGCGCCGCGGACGCTGTAGATGCCGGACGCCTGACACGACCGCCGCGACGAGAACCAGACAAGCCAAAGCGGCGCGCGTCCACATGCCGGCGATGTCCCATCGTCCGAGCAGCAGGATCAGCCAGACCAGCGCCGCCGTTTCGGCCGCGACGATCAGCCAGGCAAGACGGGTCGGCAGATCCAGGCGCCATAGTCGCCACGAGAATGCGAGCGGAAGGGCGATGCTGATGAACACGAACAGGCCAACGGCATAGATCATCGCGCTGATCTATGCCGCGCGGCGGGTTTGGCTAGAGCAGCAGACTTGCCACAAGTGTTCCCCACAAAGGAAATTCGTTCGCCTTTACGAACGAGAGCAGAGCTGATATTCCCTTTGTCCGTTATAACGAACGGAACGGACGACAGGTCATGACCATCGAAGCGGCGAGCACGGCAGGCCTGCATCCCGAGACCCGGCTGGTCCATGCCGGCACGCTGCGCTCGCAGTTCGGCGAGACCTCCGAAGCGCTCTTCCTGACCCAGGGCCATGTCTATGACAGCGCCGAACAGTGCGAGGCGCGCTTCCTCAACAAGGATCCCGGCTTCCAGTACGGGCGTTTCTCGAACCCGACCGTCTCCATGCTGGAACAGCGCATGGCCGCCTTCGAGGGCGCGGAATCCTGCCGCGCGACCGCGACCGGCATGGCAGCGGTCACGGCCGCGCTGATGAGCCAGGTCAGGGCTGGCGACCATGTCGTCGCGGCGCGCGCGCTGTTCGGCTCCTGTCGCTACATCATCGAAGACCTGCTGCCGCGCTACGGCGTAGCGTCGACCTTGGTCGACGGCACCGATCTCGCCGCCTGGCGCGCCGCCGTCCAGCCTAACACCAAGGCCTTCTTCCTCGAGAGCCCGGCGAATCCGACGCTCGAGGTGATCGACATCGCCGCCGTCGCCGGACTGGCGAAGGAGGTCGGCGCGAAGCTCGTGGTCGACAACGTCTTCGCGACGCCGCTCTTCCAGCGCCCGCTCGAACTCGGTGCCGATCTCGTCGTCTATTCCGCGACCAAGCACATCGACGGCCAGGGCCGCTGTCTCGGCGGGCTCGTTCTCGGCTCGAAGGAGCTGATCGAAGGCGAGATCCAGATCTTCCTGCGCCAGACCGGCCCTGCCCTGTCGCCCTTCAACGCCTGGGTGATGCTGAAGGCGCTGGAGACGCTGCCCCTGCGCATCCGCCAGCAGGCGCAGAACGCGACGGCGGTCGCCAAATGGCTGAAGGGCCGCAAGGAATTGCCACATGTCGCCTTCATCGGCGATGCCGAGCATCCGCAGGCAAAGATCATCGCCAAGCAGATGAGCGGCCCCTCGACGCTGATCGCCTTCGAGGTTGCCGGCGGCAAGGATGCGGCCTTCCGCTTCCTCAACAAGCTCAGGCTGATCCGCATCTCCAACAATCTCGGTGACGCCAAGAGCCTGATCGTCCATCCGGCGACGACGACGCATCAGCGCTTCACGCCGGAAGTCCGCGCCAGCATGGGCGTCAGCGATGGGCTGATCCGCCTCTCGATCGGGCTGGAGCATGCCGACGACCTGATCGCCGATCTCCAGCAGGCACTGGGCGGCTGAGTTCCGGCCAGACGCCGTCATTCCGCTGAAGCAGGAGGAATGACGGAGCTGCACCTCGCTGCGGCCCATCCTGAATGACGCTCGCCACGGGCAAGAATTGAACCGGGCAGGCCGATCCGCGTTGAACCTCGACAGCAACCGAGGTTCACATGTTCCGACACATCGCCTGCGCGACCGCGCTGCTCGTTTCTCTCGCCGCACCTGCCCTGGCGCAGAACGCCTCGCCGGCCTCGCCCGCACCTGTCGAAAAGCCCGCCTCGCCGGAGCTTGCTGCCTGCAAGTCGACGGCGATGGTGGCGATCACCGCGCGCGAGCCCGAGATCAAGGACATCGTCATCGACGAGGACGGGCTGACGATCGCGACCTCGGAAACCAAGGTCGAGGATACGCGGATCACGCGCATCATCATGGGCGAGGCCTATCTCAAGACCGATCGTTCCGACAAGCCGCGCCGCTTCCTCTGCCTGCTCGGCGAGAAGGGCAAGGTGCTGCTGACCTTCTTCACCCAGAACTGAGGCGGCTCAGGGCTCGTCGACGACGCGCGTCCCCGGCCGGTCGCGCCCGTCAGCGAGTTCCTCATGCCATTGGCCATCGGCGTCCTGGTAGACGATGCCGTCGGTCGCTCCCGGACGCTTCTGGCGCGCCGCCGCCTTCTCGGCGGCCTTCAGCGCCGCATCATGCGTGCGGTACGTCTCGGACAGCGCCCCGCCTACCTTGTAGGCCCAGCCACCATCGTGCTGGACGACCTCGTACTTGACGATGACCATGAGCATTCTCCATCGCTCACAGGTCGAACCGCCGCGGGCGCGCCGGGTTCCACCATGAGCGAGGATAACGCCGTCAGGCCGACCGAGGGAAGGGCCGCGCCCCGCCCCTAGCCTTATTCGCCATTGCCGGTGTCGGCGGCACGCAGCCCGTCCAGCACCGGCATCGAGGTGATGTTGTAGCCGGCGTCGACGTGATGGATGTCGCCGGTGACGCCGCCCGAGAGATCGGAGAGATAGTACAGCGCAGCCCCGCCGATATCGTCGAGGGTCACCGATTTGCGCAGGGGCGAATTGGCGCGCTGCCAGGAATACATCGCGCGGGCATCGGAGATGCCGGCCCCGGCGAGCGTGCGAACCGGTCCGGGCGAGAGCGCGTTGACGCGGATGCCGCGCGGGCCGTAATCGGCCGCGAGATAGCGCATGCTGGCCTCCAGCGCCGCCTTGGCAACGCCCATGACGTTGTAGTTCGGCATCACCCGGGTCGAGCCGCCATAGGTCAGCGTGATCATGCTGCCGCCCTTCGGCATGCGCTCCGCCGCGCGCTTGGCGGCCTCGGTGAAGGAGAAGCAGGAGATCACCATGGTACGCGAGAAATTCTCGCGGCTGGTGTCGGCATAGAGCCCCTTGAGCTCGTTCTTGTCGGAGAAGCCGATGGCATGGATCAGGAAATCGAGCGTGTTGCGCTCGGGATCGCCGCCCCAGGCCTCGTCCAGCGCGGCAAAGGTCGCGTCAACCGAAGCGATGTCCTCCACGTCGCAGGGGATCACCAGCTTCGAGCCGATGCTCTCGGCGAGCGGCTTGACGCGCTTGCCCAGCGCCTCGCCCTGATAGGTGAAGGCCATCTCGGCGCCATGGGCGTGCAGGGTGCGGGCGATGCCCCAGGCGATCGAGTTCTGGTTGGCGACGCCCATGACGAGGCCGCGCTTGTTGTGCATCAAGGGGAGCATGGGATTCCGGTCTGGCTGCGGTCAACTGCCGCTCATAGCGGCATTTTCACCGCCCCGGAAGCCCGGGGCGGCTTAGGCGCCTCGCGGCGCGGATCAGGTCTTCCCGCTCAGGGCTGCGGCGGTCGCCTTCGAGCTCGCCAGCGGCACGATCTCGAAGCGGACGAGATCGCCCCAGGCGAGCACCCATTGCTGCAGCAAGGTGACGTCGTCGCATTCCATGACCTGGAAGCAACGTGAAAGATCGGCCGCAACCCAGCTGTCGACATAGCGCAGCCCGTCCGGCGCCATCCGGCCGCGCTCGGCGAACCGAGCGTAGACATCTTTCACGCGCCCCTGATCGAAATGCTCGATCACCATGAACAGCATGGCGGCTTTCAGGCCTCCAGGCGCTTCATCACGATGGTGGCGTTGGTACCGCCGAAGCCGAAGGAGTTGGAGAGGACACAGCCGAGGCCGGCATTGTCGATGCGCTTGCGCACGATCGGCATGTCGGCGAAGGCCGGATCGAGCTCGTCGATATGGGCGCTCTCGCAGATGAAGTCATTGTTGAGCATCAGCAGCGAGTAGATGGCCTCCTGCACGCCGGTGGCGCCGAGCGAGTGGCCGGTCAGCGACTTCGTCGCCGAGATCGGCGGGCTCTTCTCGCCGGCGCCGAAGACGGTACGGATAGCCTCGATCTCCTTGGCGTCGCCGACCGGCGTCGAGGTGCCGTGCGGGTTGATGTAGTCGACCTTGGCCTTCACGCCCTGGAGCGCCATGCGCATGCAGCGCTCGGCGCCCTCGCCGGACGGGGCGACCATGTCGTAGCCGTCGGAGGTCGCGCCATAGCCGACGATCTCGCCATAGATCTTGGCGCCGCGGGCCCTGGCGTGCTCGAGTTCCTCGAGCACCAGGACGCCGGCGCCGCCGGCGATGACGAAACCGTCGCGGTTGACGTCATAGGCGCGCGAGGCCCGCGCGGCGGTCTCGTTGAAGTTGGACGACATCGCGCCCATGGCGTCGAACAGGACCGAGAGCGTCCAGTCGAGCTCCTCGCAGCCGCCGGCGAAGACGACGTCCTGCTTGCCCCACTGGATCAGCTCATAGGCGTTGCCGATGCAGTGGTTCGAGGTCGCGCAGGCGGACGAGATCGAATAGTTCACGCCCTTGATCTTGAACCAGGTCGCGAGCGTCGCGGACGCGGTCGAGGACATGCCCTTCGGCACGGCGAAGGGGCCGACCTTCTTCGACGAGCCGCTCTCGCGCGCCTTGTCATAGGCGTCGATCAGCGCACGGGTCGAGGGACCGCCCGAGCCCATGACAATGCCGGTGCGCTCATGGCTGATCTCGCCCGCCTCGAGGCCGGAATCGAGGATCGCCTGGTCCATGGCGACATGGTTCCAGGCCGAGCCGCCGCCATGGAAGCGCATGGCGCGGCGGTCGACGACATCGGCGGCGACGAGCGAAGGCACGCCGGCGACGCGGCTGCGGAAACCGTGCTCCTCGAAATCCGGAACATAGGAGATGCCGGACTTGGCCTCGCGCAGCGAAGCCAGCACTTCCTGCGTATTGTTGCCGATGGACGAGACGATGCCCATCCCGGTGACCACAACGCGTCTCATGCTCGTTTCTCCGGCTGTTTGGTGGCGTGCCGGGTCGCCAGGCCCGGCTCGTTAATCATGTCGATACGGCGCAGATGGACCGAGCGGCCGCACAGCGCAAGACGGGCCGGCGATTTTGCTCAGGCCGCTTCAGGCTTGAACAGGCCGACCCGCATGTCGGAGACCGTATAGATACGCTTGCCGTCAGCCTCGAGCCAGCCATCGGCGATCCCCAGCACGAGCTTCGACTTGAAGACGCGCTTGAACTCGACGCCGTAGACCACCTGCTTGACGCTCGGCAGCACCTGGTCAGCGAACTTGACCTCGCCGACACCGAGAGCGCGGCCGCGGCCCGGCAGGCCGAGCCAGCCGAGGAAGAAGCCGGTGAGCTGCCAGAGAGCATCGAGCCCGAGACAGCCCGGCATCACCGGATCGCCCTTGAAGTGGCAGTCGAAGAACCAGAGGTCAGGGCGGATATCGAATTCGGCGCGGACGAAGCCCTTGCCGTGCGGGCCGCCATCCTCGCTGATTTCGGTGATGCGGTCGAACATCAGCATCGGCGGCAGCGGCAGCTGCGCATTGCCCGGCCCGAACAGCTCCCCGCGACCGCAGGCGAGGATCTCCTCGTAGCTGAATGACGATTGCCGCTCCATATCCCGTTCCGCTCCATTCCGGCCGCCCGATCTCATGGCGGTCATCTGTCGTGACGCGTGCCTAACACGGTGTCGCCGCGAAACGAAAGGGCGAAAGGCGTCGCAAAGCGTGGATGATCCGGCCGTTTCTTTGAGCAGCACCACCATGACAGGCCGTTGCAAAGACGAGATGACGCAGCCCTGCGCCGCAATGCTTGCGGCCCGGAGCTCGAAGCCTTAAATCGGTGAGAGGAGCCAGTCGCCTTTCCCGACCCGGCACGCAAGCAAGGACGCAGACCCGAAGCATGAACGATCTGACGCCACAGGAACCGGGCTACGGATCGAGCGCGCGCCAGGGATGTCCATTCCACGACGTGCGCCAGCGTCTGCGCCGCGTTGGCTTGCGTCCGACGCGGCAGCGGGTCTCGCTGGGCTGGCTGCTGTTCGCCAAGGGCGACCGCCATGTCAGCGCCGAGATGCTGTTCGAGGAAGCGATGAAGGCCCGCGTGCCGGTTTCGCTCGCGACGGTCTACAATACGCTGCATCAGTTCACGCAAGCCGGCCTGCTGCGCGAGCTCGCGATCGACGGCGCCAAGACCTTTTTCGACACCGACAGCAGCGACCACCATCATTTCGTCGTCGACGGCGAGGACAAGGTGATCGACATCCCCGCTTCGGCGGTCGATGTCGCGGAGCTCCCGCCGCCGCCGCAGGGTTATGAGATCGCCCGCGTCGACGTCGTCGTCCGGCTGCGCAAGATCGACGGCTGAGTCATTCCCCACTCGGGGCGAAGCGAAACGCCACGACAGAGAGGGGACTTCACATCATGACTGCATCGCGGCGCGCCTTCGTCGGCACCCTTGCGCTCGGATTTCTGGCGCCCGCCGGCGGCGCCCTTGCGGCGACCGCGACCTTGCGCGGAACGGTCTCGTATCGCGAGCGCATCGCCTTGCCGCCAGGCGCCATCGTCGAGGTGAAGTTGCTCGACGTCTCGCTCGCCGATGCGCCGGCACGCACCATCGCCGAGACCAGGGCCAGCGGCGCGCGCAATCCCACGCGCTATGTGCTGCGGTTCGACCGGGCGCAGATCCAGCCGCGCCGACGCTATGCGTTGCAGGCCCGCATCCTGCATCGTGGCCAGTTGCTCTTCATCAACACCAGTCATCACGGCATTTTCGACGGCGGGTCGGAAGAGACCGATATCCGTGTCGAGCGGGTCGCCGCCGCGCCCTCGCCCGCCCCGGAGCGTCCCGCCTCGCCCGTCGGGCGCTGGCTGCTCGAGGATATCAGGCAAGGCGGGGTGATCGACCGGCTGCAGACCGTGCTCGAAATCGCGCCCGATGGCAGAGTGAGCGGCTCCGGCGGCTGCAACCGGATGAGCGGCTCGGCCAGGATCAGCGGCACGCGAATCAGCTTCGGCCCGGTCGCCGCGACGCAGATGGCCTGCACGCCGGCCGCCATGAATCAGGAACAGAAATTCTTCGCCGGATTGCGCGAGGTGCGACGCTGGCGGGCCGATCCTGCGCGCGGCAAGCTCGTGCTGCTCGATGCGCGCGGGCGGCAGCTGATGACCTTCGCTGCGATGTGAGCCGTTGCTGTCGGCGCGTCGTGCCGGCTCAGTTCAGCTTCTCGTTGGGGTAGACGCCCCAGAGCCGGTCCTGGCGCAGATAGCCGTTGATCTTGTTGACCGTGACATTGCACCAGCCCCCGCCTGGGCAGGAATGGACATTGGCGATCACACCGGGCTCGAGGCTGGCGAGGATCGTGGCGTTGTCGCTGGCGGATTCGCGCAGGGCAAAGGTCTCGCCCTTCGTCTTCGACCAGGGCGCGACGAGCACGGTGCGCCGCCCGGAGAGCAGGCTGTGCAGCACCCAGCCTTCGGTCCCGTCGGCATCGCGCACGCGCCGCCAGGTCTCGAATTCGGCGGTGACCTCGACCGGCAGTCCGGCGCGCTGGAAGACCCAGCTGGTGCGATGCTCCTTGGACGGCCCCTCGCGCAGATTGACCCGGTCCGACTTCAGGCTGACATAGCGCGGTACCGGCAGGCCGCTGACCTGGCCGGTCGCGAGTTCCTGCGCGAGCGCCCCCGCCGAAGCGAGGGCAAGCCCCGCCATCACCGCCAGGCCTGCAAGACCGCCCCTCATGCTAGCCGCCATCCAATTCTCTCCTTCGCCCTGCCGGCCGGCGCTCCGTACAGGACGCGCGGCAGGCTCGGGTCATGTTCGACGGCGTCGCAGCCTGGAGCCGGATCTGCGCGAAAAACCGGTTTCCACTTTTCCGCATCCTGCTCTAGACAACAGATCGGCTGCCGGCGTCGAAAATCCACCAGAACCCATTCCTGAAGCGCCTCGGTTAATGGCGGGTTGAGGCGGAAACGAGACCGGCGAAGCCGAAGCGTTGGGAGCATGCGGCGATCGGGCGCGGGCCTGGGCCAAATGCCCTGGAGGAGCCGCCTATGTCGAAGAAGAAGCCGCTGGTCGTCGTTACGCGCAAGCTGCCCGCCGTCGTCGAGACGCGGATGCGCGAGCTGTTCGACGCAAGGCTCAATCTCGACGATACGCCAATGAGTCAGGCCGCCCTGGTCGAGGCCCTGAAAGCCGCCGACGTGCTGGTCCCGACCGTGACCGACAAGCTCGATGCCGGGCTGATCGCGCAGGCCGGAGAGCAGCTGCGCCTGATCGCGAATTTCGGCAACGGCGTCGACAATATCGACGTCGCCAGCGCCGTTCAGCGCGGTATCACCGTGACCAATACGCCGGGCGTGCTGACCGACGACACCGCCGACATGACGATGGCGCTGATCCTCGCCGTGGCCCGCCGCATCGCCGAGGGCGCGCGCGTCATCACCGACGACGAATGGGGCGGCTGGTCGCCGACCTGGATGCTCGGCCGGCGCATCACCGGCAAGCGCCTCGGCATCGTCGGCATGGGCCGGATCGGCCAGGCGCTCGCCCGCCGCGCCTCCGCCTTCGGCCTCTCGATCCATTATCACAACCGCCGCCGCATCGATGCGCGCACCGAGGAGGCGCTCAACGCGACCTATTGGGATTCGCTCGACCAGATGCTGGCGCGCATGGACGTCGTCTCGGTCAACTGCCCGCACACGCCGGCGACCTACCATTTGCTCTCGGCCCGCCGGCTGAAGCTGATGAAGCCCGATGCGATCCTGGTGAACACGGCCCGCGGCGAGATCGTCGACGAGACGGCGCTCGCCCGGATGCTCGAGGCCGGAGAACTCGCCGGCGCCGGGCTCGACGTGTTCGAGCACGAACCGGCTGTCAATCCGCGCCTGCTCAAGCTCGCCCGCCAGCACCGCGTCGTGGTGCTTCCGCATATGGGCTCGGCCACGCATGAGGGCCGCGCCGATATGGGCGAGAAGGTCATCGTCAACATCAAGACCTTCATGGACGGGCACAAGCCGCCGGATCGCGTGCTGCCGAGCATGCTCTGAGCGCAGCCCGAAGGCCCGCGCCGCGCCGAAATCCCTGTCCGACGCGAGGCATTGCCGAGCGCGCCGTCAGATCGACAGCGCGCTCACGCGGCCATGCCGTGTTCTCGTGGAACGTTGCGCGCTCCAGGCGACCCTGCCTCGGAGCGGGAGCTAACCTTCAGCCGCCGCGCGAGGTGGCGAACTGGCCCGCCTTGCGGAAGCGCCAGAGATAGGACGGCACCTCCGCCTCGAACGAGACCGGCGCAATGCCGATCCCGGCGAGCGTGCGGCCGTCCTTGCGAGCCGCTTCGGAGACGACATTGTCGCTCTCCAGCAGGGCGACCTGGTCGCGGGTCAGCAGGAACTCGTCCGGCAGCAGGCCGAGCGAGAGCGTGTTGACGATCTCGAGGATCCGGGCCTGGAAGCGGGCCAGCGGGAAAGGCAGGGAGGCGATGACGCGCCGGCGGCCGGTGACCTCGCAGACGTACTCGACCAGCTCGCGGAAGCTCTTCGCCTCCGGGCCGCCGAGCTCATAGATCTTGCCGCCCTCGACCTTGCCCTCGATCGCAAGCGCGATGGCCTTCGCGACGTCGCCGACGAAGACCGGCTGGAACTTGGTCTCGCCACCGCCGACGAGCGGCAGGACCGGCAGCATGCGGGCGAGCGAGGCGAAGCGGTTGAAGAAGGTGTCCTCGGGGCCGAACATGATCGAGGGTCGCATCACGACGGCACCCTTGACCAGCTCCAGCACCGCCGCCTCACCTTCCGCCTTGGTGCGCGCATAGTGCGACTTCGAATCGCGGTCGGCGCCAAGCGCCGAGATCTGCACGAGGCGTTCGACGCCGAGGCTGGCGCAGGCATGGGCGACGGTATGCGCGCCCCGCGCCTGGACGTTGGAGAAGTTCTGCCGGCCGCTCTCGCTGAGGATGCCGACCAGATTGATCACCGCATCCGAGCCGCGCACGGCCGCGGCGACCGAATCAGGGTAGCGCAGATTGGCCTGGACGGCATGGATCTGGCCGACGATGCCGAGCGGCTGCAGGAAATTGGCGAGGTCGGGCCGGCGCACGGCGACACGGACGCGATAGCCGCGCCGGGCGAGCGCCCGCACGACGTGCCGCCCGAGGAAGCCCGAGCCGCCGAAGACGGTGACGAGTTGCTGAGCGGGAGGCTGGGTCGCCATGGTCACGCGAGCTCCGATTTGGAAGCGTTGGAAACTGTTCCTGTCGCGCCTGTCCTAGTTCATCGCATCCCAACTGTGAAGGCGGCGCAACGCCTCGCCGCCCGCTGCAGAGCCCTCTGCACAGCCGCTTGATAATTTCGTCGGCTAGGCCGTTGACAGGCGCGTCCGCCCCCCCTAAACGGACCCTCGTTGCCCAGGTGGCGGAATTGGTAGACGCACCAGCTTCAGGTGCTGGCGCTCGCAAGGGCGTGGAGGTTCGAGTCCTCTCCTGGGCACCACTCTTTCTCTTCAGCAAAGAGAAAGAGTTCCGCATCAAGAAGCGCCGCTCCGGCACCGCATTTATCTTGCGGTTGCATTGAGAGGTTCCTCGGATGCCACGGCCCGTCACTACCAAGACGGGTTTTTTACTTTCTGGATGCAGAGCAGGCACTGGCCTTTTGCCGCCCCGCCAAAGGTGGCGGGCCAGCCCGTCTGCAGGTTACGAAAGAGCGCCTCCGCTCGCGCCGAATGCCCTTGCAAGCCTCCTGCGAATCACCGGGGCAAGCGAAGGCTGCGAGCAGAGCCGACATATTGTCGAACCTCGCTGCCGCCAGGACCGGAGCCGCCCGCTGGCCATGGGCCGTGGGGCGCCCCGCCCTGCGATAGATCCTGGAGCGCCCGCGAGGGTCTATTCCCATCTCCGCAGCCCCAAACCTGCGCCCGCTGCGACCATGGCGATGCTTGACCTTGGCGCCGTCTCGGCATGGAAGAGGGCGAGGCGTCCTGCGACGCATTGCCGAGCTATATGAGCCGCGACCGGAGAGCCTTGACGGCAGCCGCGGCGGCGGAGCGATCAAGAACGGGTTTCGAGATGTCGAGAATTGCGAACGCGGCCCTGCGTGCGAAGGTCATGGGCGCAGAGGATGCAGCGGCGCTCATTGAAAGCGGAATGACCGTCGGCCTGAGCGGCTTCACGGGCTCGGGCTATCCGAAGGCGGTACCGCTCGCTCTCGCGGCACGCATCGAGGCGGCCCATGCGGTCGGCCATCCGTTCCGCGTCAAGGTCTGGACCGGCGCCTCGACCGGCCCGGAGCTCGACGGCGCCCTGGCCAAGGTCGACGGCATCGAGTTCCGCCTGCCCTATAATTCCGACCCCATCGCCCGCGAGAAGATCAATAGCGGGCAGATGGACTATTTCGACATGCACCTCTCGCAGGTGGCGCCGATGGCCTGGCAGGGCTTTCTCGGCCCGCTGGACGTGGCGGTGGTCGAGGTCACCGGCATCCGCGAGGACGGCTCGCTCATCCCCTCGTCCTCGGTCGGCAACAACAAGACCTGGCTCGACCGCGCCGACAAGGTGATCCTCGAGGTCAACCGCTGGCAGAGCGCCGCTCTCGAAGGCATGCATGACATCTATTACGGCACGGCTTTGCCGCCGCACCGGGTGCCGATCCCGCTCGTGAAGCCGCAGGACCGCATCGGCGAGCCCTATCTGCGCTGCGACCCCGCCAAGATCGCCGCGATCGTCGAGACCGACGCGCCGGACCGCAACCTGCCATTCTCGCCTCCGGACGCGACGGCGAAGGCCATCGCCGGCCATCTCATCGCTTTTCTCAGCCATGAGGTGGCGAAGGGGCGCCTGCCCGCCTCGCTGCTGCCGCTGCAATCGGGTGTCGGCAACATCGCCAACGCCGTCCTTTCCGGCCTGCTGGACGCGCCATTCGACAAGCTGACCTCCTACACCGAGGTCATCCAGGACGGCATGATCGACCTGATCGATGCCGGCAAGCTGACGCTCGCCTCGGCCACCGCCTTCTCGGTCAGCCCGGAGGCGGCGGAGAAGATCAATGCCGGGATGGCGCGCTACCGCAATCACATGATCCTGCGGCCGCAGGAGATCAGCAATCATCCCGAGCTGATACGGCGGCTCGGCTGCATCGTCATGAACGGGCTGATCGAGGCCGACATCTACGGCAACGTCAATTCGACGCATGTGATGGGCTCGCGCATCCAGAATGGCATCGGCGGTTCGGGCGACTTCGCCCGCAACGCCTATATCTCGATTTTCATGACGCCCTCGACCGCCAAGGGCGGCGCGATCTCGGCGATCGTGCCGCAGGCGAGCCATGTCGATCACATCACGCAGGACGTCCAGGTCATCGTCACCGAGCAGGGCCTCGCCGACCTGCGGGGCCTCAGCCCGAAGCAGCGCGCCCGCACCATCATCGCCAACTGCGCGCATCCGGACTACCGGCCGGCGCTGGAAGACTATTATCGCCGGGCCCAGGCCGGTTCCTACGGCCTGCAGTCGCCTTGCCTGCCCGGCGAGGCGCTGTCCTGGCACCAGCGCTTCATCGAGACCGGCAGCATGCGAGGCTGAAGAACCCGTCCGATATCGCCGCCCTCCGCGCCAGCGCAGCCTTGGGCGCGACGCTCGTCCGGAGCCGACTGCCCGAAGACGCCATCTCCTCACGCATTTCCCTGCCTGACAGCAGCGTAAGGCCAGCGCCGATCCGAGCGGAGATTGGCTCCCGATTCAATATTGCAGGCCGCTCGACGTAGGGCGAGCCTCGGTTACTTGAATTTAAACCAGTTCAAGTATCTTCTGCGCCTGCTTGCCATGCGGTTGCGCCGGCAAGCTCGGTCGGCTCGTGGCGAGCGGAGAATCCGGCGTGAAGACAGGTCTGTCCCGCAGAGGCTTCCTCAAGGCCGGAGCAGCCGGCGTCGCCATCAAGATCTCGCTGCTGCCCTCCGCGACACAGGCCGAACTGATCGAGACGCCGCCGCGCCCCGGGGCCGATTGGCTTTCCGGCGGCAAGCCGAAATACCGGCTCGACGCCATCGCCAAGGTCACCGGCGGCAAGACCTTCACCCGCGACTACCGCGCCCGCGATCTCGAGGGCTGGCCGAAGGAGCAGGCGCACGCCTTCATGCTGCATGCGACGCGGGTTGACCGCGTCTTCGACGGCGTCGACCTTTCGCTGCTCAGCGACGAGCTCAAGCCCGACCGGCTGGTGCTGCAGGAGGACCTCGTCGCCGACGGCGTCGCGATGCCGGCGCCATGGCCCGGCTTCTATGGCGATGTCTTCTTCGTGCCGAAGGGCCAGACGGCGCGGCTGCTCGGCCAGCCCGTCGCGATGCTGATCTATCACGACTTCGCCCGCTATGACGCGGCCAAGCGCAAATTGCGCTTCAACGACAAGGCCGTGCGCTATGGCGCCGAGGGTCTCTCGACCACGCCCGGGCCCTATGGCGCTGCGCGCTATGTCCGGATCGACGGCGGCAATCCCGATGCCGAGGATCGCTATTCGGCGCTGAAGGACACGACGATCCGCGCCGGCTTCAAGGGTATCGAACCGCAATGGCCCGCCGCCGGCGAAGGCGACGCGATGGCGCGCGGCATGGCGGCGGCGGCCGAGATCGAGCGCGAGATCGCCAATGCCGGCGACGACGTCTTGGTGCTGCGGCGCTCCTATTCGACCCAATCGGCCGATGCCTCGGCGATGGAGGCCGACAATGGCAATGTTTGGTACGAGCGCGAAAGTGGCGTGCTGCATGCGCTGATCGCGACGCAGTCGCCGCACGAGGTCGCCGAGCTTGCGGCCCATATGGTTTCGAAGTCGAAATTCCCGCTGAAGAGCGTCGATCTGAAGATCGGCTACACCGTCGGCTACGGTACCAAGGACCACGCGATCTTCCCGTTTTTCTGCGTGCTCGCCGGCCTTTATGGCGAGGGGCGCTCGGTCCGGCTCGCCAATGACCGCTACGAGCAGTTCCAGACCGCACTGAAACGCCATGCCTTCCAGATGGAGAAGGTCATGGTGATCGACCGCAAGACCGGCAAGTTCCGGGCGATGACCGGCCGCTACCAGAATGATGGCGGCGGGCGCGAGAATTTTTCGGTCTCGGTCGGCACGGTCGGCGCGACGGCGGCGCAGTCGATCTACTATCTGCCGAAGAGCGACTTTTCCGCCGCGATCATGTCCTCGCGGGCGGTCGATGCCGGCTCGATGCGCGGCTACGGCACGCTGCAGACCATGGCGGCGACCGAGATGATGGTCGACGAGGCGGCCGAGGCGCTCGGTCTCGACCCGATGGAGTTCCGCCGGCGCAATGCGCTGAAATCGGGGATGAAGAACTCGCAAGGGGCGATCCCCTCGGGTGCGCTGCGCCATGACGAGATTTTGGCGAAGGCGGAGAAACATCCGCTCTGGGTGAACCGGCAGAAGCGCAAGGCCGAGTTCGAGGCGGCCAATCCCGGCAAGAAATACGGCGTCGGCTACGGCCATGTGCACAAGGACTACGGCACCGGCGCGGAAGCTGCGCTCTGCGCGCTCGAATTCGATGCGAGTGGCCGGCTGAAGCTGTCGCATGTCGCGCATGAGATCGGCACGGGTGCGACGACCTCGCAGGCGGTGATGGCCGCCGCCATCCTCGGCAAGCAGCCGGACGAGACCGTGTTCGGCAAGGTGCGCTGGCCGCAAATGCCGCTGGAGACCACCGACGAGCCCTATACGCTGTCGCAGGAGGAAGAGGACAAGCGGATGGCCAATCCGCGCTGGACGCCGAGCTTCACCTCGCCGATGAGCGCCTCCAACAGCGTCTATTATCTCGGCCACGCGACGCGCGAGGCGGCCCGCATACTGGTCGAGCTGACGGTCTGGCCGGCGGCGCGCTCGCTCTGGTCGCGCGGCATCGGCGGCGGCCAGATGGCGCCCGAGGCGGTGCGCCGCGAGGATCTGCGCGTCGCCAATGGCGGGATCACGGCCGCGGCGATGCAGCCCCTGCCCTTCGCCGCCGTCGCGGCCGAGGCGCACCGGCTCGGCCTCGTCACCGGCATCACCGTGCACAGCTTCAATCGCTGGCAATGGGCCGAAGCGGAATTCGAAGTGCCGGGGACCGGGCGTCGCCGCTTCGCCATCGACGCGCTGGCGCTGAAGTATGGCGACGGGGCTCCAGCCGAGCGCAAGGCCCTGATGACTGAAGGAGGCTGGCATTTCGTCGAGCGGACTTCCGTCTCCTACCCGCCGGCGCAGCGCAACAACGCCGGCGTCACCTATTACGCGCCGATGGCGACGCTCGCCGAGATCGTCGTCGACACCGGCAGCGGCGAGGTCCGCCTGCTCTCGCACCACTCCATCCTCGAATGCGGCAACCAGATCGTGCCGGAGCTGGTCTCGGGCCAGATCCAGGGTGGGCTCGCCATGGGCATCGGCCACGCGCTGAAGGAATATTTGCCGCTCTATGAGGATGGGCCGGGCGACGGCACCTGGAACTGGAACCGCTACGAGTTGCCGACCTCCGGGGATGTCGCGGTCTGGAAGCAGACGGCGGAGGTGCTGCCGCCGCTCTCCGACACCGATCCGCCCAAGGGCATGGCCGAGGTGGTGATGATTGCGGTCGTGCCGGCGATCGTGAACGGCGTCGCCCATGCCATCGGCAAGCGCTTCTACACCCTGCCGCTCACGCCCGAGAGGATCAAAGAGGCGCTGGCATGACGATCGCGACCAAGCAGCTCTCCCTGACCATCAACGACAAGGCCGTCGGACCGATCGACGTGCCCGAGACGATGATGATGCAGGACTTCCTCTACGAGTATCTGAACCTGACCGGCTCGCGCATGGGCTGCGGCCAGGGCATCTGCCATGCCTGCACCGTGGTGCTGGAGAAGGCCGACGGCTCGCTCGAGGAGATGCGCACCTGCATCACCGGCGCGCACTGGTTCGCCGGGCGCAAGATCAGGACGGTGGAGGGACAGGCCAAGCGCGACGCCAATGGCGCGATCACCGAGCTCTCGCCAGTCCAGCAGGCCTTCATCGAGCACTTCTCCTTCCAGTGCGGCTATTGCACCCCGGGTTTCGTCACCGGCGCGACGGTGCTGCTCGACCAGCTGAAGCGCAACCCGGTCAAGCGTGAGGCGCTGGAACAGGTGATCAGCGAGGCGCTCGACCGCCATATCTGCCGCTGCACCGGCTATGTCCGCTATTTCGAGGCGGTGCGCGATCTCGTCCTCAGGACTCCCGGCTTGGTGAAGGCGTAAGGCTGATGGCGAGGAAGCTGCTTCTGGCCGCTCTGGCGGCCGCTGTCGTCGGTGCGCTGGGGGCTGGGGCCGTCTTCCTCGGCCTGTTCGAGCGCAGCGTGGTCGCCAAGGAGATCGAGCAGCCGTTATCCGCCGAGCAGATGAAGGGGCTCGCCAAGCGCGGCGCCTATGTCGCCGTCGCCGCCGATTGCTATGCCTGCCATGTCGTCAAGGGCGGCGCGCCCTGGGCCGGCGGCTTGCCGTTCGAGACGCCGTTCGGGACGATCTTCTCGACCAATATCTCGCCCGACAAGGAGCATGGCATCGGCTCCTGGACGCGCGCCGAGTTCCACCGCGCCGTGCGCGACGGCATCGGCAAGCATGGCCATCTCTATCCGGCCATGCCCTACGCCTCCTATCGCAAGCTGACCGCCGACGATGTCGACGCGGTCTATGCCTTCCTGATGAGTCGCGAGCCGATGAAGGTGGCGAACAAGGCCAACCACCTGCCATTTCCGTTCAACATCCGGCAGGGCCTGACTTTCTGGAACCTCGTCAACCTCTCCTCCGATACGAAGACAGAGGTCGCCGGGCGCTCGCCGCTGTGGAACCGTGGCCGCTATCTCACCGATGCCCTCGCCCATTGCGGCGAATGCCATACGCCGCGCAACCTCGCCATGGGCATGAAGGAGAGCGCCTATCTGGAGGGCGCCGAGCTCGAAGGCGTGATCGCGCCCGACATCACCAAGGCCGGGCTGACCCGGATGGGCTTCGACCCGCTGGTCTTCGCGAGCTTCATGAAGTCGGGCATCTCGGCGCAGGGCGCGATGACCAACCAGATGTTCGAGGTCGTCCACTTCTCGACCCAGTATTTCACCGCCGAGGACCTTGCGGCGATGTCGGCTTATCTCTTCGACCTCGACAAGTTGCCGGAGCATGCGACACCGCCGCCTCCGCCGAAGCCGGTCGCCGTCTCCGCCGAGGTCGCGACCTCTGCCCGCGCCAGCTACATCGCCGTCTGCGCCAGCTGCCACGGCATCGATGGCCAGGGCATCCCGCATGTCGTGGTGCCACTCGCGACCAATGCCTCGCTGCGGCTGGCCGATGCGCGCAACCTGAACAAGGTCATCCTGACCGGCATCCCGGCCCAGCGCTTTCCCGGGTTGGAGCGCATGCAGCCGATGCCGGGCTTCGCAGGGCAGCTCTCCGACCGAGAGGTCGCCGACCTCTCCAACTGGCTGCGGGCCAACTGGGGCGGCCAGCAGCCGACCGTGACCGCGGACGAAGTCAAGCGGCTGCGCTAGGAGGACCTCCCGACCGCCGCCCGAGCGCTGCGCGCCGGCACACGGCGCCGCGCCGCCTCATCGCGGCTGCATCCCAGCGCTCGAGAGCTTCCTCGCGCGAGCCGGCGCCCATTTCGCCCGAAAGTGCCTTAAGACCGGCCCTGCGTGACCTGCGTCACAGACGCGGCACCTGCAATCTCTCCGAATGCGGCGTCCATCGGCCGAGCAGCGCCATGGAACGAGCGAGGAGAGCAGAATGGCAACCCTGACGCGCGCCTACCTTCAAAACGTCGAAGGCTTGAGCAATGTGGCCCCCTCCTCCCGCAAACGCTCGTTGAGATCCATCCTGGGCTGCCTGGCGATCGGGCAGATCCTGCGGGAGGAATACGTCTACGAGGTGCATGGCCCGTTTCGCGTCGACGAAACCGAGCCGTCTCAGCCACGGCTCGCCGCCTGGATGATTGCCAGGCTCGCGGCAGCAAGCCGCCGCGGAAAGGGCTGACTTTCGCCCGCCTCCGGCAGACGGCGATAGCACCCCAGCGTTGCCCAATGTGGTGGCTCTCGTCCGGCGCGACCGACGTACTGCCGAACTTCAACGTCATCGCCCGAAAGGATGGCCGGCCGTCGGCCCGATCGATGGCCGCGAAGAGGGGCCCAGCCCAAGGCTCTCCGGGCGACGACCTCAGTCTGGATCCCCCGCGCCTCCGCCGCTGCGGTAGAGGTCGTTTGCACGGTTCAGATGGTCGGCCATCGCCTGGGCAGCTGCATCGCCATCGCCGGCCGCGATGGCATCGAGGATGCGTTGGTGCTCCTGAAGGGTCGTATTCTCGCGGCCGACAGCGCGCAGCAGCGTATGATAATAGGCGCTGAGCCAGTTCAGCATGCCGTCCAGCGCGGCGCTGAAGATCGGGTTGCCGCTCATCGCGGCGATCTGGCGGTGGAAGGCGACGTCCCGCGCCAAGAAATCGTCGAGATCGGCCAGCCGATGCTCTTCGAGACGCTGTGCCAACAGTGCGATCCCGGCGGCATCGGCGCGCTCGGCCGCCATCCGCGCGAGACCCGCCTCCAGGAAGAGCCGGACTTCCTTGAGATGGCTGAGCGTGCCCGGCTCGACGCTGAGCAGATAGCGCGCCGCATTGCTCATCTGGCTGACGATGGCCTCGGCCGTCGGCAGCACAACGCGGGCGCGCTCGCCATGGCTGATCTCGACGATGCCGGAGCGCTCGAGCTGCTGAAGCGCCTCGCGGATGGCCGGCCGGCCGACGCGGTAGTTGTCCATCAGCTCGCGCTCGGAAGGCAGCTGCGTGCCAGGCGCGAATTCGCCGGCATTGATGCGCGCCAGCAGGCGGTCGAGCACCTCATGCGAGAGTTTGCGGCGCGGAATCGGCTCGGGGGTCACGGCGGCAGCCTGTTGGTCGGTTCTCATCTCGGACCGCCATTGCGAACGGCGCTGAAACAGTCGGCTCCGTCGATCTGCCCGCCTTTCAGCGCAAGTTCAAGCCCGTCGCGATCGCCGCGATCGCCGAAAGCGCGTCCACGCCGAGCTCGAGCGTGGCATGGCCGGAGGTATCGCCGCCCGCGATCAGGGCCCGCCTCGGCGATCGAGCCGATATGCGGCGCGGAATCGAAGGTCGAACAGGTCTTGTAGTGGACCAGCGGCGCATGGACGCGAGCGAGCGCCTCGAAGATCGGCGGAAGCTGCGCATCCATCCATTCGGGCGGGCGCGAGCGGGCGATGCCGGCAATGCCGATACAGCGTCGGTCCGAGAAGGCGGCCAGACGCTCCGGCGCGGGCAGATCGAGAAACAGCACCGAGTCGAGCCCGGCGAAACTCATCACCTCCATCACCGCCGCGGAACCGGTGAAATCGTCACCGTAATAGGCAATCAGAGGTCCGTCGGGCAGGCCGCTCATCCGAAGCGCTCCAGGGCCCGCGCCAGCATCGGATGCGTCTGCGCATAGCTCTGCAGCGGGACCCGCGCCATCGCCGCCTCCCAGGCCTCGCGCAGGGCTGTGACGCCGCCGGCCGGCCCGTCGGGATGGGCGAGGATGCCGCCGCCGGCGGCGTAGATCAGGTCGGTGGAGCCGAGCGCCGCGAAGGTCACCGGTGCCTGGAGCGCGGTCTGGCCGGAGGAGAACACCGGCATGATCGCATCGGCCCTGGCCTCGAACAGGGGCTCTCGGCAGGCCTGCGCCGAAGCGATGACACTCGCATCAGGCTCGCTGAACTTGTTGGCGATGCCGTTGACATGCATGTGGTCGGCGCCGGCCAGTCGCCAGATCTTGTGCCAGGCGCGATAATCGAAGCCGAGCTGCGGGCTGCGGGACAGGTAGCCCCAGCCATTGCGATGGGCGTGGATCGGCAACTGCGTGAACCGGCCCAGCTCGATCATGCCGACGAGACCGACGGAATTCAGGCTCGCCATCACGCAGGTTCCACCGCGCTTCAGCACATGATCGTGGCGGCGCCTCATCTGGTCGAGATCGCCGGTGATGTTGAAGGCGAACATCGCCTTGCGGCCACGCCTGTCGGCCTCGGCCTCAATCACGCGCATCACCGCATCGACCCGCGCCTCGAACGGGCAAAGCGGGCCATCCGATTGCAGCTCGTCATCCTTGATAAAGTCGATGCCGGCTCCCGCCAACGTCGCGACAAGCGCGGCAGTCTCCTCCGGGCCGAAGCCGACGCTCGGCTTGACGATCGTCCCGATGAGCGGGCCATCCGGGACGCCTGCCAGAGCGCGCGTGCCGGCAACGCCGAATTTCGGGCCCGCATACGCATCGGCGAAAGCGGCCGGCAGGCGGATATCGGTCAGCCTGAGGCCGCTGACCTGCCGGAGTTCGAACAGGTTGCCGGCGACCGTGGCAAGCAGGTTGGGCAGCGACGGCCCTGTCGTCTCCAGCGGCCAGGACAGGGTCAGCCGCGCCCGGCGATAGCCGCCCGGCGCCGGCGGGGCAGCCGGATCGACCGATGGCAGCGACGGCGCCTGTGCATGGTCGAGCAGCTCGAGCCGCTCGACCCGCGCCGCCGCACGCGCCGTCAGCTCGGGCGTCTCGCCGGGAACCGCGACGAAAGTGCCGCTCGACTGCTCCCCGGCCATCACCTCCGCGGTGCGCCGCGGATCGCCCGGCGTCTCGAACCAATAGTCCGCTTCGATCCGATTCAGGCTGGCCACGAGCGCTCCGGAGCGATTTCGACAATGAGAGTGTCATACAGTCATCATACCAGATTGACAATCGACGCGGCTCTATGGGAAGGACCGGGATCAAGAGGTTCGCCTGTCCGGACCTTGGCCAAGGGAGTGAAGAATGACCACGGTTGCGCTCTTCGGCGCCGGCGGAAAAATGGGGATGCGCCTCGGCCGCAATCTCGCCGGCTCCCGCTTCGAGACCCGGCATGTCGAGGTCAGCCCGGCCGGCCAGCAGCGCGTCAAAGACGCCTACGGCGTCGATTGCGTGCCCGCCGAGAAGGCGATCGTGGACGCCGAGGTGGTGATCCTGGCGGTGCCCGACACGCATGTCGGCGCGGTTGCCAAGGAGCTGCTGCCGAAGCTTGCCTCGGGCACGATCGTGGTGATCCTCGATGCCGCCGCGCCCCATGCCGGCCACCTGCCGGAGCGGGCAGACATCACCTATTTCATCACCCATCCTTGCCATCCGCCGATCTTCAACGACGAGACCGATCCGGCGGCCAAGGCTGACCATTTCGGCGGCATCGCCGCCAAGCAGCACATCGTCAACGCGCTGATGCAGGGGCCGGAGGCGCATTATGCGCTCGGCGAGGAGGTGGCGCGGACGATCTGGGCGCCGGTGATGCGCTCACACCGCATCACCACCGAGCAGATGGCGATCCTCGAGCCCGGCCTGTCGGAGACCGTCTGCGCCACGCTGCTCGACGCGATGCGCGAGGCGATGGAGGAGGCGATCGCCCGCGGCGTGCCGCGCGAGGCAGCCCGCGACTTCCTGCTCGGCCACATGAACATCCTGGCCGCCGTGACCTTCGAGCAGGTCCAGGGCGTGTTCTCCGATGCCTGCAACAAGGCGATCGTCTTCGGCAAGGACACCATCCTCAAGCCGGACTGGAAGCGCCTGTTCGAGCCGGAGGAGATCCGCGAGAGCGTTCGCCGGATCACCTGAGCCCTCGCTCGCCGATCACAGCCAAAAGCCAAACTCAAACGAACATGGCGAGGACCACCATGAAGCGCCCAACGAGCATGTCTACAAGGTGCTCGATGGCGAGGTCGGCCAGGATCTCCTGAAGCGCATGGACGCCAAGAACATCGTCGGCCTCGGCTGATCTGCAGGCTCATAGGAAGGCATGCCCGTCGTCATGGAAGCGATGGGTGCGCCGCCCGCGATGGAGCAGACCATCGATCTCATCGCATCAGGCCGGATCGGCTACCCGAAGATCGCCAGCTTCTTCGCCCTGGAGGAAGCCCAGACCGTGTTCGAAACCCTGGCCGAGAATCCGACCGCCTATCACAAGGCGGTCTTCAGGACCTGAGCCGCAAGCCGGCTCGCCCGCCTTCGCGGCAAGGCACTACCAGCGGCGGCCGCTACCGGCTCGATGTATCCGAGGAGCTAAGGCTGGACACCCAGCCGTCGGCCCGGCGGCTGGCGCGGCCTTCCTGCTCCAGCTTCTGGAGATGGGCGACGACATTCCGCTCCGCCGCCCGGATCAGCCATGGATTGGTCTGCGAGTAGAGCTCCTTGACCAGGTCCATCGCAGCGAATGGCCCGCTGCGCAGGGTCTCCGCTATGGCCTCCTCGCGCTTGATCCTGTGGTCGAGCAGTTCCTGGATATAGGGCGCCGGATCGGGCAGCGGCGGCCCGTGCCCCGGCAGCAGGAGACGATCATCCCGTGCCAGCATCCGCCGCAGGCTCTGGAAATAGGCCGCCATGTCGCCGCCCGGCGGCGAGACGATGCTGCTCGACCAACTCATGACATGGTCGGCGCTGAAGACGATGCCGTCCGGCCGGGCGAAGCACAGATGATCGCTGGCATGGCCGGGCGTATGAATGGCGAGCAGGCCCGCGACGCCATTGCCATCCTGCAGCGGGACATCTGGTCGAAAGGCGGGATCGGCGCTGCGATGGAAAGCGAAGGTCCGGGCGCCGGTCTGCGCCTGCAGTGCCGCGAGCGCGCCGAGATGATCGGGATGCGTATGGCTGAGCAGAATCGCGCCGACGCTACGTCCGGTCGCGGCCAGGATCGCCGCGACATGCGCCTCGTCTTCCGGGCCGGGATCGAGCACGACCGTGCCCTGCCCCGTCTCGATCAGATAGGTGTTCGTGCCGTGATAGGTCATCAGGCCGGGATTGCCGGCGACGATGCGCCTGATCCCCGGCGCGACCTCGGTCGCAAGGCCGCGCACCGGCTCCGGCTCAGTCAGATAGGGCACAATCCCTCCATGACCGCTGCGGCACGCCGGCACGCGGAGCGGTGGCGCCGGCGCTCGACGCCGTATGGGCTTTAAAGCTCAACGCTCCAGCCGGCGGGCGACATAGAGCTGCGTCGGAACCACCACGACCAGCAGCGCGGCCATCAGCAAGACCGCCAGGGCCGCTGCACCCGGCAGGTCCGGGAACTGCCAGAGGTTCCACAAAGTCGAGGCCGCCACGAGATTGCCGGTCGACATCAGCATCAGCGGCACCGTCAGGTCGCGGGCGCTGTGGGCGAAGACCCAGAGCCAACCATTGAGGATCTGCGGCCAGACCAGTGGGAAGGTGACCTTGCGCAGCGAGGTCAGCCAGCTCGCGCCGCTGATCAGCGCAGCGTCGCCCAGCTCCTTGTGGATCTGGATCAGGGCGCTGCTCATCGTCCGGACACCGAAGGCGATGTAGATCGTCACATGGCCGAGGACCAGGATCCAGACCGTGCCGTAGAGCGGCGTATTGAGATAGAGCAGGAGGATCGCCAGCACGAGCACGATGGGGGGGATCGCCATCGGCAGGAAGGACAGCGCGTCGAGGATCTTGCCGGCCTGGCTGTTCGAGCGCACCGTGAACCAGCCGATCAGGCAGGAGATCAGCATCACGATCGTCGCGCTCGAGACCACGAGGATGATCGTGTTGAGCACCGCCCGCGAGATCATCGGATTGGTCAGCAGGCGGCGATAGATGTCGAAGGACAGGCCACCGAGCGCCGAAAGGCTCGGCGTGGTGTAGGACGGCTGCAGGCTGACCCAGATCAGGATCAGGAGCGGCAGCAGCATCACCGCGCAATAGCCGAAGGTGAAGCCGAGCGCGGCAATGCGCCAGCGGCCAAGCCTGATGCGCTTCGGCCGGAAGGCCTTGCCGGTGACGACGCGGAAGCGCTCGCCAAGCCGCGTCGCGCGCGTATAGGCCCACATCAGCCCGCCTGCGACCACCAGCAGGAGCACGCCGAAGGCCGAGGCCAGACCGTAATTCGGCAGGCCATTGTCCGGCGAGGAGAGGAGATAGACCCGCGTCGACAGCACCGGCACGTCCGCCGACAAGCCGATGATCAGCGGCAGGTCGAAGGCCTGCACCACCGCCATGAACATGTAGATGCCGATCGAGAACAGGCCGGGCGTCAGGAGCGGCAGCGTCACGCGGGTCAGCGTCGCCCAGGAGCCGCCGCCATGGACGCGCGCCGCCAGCTCCAGATTGGGGTCCATGTTGCGCAAGAGGCCGCTGATCATCACGAAGGCCGTCGGCACCACCGCGAAGGAGGTGACGATGATCAGAGACCAGAAGGAATAGATGGTCAGGATCGGCTGCAGGAAGCCGAAGAGCTCGCGGAACATCACGTTCAGCGCGCCATTGCCGGGGTTGAGCAACAGAATCCAGCCGAAGCCGACGACCAGCGCCGGCACCATCATCCAGGCGAACATCAGGATGCGCACCAGGATGCGGCCCGGCATGTCGGTGCGCTCGGTGCACCAGGCGATGGCGGTCGCGATGGCGACGCCGATCGTCATGCTCGACAGCGCATAGACCGCGGTGTTCCAGACCAGGCTCAGCGTACGCGGGCTCTGCAGCAGCTGGACATAGTTCTTCAGCGTGAATTCCAGCGTCTCCAACGGCATCGCCTCGGACGGCGCCAGCGATGTACGGATCAGCAGCAGGACCGGCCCGAGGACAAGAACGGAGACGACCGCGAGCAAAAGCGCGAGCACCACCTTCTGCTGGTCGAGCCCTGTGCTCGGACGGCGGGCGGCTGCGATCGAACCACCGCTCATTTCAGGCTCCCGGGGGAGGCCGGCTCGTCCGCAGGCACGATGACGCAGCGCTCGGGCGGCAGCTCCAGGACGAGCTCCTGCCCGACGGAGAGCGCGGTATAGGGGTCGAGCATCAGGGTGAGCTTGCGGCCGCCGACCTCGACCTCGGTCTCCACGACATCGCCGAGGAAGGTCATGGCGTCGACCCGCGCCTTGAAGCGGTTGGGACCGGATGCCTCGGTCGCCGGCGCGACAAGAATCGCCTGCGGGCGGACCACGACCATGACCTGCGCACCCGGCGCGAGTTCGGGACCGGCAACACCGGAGATCGGGCCGATCGCCGTCTGGGCGCGCCCTGTCGCGCCACCAGCCTCGAGCACGCCCGGCAGAAGATTGCTGCGGCCCATGAAATCGGCCGTGAAGACGCTGTTCGGCCGCAGATAGATGTCGCGCGGCGAACCCTGCTGGACGATCTTGCCAGCCTTCATCAGCACGATCTGGTCGGACATGCCGATCGCCTCGACCTGGTCATGCGTGACGAAGAGCGTGGTGATCCCCAACGATTTGACGAGATTGCGGATCTCGGTGCGCATCGTGTCGCGCAACTTGGCGTCGAGATTGGAAAGCGGCTCATCGAGCAGGAGCAGGCGCGGCTCGTGCACCAGCGCGCGGGCGAGCGCCACGCGCTGCTGCTGGCCGCCGGAGAGCAACGGCGCCGGACGGTCGGCGAGATGGCCGAGCTCGACCATCTCCAGCGCCTTCAGCACGCGCGGCCGCACCTCATGGCTCGGCGCACGCTTGACGCCGTAGACCAGCGGGAAGGCGACATTGTCGAAGACGCTCATATGCGGCCAGATCGCATAGGACTGGAAGACCATGCCGAGTTCGCGGCGATTGGCCGGAACCAGCAGGTTCTCGCGCGACGAGAAGACGGCCCGGTCGCCCATCTGGATCACGCCGGTATCCGGGTTCTCCAGGCCGGCAATGCACTGCAGCGTCGTGGTCTTGCCGCAGCCCGAGGGCCCGAGCAGCGTGAAGAACGAGCCCTCCTCCACCTTGAAGGAGACATCCCTGAGGGCGAGCATGGCGTCCTGGCCATGCTGTCCCGGATAGGATTTGACGAGGTTCTCGATCAACAGCATCGGGATTTCCGGCTTTCCGTCCGTAAGGTCTTGCTCGGGAGGGGCCTTGCACCCCTCCCCGTTCGGCCAGTCGCGCTCAGCGGGTCATCAGATCGGCGATGGCACTGCGCACCGAAAGGGCCTGCTTGGTGTCCTCGAGCGAGTTCTCGGTCAGGATCTTGGCGCCGCCCTTGACCCGCTCGGCGATCATGTCGGCGAGCGGCGAGCCCTTGTCGCCGGCGCGCGGCAGCGGCTCCTGGGCATTGGCGACTGTGATCCCTTCGGTCGTCAGCCAGGCCGCGAACAGGCGCGCAGCATTGGGGTTCGGCGCGCTTTCCGGGACATAGATGTAGAGGTTGTTCAGCGGGATGAAGTCGCTGAACAGCTTGAACTTCACGCCCTCGCTGCGGCCGGCGATGTGGAAGGCCGAGAGGCCGACCGGCGCCTGGCCGACCGAGATCGCCCGCGTCGCCGCCGCCGTGCCGCGCTCCAGCACCGGCTTGTTGTCGAGCGTCGCTTTCGCCATCTTCAGCGTCTCGTCCTTGCCGAGCGCGAAGGAATAGTAGTCCAGCGGGTTGAGCGAGAAGGCGTTGATCGCGACGCGGCCGCGCCACTCGCTCTTCAGCAGCTCGGCCCAGGTGTTGGGCACGTCCTCGTCCTTGATCAGCTTCGGATTCCAGCCGATGCCATAGGTCGCATCGAGGATCGGCAGCGCCGCGCCACGCAGATCCTTCATCACCCGGTTGGCGACTTCCTCGATCTGCGGGAACTGCTTGCCGAAGACCTCGGCCCAGGGATAGGGCTTCAGAATCTGGCGCTCGAACAGCACCGAAGCCTCCTGCGCGCCGCCGGCGCCGACCACGTCGACCGACCCGCCTGCGCGGCCGCGCTCGGCGATCAGCTTGGTGCCGGTCTGGACCGGGTTCGCCGCGTTCCATTCTACGGTGATGTTGAGGCCGAAGCGCTCGTTGAACGCCTTGGCGATCGCGGCGTGGGCCTGCGGCGTGCCGGGGCTGCTGACCGCGACGAAGAGGCGGCCCTCCTTGCGCGCGCCTTCGAGAATCTGCTCGTAGCTCGGCGCCTGCGCCTGAACTGCGCCAGCCGACAGGAATACGCTCGCCATCGCGGCGGCGGTCGTGAATAGAGAGCGAACGGTCGCCATGCTTTCCTCCTTCGCAGGGTGTGACCCGACAGATCTGCTTTTTATTCCATTATATGGAATTTGTTATCGTTAGCCTCGGCCTAACTGTAAGCATCTTTGCCATTCAAGGGCAAAGGCGCGGATAGATCATCCACGATGTGGATCAAAAAACCTCAATCAGGCCGGCCGCGCCCATGCCGCTGCCTACGCACATCGTCGCGACCGCGCGCCTGGCGCCGCGGCGCCGCCCCTCGAACAGGGCATGCCCCAGCATGCGTGCGCCCGACATCCCATAGGGATGACCGACGGCGATCGCGCCGCCATCGACATTGAGCCGGTCGGCCGGCAGGGCGAGCTTGTCGCGGCAGTAGAGCACCTGCACGGCGAAGGCCTCGTTGAGCTCCCAAAGGTCGATATCGCCAACCGAAAGCCCCGCCCGCGACAACAGCCGCGGCACCGCGAAGACCGGGCCGACGCCCATCTCGTCGGGTTCGCAGCCGGCAACGGCGAAATGCGAGAGCGCGCCGAGCGGCGACAGGCCGAGCTTTTCGGCGAGCTTTTCCTCCATCACCACGCAGGCGGCGGCGCCGTCCGAAAGCTGGCTGGCATTGCCGGCGGTGACGGTACCGCCCTGGCGGATCGGCTCGAGCTTGGCGAGACCGGCGGCATTGGTGTCGGGACGATTACCCTCGTCGCGGCCGAGGCGCACGACTTCCTCGCTCGTCACCCCCGTCGCCTTGTCGGTGTTGAGCTTGACGCTGTCCATCGGCGCGATCTCGGCGTCGAAGCGACCCGCCTCCTGGGCGGCGGCCGTGCGGCGCTGGCTTTCCAGCGCATAGGCATCCTGTTCGTCGCGGCCGATGCCGTAGCGCTTCGCCACCACCTCGGCGGTGTCGAGCATCGGCATGTAGACGTCCGGCCGGTTCGCTTTCAGCCATTCATCGTGAAAGCGGTAGGTGTTCTTGTGCTCGTTCTGCACGAGGCTGATGGTCTCGACGCCGCCGGCCACGACCGCCTGTGCGCCATGGCTCGTGACGGCGTCGACCGCCATGGCGATCGCCTGCAGGCCGGAGGAGCAGAAGCGGTTGATCGTCGCGCCGGCCACGGTCACCGGCAGCCCGGCGCGCAGCACCGCCTGGCGGGCTATGTTGTAGCCGGAGGCACCTTCCTGCATGGCACAGCCAAGGATCACGTCCTCGATCAGCGCCGGATCGACCTTGGCCCGAGCGACCGCCTCAGCCACGACATGGCCGGCGAGGCTCGCCGCATGGGTGTTGTTGAAGGCGCCGCGATAGGCACGGCCCATCGGCGTGCGCGCGAAGGAAACGATGACAGCCCGGCGCATCACGCCCTCCCCTCGACCGGCGCGCCGGTTTCGCGGTGCCAGAGATCCATCAGCAGTTCGTCGCCGCCCTCGTTGGATTCGAGCCGACGCAGCCCCTGTGGATCGATCACCTCGCGGATCAACCGCAGCTCCTCGGCGGTCGGCACCGGCGTCACCGCGATCTCGCCCGCGGCATGGACGACGAAGCCGGTCTTCTCCTGCACACGCTCCAGCGTGACGCCGGGATGCAGGGAGACGACGCGCATCGACCCGCCCGGCCCCTCGAAGTCGAAGACGCCGAGATCGGTGACGACGAGGCCGGGCTTGGCACGGCGCACCGGGCGCACCTGACCGCCGCCATCCTCATTGCCGCGGCCGCAGACGAAATCGACCTTGGCGACGATCGTGCGCGGATTGTGCCGGCGGATGTGATAGCAGAGCGTCTCGCAGCCCCAGAGATCGTCGGGAACACCGCGCGCGCCGACGAGTTGCGCCTTCGGCTTGGCCCAGGGGCCGATCACCGAGATGTTGGAGGCGCCGTACTGGTCGAGCTGGACCGTGCCGATCCAGATCTGCAGCTTGCCGTGGGCGATGAGATGGAACATCTCCTGCCAGCTCAGATTCATCCGCCCCGAGGCGGCCAGCGTCCATTCGTCGACCAGCGCCTTGGCGTGCACGTCGCAATCGGCGGCGGCACGCGAGCCCGTGGTCAGGAAGAGATCCGGGACATGCAGCGCCTTGGCGAGCCGCGCCGAGAGATCCGACAGGATCGTCGCGCCGACACCCATGGCGTTGCCGCGGAACTCCTTGGCCATGCGGCTGATCAGGAGCTCTTCGAGCGTGTAGTCGGTCATCGTCACTGCTCCCGAATCCATGCGGAGAACCATTCGGAATCGGTCGCCCGTTTCTGGTATTCCAGCACCGCCGGAAGGTCGAAGCGGTAGTCCGGATAGAGCGCCGTCATGCCGGCGCCGCGCGGCGCCTCGATCACGCCATCGATCCAGAGCCGGGACAGGAAGGTGCCGCCGGCGGTCGCCGCGTCATCCGGCAATTCGTCGACGATCCTCTCGGCCGTGACGAAGACGGTCTTCGCAGCCTGGAGGAGGAGCGGATCGGCATAACTGTCGCCAATGATCACCGCATTGCCGTGCCGGTCGGCGATGTTGGCATGGATGAAGGCGACATCCGGGCGCAGGGCCGGCACCGCCAGCAATTCCTCGCCGCTGAACGGACAGGCGACCTTGCGGAACGGGGCCGTCGGCGTCGTCAGGATGTCGGTGTCGAGCCCGAAGCGCGTCGGCAGGAAGGGCAGGTTCTTCGCGCCGGCCTCGAAGGCGGCGATGATCGTCGCCTCCGAGTACTCCACGACCGAGATGCTGCCGGCCTCGCGCGCCCGACGGAAATGCGGCGCCAGCCCGAAGGCGTCGAAGCCGACGAAGGCGAACTGCAGTTCGCGGACCTTGCCGGCGCCGATCAGGAGATC
This sequence comes from Allobosea sp. GW823-FHT02B03, assembly GCF_058797755.1. Classification (NCBI taxonomy): domain Bacteria; kingdom Pseudomonadati; phylum Pseudomonadota; class Alphaproteobacteria; order Hyphomicrobiales; family Alloboseaceae; genus Allobosea; species Allobosea sp. GW823-FHT02B03. The sequence goes on along the minus strand of NZ_JBXAJY010000001.1, from coordinate 53,012 downwards.
GACTTCCGGGCCGCCCAGCATGGCTACGAGGGTGAGATCGCCGACATCCGCAGCCGCGAGCGCCCGCGCCACCGCCATCGGCTTGCGCTGAATGCCGCCGCCGCCGAAGGCCACCGAGCTGCCGGGCGCGACCGCGGCCAGCGCTTGCGCGAGAGTGATCGTCTTCGTCATCGTCACTTTCCGTTCTGGCGCAGATCGAGCAGGCGCCGGGATTTGCCGGTGCTGCCGACCTGCGTAAGCGGCAGCAGGCTCGCCGGCGGAACGATCTCGACCGCGACCCGCACGCTCAGATCGCGATGCAGGGCGGCCTCCATGTCGGCCGCGAAGGCCGCATCGTCGATCTCGTCCGACTTCTTCTCGACCCGGACCGTCATCGACTCCCGGCGCGAGAGGCCCTCGCCGGAATAGGCAACGACGCAGAGGAATTCGCCGGTCGCGCGCGGGTCGGCGGTGACCGCGCTCTGGCAGGCCATCGGATAGACGTTGGTGCCGCGCAGCTTCACCATCTCGTCGCTGCGGCCGAGGAACATCGAGAGCTTGCGCGTGCACAGGCCGCAGGAGCACTCGGAGCGCTCATAGGCGACGAGCAGGTCGCGCAGGTCGTAGCGGATGATCGGCGGCGTGCTGCGATGCAGGCTGGTCACGACGAGATTGCCGCGCTCGCCGGCCGGCAGCACCGCGCCGGTCTCGACATCGGCGGTCTCGAGATAGACCGTGTCCTCGCTGATGTGCTTGCCGTCCTGCGCTTCGCATTCGAAAGCGATCTGGCCGATCTCGTGCGTGCCGTAATTGTCATAGACCGGGCAGCCCCAGGCCTCCTCGAGCTGCTTGCGCAGATGGCCGTCGACATCCGGGCCGAGAAAGGAGTGCAACCGCTTGGTCTTGAGCGAGCGCAGGTCGAAACCGGTCTCGTTCGCCACCTGGACGAGACGCGCCAGATATTCGGCGCGGCCGTACCAGGCGGTGGTGCCGATCTTCAGCGCGTATTCGAGCTGGCGCTCGCTCGGCGTCACCACGCCCGAGCCGGTCGTGACCGGCATCGCGCCGAGCCAGTGCAGGCAGGCGTAGAGGCCGCAATAGCCGGCATTGGCCATGGCGAGCGTGTAGGTGATCTGCACGGCGTCGCCGGGGCGCGTGCCCTGCGCCCAGAGCGCGCGCGCCGTCTGGATCGCCTGCACTTCGAGGGCGACGGGGTCGAACAGGGTGAGGCGCGGGAAGCCGGTGGTGCCGCCGGAGGTGTGCACCTTGAAGGGCGTGCTCGCCAGGTCCTCGGCGGTCACCGGCTGGTGGCTGCCGAAAGGCGGCGCGGCCGCGATCGCCTCCTTGAGGTCGTCGCTGGTGAAGGTCGGCAACTTCTCGATATCGTCGAGGCCACGGATGTCGCCGGGCTCGATCCCGGACGCGCGCCAGCGCGTATCGTAGAACGGCGTGCGCCAGGCATCTTCCATGCGCGCCAGGAAGCGGGCGTTCTGCAGCGCGCGCAGCTCCTGGTCGGACATCTTGCCGGTTGTCTGCTGGAAATGCGGCGGCGGCGGGTAGTCCCGCATCAGCCCGTCCCAGTCGACCGACTTCCAGTAATAGGGAACCGCCGGGGCGCTTTCCTCGTCCGTCCGCGCGGGCTTCACCTCGTTGAGAGACACTAGACTACCTCGCTTCTATCTGCACCGACGGCGCTGAACGCGGCCTGCTCCGGCGTCAAAAGGCTTTCGATGAACCGGTCTCCGGCGCGCTTGCGCAGCGCCGCGGTGCCGCCGAAGCTGGCATGGAGCCGGCGCGCGCGCTTCAGATAGAAATGCGCGTCGGTCTCCCATGAGAACCCCATGCCGCCATGCAGCTGGATGCAGTCGGCCGTGATCTTCATCGCGGCGTCGGCGGCGATGACGCGGGCGATCTGGGCCGCATCGAGATCGCCGGGCCGCTGCACCGCATCGGATACGGCGAGCCGCGCATGCGAGAGCAGCGTGAAGCCGTCGGCAAGGCGATGCTTGATCGCCTGGAAGCGCCCGATCACCTCGCCGAACTGCTTGCGCTGCCGGACATGCGCGACGGCCCGCTCGAAGGCCGCTCGGGCGATGCCGACCAGCTCGACCGCGGTCAGGACATGGATCGGCAGCAGGAGGCGCTCGGCCTCGCCATGGCTGCAGCTCGCCCGCGCCATCTCGGCATCCGGCGCGAGGGTCACGCTGGCGATGGGCGTCGTCGGGTCCATCGGCTGAAGCGCCCGGCTCGTCGCCCCGGCGGTGCGGTAGAGGACGAAGTCGAGGCCGCCTTCTCCGCGCTCCATGCGAAGGATATGGCTCGCACCGGCCGCGTGCTCGACCAGCGGCAGGATGTGTCCGCCATCCTGGGACGGGCGCACCTCGTCGGCAGCCAGCGCGAGCCGCACCGAACCCTCGGCCATACCGCGCAGAAGCGCGTCCCCGACCCCGCCAAAGCGGGGCGCGAGCCCGGCCAACAGCACTGCCGACAGCGCATAGGGGCCGCAGAACAGTTGCGCGCCCATCTCCTCGACGATGTCCGCTGCCTCGGAGAGGCCGAGACCGAGGCCGCCATGGCTCTCGGGCACCATGATACCGGTCCAACCCATTTCGGCGGCGAGCCGCCAATGGCTCTCGACGAAGGCCGTAGCGGCATCGGCGCCTTGAGCCAGGGCCGCGTTCGGGGCGGCTTCGGCGAGCGTGCGCGCCGCGGCGTCGCGCAGCATCTGGTCGGAATAGGCCGTGGAAACGCCCTGTGTCATCGCGGCAGCTCCAGGCCACGTTCGGCAATGATGTTGCGCTGGATTTCGGAGGTGCCGGCCAGGATCGTCTCGGCGCGGGTCCAGAGATAGTCGCGGTGCCACAGCCCCTCGGCCGGCGCCAGCTTCTCCTGCGGCCCGTACTGGAAGGCCGGGCCCATAATGTCCATGGCGAGGTCGAACAGGCGCTGATGCGTCTCGCTCCAGAGCAGCTTCACGGCCGAGCCCTCGACACCAGGCGGCACGCCCTCCTCCGCCTGCTTCAGCATCCGGTCGGCATGGAGCCGCAGGGCATGGGCGTCGCAGAGCAGGCGGGCGATGGCCTCGCGGATCAGTGGATCCTCGATCGCCTTGCGCCCGTCGCGCTGGGTCGTCGCCGCCAGCCGCACGAGATCCTCGAGCTCGGTCTGGAGTCGGACGATGCGCGGGATGAAATAGGTACCACGTTCGAAATTCGCGGCAGCCATGGCGATGCCCCAGCCGGCATTCTCCTCGCCGAGCCGGCAGGAGACGGGCACCTCGACATCGTCGAGGAAGACCTCGCCGTAATCGGCTTCGCCGGTGATCTGGCGGATCGGCCGGACCCGGATACCGGGCAGGCGCATGTCGACCAGGAAGACCGAGATGCCGCGCTGGCGCGGCCCCTCGCTCGAGGTCCGGGCGAGCAGGAAGCACCAGTCGCCGAGATGGGAGAAGCTCGTCCAGATCTTCTGGCCGTTGAGGATGTAGACGTCGCCGCGGCGCTCCGCCCGGGTCGTGAGCGAGGCGAGATCGGAGCCTGAGTTCGGCTCGGAATAGCCCTGGCACCAGATCTCCTCATTGCCGAGGAGCTTTGGAATGAAGCGGTCCTTCTGCTCCTGCGAGCCGAAGGCGATCAGGGTCGGGCCGACGATGCCGTGGCCGATCAGATTGACCGCGAGCGGCGCTTTCGCGCGGGCATATTCCTGATGGTAGATTGCTTGCCGGCTCAGCGAGAGTGGCCGCCCGCCGACTGCCTCGGACCAGCCAAGGCCGGAGAGGCCGGAACGGCAGACATGATCCTCCCATTCGCGGCGGAAGGCGAGACGCTGCATCTCAGCGGTGCCATAGCGCGCGCCCGCCAGGCGCGGCAGTTCCTGCGCGAACCAGGCCTTGATCCCGGCGCGGAACGCTTCGTCGGACGGCGCGGCGAGAATGGCCGCCGGCGAAGGGGCTGTCGTCATGGCGGAAAGGCCGTTCATGGAGAGACTCACCGGCGCCCGCGCTCGATCGCGCTCGCCAGGCCGCTGCCGCGCATCTGCACGAACTCGGCCGAGACATGCGAAAGCTGGTGGCTATCGAAATGGGCGGACAGGGCATTGCGGAACCCCTGCATGTCCATGGTCCGGTTCAGTGAGCGCTTGATCAGCCGCAGCGCGAAGGGCGGCGCGGCAGCGACCCGCTCCGCCATGGACTGGACCTCGCTTTCGAGCTCGGCCCGGGCGACGACACGGTTGACCATGCCTGCCGACAGAGCCTCCTGAGCCGAGAGACGCGCACCGGTAAAGAGGAACTCCTTGGCCTTTCGCGTCCCCATCACCCAGGGATGAACCAGCACCTCGACGGCGGCCGCACCCATCGAGTGACAAACGGGATCGGCAAAGAAGGCATCATCGGCGGCAACGACGAGGTCGCAGAGATTGGCGACCATGAAGCCGCCGGCGATGCAGGCGCCCTGCACCTGCGCGATCGTCGGCTTCGGGCAATCCCAGATCCGCAGCGCATAATCGAAATAGCGCAGCTGCTCGTAGTCCCAGCGCTGCTCGACGGTGAAGCCCTGCCGCTTCGCCTGGGCCTCCTTGAGATCGTGCCCGGCCGAGAAGTGATCGCCCTGGCCGCCGATCACGATGACCCGAACCTCGGCATCGGCCGCCGCCGCGGCGAGGGCAGCATCCATCTCGTCCAGCAGGAGCTGGCTCTCAGCGTTCCGGGCACCTGGCCGCGCATGCAGGATGCGCGCAACCGCCCCCGACACGCTGTACTCGATCTCGCTGAATGCCATGTCGATATTCCATTATATGGATGATTATTGACAGGATTCGCAGCATATCGGTGGAATTATTTGGGTCAATAGGGAGTATGACAAAAACTAGATCCACTAAGTGGAATACGAATGTGAGCCATCCCGACGGACGGGAGCCAGCGTGCAGACCTCGCCCAGGCCGGCATATTTAGGCCCAGCGATCCGACAGAGGGGGCGCAGCCGCTCCGTCACCACCTTCCCGCCATCAAGCAGATCGTCGCGGACATGGAACCGACGCACACGCCCGACGATGAACTGCGCACCCTGATCACCGAAGGTGATGACCTGCTCGAAGCCGCACTCGAGCGCCGCCGGGACACACGCCAGGCGCGGCGTCGCAACATCGAGCGACGCCACCAGCTCCAGCCCGAGCAGCTCCGCCTCGCTGACATCGCGCGGATGCTCGGCAGCACTGAGATGAACCGGCCGGACCAGCGTCTCGTCGGCGATGTTGACAACGAAATCCCCCGCGGCCGCAATGTTCCGCGCCGTATCCTTCAACCCGTCGCCGCGGCGCATGACGCTGATTCCAATCAGCGGCGGCTCCGTCGAGAGATAAGTGAAGGCACTGAACGGAGCCAGATTCACCACACCCTCCGGCGACAGGCTCGTCACCCAGGCAATCGGACGAGGGACGATCAATCCGATCAGAAGCTTGTAGACCTCGTCGACCGACAGGCCCCCGGCGCTTGCATTCATGAAATTCCACCATATGAAATCTGATCTCAAATTTTATTCCATGCAGCATTGCAATTGACAATAACTAGCCATTATCGTTGCATCTATCTATCCACATTATGGCCATTTGAAACCCAGCATGACCGAAAATCAGCAGCTCACCGTCGCTGAAGTACTTGCCGCCGAGCTTCAGGCGGCCGGCGTAGAGCTCATCTTCGGCCAAGGCTCGCCCTCGGCCCTCACTTTGGCAGCCGAGCGGCGCGGCCTGCGACAGATCGGGTTCCGGACGGAGAATGCCGGAGCGGCGATGGCGGACGGTTTCGCCCGCGCTTCCGGCCGCCTCGGCTGCATCGCCACTCAGAACGGCGCCGCGGCGGCGCTGGTCGCAGCGGGCCTGACCGAGTCGTTCAAGGCCTCGGTGCCGGTGCTCGTCCTGGTCCAGGACGTCGAGCGCTCCCATGTCGACCGCAACGCCTTCCAGGAGTTCGACCACGCGGCGCTCTTCGCCTCCTGCACGAAATGGTTCCGCCGCCTCGACGATGGCGCGCGCGCCCTTGAAATGCTGCGCAAGGCGATCCTCATCGCGACCAGCGGCCGGCCGGGGCCGGTGGCGCTCGCCATCCCGGCCGACGTCCTGGCCGAGCGGGCGCCCCAACTGCGCGCGCCCCGTTCCGTGCCCGCCGCCTTCCCCGCGCTGCGCCAGCAGCCCGAGCCGGCAGCGATCGCCGAGGCCGCCCGCCTGCTCGCCACTGCGAGGATACCGATCATCGTCGCCGGCGGCGGGGTCCATAGCTCGGGCGCACGGGCCGAGCTTGCCGTCCTGCAACAGCGCTTCGCGCTCGGCGTCGCGACCACGATCATGGGCAAGGGGGCCGTGAGCGAAGCCGATCCACTCTCTCTCGGCGTGGTCGGCAGCGCGATGGGTCCCGGCAGCCCTTCCCGGGCGATGCGCTCGCTGATCCGCTCGGCGGATGTGGTGATGTTCGTCGGCAACCGGACCAACGACAATGGCACGGCTTCATGGAGCCTGTTTCCGAGCGGCGCGGCCTTCATCCATATCGACGTCGCGGTCGAGGAAACGACGCGGAACTATCCGGCGCTGCCGCTGGTCGGCGACGCCCGCACCACATTGCACGCGCTCAGCCTCGCCATGGCCGAGCTTGTCGATGCCGAAGGCGGCGCGGCGCGCCGCCGGCCCTTGCTCGCGGAGGCCATCGCACAGGCCCGCACAACCACGGCCGAGGAGGTCGCAGCCGTGACGAAGCAGTCCAGCGACCCGTTGCGCCCCGAGCACCTGATGCATGTCCTGCAGGACCGGGCGCCGGCGGAGACCGTCTTCGTCGCCGATGCCAGCTATTCCAGCCTCTGGGTCTCGCAATATCTGCAGGCTCGCGAGCCCGGGAGGCGCTTCCTGTTTCCGCGCGGGCTTGCCGGGATCGGCTGGGGCTACCCGCTGGCACTCGGCGCGCGCCTCGCCTTGCCTTCCACCCCCGTCGTCGCGGTGGTCGGCGATGGCGGCTTCTCGCATTGCTGGGCAGAGCTGGAATGCGCCGTCCGGCACGGCATCGACGTCAAGCTGATCGTCCTCAACAATGCGGTTCTCGGCTTCCAGCGCCATGCCGAGATGCTGCGCTTCGGCCAGGCGACCGACATCTGCGCGATCACCCGGATCGACCATGCGATGATCGCCCGCGCGGTGGGCTGCGCCAACGCCACCGTCGCCTCGGCAAGCGAGCTCGCAGCCGGGCTCGATGCGATGTTCGCGGCGAAGGGCCCCTTTCTGCTCGATGTCCATGTCGATCCGGACGCCTATCCGCCGATCGCCGGTTTCGTCAGGCTGCAGGCCTCCTGAATGCGCCGGACCGAGCGCACCACGCGGGCAGGCGAAAGCGGCGAGGCGGCGAGCTCCCCGTGCCGCAAGCCCGCCTCACCCGTCGGACGCTCTCGCGCCGTGCCTTCCGCCCATCTTCTCAATGCGCGGGCGGAAGGCTATGTGCTCGACAGGGGTCCGCTCTGACCTATGGTCCGATGAAGAGACCGAATTCGACTGTTCGAGGCCCGCGCCCTGCACTGGGCAGACGGGGAAGCGGAGACCTTCAGCACATGGCGCAGGATGGCGAGAGCACGGCGCGGGAGCCCGCCCAGGGCACCCAGGTCATCGACCGTGCCATTTTCCTGTTGCGCTCGATCGCCCAAAGCGGCGGGTCGGCGCGCCTCACCGATCTGGCGCGCGCCGCCGATCTTGCGACCCCGACCGCCCGGCGGATCCTGAAGCGGCTCGTCGACCATGGCATGGCCGGGCAGGACCCCGAGACGCAGCGCTATCATCTGGGCATGCTCGCCTATGAGCTCGGGCTTGCGGCGAGCCACCGGGTCGATGTCGCGGCGCGGCTGAAGCCGTTGATGCAACGGCTGGCCGAGCTCTCCGGGGACACCGCCTATCTGGTGATGCGACAGGATTTCGAGGTCGTCTGCATCGACCGGGTCGAGGGCAACTACCCGATCAAGACACTGACCCTGAAGGTCGGCGACCGCTATCCGCTCGGCATCACCGCGGGCAGCCTCGCTTTGCTCGGCGCGCTGCCGAAAGCCGAGGCCGACGCCATCGTCGAGGCCAACCGCACGGCCTATGCCGAGCGCGGCCATCTCACCGTCGAGCAGTTGCGCGACGATCTCGAGAAGACGCGCCAGCGCGGCTATGCGCTGCGCCGCGACGCGATCACCGATGGCAGCATCGGCATCGGCCTCGCGGTCCCCAACGGCTCGGCCCCGCCCTATGCCGCGGTCAGCCTCGCCATGGTGCTGGAGCGCATGACCGAGAGCCGGCGCGAACAGCTGCTAGCGATGATCCGCGGCGAGCTGGCCGCCCTCGCCGGGAGCGATCGAAACTAAGCCCGAGGCGAATGGCGAGCCGGCCGGGAGGACGCCGGGTCGACTGCCTCCACCGGCGTCGCACGCTTGCCGAGTTCCCGGCCAGACGGAGGTGCGGTTGTCGGATCGGGACTTTCAGCGTGCGCCGACGCCTTCCTGACCGCTGCGGCGAAGAAGCAGCCACAACGCAACCGGGCATCCCAGCACCGTCGCAAGCAGCCCCGCGGGAAGCGCCCAGGGATAGATGAGGTTGCGTCCCAGCCAATCGGCGGCGGTCAGCAGCAAGGCGCCCGTGGTCGCAGCAGCGATCATCGTCTGAACGGGCGTACGAAAGCCCGCCAGCACCACAAGCCGCGGGGCAAGCAGGCCGATGAAGCTCAGGGGGCCGACCAGCACGGTCGCGACACCGGTGGCCGCGGCGGCGAGGGTTAGAAGCCCGAGGCGGCCGCGTCCGGCGGGCAGCCCGAGCCCTGCAGCAGTCTCCGGTCCGAGCGGCAGGATGGCGAGCCAGCGCCGCGCCGCCAGCCCGAGCAGCAGCACAGCGGCGGCGCATCCTGCCGCCGTCAGCGCGAGGCTCGGGGTGAGCTGCGCCGTCGATCCCGTCATCCAGCTCAGCAGCGCCATCGCCCGCGCGCCGGCCATAGCGAGCAGCAAGGTCGCCAAGCCACCGAACAGGCTGCCGAGCGTCGCACCGGCGAGCAGGACGCGGTCGGCGCCGCCACGACCCAAGCGTCCGGACAGGGCGGTGCCGGCCAGGATCGCCAGGGCAGCAAGCGCGCCCGCCATTGCCGCCAGCAGCGCGGTGGCTCCGTCGGCGGATGGCGCGACGACGGCCAGCAGGGTCACGCCGAGCGCCGCCCCCTGGCTGACGCCGAGCAGTTCCGGGCTCGCCATCATGTTGCCCGTCGTGCGCTGGAGCAGAAGCCCCGCCACCGCGACAAGCACGCCGGCTGAGATCGCACCGAGCACGCGAGGCCAGCGCCAGCCCAGGAAAGGGCTGTCTGCCGACAACAACCATTGCCACCCCTGCTCGCCATGCCCTGCGAACAGAGCGACCGCGGCCATGGCTGCCAGCGCAGCCAACAGGCAGGCCAGAATGAGCGCCGGCCGTTGCGCTGGGGCCAACGGAAGCCCAGCCGCCGGCAAGGACCTCTCTCCCGACGCGCCGAGACGGCGCATCAACCAGAGCAGCAGGGGCAGGCTGAGGATGCTCGATGCCGCGCCAGTCGGGATGAAGCTGAGCCCCGGTACGGATTGCAGGATCTGATCCGTCGCGAAGAGCAGCCCCCCACCGATCAGCGGGCTCCAGACCAGGCGCTGCCGCAATCGCCGAGCCCCCGCCGCGCGGGCGAGATGAGGGGCGATCAGGCCGACGAAACCTATCACACCCACCGTCGCCGCCACGGCGCCCGCAAGTCCGGCAGCCAGCAGGAAGGTCAGGGTGCGGACCAGGCCGAGCCGCAGGCCCAGCCCCTGCGCGCCTTCGTCCGAGAGGCCGAGCAGCTCGAGCGGGCGGATCAGCAGGGCTGCGAGCAGGAAACCCGCCGCCAGCCGTGGCGCAAGGTAGAAGGCGACCTCCCAACCGGTCTGGTCGAGCGCGCCGGCCTGCCAGAGCAGGATGTCGGTCAGATAGTCGCGATGGAAGATCACGGCGAGCGCGGCCAAGCTCGCCCCGTAGAGGCCGATGATCAGGCCTGAAAGAACGATTGCGCCGGGTGAGACGCCGCCGCGCAGGGCGAGCGACAGGATCAGGAGCGCGACGAGCGCCGCCCCGGCGAAGGCCGGCACGCCCGGCCCCCAGGCGAGCGCGCCCGGCAGCCAGAGCGTCGCCGCGATCAAGGCGAGTTGCGCGCCGGCGCTGACGCCGAGCACGGTCGGCTCCGCCAGCGGATTGCGCAACACATGCTGGCAGAGCGCGCCGGCTAGCCCGAGCGCGGCACCCGCCAGCAGCGCGACCGCAGCGCGCGGCATGATGGCGAGCCCGAACACAGCCTGGTGGATATCGCTTTCGGCCGGCGCCCGCAGCGCCGGCCACCACAGCTCCACCGGCAAGGTGGCAGCGGCGCGCTGAAGCAGGAGACCGGCGCCCAGCGCCACTATGGCAAGCAGCAGCAGGCGCGGCCAGGCGGGATTTCGGATCGCCGTCCCCTCACCCACGAGCACTGCTCTCCAGCACCCGCACCGCCTGTTCGGCGAAATGGAGGGCAGAGCCGAGCCCGCCGAACGGGTAGAAGCCCGAGAGCAGGCCGACGCGCCCGCGCCTGACCGAAGGCAGGCTGCGCCACAGCGCATTGCCGGCAACGGTGCGCGCAAAGCCGCCGCTCGCAGTGGCAAGGTCGATGCAGAGGATCATCGCCTCCGGCTCGCGTGCCAGCGCATCGAGCCCGACCGTCACGGTGCCCACACCGGAGAAGGGTCCGGGATGTGCGTTGCGCAGCCCAAGGCGCTCCAGAACGCCGCCGATCAAGCCGGAGCCGCCATAGAGCGTGATGTTGCGGCCAGTGCGCGCGATCAGACCGACATAGGCAGGCAGCGGTCCGGCGGCGTCGACACGATGACGCAGGGCTGCGATGCGCTGTTCCGCCTCGGCCACGACCAGCCTGGCCTGAGCCTCCCGCTGCAGCACGCTGCCCAGGCGCCGCAAGGTGCCGGTCGCAAAATCCCACCCGCCTGTACCTTGCGGATACGCCGGCACGCGCTCGACCGGGGCGATCCGCGCCAGCTTGGCGCCATCGATGACCGACCAGGCATCGACCAGGACGAGGTCGGGGCGCAGGGCGAAGAGGCGCTCGAGATTCGGCTCCCAGAACGGCCCGAGATCCGGAACGGCCTCCGGCAAGCGCGGCGATACCATGCGCTCGCGATAATAGCCGGCGTCCGCGACGCCCACCGGCGTCACGCCGAGCGCCAACGCATTCTCCGCACCGAGCCAGGCGATCGAGGCCACGCGCTGTGGCGCTGCGGCCGATGCGCCGGGCGCGGCGAAGGCGGCCAGGGCTCCCGCCCCGGCTGCCAGCAGGCCGCGTCTCGTCAGCGCGTCAGAAATCGAACCGGACCCGGCCGATCACCGTGCGCCGCTGCCCCTCATAGCAGGCGGTCGCGCTTTCGCAGGTGGCGAAGTACTTCTTGTCGAACAGGTTGGTGGCGTTGACCGCGAAGGTCGCGTTTCGCCACTTGTAGCTGGCGCCGGCATCGACGACCGTCCAGGGATCGATCTTCACCGTGTTGAGCGCGTCGCCGTAGCTCTGGCCGACATAGCGCACGCCGGCACCGAGCCCGAGCCCATTCAGAACGCCCTGCTGGAAGGTGTAGTTCAGCCAGCCGGAGGCGGTATGCGCCGGCACCAGCATCGGGCGTTTGCCGCGCTGCGCGGCCGTGGCGCCAACCTCGACCTCAACATCGGCAAAGGTGTAGGAGCCTGTGAAATCCAGCCCCTCGGCCAGGCTGACCTTGGCCTCCAGCTCGACGCCCTTGGAGTTCGTCCGCCCGAGCGGCTCGGCACCGTTGGTGGTATAGACGGTGGCATTGGTCTTGGTGAGGTCGAAGAGCGCCGCGGTGAAGAGCGCGTTCCAGCCGGCGGGCTCGAATTTGAGGCCGACCTCGACCTGGCGGCTCTGCGAGGGCTCCATCGTCTGCCCCCTCGCGTCGAGGCCGAGCGTCGGCACGAAGGCCTCGGCATAGGAGACGTAGGGCGCAAGGCCGAAGCTCGTCAGGTAAGTCAGGCCGACACGTCCGGAGAACTGGCCGTCGACCCGCTCGTAGCTGCGACGCGTCAGGCTATCATCCGTCTTGACGTCGATGCGGTCGTAGCGGCCGCCCAGCGTCAGGATCCAGCGATCCCATTTGATCTGGTCCTGAGCGTAGATGCCGAACTGGGCAAGCTTCTGATTGTAGATCTGGAACGGCGCGCCAACCAGGCGGGGGTCCGGCATGGCGATGCCATAAACCGGTCTGATGGCGTTCAGCAGGGTCGATCCCCAGGGCGTCTGCCAGCCGCGGACATCGGCATCGACGAAGTTGTTGTCGAAGCCGAACAAGGCGGTGTGACTGACCGGGCCGGTCCCGAACTTCGCCTCGAGCTGGGTATCGGAGACGAAGGCGCTCATGCTCTCGTCGAAGGTGCGGTTGCGCCGGGCGATCGCCCCGGCCGCCGGCGCCCAATAGCCCTGCGTCGCGTTGAGGAAGGTCTCGGTATGGCCGTAGCGGGCGTTTTGGCGCAGCGTCCACGTCTCGTTGAAGCGGTGCTCGAACTCGTAACCGACGACCTGCTGGTCCTGCTTGAACTTGTCGAAGTTCGGATCCCCCACCGGGAGCCAGCGCCCGCCCGGCGCCCGCGAATAGAGGGCGCTGCCGCCGGAGCGGTCCTGCAGCACCTCGGCATAGACGGTGAGCTTGGTGTCCGCCGACGGCCGCCAGGTGAAGGACGGCGCCAGCAGCAGGCGGTCGTCGGCACGCTCGGTCCCGTTGGGGTACTTGAACTGCGTGTTCGAGTCGCGGGCGATGCCGATCACACGGTAGAGCAGCGTCCCGGCGGCATCGACCGGTCCTCCGATGTCGAAGGCTCCCTGCAAGCGGTCATAGCTGCCGCCTTGCAGCTCGACCTGATAATGCGCCTTGTCGCGCGGCCGCTTGCTGACCTTGTTGATGAGGCCGCCGGCATCGCTCTGGCCATAGAGCGACGAGGACGGGCCGCGCAGCACCTCGACACGCTCCAGCGCGTAGGGATCGGTGCGGAAGAAGCTGTAGCTGATCGAGGACTGGCGCAGGCCGTCGCGGAAATCGCTCGACGACTGCGCGTTGAAGCCGCGCATCAGCACCCAGTCATAGCCCTTCGGGTCCGGACCATAGGTCTCGATGACGACGCCGGGAACGTAGCGGAGCACTTCCGTCACGCTGGTCGCGCCCTGGCGCTCCATCTGCGTGCGCCCCACGACCGAGATCGACTGCGGGACCTCGAGGATCGGCGCATCGGTCTTGGTGCCGGTCGCGGTGCGGTGCGCGATGATCCCGTCCACCGGGCCGCGCGGGTCCTCGCCCTGAACCTCGATGGTGTCGAGCGCCATCGCGCCCTCAACTGCAACGCCACCGCCCCGCGCGGCCGAACCGCCGAGGATCGTCACCGTGTTGGCGTTGGTGAAGCTGTAGCTCAGCCCGGAGCCCGCGAGCAGCCGCGCGAGCGCCTGCTCCGTCGTCATCGAGCCCCGAACGGCCGGCGCCACCGTTCCGGAGGCGATCGCCGTGCGATAGGCGAGCTGCACGCCCGACTGGTCGGCCAACGCCCTCAGGGCGCGATTGAGCGGCTGGCTCGCAATATTGAAATCCTGGGCACGCGCGCTCTGCGCCTGCGCCGGCAGCGTGGCGAGCCCCACCGGCAAAAGACCGAGACCGAGTGCCGTGCCAAGCGTCAGGCCCCGCAACAACCGGCCACGCGCCTGCCGCGAAACATTCCCACCAGCGTCCCTGTCCGTCATCGGAAACCCCAAGCCGTGCAACGAAAGCGGCCCGAAGCGGGCCGCGTGGAAGGCCACCGGACAGCCCGGCTGCTGCTTCCTTCACTCGATTGACGGGTGGCGGGCGAAGTTGCCCAAAGAGCTGGAGCGCTTTTTTTTAAAGGTTGCGCGCGTCAGGCGATGATGATCGCCACGCCCGGAATTCGCCGCGCGGTCAACCCTTGCGTCTTGGCGAGCGCCTGGACCGCGGACAACGCTTCCCGTGTCGAGAAGATCGCGCTGACCGGCAGGTCGGATGCTACCGCCGGGCCAAGGACGATGCGTTCGGGCACATAGCGCCCGAGTTCGGCGACGGCTGAAGAGAACGGGCGCCCCTCGAAGATCACGCGCCCCGAACGCCAGGCCAGGACGGCGCCACTGTCAACCGCCATGGCCGGCCTCGGCGGCCGGCCGGCGGAATAGCTCGTCTGCTCGTCGTCCCGAAGTTCGACACCGCCGCCGTCGCGCAGAGACGCCGCGGTCGCCGCTGCAGGTGCCGAGACATGCGCGCGGCCGTTCGCGACCGTCACTGTCGCCACGCCGTCCACGGCATTGACCGAAAACTGGGCATCGAGCGCGTCGCTATTCCCGTCGAGCGAAGCAACGCGGAAGGGTACGGAAGCACCCGGCTTCACCTTGAAGACCGCCTCCCCGCCCAGCAACCGGACCAACCGCAGGTCGGGGCGGAAATCGACGGCGATGGCGCTGTCGGTGTTGAGCGTCGCGACGGAGCCGTCCGGCAGCGCTACCTCCTTCTGCTCGCCGACAGCTGTGGCAAAATCAGCCTGCCAGAGCCGTTCGAGCCGCGGCATGAGGATGACGCCTGCCGCTCCGGCGGCCAGCGCCCCGCCGACCACGAAACCCCGCCGGCTGACCGCCGGCCTTGCGCGCACCTCCGCCGCCGGCCGGGCGAGCGCCCCTTCGAGGACCTGCAACTCCTGCCAGAAGCGACGTTCCCGTTCGAAGGCCAGGCCGTGCTCCGGCGCGGCATCGCGCCAAGCCTTGAAGGCGCGCAGATCGGCCTCTCCGGCATCGCCCGACGCCAGTCGCACGATCCAGTCGCGCGCGTCGAGTGCGATCCGGCGGTCTCGGTCGGGGCGTTTGTCGGACTCGTCCATTCAGCCGGCACAGAAAAGCGGTGGCGTGTCGGACGCTCCCGCGCGGAGGCATCCTACCGTAACAGACGCGCGAAGGCGCCGTTTGCCTGAACAGATCGCGAAATTTCAGTCAATGAAATCGTCGCGCAGTTCCGCCAGACGCTCCAGCGCTCGCCGGACATGGTAGTAGACGGCGTTGTCGCTCATGCCGAGCAGTTCCGCGATCCGACGATGCGGAATGCGCTCGATACGGTTCATCAGAAAGATCTCCCGCGTTTTCTCCGGCAGCTCGTCGAGGGCCGCGCGGACCGCCTGCAGCCGCTCGCGCCCGATCAGCGCCCGCTCGGGAGAGACTGCATCGACACTCTCCCAAAGCAGGTCGGAAAGCTCCGCATCGAGTTCGCTGCGGCGCCGCTCCTTGCGCAGATGATCGGTCACGGTGTTGTTCGCGACCTGGATGATGAAGCCGGCGGGGTTGTCGATCGGCCCCTCGATCCGCGCAGCCTCGAGCTTGAACCAGGTATCCTGGATCAGATCCTCCGCCAGCGCCCGGCTGCCCGTGCGGGCCCGCGCAACGGCTTCGAGCCGCGGCCGCACCTGCACGAACGTGGCCAAGAGCTTTCGGAGAGTGAACCTGTCCATGCCGCGGCGTTTATCGATGGCCCGCCCGGGGCGAGCGTGCCGGCGACCTATGCCGTGAAGAAAAACACGCGCAATAACAATGTTTTATATCGATTCCAGACTGGGAAAGCACGCCCCGCCGGGAGCAAACGCAGACGCGTTGATTCCGTCAGGCTTTCCAGTGGGATGGGCCTGTGGGAAACGGGTCGGGAGCCTGTAGCGGCCGCATGCGCCGCCACCCCGCTTTGCCCCGGCATGTGGCAGGATGGCCACAATCCGTCGCGCGCGTCGCGGCGGCCTGCCTGCGCCCTTGCCTGTTCTCAGGCCGGAACCGCGATCGGACGCTGGGTCTGCGGATGGGCGACGACGCTCATCTCGACGCCGTAGATGCAGGCGAGCTGCGGCGCGGTCATCACGTCCTCGGGCGTTCCCCTGACGATCATCCTGCCGGAATGCAGCGCGACGATCTCGTCGCAGAACCGCGCCGCCATGTTGACGTCGTGCAGCACAACGACGACGCCAAGACCCCGCTCCGAGGACAGCCGGCGCACCAGCGAGAGCACCTCTATCTGGTGGGCAATGTCGAGCGCCGAAGTAGGCTCGTCGAGCAACAGGCACTCGGCATCCTGGGCGACCAGCATGGCTAGCCAGACGCGCTGGCGTTCGCCGCCCGAGAGGCTATCGACGAGCCGATCGGCGAAGGCTTCGACATCGGTGAGCGCCATCGCCTCGGCGACCTTCTCGCGGTCCTTGGCACCGAAGCGGCCGAGCGCGCCATGCCAGGGATAGCGGCCGAGGGCGACGAGCTCCTTGACCAGCAGACCCGAAGAAGGCGGCGTCTGCTGCGGCAGATAGGCGACCTTGCGGGCGAAGGCGCGACCGCCCCAGGCATCGAGCGCCTTGCCTTCGAAGCGGATCGAGCCGGACGAGACCGTCTGCTGGCGGGCGAGCAGCTTCAGCAGCGTCGACTTGCCCGAACCATTGTGACCGATCAGCCCGGTCACGCGCCGCGCCGGCAGAGACAAGGTCAGCGGCTCCAGAAGCACACGGCCGGGAACCCCGAAGCTTACCGAATCGAGCTCGAAGAGCTCGCCGTCATCGCCGGCAAGCAGGCCTGCTCCGGCCATGGAGAGAACCTTCGTCGCCAGGGTGCCGTCGCGGGACTGGGACGCGGAAGCCTTGTTCTCCATGATCGAACGTGCCCTCGGTATCGTCGGTTTTCGGCCGCTGCCGCCTCGCCCTACACCGCCGCCGCCCGTGACGAAAGTGGCCTCGTGCCGCTTTGGAAGCTCGCACCGTCGAAGGCCGCTCCCCTCCGCAGAGGGCGGCCGGCCCCAATTCCGCCCCTCGCGCGTCTCCTCGCATTGCCCTATCAGGGCCCCGTCGCGCCGCTTGTGGCGCCGATCGGTGGCCTCTTCCGAATCCGGTCGCCGAACCGCGAAGGACGTCGGAATGGCCGAAGCAGCCAGGCTGCATGCGCAGGCGCGCGTCGAACTCGCCGACGCGCCGGCGATGCTTCGACAGCTCTGCGATCACTTCACCGAACACGGCACCGTGACGCGGCAGGGCGATGGTGCTCGCCTCGAAGGCCCCTATGGCACGGTCGAGGTCGCGATCGAGGGCGGCGCGTTGCGCCTTTCCGCGGTGAGCCCGAACGAGACCTACCTCTTCGTCGTCAAATCCTCCCTGGCCGAACATCTGTTCGAATTCGCGAAGGGAGAGCCCTTCAGCCTGAAGTGGCAGGGCGACGCTCCCACCCCGGCGCAGATTCCCTATTTCCGCGAAGCGGTGGTCCGCCGCGCGCATGCGCTGACGCCGGCGATGCGGCGCGTAATCCTCGCCTGCGAGGATACAGCCCATTTCGAGAGCGGCGGCCTGCATGTCCGCATCCTGATTCCACCGGCGGGCCGCGAGCCGATCTGGCCGCGCGTCGGCGCCGACAGCCGCATCATCTGGCCGATGGCGCAGGACGAGCTGGTGCGCCGGGTCTATACGATCCGCTCGATCGATCATGCCCGTAAGGAGCTGGCCGTCGACGTCGTGCTGCACGAGGATTCGCCGGGTTCGGTCTGGGCGCGCAATGCGAGGCCCGGCGACCGCGTCGGCCTGCTGGGTCCGGGTGGAGGCGATGTCATCCCCGCCGACTGGTATCTGCTCTGCGGCGACGAGACCGCGCTGCCGGCAATCGCCCGCATCGCCGCCTCGCTGCCGACGACCGCTCGCGCCACGATCGTGATCGAGGTCGCCGATCGCGCCGAAGAGCAGGACATCCGCTCCGACGCCGCGATCGCGATCACCTGGCTGCATCGAGACGGCGCCCCGGCAGGCTCGACCGACCTGCTATCGAAGGCCGTGCGCGCGATCGGCAGGCCGGATGTCGGCAGCCTTTTCGTTTTCGCCGGCTGCGAACAGAGGGCTACGCGCGACATCCGCAAGCATCTGCGCAGCGAGTGGAAACTGGCGAAGGACCGCTGTCTCGTCGCTGCATATTGGCGCCATGGCCACACCGAGGTGCGCGATCACGGCGAGTAAGGCGCTCGGCACGAGAGTCTCGCCCCAACCGCATCGGCGAGAGGACGATACGGGCCCCTACGCTGCCATGCGGTCGCGGTCGGATTTGCGGGCTGTGCCCGAAGCTGCGGGAACGAGGACCGGAGCGGCCTCTGCCTCGGCCTGCGGATCGAGGTCGAGGGCGATCACGATGAGCGTCAGGACGACGACGGGTACGCCGATCAGCGCGGCATAGAAGGCGACGTCTATGCCGAACTGCATGCTTCCGAGGAGGATGGTGAGCGTGACGTTCAGCATCGTCCAGGGCAACTGCTCGGCGGTGAAGAAGCTCCCATAGAGAAAGCCGAGCAGCCTGACGCCCGCCGTGCGCGGCAGCACGACCAAGACGATCCAGGCCGCGAACGCCCAGAAGGCCCCGGCCTGCCCGGCATAGAGCCAGCCGAAGACGGGCGCGATCGCACTCGTCAGAGTGAGTGCGAAGGCGTTGCGCTGCCTTGCGGTCCGCATCGTCGCCTCATCGGTCATGGGAAGCCTCCAATCTGTCGTCATCGAGGAAGATGCGCTCGGCCGCGCCGTCGAGGTCGTCGTACTGACCCGAGCGAAGGGTCCACAGGAACGCCACGACGCCGAGGGCGCCGAGCGTCAATGCGATGGGAATGAGGAAGAGGAGCGGGCTCATGCCGCCGCTCCGATCCGAGGCGGCCGGGCCCGCAACGCGTTCATGGTCACGAGGATCGAGCTGATCGACATGGCGGCCGCCGCGATCAGCGGCGAAACGAGGCCCAGCACCGCAACCGGGATCAGCGCGAGATTGTAGATCGCGGCGAAGCCGAGATTCTGCCGGACGATGCCCGCCGCCTTCAGCGCCGTGCGATGCGCCACGACGACAGAGGACAAGGCTTCGGCGGGCAGTACGAAATCAGCCGCGACCTGGGTCGCGGGCACGCCATGCCCGAAGCTCGCCGAGACATGAGCCGCGGCCAGCGCCGGTGCATCGTTCAGCCCATCACCGACCATCAACGGCTTGCCGCCATCCGCCTTCCGGCCGGACAAGAGCGCAGCCTTCTGCGCAGGCTTCAGCGCGGCCCGGTGGTCGGCGATTCCGAGGCTGGTCGCGCAGCTCTCGACCGCCGGCAGGCGATCGCCGGACAGGATGCTGATCTCGACTCCGGCATTCCGGAAGTAGTCCACCGTCTCCCGTGCGTCGAGGCGGACGCTGTCGGCGAGGGCGAAGCGTTGCGGCGGCAGCGCCTCCGCCGAGACCCAGACTTCGCTCGCCGCATCGCCTCCTTCACCGGCGGCTCCGCAGAAGGCAGCGCTTCCAAGCCGCGCGGGCTTGCCGTCGACCACGCCGTTGATCCCCGCTCCCGGCGTTTCCGAGACGTCCTCGGCCGCGGCGCCCCTGCCAAGCCGGCGCGTCAGCGCGCGCGAGAACGGATGCCGGCTGGCACTGGCCAGCGCCGCGGCCAGGCGCAGCGCCAACGGATTCGACGGCATATCGACCAACTCGGCGCGGCCATCGGTCAGGGTCCCGGTCTTGTCGAAGACGACGCGGTCGATCGCGGCCAGCCGGTCGAGCGCCTCGCCCGATCGGACCAGGATGCCGCGCCTGAGCAGTCCGCCGATGGCATTGACCTGCACGGCCGGCACGGCGAGGCCGATGGCGCAGGGACAGGCGATGATCAGCACGGTGACCGCGTAGAGCAGCGCAGTCGGCAGATCTGCGCCGCCGAGGAACCACCATCCGAACAGCGTCAGCAAAGCAATGGCGTGGACCAGCGGCGTCCAGATGCGCACCAGCCTGTCCGCCAGCGTGGCGGCGCGGCCCTTCTGCAGCTGCGCCTGCTCCACCAGACGCAGGATCTCGGAGAGATGGCTTTGCGCGACCGTTTTCTCGGCACGGAGGTGGAGGATGTCAGGGCCGTTGAGATAGCCGGCGAGTACCTCATCCCCGGGGTTGATCAATTCGGGCAGCGTTTCGCCGGTCACCGCCGACCGGTCGAGCATCGTCTGCCCGCTCGTGACGCGACCATCGACCGGAACCGTCTCGCCCGGCGCCACGACGACCTGCATGCCGGGCTCGACCGCCGAGGCCGGGACGATCTCGGTGCGGCCATCGCCAAGCAGCACGGTGGCGTGCTCGGCCCGCATCATGGCGAGGCGCTCGATCGCCTCACGCGAGCGGGCGCGCACGCGGAAATCGAGATAGCGCCCGACGAGCAGGACGAAGAGCAGCATGGTCGCGCTGTCGAAATAGACGTGCGCGCCGTGCCGCATGAGCTCCATCATGCTGATCGCGGTCGCCAGGATCAGCGCGGCGGCGATCGGCACGTCGATGTTGGTCCGCCCTGCCCTGAGCGCACCGAAGGCGGAGCGGAAGAAGGGACGTCCGGCGATCGCCAGCGCCGGAACAGCGACGAGCGCCGAGAGCCAGTTGAAGAAGGCCTGGGTGCTCGCCGGCATGTCCTGCGCCTGACCGGCCCAGACCGCCCAGGCGAGCATCATGACGTTCGAGGAGGCGAAGCCCGCAATGGCGAGGCAGCGCAGCAGCTCGCGGCCTGTCCGGTCCTGAGAGGCGCCGATCGAGCCGGCATCATAGGGCGCGATCGCGTAGCCGAGGCTGCGAACCGTCTCGCCGATCACCTCGGCATGATCGGGACCGCCGACCCATTCCACCGAAAGCCGCCTCAGGGTCAGGTTGACCCGCGCCCGGGTGACCGCGGGATCCTTCGCCAGACGCGTCTCGATCTTTCTGATGCAGTTGGCGCAGTGCACGCCTTCGACCAGAAGCTCCAATTGCTGCGCGCGGCCCGACGCCGGCGCCACGAACGCCGAGAGGAGCGCGGGCGGCAGCGAAGCCGGCAAGGCAGCGGCGGCGATGTTCGGCCCGTTGGTCATGGACGAACATGCACCTCGTCGATGACCGTGAGGGCCTTCCCGTCGCGCTCGACCCTGACCCTGACGAACCAGCGCCCCGCCAGCGGGACCACGAGATCCGCGAGATATTCACTGCCGGGCTGCCGGACGAACCGGACGGCCTGAATCTGCGGGAAGCGTGTCATCCGCTCGGCGGTCGCGCGAACCTCGTCGGCGACGAGTGCCTGCCCATTGGCATCGCGGAGCTGCAGCGTCAGCCTGCCATTAAGGCCGTGCCCCTGCTCGAAGGCCATCGCAGCTGTCCAGCCGAGACGCCGCGCGGCGGCGCGTTGCGCTGCTAGCTCCTCCTCGTTCAATCCGATGCTGTAGGCATCGTCCGTCACCACGCCGGTGAAGCTCCGGTTCGCCAGGGTCACGAACCAGATTTCGAGCGCGGCGAGGCAGACGAAGAACAGGATGAAGCAGCCGGGTATCCAGAGATCCTTCCGGCGGGCGGCGGCCGAGTTCCCGCTCATCGCGCCGGCCCCCAGAAATAGGTCTCGACTTCGCCGAGGGTTGCGCCGCTCTCGGCGTCGCTGACGATGACGCGGATGTTGGCGCGCCCCTTGGGCGCCTGTCCGGGCGCAGCCGTGATGAAGAGGCGGTCGCTGATCCGGCGGTTGCCGGGCATGGCAAGCGCGACGGTTTCCTGGCCGGCCTCCTCGGTCGCGAAGCGCAAACTCGCGCCGTCCAGCCCCTCCGCACGGATCACGACACGGTCGAGATGCGGCAGGCGATGGGCGAGCCGGAAACTGAAATCGTTGCGGACCGAGCCGTCCGAGAGCTGGACGAAGGGCTGGCCGCGCTGCGGCTCGACATCGAGCAGCACGCTTTCCATCCGCGTGATGCCGACCGCCATCGAGCCGAAAGCCAGCAGGCACAGCACCGCATAGAGCAAGGTCTTGGGCCTGACGATCTGCACCTTAGCCTGCTTGAAGGAGCCGGCGCGGTCGGAGCCCTCGACGTCGAAGCGAATGAGCCCGACCGGGCGCTCGATCCTGGTCATCACCTCGTGACAGGCGTCGACGCAGAGGCCGCAGCCGATGCAGCCCATCTGCAGGCCGTCGCGAATGTCGACGCCCGTCGGGCAGACATTGACGCAGCGCAGGCAGTCGATGCAGTCGCCGCGGCCCGTATCGAAGGAGCTGGCCTCCCGGATCAGAGCGGTGAGGTCGCTGAGCTCCGGGCGCAGCGGCGCACGCTTCTTGCCGCGCGGTTCGCCGCGCCAGCGCTGATAGGTGACGACGAGGCTTTCCTTGTCGAGCAGCGCCGCCTGGAAGCGCGGCCACGGGCACATGTGCAGGCAGATGCGCTCCTTGGCATAGGCGGCGAACAGCCAGGTGGTGAGCGACAGGATGCCGATCGCAAGATAGGCGCCGAGCGGCGCCGTGCCGGTCAGCAGCGCCAGCGGAAAGCTCGGCGCGTCGTTGAAGAATGCGGCGAAGCCGAACGCCGTCAGCACCGCCAGGGCGATCTGGGCAACCGGCTTGGCGATGCTCGACAGCAGCGTGCCCTTGCCGAAGAGCCGCTCGCAGTAGCGCTCGACCGTGAAGAACAGGTCGGTCCAGACCGTCTGCGGGCAGGTGAAGCCGCACCAGACGCGGCCGGCGATGGCCGTCGCGCCGAACAGGCCGAAGGCGCCGAGCACCAGAGCCCCGACCGCTATCGGCAGGTCCTGCGGCCAGAATTCGAGACCGAAGACGAAGAGCCGCCTGCCGGGCAGATCGAACAATACCGCCTGATCCGGCAGCGACGGGCCGCGATCCCAGCGGATCCACGGCGTGATGAAGTAGAAGGCCAGCAGCGCCCAGGCGATCGCCGTCTTGATCGTGCGGTAGCGACCACGCACCGTCTGCGGGATCGGCAGCCGCGCCGGCCGGCGCTGGGATACCGTGTCGATGACGGTCGTGGTCGCCATCACTTTTCCCCGCCGCCGAGGGTGTGGACATAGACGGTGAGCATCCGGATGGTCGCCTCGTCGAGGCGGCTCTGCCAGGCCGGCATCTGCCCCATCTTCGGATTGGCGATCTGGCGGATGACGGCCTCGCGGCTGCTGCCGTAGAGCCAGATCGCATCGTCGAGACGGGGAGCCCCGGCATCGCGGCTCCCCTCGCCCTTCGCGCCGTGGCAGGCGGCGCAATTGGTCTCGTAGAGCGCGGCGCCGGGCAGGCTCGCCCGGCTGGCGTCGCGCGAACGATCCGACAGGCTCAGCACGAAATCCGCGGTCGCCGCGATCTCCTCCGGCTTCAGGATCTCGCCGAAGGCCGGCATCGCGCTGAGGCGCGTCTCGTCGCCCCCGTCACGAATGCCGTGGCGGATCGTGGCGTGGATATCGGTGATCTTGCCGCCCCAGAGCCAGTCATCGTCGATCAGCGACGGGAACTGGCCGATCTGTCCGCCCGCGCCGACGCCGTGGCAGCCGGCGCAGTTCTCGTTGAAGGCCGCCTGCCCGCCGGCGACGGCGAAGCGGCGGAGTTCCTCGTTGGCCTCGATCTTCTCGAGCGGGGTGGCGAGGATCTGCGTGCGCCAGCTGGATTGCTGGTCGCGCGCACGGTCGGTCGCCTGGCCGAGTTCCTTCGCGCTCGACCAGCCGAGAAGCCCGCGCGCATAGTCCTTCGTCGTCGCGAAGGACGGGTAGAGCACGAGGTAGCCGATCGAGAAGACCCAGGTGACCACGAAGGTGATCAGCCACCAGTTCGGGATCGGGGTCCGGAGTTCCTTGATGCCGTCCCATTCATGGCCGGTGGTGAGCTGGCCGGTCAGCGGGTCGCGTTCCTGCTCGCTCATTGCTCGCCTCCCTTTCCTTCAAACGGAATCCGGGCATGGCGCTCCATGCGGGCTCGGGCGGATGGGCGGTACGAGAGCCAGACGATCGCGATGAAGAAGAGCGTGGCGACGACGAGCCAGGCATTGAGCAGCAGGCTGATCAGGGATTGGGACATGGGCTATTCCTTCTTCCCGTCGACGCGGACCTTCGAGAAGTCGACCATGGTGCCGAGCACCTGCAGGTAGGCGATCAGCGCGTCCATCTCGGTGATGCGCCCGGGCTGGCCGTCGAAATCGCCGATCCTTGCGCCGGGGTAGCGGGCGAGCAGCGCCTCGGTCTTCTCGCCCGTGGCCTGCGCGCGGACATCGTCGGCGGCGCTCAGGATCGCGACGCCGTCATAGGGCACGCCGACCTTGCTCAGCGCCTGCAGATGCTCGCCGATATCGTCGAACTTCAGCTCGCGCTGCTGCAGGAACGGGTAGGCCGGCATGATCGACACCGGCACGACGTCGCGCGGGTTGATCATGTGCGCGACATGCCAGGCGTTCGAGTACTTGCCGCCGAGCCGCGCGAGGTCCGGACCAGTGCGCTTCGACCCCCAGAGGAAGGGGTGGTCGTACATGCTCTCGGCGGCGATCGAGTAATGTCCGTAGCGCTCGACCTCGTCGCGGAACGGCCGCACCTGCTGGCTGTGGCAGGTGTAGCAGCCCTCCCTCGTGTAGATGTTCCGGCCGATCTGCTCGAGCGGCGTATAGGGGCGCACACCCTCGACCGGCTTGATCGTCTCGTCGAGACGGAACAGCGGCACGACCTCGACCAGGCCGCCGATCGCGACGACCAGGAAGCTCAGGACGAACAGCAGCAGCGTCGAGCGTTCGATCGTCCCGTGATTGACGCGTTCTTCGGATGATTTCGCCATGGCGATACAAGCCCTCTCGGCTCGAATTCGTTGAGGGGACTAGCCCTTGGAAGCAAAGGCGGCCTGGAGCGCCGGATCGGTCCCGATCCGCTCCGTCGGCGCGGGCTCCTTTCGCCCTGCCCCGGAGGAGCGGATGGTCATGAAGACGTTGAGCGTCATCAGCACCGCGCCGATCAGGTAGAGGAGCCCGCCCAGCGCGCGCACGAGATAGTAGGGGTGCAGCATCGCGACGCTGTCGGCGAAGGAGTACTGGAGGAAGCCGAACTGGTCGTAGGCCCGCCACATCAGGCCCTGGGCGATGCCTGCCACCCACATCGCGGTGATGTAGAGAACGATGGCGACCGTCGCGATCCAGAAGTGCCACTCGACGAGGCGATGCGACCAGAGCGGCGCGCGCCAGAGCCGCGGCACGAGATAGTAGATCGCGCCGAAGACCATGAAGGCGACCCAGCCGAGCGCACCCGAATGCACGTGTCCGACGGTCCAGTCGGTGTAGTGGCTGAGCGCGTTGACCGCCTTGATCGACATCAGCGGCCCCTCGAAGGTCGCCATGCCGTAGAAGGCGACGGCGACGACGAGGAAGCGCAGGATCGGGTCGGTGCGCAGTTTCCCCCAGGCGCCCGACAGGGTCATGATCCCGTTGATCATGCCGCCCCAGGACGGGATCCAGAGCATGATCGAGAAGGCGGCGCCGAGCGTCTGCGCCCAGTCCGGCAGCGCGCTGTAGTGGAGATGGTGCGGGCCGGCCCAGATATAGAGGAAGATCAGCGCCCAGAAATGGACGATGGAGAGCCGGTAGGAATAGATCGGGCGCTCGGCCTGCTTGGGGACGAAATAGTACATCATCCCGATGAAGCCGGCCGTCAGGAAGAAGCCGATCATGTTGTGGCCGTACCACCACTGGATCAGCGCATCCTGGACGCCCGCGAACTGCGAGTAGCTCTTCGTCCCGACGAAGGAGACCGGCATCGCCAGATTGTTGACGATGTGCAGGACCGCGACCGTGATGATGAAGGCGAGATAGAACCAGTTCGCCACGTAGATGTGCGGCTCGCGGCGGCGGGCGAGCGTGCCGGTATAGATCGCGAGATAGACCAGCCAGACCGCCAGGAGCAGCAGGTCGGCGTACCATTCCGGCTCGGCGTACTCCTTGCTCTGGGTGATACCGAGCGGGTAGCCGGTCATCGCCAGGATCAGGAAGAGCTGGTAGCCGAAGAAGACCAGCATGGAGAGCTGGCGCCCGCCCCATAGCCCGACATGGCAGGTCCGCTGGACCACATAGAGCGACGTCGCGAAGAGCGCGTTGCCGGCGAAGGCGAGCACGACACCCGAGACATGGATCGGCCGCAGGCGCCCGAAGGTGGCGTATTCGGAGAAGTTCAGCGACGGGAAGGTCAACTGGAGCGCGATGAAGAGCCCCGCAGCGAGGCCGACGAGCGCCCAGACGATGGTGGCCAGCACGAACCAGCGGACGATCTGCTCGTCATAGCCGGGAATGGGCTCGTGCAGCCCTTCCTGAATTGTGGTCGCACCCATTTCTGAACCCATCCCCGCCTGCGCGCCGTGACGCGATCTCGACCAGACAATTGTATGGCCTATGCGCATACATATCGATATGCTTACGAACCAGACAAATCCAGCCATCAGCCGTTGAAACGGCTCTGGTGCGACGAAAAGCGCAATCACGGGATCGGAAACGGCGGGAAAATGACGCAGACCTGCGACAATATGTATGGGCGAGAGCCAGAGAAAAAGACATTCCGACCGCTCGGATCGACGGCATTCTCGCTCGCGCCCCTGCGCCCAAGGTTCGGCGCCCCCCGCATCGCCGCCCCGTCATCGACCTGCAATGGTGCCCGTCATGCCGTCTGACGGCGCGACCCGCGCGAAGGATGGCGATCTTCTGCTGCTGACGGCCGCGGCCGGATGCGCCATGTCGCTCGTCGACACGAACATCGTCGCGCTGGCGATCCCGGCCATCGCCCGGGGGCTGCGCGCCGGCGCCGCCGACACCCAGTGGGTCATCAGCGCCTTCTTCCTGAGCTTCGCAGCAATGCTGCTGCCGGCAGGGGCGATCGCCGACCGGCTCGGGCGCCGCCGGATATTTCTCTGCGGCCTGGCCGGGCTCGCCGCGGCTTCCTTGTCCGGCGGCCTCGCCTCGACGGTCGTCTGGCTGCATCTCAGCCGTGGAGCGCAAGGGGCCGCGACCGCCTTCGTTCTGGCGCCTGCGCTCGCGATCATCGGGCATCGCTTCCATGCGGGCGCCGAGCGGAACCGCGCCTGGGCGATCTGGGGCGGCGTGATGGGCGCGACCATGGTCGTCGCCCCCATCGCCGGCGGGATCATCGTCGAATCGCTCGGCTGGCGCTGGGCCTTCTTCATCAACCTGCCGATCTGCGCCCTGCTCGCGGCCGCGACGCTCGCCTATGCGGAGGAGTCGCGAGATCCGACCCGAGGGCGGCTCGATCCCCTCGGCATCCTCCTCTTCGCCGGAGCGATGCTCGGCCTCACCTCAGGGCTGATCACCGGCCAGGCGCAGGGCTGGGCCAGCACGGCGACGCTTGCCGGCTTCGCTCTGGGCGCCGCCTCGCTGGCCGGCTTCGTGATCGCGGAGCGGATGCAGGCGCATGCGATGCTCGACCTGCAACTGTTCAAGAGCCGGCAATTCATCGGCGCGGTCTGGGCGATGTTCGCCTATGCCGCGACCGCCCAGGTCATGGCCTCGCTGTTCCCGATCTTCCTGCAGCACGGCGGCGGACTTTCCGCGACGGCGACGGGTTTCGCGATGCTGCCCTTCGCCTTCGCGATGCTGGCCTTTCCCTATCTCGGCGGCATGCTCGGCCGCCGGCTGACATCGCCTTCGATCCTCGCGCTCGGGCTCGCGGTCGTAGCCATGGGCAACGCGGTCGCAGCATGGGGCGCCGTCCCCGGCAACTGGCCCGTCCTTCTCCCCGCCATGTTCGTCATCGGCGCCGGCGCCGGGCTGCTGAACGGAGAAACGCAGAAGGCGATCATGATGACGATCCCGCGCGAACGGGTTGGCATGGCGTCCGGCATCAGCACCACGGCGCGCTTCTCGGGGATCCTGATCGGGTTCGTCGCCTTGAATGCAGTGCTGGCGAGCGGCATCCGCGCCGCCGCCATCGGTGCGGAATGCCTTGCACCCGCCACCTGCGGCGCCGGCCGCGGCTATGTCGATGCCGTCATCGCCGGCGACTTTTCAGCGACCGTCGCCGGAACACCGGTGCTCGACATGGCCCTTGCCTGGACGCGGGCGCGCCAGCTCTACGCAAGCGGAGCCTCGGCATCGCTCCTTGCCGCCGCATTGCTGGCGGCTCTCTCCGCCGGCCTGGTCTGGTGGCTGATGCGACCACGGCGCTCCGGGGCATGAAGAACCGCCGGCACAGATCGACCGATGGCCCCGCTTGACCTTCCCACCATGGCAAGCCTTAGGCCCAGTCCGTTTCACGAGACAAGACCCGCGGATCGGAGAAACTCCGCAGACCAGCGGGCACGGAGCAGACCCAGAATGCAGCATCAAACCAAGCTGAGCCGGCAGGAGGCGCTGGCCTCCTCTTTCGGCGCGTTCGCCTTCATCACGGCGATGGTCGCGACCGCCGAATTCTTCGGCGACCGCGAGATCGTGCTTCCGGAAATCGCTGCGATGGCCGTGGCGATCTGGGCCTTCCGCGAGCAGAGCTGGATGCGGCAGCCCGAGAAGATCTTCCTCTGGCCGTCGATCACCGCGCTGATGGGCTTCGGCATCAACCTGCTCGCCCTGCCCTACACGGCCAAGCTCGCGCTCATCCTGGTCGGCATGCTCGGCCTCTTCGCACTGTTCCGCTACAGCCTCGCCCCGGCGCTCGCGACGGGTTTCCTGCCAATCGTCACCAACGCGACGGAATTCTCGTTCCTCGCCTCGATCGGCGTCACGACGCTCGTGCTCATGCTCGGTGTGATGCTCTTTCGCCTGCGCAAGGACGCGCCGCGCACCGCCCCGCTCTCGCATCGCGCCATGCTGGCCTATTTCGCGATCATCGCCGTATGCGTGGCGATCGCGTCGGCGGCCGGCTATCCGCATCTGGCCGTGCTGCCGCCGGTTGCCGTCGTGGTCTACGAGTCGCTGCACATGAAGATGTACTCGGCGAAGATGGCCCTGAGGCAGACGGCCGTCCTCACCCTCTCGGCCGCCATCGGCGTGGCGCTGTTCCTGGCGATCGATTCCTGGACGCTCGTCACCGTGCTCGACCTGCTGCTGATGGCCGCCCTGCTCCGGCTGTTCGGCATGCGGGTGCCGGCGGTCTATGCCTTTCCCTTCCTGGCCTTCGTCTTCCCGGCTGCCGCGGTTCCCGCGCTTCCTGTCGCTGCGCTGATCGTCTCGGCCGTGTCGTTCTCCCTGGTGCTGGCCTATCGGCACTGGCTCGCGGAGCCGCAGCGCGCGGCAATGCCTGCCGAATGAGCCCTGTGGAGCAAGGTCGCGGCCCAATTCCCGGCACAGCTCCCTTTCATCGGCGAGCCATACATCATAACGTAAATGCAGGCCGGCAAGGCATACAATAACGAGGGCGAGATGTGGCGGCCACGACTGATCGAAAGCGCCCGGATGAAGTATCTCGGCATCGTCGAGGCGCTTGAGGCCGATATTCGCTCCGCCCGCGTCGCCCGGGGCGACAGGCTGCCGCCGCAGCGGGCCATCGCCGAAGCGCTCGGCGTCGACCTGACCACGGTGACGCGAGCCTTCAACGAAGCGCGCCGGCGCGGCCTGGTCGAGGCGCAGGCCGGCCGCGGCACCTTCATCAGCGAGAAGCTCGACGGCAGCGCGGCGCCTGAGCGCGCCCAGCCCTTGCTCGATCTCAGCATGAACATCCCGCCGCAGCCCGCGGCCGTCGATTTCCGCAAGATCGTCCCCGGCGGCATCGCCGGCGTTCTGGCAAGCCCGCGCGGCCTGCTGAGCCTCCATTACCAGGAGAGCACCGGCGCCGAGGCCGACCGGCAGATCGCCGCGAACCGGCTGGCGCATTGGATCGAAGGCGTTACGGCCGACCGCGTCGTGATCGCCGGCGGCGCGCAGAGCGCGCTCTTTGCGCTGTGCGATCTCCTGCTCACGCGCGGCGACATGATCGCGGCCGGCGCGATGACCTATCCCGGGCTCAAGGCGGTCGCCTTCCAGAAGGGGCTCGTTCTCGAACCGCTGGAGATAGACGACAAGGGCATCATCCCCGATGCCTTCGAAAGGGCCTGCCGGGACCGCGCGCCAAAAGCCCTCTACGTCATTCCCAGCATCGACAATCCGACGACCGCGACGCTGCCAGAGGATCGCAGACGGGCCCTGGCCACGATCGCGCGCAAGCACGACGTCACCATCATCGAGGATGATCCCTATGCGCCGCTGAGGGCGGAACGCGCGCCCGCCCTGGCGGAGCTGGCGCCCGACATCACCTGGCACCTCGCGACGCTCTCGAAATGCGCGACCCCGGCCTTGCGGGTCGCCTATGTCGTCGCGCCCAGCGCCAAGAAGGCGCTGCGTCTGGCGGGCGTCCTGCGGGCGACGATCCTGATGGCGCCGCCGCTGATGTCGGCGCTCGCCAGCCGCTGGATCGCCGATGGCATGCTCGATGACATCACGCAGGCCATCCGCACCGAGAACGCGCAGCGCCAGAAGCTCGCAGCCTCCATCCTGGGCGATGTCGCATTCGCCGCCGATCCCCAGGGGCATCATCTCTGGCTGCGCCTGCCGGAGCATTGGCGTGCGTCCGACTTCGCCGAGCATGCCGACCGCGCCGGCGTCTCGATCGTGCCGAGCTCGGCCTTCGCCGTCACCGCCCATCCGATCGAGGCCGTCAGGATATCGCTGGGCGTCGCGCCGGATCGGGGCGCCCTAGAGGATGGCCTGACTTTGCTCGCCGGCCTGATCGGCCAGCCCCCGCTCGGTTCGAAAGCCGTCGTGTAGCCTTCGAGGACCGGTCGCTCCGGCTCGCCAGATCAGAGATCAGGCACGCGGGATAGCTTACGGCGATGACTGCCCCAGCCCCGCCAGGACGGTGATCTGGCGCAGCAATGGCGAGGTGTCGTTCTTGCGGTAGCTGACGATGATCGGGCTGGAGAATGCCTCGTCGAGCTCGAGGAAATGGACGTCGTCGCGGCCGAAGCGCCGCACCGAGGCCGGGACGACGCAGATACCGACCCCCGAGGCAACCAGGCCTAGCGCCGTCTGCACATCGCGCACCTCCATGCCGATGCGCGGCGTGACCCCGGCCTCGCGATAGAAGGCCAGGACCTGGTCGGCATAGCTCGGCCGGGGCGCCTTCGGGTACAGGATCAGCGGCTCCGCCTCGAGATCGGCCAGTTTCGGCTTGCTGCCCTGCTTCAACAGCGCATGGGTCGCGCCGACCGCGACGCAAAGCCCCTCCTCGCGCAACACGGCGCGCACCAGCGCGTCGTCATCGAAGCGCAGGCGCCCGAAACCGACATCGATGCGCCCATCCTTCAGCGCCGAGATCTGCTCCAGCGTCGTCATCTCGAGAAGCTGCACCTCGACATCCGGCACCTGGATGCGGAAGTCGCGGATCAGCTCCGGCAGCGTGTCGTAGAGCGTCGAGGCGACGAAGCCGATATTGAACTGCAGCACCATGCGCTTGCCGATGCGCGTCGTCATCGCACGCATCTCCTCGACGCGCTGCAGCACCTGCAGCCCCTGGTCGAAGAGATAGCGCCCCGCCTCGGTCATCGTGATCGGCCGGCCGCGATCGAGCAGACGCACGCCGAGCTCCTCTTCCAGCTGCTGGATCTGCCGGCTCAGCGGCGGCTGCGCGATGTTGAGCTTTTCGGCGGCCCGGCTGAACGAGCCCTCTGCCGCAACGGTGGTGAAATAGCGCAGATGGCGCAGATCCATCGCTGCCTGCTCCTGCTTCCTGCCTCCTCGATTATGCAGCTGCCTGCATTCCCGAGGGCCCGGCCTGACGGTTGTCGAACGTTCCGGGCCAAACATCCCGGCTTGCGCGCCGACTTTTGCGCCGGCGCGCCCGCTCCATACCGTAAGGGTATTAACTTACACCAAAACGATCCTGTCCAGCAGCAGCCTCCATCCCTACCCTTCGAGCAGGGAAGAAGCGTCCGCACGGGAGAACGAGCTCCGCCGCGGACTTGAACCGGCCGCCAGAGCCGTCGGAGGGCCATGTCTGACATCCTAATTCTGCGGTCCGCTCCGGCGCGGCTTCCGACAGGCGTGCCCGCGCTCATGCGCTGCGGCGAAAGCCCGAAAGCCTGATCATGCCCTATGTCGAAACCGGCTCGGGCGTGCGCCTGTTCTACACGGTCACCGGGCCAGGCAGCGCTCCTGCGATCGTCTTCTCCAATTCGCTAGGCACCACGCATCGGATGTGGGACGCCGTCGTCGGCGAACTCTCCGCCGAGTATCGCTGTGTGCGCTACGATACGCGCGGCCATGGCGGTTCCAGCCGCGGCTCCGAGCCTTTCGAGATCGCCGACCTCGCCGATGATCTCGCCGCGCTGCTCGACCATCTCGATCTCGAACGCGTTCATCTCGCAGGGCTCTCGCTAGGAGGCATGACCGGCCAGGCCTTCGCCATGCGACACCCGGCGCGCCTTGCCGGCCTGACCCTGATGGCGACGGCGGCCTGCATGCCGACGCGCGAGGCCTGGGAGGAACGCGCCGCGCTGGTGCGGCGCGAGGGCACGCAGGCAATCCTCGCAGGGACGATGCAGCGCTGGTTCACCACAGGCTTCCAGAACAGCCACTCCGACGTCGCCGGCAAGGTGGCCGAAGAGTTCCGGACCATCGACCGTGACGGTTACGCGGCCTGCTGCGAGGCCATCGGTCGCATGGATCTGCGCCCGCTGCTGCACCGGATCGACACTCCGACGACCGTGATCGCCGGCCGCGAGGATCCGGCGACGCCCGTCGAGATGGCGCAGGCCCTGCGCACCGGCATCGCCGGCTCCCGCCTCGTCGTGCTCTCGCCCGCCGCGCATCTGCTCGCCGTCGAGCAGCCCGAGCGCGTCGTCGCCGAGCTGCGCCGCGATCTCACCGCCTCATTGCATCAAGAACCACAATCCTGAGGAGCGCCCATGTCCAGCACGCGAGATATCAAGACCATCATCGACGAAGGCACGATGACCGGCCGCCGCTGGGCGGTCGTCGGGCTCTGCTTCATCATCGCCCTGCTCGACGGCTTCGATACCCAGTCGATCGCCTTCATCGGACCTGCGATCGCGCAGGATTTCGGCATGAAGCCGTCCGACATGACCTGGGTCATCACCGCCAGCACCATCGGCATGACGCTCGGCGCGATCGGCCTCGGCAGCTTCGGCGACCGCTATGGTCGTCGCAAGGCGATCCTGATCGCGATCTTCCTGTTCGGCGTGTTCTCGCTGATGGGCGCCTACGCCACCTCGCCGACGCAGATCATCGTGCTGCGCTTCCTGATCGGCCTCGGCATGGGCGGCGCGACGCCTTCGCTGCTGGCGCTGACCGGCGAGTACAGCCCCGCGTCGAAGCGCGGCATGATGATCACCGGCGTGCTGCTCGGCCTGCCCGCCGGCGCCATGCTCGGCGGTTTGATCGCGGCAAGCTGGCTGCCCGTCATGGGCTGGCGCGGCATCTTCCTGATCGGCGGTATCCTGCCGCTCGCGTTGATGGTCGTGACCTATTTCCTGCTGCCTGAATCCCCCGCCTACCTCGTCTCGCGCAAGCAGAATGACGGCCAGGACGAGGCCCGCCGCCTGCTCCGCCAGATGACCGGCCAGGCGATCCCCGACCATGTGCGGCTCGTCAGCGCCGGCAAGGTGTCGAATGGCGGGTCGATCGCCGGCCTGTTCGAATCCGGCTATCGCAATGTCACCATCGCGATCTCGGCGATCTATCTGTTCAACTGGATCGCCTGGTTCCTGCTGCTGCAGTGGCTGCCGACCGCGCTGACCACACTCGGCCTGGAAAAGGCCCAGGCCGCCTATGGCACCGTCGTCGTCAACGCCGCCTTCATCACCATGGCCCTGCCGCTTTCGTCCTTCCTGCCGAAGGTCGACCCGCGCAAGCTCCTCATCGGCATGTTCGCCGTCGGAATCGCGGTCGCGCTCGGGCTCGGTTTCGCGGGCGACCGCTGGCCGGTGGTCTTCGCCCTGATCGCGCTCGCCGGCTTCGGCATCGGCGGCCAGCAGCTCGTGCTGAACTATCTGATCTCGAACACCTATCCGACACAGCTGCGCGCCACGGCGACCGGCTGGGGCATCGGCGTCGGTCGCTCGGGTGCCATCGTCGGCTCGGCGATCGGCGGGACGCTGCTTTCGACCACCGGGCCGTCGGGCTACTTCATGACCCTGGCGATTCCGCTGGTGATCGCGGCGCTGGCGACGCTGACGGTGCGCAGCACCGCCGGCGCCACCGCGACCGCTTCCGCGCCAGCCGCCGCTGCCCCGGCCTCGCGATAGGCTCCACGGTGCTGCGCGCGGCATAGACGCCGCAGCGACAAAGATCACGGACGCGACCGCCCGAAAGGCCGGCCGCGTCCTTTTTCTTTGGCCGGACGGCCGCTCGTCAACAGCATGTCGCCGCCGCGGGTTCGGGCGGCTTCATACCCTTCGGGTATAAAAATACACCCAATCGATCCTGTCCTTCGCGAACCGCGCGCCCTAGCCTTTTTGGCAATGAATATGGGAGCGAAACGTGTCTGAAGGCCCGCGGATTCAACAGGTCGAGACGATTCTGGTCGATCTGCCGACCATCCGCCCGCACCAGCTGGCGATGACGACCATGCACCGCCAGACGCTGATGATCGTGCGGCTGCATATGTCCGACGGCCTCGTCGGCACCGGCGAAGGCACCACGATCGGCGGCCTCGCCTATGGGCCCGAGAGCCCCGAAGGCATGAAGCTCGCGATCGACACCTATTTCGCGCCGATCCTGCTCGCCAGCGATCCCAATCGCGTCGCCAGGACGATGGCGAGCATCGCGACCTCGGTGCAAGGCAATCATTTCGCCAAAAGCGCCGTCGAGACGGCCCTGCTCGATGCTCTCGGCCAGCGCGTCGGCCTGCCGATCTCCGAACTGCTCGGCGGCCGCCAGCACGACCGCCTGCCGGTGGCCTGGACCCTCGCCAGCGGCGATACCGGGCGCGATATCGAGGAAGCCGAGGAGATGCTGGCGCGCCGCCGCCACAACATCTTCAAGCTCAAGATCGGCAAGGGCGACCCAGCCGCCAATGTTGCCCATGTCGCCGCGATCAAGCGGGCGCTCGGCCATCGCGCCTCGGTGCGGGTCGACATCAACCAGGCCTGGTCGGAAGCGACGGCCTCCGCCATGCTGCCGGCGCTGGCCGCAGCCGGCGTCGAGCTGATCGAGCAGCCGGTCGCGTTGCGCAATCTCGGCGCCCTTGCCCGGCTGGCCCGCGAGACGCCGGTCGCGATCATGGCGGACGAGGCGCTGAACGGCCCGGAAACCGCCTTCGCCATCGCGAGCCAGGCCGGCGCCGATGTCTTCGCGCTGAAGATCGAACAGTCCGGTGGCCTCTTCGCCGCGGCCAAGGTGGCGGCGATCGCCGAGGCGGCCGGTATCGGTCTCTATGGCGGAACCATGCTCGAAGGCGGCATCGGCACCGCTGCCTCGGCCCATCTGTTCTCGACCATCGGCAAGCTGGAATGGGGCACCGAACTGTTCGGCCCCTTGCTGCTCACCGAGGAGATTCTCGAAACGCCGCTCGACTATGCCGATTTCGGCCTCGCCGTGCCGACCGCGCCGGGCCTGGGCGTCACCCTGTCCGAGACCCAGCTGAACCGCTTCCGGCGCGACCGCGCCGAAGCTTCGCTCCATGTGCTGCCGCGCGCCAAGACGGGATCCTGAACCGATGATCTTTCAAGTGGAAATGGACGTCCGGATTCCGCACGACCTGCCGGCGGAGACGGCGAATGCGCTGAAGGCGGCGGAGCGCGAGCGCGCCCAGGAGCTGCAGCGGGCCGGCATCTGGCGCCACCTCTGGCGTCATGCCGGGCGCTATGCCAACACCAGCGTCTTCGATGTCGAGAGCCCGCAGGCCCTGCACGACATCCTCTCCGGCCTGCCCCTTTTCCCCTTCATGGACGTGAAGGTCACGGCGCTTTGCCGCCACCCTTCATCCGTCCGCGACGACGACCGCTAGGAACGCCGCGACCCGTTCGCGAATGCCCGCCAATCACCAAGAACGAGGAAACGCCATGCCCACCAATCTGATCTCCGACGCGGACAAGAAGAATCTCGCCAACAGTGCGGCCGGCATCGACAGCGACAAGGGCGACGCGCGCACCAAGGCCGTCACCGCCCAGCTGCTCTACCGACTCATGCAGGTGATCGACGAGTGCGACGTCTCGATGGACGAGTTCTGGGCCGCGGTCGCCTTCATCGGCAAGGCCGCGAAGAACGAGGAGCTCGGCCTACTGGTGCCCGGCACCGCGCTCGAACATTTCCTCGATCTGCGGCTCGACGAAGCCGAGCGGCTCGCCGGTCTCAATGGCGGCACGATGCGGACCATCGAGGGGCCACTCTATGTGCCGGACGCACCGCTCTCCAAGGGCGAAGCCCGCATGGATGATGGCACCGACCCCGGCGAGGTCTTCATCATCGAGGGCCAGGTTTCGGATGAGGACGGCAAGCCGATCGCCGGCGCGATCGTCGACATCTGGCACGCCAATTCCAAGGGCGGCTATTCCTTCATCGACGGCGAGCAGGCGCCCTATAATCTGCGCCGCCGCATCGAGACCGACGAGCAGGGCCGCTACCGCGCCCAGACCATCGTGCCGAACGGCTATGGCTGCCCGCCCGAGAGCGCGACGCGCCAGCTGATGACGGCGCTGGGCCGGCACGCGGAACGCCCGGCCCATGTCCATTACTTCATCTCGGCTCCGGGTCACCGCCAGCTGACGACGCAGTTCAACTTCACCGGCGACAAGTACCTGTACACGGACTTCGCCTTCGGCACCCGCGAGGAACTCGTCGTCACGCTCGACCGTGTCGTCGACGCCGACGCCATCCGCAATGCCGGACTCAACCGCCCGTTCGCCCGCACGACCTTCGATGTCGTGCTGACGAAGGAGCGCGCAGACGTGCCGCAGACCGTGGTCAGCCGCGCCCACGTCACGGCCGGCTGACGCCTCGCCCTCAGAGGCTGCGACGGAAGATACCAGCGGTGCGAGGGGCCAGCCCCTTTGCGCCGCGGGCCGCATGAGCAGCCCGGATACTTGCCTTCACGGCAGCCATTTCCCGGAGATCACGCCATGGCTCTGCAATCCCCCCGCGCCGGCCGGTTCGAAGGGCGCAGCTTCATCGTCACCGGCGCCGCGCAGGGCGTCGGCAAGCAGGTGGCGCTCGACGCGGCGGCCGAGGGCGCCAATCTGACGATCGTCGACCGCTCGGCCATCATCCAGGAAGTCGCGCAGGAGATCGCCTCGACCTACGGCGCCGGACGCGTCGTCGCGCTCGAAGAGGATCTCGAAAGCTACGCCGGGAACGAAAGGGTGATGGCACGCGCCAAGGAGAGTTTTGGCGCCATCGACGTGCTGGTGACGAATATCGGCGGCGCGATCTGGATGCGGCCTTTCCAGGAATTCGACGAAGGCCAGATCGTCGCGGAGATCAACCGCTCGCTGTTCCCGACGCTGTGGGGCTGCCGGGCGGTGCTGCCCTATATGCAGGCCCAGGGCCGCGGCGCCATCGTCAACGTCTCCTCGATCGCGACCAAGGGGATCAACCGCATTCCCTATTCGGCGGCCAAGGGCGGCGTGAACGCGCTGACGGCATCGCTCGCCTTCGAGCTCGCCGGCACGAACATCCGCGTCAATGCCGTAGCGCCCGGCGGGGTCACCGCCCCGCCGCGCCGGATCCCGCGTGGTACCGACGCTCAGACCGAGGCGGACAAGCAGTGGATGCAGGAGGTCGTCGACCAGACCCTGCGCGCCTCGCATCTCGGCCGGTACGGCGAGCTGAAGGAGATCGCCGCGGCGATCCTGTTCCTGGCTTCCGACGATGCGTCCTATATCAATGGAACCGTGCTGCCCGCCGGCGGCGGCGACCAGGGGTGACCGAGATCATGAGCAAGCGTCCCGTCGTCGTGGCCGTCGCCATCACCGGCTCCGTGCCGCGCAAGAAGGACAATCCCAGCCTGCCCGTGCTGCCCGCCGAGCAGATCGCCTCGACCCGCGCGGCTTTCGAGGCAGGCGCCAGCCTCGTCCACATCCATGTCCGCAATGACGACGAAACGCCCTCCTCCGATCCGGCGCGTTTCGCACAGGTCCAGGCCGGCATTCGCGAAGCCTGCCCCGGAATGATCATCCAGTTCTCGACCGGCGGCCGCGGACGCGATCCGGCGGCGCGCGGCCTTTCCCTGGTGCACCGTCCCGACATGGCCTCACTCTCGACCGGCTCGGTGAACTTCCCGACCATCGTCTACGAGAACCCGACGAGCCTGGTGAACGATCTGGCGGCGCGAATGCAGGAGCATGGCATCGCCCCCGAGATCGAGATCTTCGACCTCTCGCATATCCACGCCGCGCGCCGCCTCATCGATGAAGGACTGATCGGGCCGCGCCCGCACATCCAGTTCGTGATGGGCGTCAAGAATGCGATGCCGGCCGACGAGGTGCTGCTCGACATCCTGCTCGCCGAGACGAAGCGGGTCATTCCCGGCGCGAGCTGGACCGCCGCCGGCATCGGGCGCGAACAGATGCGGGTGATGGAGTGGGCGCTGGCCCGCGGCGCAAGTGCCGTCCGGACCGGGATGGAGGATAATATCCGCGCAGCCAAGGACCGGCTGGCCTCCGGCAATGCCGAGCTGGTCGAGATGGCGGTCGAGGCGATCGGCCGGCATGGCGCGCGCGCCGCGACGCCGGCAGAGGCGCGGGCGATCCTCAACCTTTCTCCAGCCTGACACTGGCCGAGCCAGCCTAGGCGGCCGGTGCTTGGGCGCCGGCTTCCGCGGCCCGGCGCAGGCGACGCCGGATCTTTGCAGAACTCACCTCGAGGACAGCCATGACGCGCAAAATCTACGACAGCCCGGGAGCCGCGCTGGACGGGCTGCTGTTCGACGGGATGACGATCATGTCGGGCGGCTTCGGCCTGTCCGGCAATCCCGAGAGCCTGATCCCGGAAGTCCGCCGCTCCGGTGTGAAGAACCTCACCGTGATCTCGAACAATGCCGGGGCCGACGGCTTCGGGCTGTGGATGCTGCTCGAGACGCGGCAGGTGAAGAAGATGATCGCGTCCTATGTCGGGGAGAACAAGCTGTTCGAGCAGCAATACCTTTCCGGTGAGCTCGAGCTCGAGCTCAACCCGCAGGGCACGCTGGCCGAGCGCATCCGCGCCGGCGGCGCCGGCATCCCGGCCTTCTACACCAGGACCGGGGTCGGCACCGTCGTCGCCGAGGGCAAGCCGGTCGAGGCATTCGAGGGGCAGCTCTATGTCCGTGAGACCTGGCTCAGGGCCGATCTCGCCATCATCAAGGCCTGGAAGGCCGATCCGGCCGGCAACCTCGTCTACCGGCGCACCGCCCGCAATTTCAACCCGAACATGGCGACCGCCGCGAAGGTGACGGTGGTCGAGGTCGAGGAGATCGTCGAAGCCGGCAGCCTCGATCCGGAAGCGATCCACACGCCCGGCATCTATGTCGACCGGATCGTCAAGAGCACGATCAACGAGAAGCGCATCGAGAAGCTGACCGAGCGCAAGAGGGAGGTGGTCTGATGGCCTGGACCCGCGAAGAGATGGCAGCACGCGCCGCGCGCGAGCTCAAGGACGGCTTCTATGTCAATCTCGGCATCGGCATCCCGACGCTGGTGGCGAACTACATTCCCGACGGCGTGAACGTCACGCTGCAATCCGAGAACGGCATGCTCGGAATGGGCCCGTTCCCTTATGAGGGCGAGGCCGACCCCGACCTGATCAATGCCGGCAAGCAGACGATCACGCTGCTGCCGACATCGAGCTTCTTCTCCTCGGCCGACTCATTCGCGATGATCCGCGGCGGCCATATCGACCTGACGATCCTCGGCGCGATGGAAGTCGCGGCCAATGGCGACATCGCCAACTGGACCATCCCCGGCAAGATGGTGAAGGGCATGGGCGGCGCCATGGACCTCGTCGCCGGCGTCAAGAAGGTCGTCGTCGTCATGGAGCACGCCAACAAGCATGGCGAATCCAAGGTGCTGGAGCGCTGCACCCTGCCGCTGACCGGCGCCGGCGTCGTCGACCTGATCGTCACAGATCTCTGCGTCATGGCCTGCGACAAGGCGAAGGGCGGCCTCACCCTGCTCGAGCTCGCCCCCGGCGTCACCCTCGACGAGGTCAGGGCGAAGACGGCGGCGACATTCGAGCACGCCTGAAGCCGGTCTTGCGACGGGCAAGGCAGATGGCGAGAGGCGGCCCAGCCTCTCGCACGACGCAGCCCGGACCAGAACGCCCTTACGGTCGGTCGGCCGCAGTATTGGCCGTCGCGGCGAAGTCGCCGAGCTCCTTCTGGAGGAAGGCGACGAAGGCGGGATCGTCGGCATAGGCGACATTGACGCGCATGCCGCCCAGGCCGGCATCGAGCTCGCCCGACCGCCTGTCGGGCAGGAAGACCGTGCCGGGCGCGATGAAGATGCCCTGCTCCGAGGCCCGGCGCGCCAGCGCGAGATCGTCCAACTGCGCGGGCAGGCCGACCCAGAGATAATAGCCGCCGCCCTGGCGCGCGAAGATCGGCAGGCCGAGACGGTCGAGGCTGGCGAAGGCGCTGCGCGTCGCCTTGCCGATCCGCTCGCCCAGGCGCTTGAGGTGGTGACGGTACTGGCCGCTGGCGATCAGGTCGCTGATCAGCCGCTCCAGATAGCCGGACGAGTTGACGACGGTCAGCATCTTCATGTCGCCGAGCGAGCGGGCGAGCGCCGGGCTCGCGGCGATGTAGCCGATGCGCAGGCTGGCCGAGAGCGTCTTGGAGAAGGTGCCGACATAGATGACGCGTTCGAGCTGATCGAGCGCGGCGAGCCGCGGCGCGCTCGCTGGCATCACATCGGCGAAGGGATCGTCCTCGACGATGATCAGGTCGTGATGCGCAGCGATCTGCAAAAGGCGATGGGCGACCGGCAGCGCGATCGAGCCACCGGTCGGATTATGCGCCAGCGACTGGGTGAAGAAGATCTTCGGCCGGTGCCGCGCGATCTGGGCTGAGAGATCGTCGAGATCCGGCCCGTCGGCAAGGCGCCGGACGCCGGCGATCTCGATCCGCCCGAGCTTCAGCTTGCCGAAGAGCGGGTAATAGCCGGGGCTGTCGACCAGCACGGTGTCGCCGGGCTGTAGTAGATGGCGAATGATCAGGTCGAGCGCGTGGTTGACGCCGAAGGTCATCAGGATCTGCGCCGGCGAGGCCTGGATCGAGCGCTCGGCCAGCATCAGCCCGATCTGGGCCCGCAGCGGACCATAGCCGACCGGATCGCCATAGCCGTGCTTGACCGGCAGATCGTCCTTGCCGCCGCGCAGGCGCAAGTGCCGGCCGAGTTCGGAATCCTCCATCCAGGAGGATGGCGGGCGCCCGTCGCCGACGCGGACGGG
Source organism: Allobosea sp. GW823-FHT02B03 (assembly GCF_058797755.1). Classification (NCBI taxonomy): domain Bacteria; kingdom Pseudomonadati; phylum Pseudomonadota; class Alphaproteobacteria; order Hyphomicrobiales; family Alloboseaceae; genus Allobosea; species Allobosea sp. GW823-FHT02B03. The sequence goes on along the minus strand of NZ_JBXAJY010000001.1, from coordinate 11,801 downwards.
ATGGACCTGGCAGAGCTGCTCGCGCAGCAGCGAGACGATGTCGATCGCCTCGGTCATGTGCGGCGGAGGCGCGTCGCTGGGACGGTGACCGGGTGCGCGGACGTAGAAGCCGGCGCCGCGCCGCGCCTCGAGCCGGCCGCTGGCGACGAGCCGGTCATAGACCTCGACCATGGTGTTCTTCGAGACGCCGTATTCGCCCGCGGCGCTCCGCAGCGAGGCCATGCGCCGTCCGGGCTGGAGCAGCCCCTCGTCGATCATCCGGCCGATGCGCGCGACGATCGCGCCGGTGCGGTTGCCTTCGGCCTGCTCGTCCATCGGACCTCGCATCTGTACCAGTAAATCGACTGGTACAGAGAATGGGACATTGCAGAAATTGTGCCTTGCCGCTCTTCCGCGATTGTCCGAGCTTGTCAATCGAAGAAGCGTCGATCTCCAACGCGGCGCAGCAAAAACCCCGGCTGGGGAGGAAACGACATGACGACGGCCCAGGCACGCGGCGATGCCGCGCGCGCAGTGAATTCGCGCATCGAGAATTATCGCAATCTGAGCTGCGCCGAGCGACTGTCCGAGGCCGTCGCTGCCGCCGGTCTCGCCGATGCCGACCGCGCCTTGCTGGCCCAGCCCGGCGGGCTGCCGCTCAATCTCGCCAATGGCATGATCGAGAACGTCGTCGGCACCTTCGAATTGCCGCTCGGCGTCGCCACCAACTTCACCGTCAACGGCAAGGACTACCTGATCCCGATGGCGGTGGAGGAACCCTCCGTCGTCGCCGCCGCCTCCTATATGGCACGCATTGCCCGCGGCACCGGCGGCTTCCGCACCTCGAGCGACCGGCCGATCATGCGGGCGCAGGTCCAGTTGCTGGGCATCGGCGATCCCGAAGGCGCGCGCCACAAGCTGCTGGCGGCGCAGGCCGAGATCGTCGCCGCCGCCAATGCCAAGGACAAGGTGCTGGTCTCGCTCGGCGGCGGTTGCCAGGGCATCGAGGTCCATGTCTTCCCGCAGACGCCGCGCGGACCGATCGTGGTGATGCACCTGCTCGTCGATGTCCGCGACGCGATGGGCGCCAACACCGTCAACACCATGGCCGAGACGGTGGCGCCGATCGTCGAGCGCATCACCGGCGGCACGGTGCGGTTGCGCATCCTGTCGAACCTCGCCGATCTCCGGCTGGCGCGGGCCACCGTCACCATTCCCGAGGCGGCGCTCGCGACCAAGGAGTTCTCCGGCCGGCGGATGATCGACGGCATGCTCGACGCCTATACCTTCGCGGCGATCGACCCCTACCGCGCCACCACCCACAACAAGGGCATCATGAACGGCATCGACCCCGTGGTTGTCGCGACCGGCAATGACTGGCGCGCCATCGAGGCCGGCGCCCATGCCTATGCCGCCCGCAGCGGCCGCTACACTTCGCTGACCACCTGGGAGGAGGACAAGGACGGCAATCTCGTCGGCTCGATCGAGATGCCGATGGCGCTCGGCCTGGTCGGCGGCGCCACCAAGACGCATCCGCTGGCGCAATGGTCGCTGCGCCTGCTCGGCGTCCAGTCGGCACAGGAGCTGGCGGAGGTCACCGTCGCGGTCGGCCTCGCCCAGAACATGGCGGCGCTGCGGGCGCTGGCGACCGAGGGCATCCAGCGCGGCCACATGGCGCTGCATGCACGCAACATCGCCATCGTCGCCGGGGCCGAGGGCGCCGAGATCGAGGCGATCGCCGCCGAGCTCGCCCGCACACACGATGTCCGCGTCGACCGCGCCCGCGAGCTGCTCGCCGAGCGCCGCAAGGGCGGCTGACCTTGCGCCCTATTCCCTTCAACTCTCACCACAGAACCGCATAAAGCGGACGACAACCGGAGGAACGCTGATGAACACCCTGATTTCGCGCCGCGCGCTGGGCGCCCTGCTGGTTTCGACCGGCATGGCGCTGTCGCTGCCGGCCTTCGCGCAAAACGAGATCAAGATCGGCTACAACGCCGACCAGTCGGCCTCCGGCGCCGCCGAGCTCGGACTCTCCGGCCTCTACGGCTTCCAGGCGGCGATCGAGGATTTGAACGCCCAAGGCGGCGTGCTCGGCCGCAAGGTCGTCGGCGTCGTCCGCGACGATGCCGGCGCGCCGCCGAAGTCGATCCAGAACATGAACGAGCTGATCGACAACGAGAAGGTCGCGGCCGTGGTCGGTCCGACCAACTCCGGCAACGCGCTCGCCTGGCTGCACATCCCGCAGCAGAAGAAAGTGCCGGTGGTCTCGCATGTCGCGACCGCGACCGACATCACCGCCCGCTATGCCAAGGAGCCGCAGAACTACATCTTCCGCGTCTCGATGGTCGACCGCGAGCAGCTCGCTCTGCTCGCTGCCTATGCGGTCAAGGCCTCGAAGACCAAGAATGTCGCGATCATCGCCGACACCACCGGCTACGGCCAAGCGGCGACCAAGGACTTGCAGGAGATCCTCGCCCTGCATGGCATCAAGCCGGTCGGCATCGAGAAGTTCGGGCCGAAGGACACCGACATGACCTCGCAGCTCGCCAAGCTGAAGGCGGCCGGCGCCGACATGATCATCACCGGCTCGCTCGCCGACGCGACCGCGCAGGTGCTGAAGAGCATGGAGAAGATGGACTACTACCCTGGCCTGCTCTCGACCTGGGGCTCGATCAACACGCCGCTGATCAACATCGCCGGCCCCAAGCTCGCCGAGAAGACGATCTTCGCGGCGTCGACCACCGAGGACGCCAGCGACCGCGCCGCGGCACTGCACAAGCGCCTGATGGCCAAGCACCCGAACATGCCGGCCTTCGTTTCGGCCGCGCAGGGCTATGACGCGGTGATGCTGATCGCCGCCGCGATAAAGCAGGCCGGCGGCACCGACGGGCCGAAGGTCCAGCAGGCGCTCGAAAACCTCGGCGCGGTCCAGGGCATCATCAAGAAATACGAGAAGCCCTTCAGCAAGGAGCAGCACGAGGCGCTCGGCGTCGCCGACTTCCACCTCGCGCAGTGGAAGGACGGCCGCGTGGTCAAGCTCGACGACGCCGTGGTCAAGGGCCTGACGGCGGCCGATCTGAAGCGCTGAGCCGCTCCAGCAGGCCTCCTCCGTCATGGTCGGGCTTGTCCCGACCATCCACGTCTTCGCTTCACTGATCACATGCGGTGTTCAAGACGTGGATGCTCGCCACAGGGGCGAGCATGACGGCGTGCGAGTGGAAACGGATTGGCTGGTGGCGACTCCAGGCGCTGGCCGCTCAAAATGATGGCGCAAACGACCTGAGTCGTGGCGGAGAGACGATGACGGCATTCCTTCAGGCTCTGGCCAGCGGTCTGGCGCTGGGCGCGATCTACGGATTGATCGCGCTCGGCTTCAACATCACCTACGCCACGACCAAGACTTTCAATTTCGGACAGGGCGCCTTCCTGGTGCCGGGCAGCCTGGTCGGCGTCTCGCTCTTGCTGCTGGCGGCGGGCAAGCCGCATTTCGGCAATCTCACCCAGGCCGAGATGACGATGACCGCCTATGTGCTGGCGACGATCGCCAGCGTCGTCGTGGTCGGCGCCATCGGCGTCGCGCTCTACTATTGCGCGATCAAGCCCTTTGTCGGGGCCGGCGGCCTGAACTGGGTGCTGAGCACGATCGGCTTCGGCATCATCATGCAGAACACCGCGCTGGCGATCTGGGGGCCGGCCTCGATCGCCGTGCCCTCGCCGCTCGGCAGCGATGTCTGGCGCATCGCCGGCGCCGGCATCCGGCCGCAGGAGGTGCTGATCGCGGTCGTCGCGGTCGCGGTCATGGTCGGGCTCGACATCGTCCTGCGCAAGACGCGCTTCGGCAAGGCACTGCGGGCCGTCGCCTTCAATCCGCAGGCGGCCGCGATCGTCGGCATCAATGTCGAGACGATCGTCATCCTCGCCTTCGTGATCTCCTCGGCGCTGGCCGGTCTCGCCGGCATCCTGATCGCGCCGATCACCACCGCCTCGGTTTTCATCGGGCTCGGCGTCGCGCTGAAGGCCTTCTCGGCTGCGATCGTCGGCGGGCTGACCAGCCCGCGCGGCTGCATGCTCGGCGGCTTCCTGCTCGGCGTGGTCGAGGCACTGGTCGGGCTCTGGCGCGCCGAGATGCGCGAGATCACCATCTTCCTGCTGATCATCATCGTATTGGTCGTCCGCCCGAGCGGGCTGATGGGTGCACGCAGCGTGGAGAAGATCTGATGCCGGCGCTCGGCCACGCCATCGGGGTGGCGGCGCTCGCGGCAGCGCTGGCGCTCGTTCCCTATCTCTCACTCAACGATTTCTACCTGCAGATCCTGTTCACGATCGGGGTGAACTATCTCGCCGCGGCGGGCCTCAACGTGCTCGTCGGCTATGCCGGGCAGAAATCGCTGGGGCATGCCGGGCTCTTCGCGGTCGGCGCCTATACGGCGGCGATCGCCAATATCGAATGGGGCATCAACCCCTGGCTGTCGCTCGTTCTGGCCTGCGTTTTCGGGGCGATCTTCGGCTTGGTCATCGCGATGCCGTCGGTGCGCGTCTCGGGTCCCAGCCTCGCCATGGTGACGATCGGCTTCGGCATCGTCGTCGAGAAGATCGTCACGGAGTGGACCGACATCTTCAAGGGCCAGGCCGGCTTCTACGGCATCAGCCCGCCCTCGCTCGGCGGGGTGAGCTTCACCAATCTGCACTGGGTCTGGTTCGTCGGGGCGCTGTGCATCGCGACGCATCTGATGCTGCGCTCGCTGCTCGCCGGCCGCTATGGCCGGGCCTTCCTCGCGGTGCAGATGGCCGAACCCGCGGCGCAGTCGGTCGGCATCTCCGTGGTACGCGCCAAGACGCTCGCCTTCGTGATCTCGGCCGTGACCTGCGCGCTCGCCGGCGCAGTGGTCGCCCAGCAGAACCAGTATTTCAACTCCGACTTCATCACCTTCAACCTGTCGATCCTGCTGCTGGTGGTGGTGATCTTCGGCGGCTCGGGCTCGCTCTACGGGCCGATCTTCGGCGCGGTGATCCTGACGCTGCTCGATGCCTGGCTGGCGCGCTGGCCGGCGTTGCAGCACTTCACCTACGGCGCGCTCCTGCTGTTCTCGCTCTATCTGATGCCGAACGGTATCGCCGGGGCGGTTTCCGGCCTCGCTGCGAGGTGGCGGCAGGGCAAGGTGCTCCCGCCTGCGGTCCCCGGCCACAGTGCTCTGGCGGCAACCTCGGCAGCGGCGGCGAGCGGCGAAATCCTCGTCGTCAAGGACCTCTACAAGGCCTATGGCGGCATCGTGCCGGTCCGCAACGTCTCCTTCGCGATCAGCGCCGGCAAGGTGCATGCGCTGATCGGCCCGAACGGGGCCGGCAAGACGACCCTGCTCAACCTGCTCTCCGGCCATGTCGCGCCCGATGGCGGCTCGATCCGCTTTGAGGGGCGCGAGACGGTCGGCCTGCCGGCGCATCGCGTCGCGGGGCTCGGCATCGCCCGGACCTTCCAGAACCTGAAGCTGTTCGGCGAGCTCTCGGCGCTCGACAACGTCCTGCTCGGCGCGCATCTGCATATCGAGACCGGTTTTGCGGCCTCCCTGCTCGGCCTGCCAGCGAGCCGCCGGACAGAGGCCAAGGCGCGCGCCGACGCGCTTGCACTGCTCACCGATCTCGGCCTCGGCGAGCGTGCTCATGAGCCGGCGAAAAGCCTGCCCTATGGCCTGCAGCGGCGGCTCGAGATCGCCCGCGCCCTCGCCTCGCAGCCGAAGCTCCTCCTGCTCGACGAGCCGGCCGCCGGCCTCAACCCGCAGGAAACCCATGAGCTCGGCGAGGTTATCCGCCGCATCCAGCAGGCCGGAGTCACCGTGCTGCTGATCGAACACCACATGGATCTCGTCATGGGCATCTCCCAGCATGTGCTGGTGCTCGACTACGGCGCGCTGATCGCCGAGGGACGGCCCGAGGCGATCCGCCGGGATCCCAAGGTCGTCGCCGCCTATCTCGGCGCCGAAGAGGACGAGGCCGCATGAGCATGCTCGCGATCGAAGGGCTGAAGGTCCGCTACGGCGCGGTCGAGGCGCTGAAGGGCATCTCGCTGCGGGTCGGGCAAGGCGAGGTGGTGACGCTGATCGGCGGCAACGGCGCCGGCAAGTCGACACTGATGCGGGCGATCGGAGGGCTGGTGAAGGTCGCCGGCGGCGCGATCCGCTTCGAAGGGCGCGACATCGCAGGCATCAAGGGCCATGAATGCGTCCGGCTCGGGATCGGCCACTCGCCGGAGGGGCGCATGGTCTTCGGCGACCAGAGCGTGCGCGACAATCTCGTGCTCGGCGCTTATGGCCGCAGAGACGAGGATGGCATAGAAGCCGATATCGAACGCTATTTCGGCATCTTCCCGCGGCTCGCCGAGCGGCAGGACCAGCTCGCCGGTACGCTGTCGGGCGGCGAGCAGCAGATGCTGGCGATCGCCCGCGCGCTGATGGCGCGGCCGAAGCTGCTCTTGCTCGACGAGCCCTCGCTCGGCCTCGCCCCGCTGATCGTCCGCGAGGTCTTCGCCGTGATCCGCCGGCTGCGCGAGGAAGGGATGACCATCCTCCTGGTCGAGCAGATGGCCAATCAGGCGCTCGCCGTCGCCGATCGGGCCTATGTCATCGAGACCGGCACGATCACGCTCGCAGGCACGGGCGCCGAGCTGCTGCGCGACGAGCGCGTCCGCTCCGCCTATCTCGGAGCCTGAGATGGCGGACCGCAAGGTCACCATCGTCGAGGTCGGCCCGCGCGACGGGCTGCAGAACGAGAAGACGCCGATCGCCACCACCGACAAGCTCGCGCTGATCGGCAGACTCGCGGAGGCCGGCCTCTCCCGCATCGAGGCGACGGCGTTCGTCTCGCCGCGCTGGGTGCCGCAGATGGCCGACCATGACGCGGTGATGCGCGGCGTCGACCGCCGGCCGGGTGTGACCTATTCGGCCCTGATTCCCAATGAGAAAGGCGCCGAGGCCGCGCTCGCTGCCGGCGCGCAGGCGCTGGCCGTGTTCACCGCGGCGTCGGAGAGCTTCTGCCGGAAGAACACCAATTGCTCGATCGCCGAGAGCATTGCGCGCTTCCGGCCGGTGATGGCGCTCGCACAACGCGCCGGCGTGCCGGTGCGCGGCTACGTCTCCTGCGCGCTCGACTGTCCCTATGAGGGCGAGATCGCGCCGGAGGCGGTCGCAGCGGTCACAGCCGACTTGCTCGCGCTCGGCTGCAACGAGATCGCGCTGTCGGACACGCTCGGGCGCGGCACTCCGGCGCGGACGCAGGCCATGGTCGAGGCGGCCTTGCGGCGCGGGCCGGCCGCCATGCTCGCCGGGCATTTCCACGACACCTCGGGCCAGGCGATCGCCAATGTCGAAGCAGCCTGGCAACTCGGCCTGCGCATCTTCGACGGCGCGGTGGGCGGGACCGGCGGCTGCCCCTATGCGCCCGGAGCCGCGGGCAATCTAGCGACCGAGCGCCTCGTCGCGCATTTCGAAGCCACCGGCGTTTCGACCGGCATCGACCTTTCGGCGCTTGAACAAGCGGGACGATGGATCGGAACGCGTCTGCGCCAGACCGCCCAATAGCAGGTCGGCGCTTCCCACTTCCGAAGGGCATTCCAACAGCGAACCCACTCGCCACTCTGACTACCCCTTCCGCGCACTATCTCGGCGCCCCGCGAACGTCGACGATTGTACCTAACGTCAACTGCGTGGGCTTCTTCAGTGTGTGCGGCGCCGATCGGGGGATCGGACAAGCAGTGGGTTGGGCAATGAGCTTGGCTGGGGGGACTTCCGAGCGTGGCCTGCGGGATCGGCCACTCGACATCAGACATCTGATCTTCGACGAGGCCGACGACCATCCTTCGGGAGCCAACGGCCTGCATCAGGTCGCGCGGCAGCTCGCGCTGGAACAGATCCATGCGGGGGACCGCTCGCGCCTGATCTTCCTCGCAGCTCCGGGGCGAGCGCCGGAGGTGCCTTCGGGGCTTCCGGCCCAGATCCTGCCGCTGCGGGGGCGCCAGGTCCTCGGGCGCCATATCGGGCTCGACCGCGACGTGCTGGAGGCGATCCTCGCCGAGAGCGGTCCTTCGACCTTCTATCACATTCACGGCGTCAGGCAGCCGCTGCTTCTGCCGATCTCGCGCGCCATGCGCCGGCGCCGTCTGCCCTTCGGCGTCACCGCCCATAGCCGCTTCGGCCACATCTACAGCCTGGATGGCAAGCTGGAGCGCCCGAGAGCCGTGCTTTACATCAAGCTCCTCGAGCAGTTTGCGCTAAACGCCGCACGCTTCGTGCATGCCCTGACGCCGCATGAAGCCGACGTCGTGCGCTGGCTGGTACCCGGCGCGAAGGTCGCGCTCCTGCCCAATGCCGTCTATTCGAGCAGCATCGACGGCATTCCGCAGGCTCCGACCGGCCGCAATCCGTCCCCGCAGTTTCCGACCTTCGGGTTCTTCGGGCGTCTGGCGATCGAACACAAGGGCCTCGATCTGCTGATCGCGGGGTTCGCACGCTATCGCCATTCCGGCGGCAAGGGTCGGCTCGCGCTGTTCGGCAGCGGGCAGACGCATCAGCAACTGACCGAGATGTGCGCTGCGCTCGGCGTCGCCGACATGTGCACGATCGAAGGGCCGCGCTTCGGGCAGGACAAGGTCGCGGCGGCAAGCGAGTGGGACTTCTATGTGGCGCCGTCGCGTTTCGACCATATGCCGCTGGCGCTGATGGAAGCCGGCCTCATGGGCCTGCCGCTCATCCTGTCGGAAGGAACCGGGCTGCTCGGCCAGGTCGAGGCGGGCGGTGCCGGGCTTGCCATCTCCGGTCTCAGCGCCGAATCCGTCGCGGAAGCAATGCACGCCGCGGAAAAGATCGGGCCCGCGCAATGGCGCACATTGTCGGAGAACGCCTATCGTGTCGCTCTGGCGACCGGGGACTGGACGACGATTGCCGCCTCCCTGCGCGATCTCTATTGCGGCGAGCCGGGAGCCGGAAACCCGCCAGCCCATTCTCAGCAACACCGGACGCACTAGAGAAGGGCATGGCAAAAACGGATTACCTCTCCTTTCAATTCATTATGGGTAGCTAATCCGTATTTTCCGTTACTCGTAAAAGCTATTTCGTTGATTGCCCTAAGTTTCCGTGAACTTATTCTGAGCGGGCGATATTACGTTCGCCATACTTGATCGTTCTTGAAAATTTAATTTCTGACCGGGAGGCGGGCATGCGGGTGCCGTTTTACCGTCATTCATTGCCGGCGAGCAGCGCAACACTGGTCGCTGAAGTTATCGAAAGCGGATTTCTGACGAGCGGACAGCGTTGTTCCCGGGTCGAGGAACAGCTTTGCGCCATTTTCGGGACTTCCCATGCAAAGCTGACCAGCAGCTGGACGCAGGGCGCAGTGGCCGTGCTCCTCGCCCTCGGAATCGGACCGGGCGATGAGGTGATCGTGCCGGCGATGACCTTCGTGGCGACGGCGAATGTCGTGAAGCAGGTCGGAGCAAGGCCGGTGTTCGTGGACGTCGAGCCCTCGACGCTCCTGATCGACATCGCCTTGGTCAAGGCCGCAGTCACGCCGCGGACCAGGGCGGTGATCCCGGTGCACCTCTATGGCCAGATGGTCGACATCCCCGCCCTGCGCCAAGCCTTGCGGCCGGAGATCAGGATCATCGAGGACGCCGCGCACTGCTTCGAAGGCACGCGCAACGGGCGCCGGCCGGGCCAGGACAGTGATGCCGCGATCTTCTCCTTCTATGCGACGAAGAACGTCACTTGCGGCGAGGGCGGCGCCGTGGTCACGAACGACGGGGAACTCGCCGCCAATCTGAAGGAGACGGTGCTGCACGGCATGTCGGCCGCCGCAGCCCAGCGCTTCTCGGGCGGGCGGTATCAGCACTGGGACGTCGCCCGGCTCGGTACCAAGGCCAATCTGCCTGACCTGCTGGCCGTGCTGCTCGAAGCCCAGTTCGATACCGTCGATGAGAGACTGGCGCGGCGCGAGGCCCTGGCACAGCGCTACGAGGACAGCCTCGCAGGAACGCCTTTGGGCGTCCCGACGATAGAGCCGGGCGTCATCTCGGCCCGCCATCTGTTCCCGATCCATGTGCCCGGCGGACAGCGCGACTGGGTGATGCGCACGCTCAACGACCAGGGCATCGGCGCGACGGTGAACTACCGCAGCGTGACCGAGCTCAGCCTGTATCGAAACGACCCCGCGGTCCAACGGCACGATTTCCCGGTCTCGCTCGATTGGGGCGAAGGCACGCTGTGCCTGCCGTTGTTCCCGACATTGACCGAGGAGGAGCAGGACTACGTCCTCAACGTGCTGCGCTACGAGGTCATCCCGTCCCTGGGTTCCCATGCAATCGAAGAGAGAGGAGTGGCGGCGCTATGAGCAAGACAGTTGCGGTGATCGGCGCCGGTGGCTACATCGGCTCCGTCCTCGTCGGCCGGTTGCTTGAGGCGGGATATCGCATCAGGGCGCTGGATCGCTTCTTCTTCGGCGTCGGCACGCTTGGCCGCTATGCCGGCCACCCGGCGCTCCATCTGAAGACGATCGACATCAGGGATCTCGGCGCGCGGGAGCTCGAAGGATGCTGGGGCGTCCTCGATCTCTCGGGCCTGTCGAACGACCCGGCAGCCGAGGTCGACCTCCAGCTGACCTGGGAAATCAACGAGAAGGGCAGGGTCGATCTGGCACGCAGCGCGCAGAGCGCCGGCGTCGAGCGCTACGTCTTCTCGGGATCATGCTCGGTCTATGGCGCAGGCGGAGATGCGGACCTCGCCGAGGACAGCGAGCTCAACCCGCTGACGGCCTATGCCCAGGCTGCGGCAAAGGCCGAGGAGGCCATCAGGGCGATGAACCGGCCGGGGTTCACCACCGTGGCGCTGCGCAATGCGACGGTATTCGGCCTGTCGCCGCGGATGCGCTTCGATCTCGTCGTCAACGTGATGGCCCTCAGCGCTTTCGAGCGCGGCCAGATCGTGGTGACCGGCGGCGGGCGGCAAAGGCGGCCGCTCGTGCATGTCCAGGACGCAGCCAGGGCCTTCATGTGCGCGCTGGAAGCGAACGCCGATGCTGTCGGCGGCGAGGTCTTCAATGTCGGCCTGGCGAATTTCCGCATGATCGAACTGAGCGAAGCGGTGAGAAGGGCGGTGCCGACGCCGGTGCAGGTCCAGTTCGCGCCCGGGGATGCCGACAAGCGCGACTACAGCGTCAATTTCGATAAGGCCAGAAAGGTTCTCGGCTTCTCCGCCTGCGTGGACATACCGGTCGGCGTGCGCGAGATTCATCGTGCGCTCGAGGCAGGTCAGGTCGAGCGCGGCCTCGTGACGAAGACGGTGGCCTGGTATCGCCACCTTATCAAGATGGCGCGCGTGCTGGATTATGGGCTGGTGGCGCGTACCGCCTCGCTACCGGTCGGGGAGGCAGCCCCGCTTGCCGCCCGTCAGGGTGAGCTGCAGGGTACGGGGCGCTCGGGCGTGGCTGCTGCGGTCAGAGAGACTGCGCCCGGCCGGGCTCTGCTGTCGATCGTCTCGATGATCGGCATGCTTTTCGGCCTCGAGACCGAGTACTCGGAGGAGTCGGCGGCACTCACCGATCGGGCGTCCAACCTGGCCCGCACCTTCGAGACGGTGATGGCCGTCGCAGCCTGATCCGGCCGGCGAGCCCGGGACGAGACAGAAAACAAAAAAACCGCCGCTTCGGATCCCAGAAGGATCTGAAGCGGCGGTTTTTTCAATTTCATCATTGTTTGGAGGGATATCCTTGACAGGCCCGGCGACGACCTACTCTCCCGGGTCTTGAGACACAGTACCATCAGCGCTGAGGAGTTTAAC